>CAZCLW010000034.1:0-22599 GCA_964499685.1 uncultured Planctomycetales bacterium
GTTCAATTCCTCTCGCCAGCTCCATATAAACCGTGTTATCCGGGCAGATACCCAAGTGGTCAACGGGGACAGACTGTAAATCTGTTGCGCTTGCGCTTCGGAGGTTCGAATCCTTCTCTGCCCACCATAAAGCGGGCGTAGTTCAGTGGTAGAACGTCAGCCTTCCAAGCTGAGAGCGTGAGTTCGATTCTCATCGCCCGCTCCATTATTATTTTTACTCATGACAGTCACCTTACTTATTCCTACCCTTAACGAAATCGACGGGATGAAGACCATCATGCCGAAGATCTCCAGGGACTGGTGCGACCAGATCCTGATTGTCGACGGCCAGTCAACGGACGGCACGATTGAATATGCCCGGCAGCAAGGCTATGAAGTGGTCATCCAGAAAAAGAAGGGGATGCGCCATGCCTACATGGAAGCCTTGCCCTTTGTCAAAGGTGATGTTATTTTGACGTTCAGTCCCGATGGGAATTCCATCCCCGAACTCATCCCGCCCTGCATCGCCAAGATGAAAGAAGGCTATGACATGGTGATTGTCTCGCGTTATGCCGAGGGTGCCAAAAGCTATGATGATGATCCGGTCACGGCGTTCGGAAACAAGCTTTTCACGACGACAATCAACCTGTTGCACAAAGGCCGCTACACGGACGCGATGGTCATCTACCGGGCTTACCGCAAAAGCCTTATCTACGAGCTCGACTTGGACAAAGACAGTAGCTACGAAAAAGAAGAGAAGCTGTTCAAGACCAATATCAGCTGGGAGCCGCTGTTGTCCATCCGTGCGGCCAAGCGGAGGCTGAAAGTGGCGGAAATTCCCGGTGACGAACCGGCCCGCGAGGGAGGGGAGCGTAAGCTCCAGGTCATGCGCTGGGGCGCCGCTTACATGTTCGAAGTTTTCCGGGAAGTTTTTATCTGGAAGTGATTTCTCCCGCCTTAAAATGTCCATAAAAGCAAAACTTAACCGTCTTGCCTCTTCCGATTGGCTTGTCGCCTTCGGCCTGCTGATCATATTTTTGCTGACCAACGGCTACATCTACGGTTGGGACGACCAGCACGTAGAGATCCCGCTTCTTAAACGGCTGATCGACCCGACACTTTACCCCCACGATTATTATGTCGAAAGCCTGGTCCAAAACTTCCCATCCTATTTTTTCCACCTATTGGCCAAATTCATAACGACCGAACAGATCCCGGCCGTTTATTTTCTACTGTACCTTGTTTCAAGATATTTTCTCTTCTTTTGGATTTATAAAATCTGGCTGTTCATCTCCAAGGACCGCGGTTCGGCCTTTATCTGCGGCTTGACCTTTATTCTCATCGGCCGCGTCGAAGAATTCCTTTACCGCACGTTTTCCCATCAGGAATTCGCCCTGGCCATCGTCATGGCCGGAATGTATTTCTTTTACCGCGACCGGTTTTTTCTGGCCGCGGCCATCTGGGGGATAAGCGCCAACATCCATGCCGTTTACAGTCTGTTCCCGGCACTGTATTTAGGAGCATATTTCCTCGGAAAGGGCGGAAGGGAGAGTTGGGCCAAGCTGGCCAAATCGGCGGTCATTTTCATGATATGCGCGCTGCCGGTCCTGTGGCGGATCGTTCAAAAATTCCAAACAACGGCCCTGCCGCCGGAAAGCCCGCTTCTGGTCAACTGGCTTTCGCTTTACAAGATCGCCTGTCCGCAAAATTTTGTCTTTTTGGACATCCCCCTGGAGCACATCTTCAAAGATTTAAGGACATTCCTGTCGGCCATGTCGAAATTCCTTTATTTGGGCGGATTATACGTCCTGAATTTCAGCTTTAATCGTGCATTCCGTGACGATAAAAAAGCCCAAAGCATCGCCCTGACCACGGTCATCCTGCTAGGCGTTTCGTTTATCTTCACCTATGTCCTGCCATCCCGCTTTATCCTGGACCTTAATCTCGTGCGCACGACCCAATTCCTGCTTTTTATTTTGGTCGGTTATACAACGCTTCTACTTGTTGCAAAAATTGAGAAAGAGAAATTCTCCATCGCCGTACTGATCGGACTGATGTTCGCTTTATTGCGTTTTGCCGATATCATCGCGTTCTTGGCCGTCTTATTCTTATGTGTTCTTTTTCTCTGGACCGAAAAATCCCTTGCGCCGCGCTCCCAGCACTTCCTACTGTTTGCATTCGGCTTGATTTCCGCAGGAATCATTGCAAGCCTGGTCCTTGGGGAATACAGTCCATCGAGCAAGCTGCTGGTCGTTGTTGTGCTGGGCCTGCTAGGCTTACTGGGGGCGCTCCGGCCGCGGCAGAGAAAACTTTTTCTTCTCGTGCCGCTTACCGTGGTCTTTTTGAGTTTTTGTTTTTTTCATCTGCGTTATCTGCAGATCGTCAAGGGAGGAAGCGGACTATGGCAGCTGCAGCGCAACTGGGAGGACATGCAGCGTTTTGTCAAAAAAAACACGCCAAAGAATGCCTTGATCTTTGTACCGCATGATATGGAAATGGGTGGATTCCGCATTTCCTCGGAACGGACGATCCTGGTCTGCTACCGTGACTGCGGCATCATTGGTTTTGACTTTCAGGCCGCCCGTGAATGGGAGAACCGACTTCAGGATGTCGGATCGTTCCAGGTCTACATCCAAACGCCGCCGGAGACAGCCATCATTAACGCCTTGAGAAAATATAGGGTCAATTACATTGTCTTCATGAATTATGCGGTACCGAAGGAAGCGGTACCTTTCCTGGAAAAAATCTACAGCAACGAAGTATTCACGCTGTATCGCGTAACTATAAACCCCGTCGAATAAACCAAACTTATCTTGTTTTCGCTTGAACATAGGGGCGGATTACTTATAATTAGAATCGGGACCTAAAATGAAATCAACTTCGCGGATCAAATCAATAACCGTTCTGGGGGACGGCGGATGGGGGACCACCTTGGCGGTCCATCTGGCCTTAAAAAAAATTCCGGTCAAGCTGTGGGGCGCTTTTCCGGATTATGTACGGGAAATGACCAAAACACGCCGCAACCGGAAATTCCTTCCAGGAGTCCGGATCCCTCACAATGTCCGGCTGGTCAGCGACCTGGATGAAGCGCTGGAGAAAACCGACCTCATCGTCCTGGCCACACCCTCCAAATACACGGAAAGTCTCCTAAAAAAATTGAAAGGCTACGATTTTTCCAAGAAAGTCGTCTTAAGCGCTATTAAGGGAATAGACACGCAGCGCCTGTGCCGCATGTCGCAAGTGATCCAACAGTACCTGGGCAACATCTCCCTGGCTGTGATCTCCGGCCCGACGATCGCATCCGAAGTTGCCAAGCAAATCCCGTCCACAGCGGTCATTGCCTGCCGCAGCCGCGCGCTGGGACAGAAACTTCAGCACATTTTCAATTCCGATTCTTTTCGCATTTATACCAATGCCGACATCATAGGCGTAGAGCTGGGAGGGAGCATCAAGAACATTATCGCGATCGCCTGCGGCATTTGCGACGGATTGAAGCTGGGAACAAATACCAAGGCGGCCATCCTGACCCGTGGCTTGGCGGAAATGGTACAGCTCGGATATGCCATGGGTGCTGAGGTAAAAACGTTTTATGGCCTTACCGGCCTGGGAGACCTGGCCACGACTTGTTTCAGCCCGCAAAGCCGTAACCGCTTCGTCGGCGAACAACTGGGGAGAGGGAAGTCCATCCAACAGATCACATCTTCCATGGACATGGTGGCCGAGGGAGTGGAGACCGTTAAGGCCGCGTATAAACTAAGCCGTAAATACAAGATCCCGATGCCCATCACATCAGAAATTTATAAAATAATTTACCAGAACAAATCTGCCCGTCAGGCCGTCAAGGACCTCATGAGAAGGAAGAAAAAAGCTGAATGATTCTTTTCTTCATTTCTTTTGTCATTTTCCTCTCCTATTATATCCTCACAGTAAAATTCAAAATTAACCGGCTCAGCGAAAGGCTTATGTATGCGGGCCTTTTTTCCTGTGCTCAAATAATAGCGACGCAACTCTATCTGGGCATCGCCGGACTTCTTTATCCACCGTTGCTTGCCGCGGTTAACTTGACCATCGCGGTTGCTGTTATTTTATACGGGATGGATGGACGCAGCCTGCACTCTATCCGGTCCTCTTGGGTGAGCTTGCGGAATACCCTGTCACCGGAAAGCATTTTTCTTCTTATCCTTAGTTTCTTTACGGTCCTCTGGCTGGTCTTGGCGGCCCATTTTTTGCCTGCCGGCAGGACCGCGGACGACATGGCTTATCACTTGCCCGCCGTCTATCAATATATTCAAACCCACCGGATCAGCCTGCTCCCCATAGAATTGCGCGCCCTTTTTGCCCTTCCGCAAAATGCCGAACTTCTTTTTATGTGGCCGACCATATTTACTGAGAATACATTTTTTATCAATATTGTCCAGATCGTCGTGGCCGCACTAGGGGTCATCGCTGTTTATGTGCTGGCACAGACCCTGAACATTCCGTCCCGTATAGCCTTTTTCATTGCGATCCTTTTTTTCTTTACGCCCGGGGTATTGCGCCAGATAGGAAGCGGCTACATTGACCTGATCACCCATGTTTTCTTTTTAATAAGCCTGCACGCAGCCGTCATGTTCTATCTCAAGCAAAGAGAGTTTTATTTGTATGGCGCGGCCGTTGCCATAGGGCTCATGATCGGCATGAAATATAATATGCTCATTTTGGCCCTGGGTTTACAGCCGCTGATTTTACCGACCCTGCTTAAAAAAACAAAAAGAGCGATCCTGGCGTATTTTGCCTCGATCCTTATTTTGGCCGGATACTGGTATGCAAGAAATCTTATCGTCTTTCAAAACCCCTTTTTTCCTGTGCATTCTTCCTCTTCGGGGCTGGGCGTATTCAATGGGGAAGAGCCCTTTGCGCTAATGCCCATGATGCTGGAAATACCACAAAAAATGGGACTCCTTATTCAAGATATTGGGATAGGCGCTCTCGGTGGATACGGTCTCATTTTTTGGGGTATTTGCTTTCCCGTGTGGATCTTCATGATCATAAAATCAGCATTTGATGTTACCAAGGGCCTTTTCCCGCTATGGCTATGGGCTCAACCCATTTTCGGTTTTTTCATTCTTTTTTTGGTCCCACTGAGAGATCTGTGGATGACCAGCCGGTACTCACTCTTTGTCGTGGCCATCGGCCTATTGGCCCTGGGAAAAGCGATTGCGTTGTTTCAAAGACGGACACTTTATCGCCTCTTCGTTATTTTATGCTGCCTTGCCTTTTCGGGAATGTCGTTTATCCACTTGGCCATCGAAGTTAATCCGTCCTTTGCCGTCGATAAACCGATAAAAGATGTTCTGGAAGGGAAGGTGGTCTCAAAGAATCGATATTTCTATCTTTCTTCATTTATGACAAACGCCTTTTATGGCTGGGAAGTGCTGGATCTTTTGACGCGGGATGATCCCAAGGGCTTGAATTGTTACGCGGCCATGGCGGGATACTTTTTTCTCACGGCGCCTCTCTATGGGACTAACGTGCAGAATAGCATTTGGAACTTTCAGGAAAACCCCGAGACGCAGCCGGATGCTTTTCTTTATGATTACGGCGGCGAAAAGGACCTGGTCTATTTGACCAAAAAGATCCCCATGTCCGAAGTTTTGAGAGACCCTCGGTACGACCTTATTCTCAGCTTGCCCCAAACGTTTTGTTTTATCAAAAAGGACTTCTTGAATAAACCTGGAAAAGCGTCCCTGCTCGCCGATTTTTATGGGACTTATGTTCCGCGGCACATAGATGCCCTGTGTAACATCAAAGAGGTCCTTGCGCCAAACATTCCCGTGGTGACATCGTCCCAATGGGGCTACGCGCTTAAACACTTACAATTGAAAGGAAGGATTTCCAACCCCATAGTCCTGGTACCGCCGGGACAAGAGAACGAATTTGCCCAACGCAAGCAATGGCAAAAAGTGTATAGTTGCGAAAGACCGCTCGAAAATTTTAAGACAGCGCTTGTTTTTGAAAACCAAGAACTGAAATTGTATCTTAACAGCCGATGAAAATGAGCAAGCTAAAAAAGCCGCTTTCTGCTTACCAGCCTGATCTTTTATTTTTAACCATGATCATTTCCATTTTAGTACAATTAAAACTGAATTTTGCGCTCTATTGGTCGGCCTTGGACCGGTTTTTCGAAATCTGGGCAGCGATTTTGCGGCTGATTGGATATGTCCTCTTCCGTTAAGACGTCCTCCGTAAACTCATTTTATCTTTGCGCCCCCAGGGGGAATATAGTATAATGGGGTTCAATTTTAAGCTTAAAAAGTATTGATTCCCACGCAACATATTGATAATAAATAACATACCGGGTAGCAGCCCGATATTCTAAGCGATAACGGAGCGTAGCGCAGATGGCTAGCGCACTTGTATGGGGTACAAGAGGTCGTGCGTTCAAATCGCACCGCTCCGATAAATGATGCTGGCGTTCCCCGCCTCTCTGGTCTTGGAGAAGGCGGGAGGCGCCAGCCCTAAAAAATCGGACTATGAAAGAGCAATCACAACCCGAACGCCGCAAATACCTTCGCATTAAGAAAAATTTCATCCTTTCTTATTACACGAAGAGCGAGCCCTCCGTACGCTACAAAGTCTCCCAGATGAAAAACATCAGCAAGGGAGGGATGTGCTTCATCACCTCCCAAAAATATGCACCGGAGACCATGTTGATCGTTGAATTGCGTACACCGTATTTTGCGGATATCACTTATCTGGAAGGCATCGTTTTGGAATCGCACGAAAAGATCCCCGGCATCATCTACGAGACCCGTCTGCGTTTTGAGAACCTGTCCCCTCAGGCCACGTTCCTCCTCGACAAGCTCGAGGAATTCTTCAAAAAAGGAGCGCACAACGGCTATGAATAGGATCACCGTGGGGCTCGTAGGCTACGGCAATGTCGGCTCCGGCGTTGTCAAATTCCTGCAGAACCGCAAAGAATATTTCCGCGATAAGTTTAAGACCGAATTTGTCATCAAGACGATCTGTGACCGCAGCATTCACAATAAAAAAGTGACCGGTCTTGAAAAAACCAAGCTGACCACGAATGTCAATGAGATCCTCAACGACCGCTCGATCGACGTCGTGGTGGAGCTCGTGGGAGGGATGCATCCGGCCCGCGAGATCGTCATGGGTGCTTTAAAGAACAATAAACATGTCGTGACCGCCAACAAGGAACTCTTGGCTAACTGCGGAAAAGAACTTTTTAAATCCAGCTATCGTTTTGAACGCAATATTTATTTTGAGTCCTCGGTGGGCGCCGGCGTTCCGGTCATTAAAACGATCACCGAAGGGGTGGCGGGAAATAAATTCCACAGCCTGTACGGGATCATCAATGGCACCTGCAACTTTATTTTGACCGAGATGACCAAGACCGCCTGTACGTTCAAGCAGGCCCTGGAAGAGGCTCAGCGACGGGGTTTCGCGGAAAGCAATCCCACGCTGGACATCAATGGCATGGATTCCGCCCATAAGCTGGCCATCTTGACCTATCTGGGCCTGGGGAAATTCATCGACTTGAAGGAGATGCACGTTGAAGGGATCACCCATATTTCCCATGTGGACATCGAGCACGCGGAAAGCCTGAATCTGACCATAAAATTGTTGGCGATCGCCAAAAAAGATCCCAACAATGAGATTGAAGCCCGCGTGCACCCCACACTTATTCCCAAAGAGCATCCGCTCGCTTCCGTGAGCGGCATCTATAATGCCATTTTTCTGGACACTTATCCGCTCGGACACGTGTTGCTTTCGGGAGAGGGGGCCGGACAGATGTCGGCTGCCTCAGGGATTGTCAGTGACCTTTTGAATTTGGCTTCCCGCTATAGTGCCGATTCCACTGACTTTTTGGGAAATCTTATTTATGAGAACCCGCATCTCAAGATCAAGAAGATCGATCAGATCCGCACCAAATTTTATCTGCGGTTCATGGCCAATGATAAACCGGGCGTTCTGTCCAAGATCACCGGCATACTGGGCAAACACGGCATCGGCATCGATTCCGTGACTCAAAAAGCGCAGCATACCTCCATTGTGCCTATCATCATGCTGACCGATTATACGCCCGAAAAAATGGTGCGACTTGCCCTCGACAAGATCCACAAGCTTCCCATCGTTGCCAGTAAACCCGTTGCGATCCGGATGGAAAAATTGCGATGAGCTGGAAGGGTATCATCGAACAGTACCGGAAATTTCTTCCCGTCTCGGCCAAGACTCCCGTGGTGAGCCTGAACGAAGGTAACACACCGCTTATTCTCTCCAACCGGCTTTCAGAAAAGCTCGGGTTATCCGTCTATTTGAAATATGAAGGGTTGAACCCCACGGGATCGTTCAAGGACCGCGGCATGACCATGGCCATTTCCAAGGCCAAAGAGGAGGGGGCCAAAACGGTCATGTGCGCCTCGACCGGCAACACTTCCGCCTCGGCAGCGGCCTATGCCGCCCGCTGCGGCCTAAAGTGCGTTGTTCTTATTCCGGAAGGAAAAATCGCCCTCGGCAAATTATCGCAGGCCATGATCCACGGCGCGCAAGTCCTGGCCATCAAGGAAAATTTCGACCAGGCATTAAATTTAGTCAAAGAGATCACCGCCAAATATCCGGTCACCATGGTCAATTCCATCAATCCTTTCCGCCTGGAAGGACAGAAGACCGCGGCGTTCGAGATCTGCGATACCCTTCAGGAAGCGCCGGAATTCCATGCCATTCCCGTCGGGAACGCCGGCAACATCTCCGCTTACTGGAAGGGATATAAAGAATATAAGGATTCCGGCCGGACAAAAAAACTTCCCGCGATGCTCGGTTTTCAGGCAGCCGGCGCCGCACCGATCGTTTTAAAACGGAAAGTGGATAATCCGGAAACCGTCGCCACCGCCATTCGCATCGGCAATCCGGCCAGCTGGAAATTGGCCGAGGCCGCCCGCGATGAGTCCGGCGGGACGATCGAGGCCGTGACCGATGAAGAAATATTGCAAGCCTATAAAACGCTCGCACAGGAGGGCGTTTTTGTCGAGCCGGCCTCAGCTGCCTCGGTTGCCGGCATCCTCAAATTAAGCGCGAAAAAATATTTCGAGAAGCATAAGGGGAAGACCATTGTTTGCACGCTGACCGGTCATGGACTCAAAGATCCGGACAATGCGATCACCCAGGCCGGAAAGCCGGACATCATCGAAGCCGACCTTAATAAAATCCTTAAATACATTGGCTATTAATCCGCTGAAAAATAAAAAGGTCCTGATCACCTGCGGACCGACGTGGGTCGCTTTGGATGAGATGCGCGTTGTCAGCAACCGCTCGTCGGGACAATTGGGCCATCTGCTCACCCGGCATTTTAAGAATGAGGGGGCACATGTCACGCTTCTGGAAGGGCCCGTTGAAAAGCCACTGACTTTAAAATCCGTCCGCGTCCAGCGGTTTAAATTTTATGACGAGCTGCTTTCATTGCTTAAAAAGGAATTGAAAAAGAAGCCCGACATCATTGTTCATGCCGCGGCTGTTTCGGATTATCGACCGCAAAGGCCGTTTAAGGGGAAGATAAGTTCGAGCTTGCGATTGCTGAAGATCACTTTGGTGCCGACGGCAAAGATCATTAACCGCATCAAGCACCTTTATCCTCACGCGTATCTGGTCGGGTTTAAATTGGAAAGCGGGTTGAATAAAATTTCTGCAAAGCAAAAAGCCAAAAAACTCTTTAATGAAACAGGCTGCAATCTAGCTTTGGTTAATAGCGTGAAAAATGACTACCAGGGATTCATCATTAACCCGGACCTGAAAATCCTGGCTGAGGCAAAAAGCCGCGCCAGTATGAGCCGGGCGCTAGTTCAAACCCTCAAAAGGACTCTATGAAGTACATTGTCGTTGTCCCCGACGGAATGGCGGATTATCCGGTGGCTGATCTTGGTAACAAGACACCCCTGGAGGCCGCCCACCGCATGAACATGAATCATCTGGTCAAAAAGGGGATGACCGGCCTTATCCAGACCATTCCCGCAGGGATGAGCCCGGGATCGGACATCGGCAACCTGGCATTGCTGGGCTACGATCCCAGGAAGAACTTCTCGGGCCGGGCGCCGCTGGAGGCCGCCAACATGAACATCATTTTACAGGATGATGAGATCGCCTTCCGCTGCAATCTGGTCACGATCGAAGACCACAAAATGGTCGATTACAGCGCCGGCCACATTTCGACCGATGAGGCGGATATTTTAATACAGGCCCTGAATAAGGACCTGGATACCCCGGAAGTGCAATTTTTTACCGGAAAAAGCTACCGCCACATTGCCGTCATCAAAACACGCAAAGTCGAAGGCCTTAAAAAAATTAAATGCGTTCCGCCGCACGATATCCTCAACAAGGATATCCGTCCATTTTTGCCGCAAGGCCCGGACGCGGTGCTGCCGCTGACCCTGATGGAGCGCTCCAAGAAGATATTAGCGGACCATAATGTGAACCATGTCCGCATCGATCTGGGAGAGAACCCGGCCACCATGATCTGGCTCTGGGGACAGGGAACCAAGCCGCAGCTACCGCTTTTTAAGGAAAAATTCGGGATCGACGGGGCCATCATTTCCGCCGTGGACTTGGTCAACGGCATCGGCCGCCTGGCCGGGCTGGAAGTGGTGAGCGTTCCCGGCGCGACCGGTTATTACGATACCAACTACCGCGGCAAAGCGGAATACGCCCTCAACGCCCTTAAAAGTAAGGATTTTGTTTTTATCCATATCGAAGCGCCCGATGAGGCTGGCCATAACGGCGACGCCAAGGCAAAAATGGAGGCGATCGAACGCATTGACCGGGATATCATAGGGACCATCTTGAACCATTTTAATGCTCAGGATGACTTCCGGCTGCTTGTCCTTCCGGATCACCCGACACCCGTATCACTCCGCACCCACAGCAGCGATCCGGTGCCGTTTCTGATGTTCGGCAAGGGGATACCCTCGGACCCTGCCGCGGAATTCGGCGAGTCCGCGGCCAAAGCCAAGGGATTGAAGTTCAAAAGCGGGGAAGAACTGATGGAATTTTTCCTGAAAAAGAACGTAAATTAGCACCGTAAAACCTATTTGCAAATTCGGCAAATTTTACTTATATTATATCTTCATATTAAAACTTAGATTAAAAGCATGCGCAAACTCATCGTACAAAAATTCGGCGGTTCATCGGTGGCCAACATCGAACGGATCAAGGCCGTGGCCCAGCGAGTGGTCAGTCGCAAGACCAAGAACACAGACCTCGTGGTCGTTGTTTCCGCCTTAGGCGACACGACCGATGAACTTGAAGAAATGGCGCTACAGCTCTGCGCCACGCCGCCCGAACGCGAACTGGACATGCTCATGTCGACAGGGGAGCAGATCTCCTGCGCGCTTTTGGCGATCGCCATCAAGGCGCTGGGATTCAAGGCCATTTCCTTTACCGGCGCACAAGTCGGCATCCGCACAGACACATCACACACGAAAGCACGCATCGAAACGATCGATGCCGCGCGCATCCGTCATGCCTTGGACGAAAACCGGATCGTCATTGTGGCCGGCTATCAAGGTGTAAATGCGAACAATGATATCACCACTCTGGGCCGGGGCGGATCGGACCTCACCGCCGTGGCCTTGGCCAAAACTTTAAAAGCAAATGTCTGCGAGATTTATACCGACGTCAAAGGGATCTACACCACGGACCCACGCGTCGTTAAAGAAGCAAAAAAGATAAAAAAGATCACATTCGATGAAATGCTGGAAATGGCCTCTCTGGGAGCACAGGTCATGCAGGCGCGCTCCATCGAGGTCGCCAAGCGTTTCAATATACCTATCCATGTCCGATCAAGCTTCAGCAAGGAGGAAGGGACCATGATTGTTCAAGACACAGGAAAACTCGAAGACATCGCCGTACGGGGCATTACCTCCAATAAATCCGAGGCCAAGATCACGATCTGTGCGGTCCCCGACATCCCGGGAGTTGCCGCGACCATCTTTACCGAAATTTCCAAAGTGGGCGTCAATGTAGACACCATCGTCCAGAACGTCAGCCACACGCGCCATACGGACATTTCGTTTACCGTGCCCAAGGTCGACATTAAAAAGGCGCTCAAAGCGACTAAAAAAATCGCCAAAAAGATCGGCGCGGGAGATGTCTTGCACGATAAGAACGTCGCCCGGGTTTCCATCGTCGGCTCCGGCATGCGATCGCATCATGGCATCGCGGCCAAGATGTTCCAGATCCTGGCCAAAAATAAAGTCAACATAGAAATGATCACGACCTCCGAGATCAGTATTTCCTGTATCATCAGTCAGGATCTTTCCGATAAAGCCGTAAAAGCATTGCATAAAGAATTCAAATTAGAGACCATTTAATCTATGCCCAAGATCACCATTTACGATACGACACTGCGTGACGGTTCCCAGACCGAAGGGATTTCCTTTACGGTCAAGGACAAGATCAAGATCACCGAAAAATTGGACGACTTAGGTATCCACTATATCGAAGGCGGATGGCCGGGCTCTAACCCCAAGGACGAAGAATACTTCAAAGCCATGAAGGGAAAAAAGCTTAAAAATTCGACGCTGGCGGCCTTCGGGTCGACCCGCCGCGCCGGCATCAAGGCCGAAGAGGACAAGAATTTACGCGCGTTGATCGCTTCCGAAACGCCCACGGTCACCATTTTCGGCAAAAGCTGGGACCTGCATGTGACCGACATCATCAAGACGACCCTGGATGAAAACTTGAAGATGATCGAGGATTCGGTCAAGTTCCTTAAAAAACACCGCAAAGAGGTCTTTTACGATGCCGAGCATTTCTTCGACGGATATAAGCGCAATCCCAAATACGCTTTGAAAACTATTCAAGCCGCCGGGAAGGCGGGAGCGGACTGCATCATCTTATGCGACACTAACGGTGGAACCATGCCGCATGAGGTGCAAAAAATCGTTAAAGACGTCAAAAAGAAGATCAAAAAGCCGCTGGGCATCCATACGCATGATGACATGGACTTTGGCGTGGCCAACAGCATCGCCGCGGTCCAGGAAGGTGCGACCCAAGTCCAGGGAACATTCAACGGCCTGGGTGAACGTTGCGGGAACGCGGACCTGTGCACGATCATCGGCGTGCTGCAGACCAAGCTGAAATTAAAATCCATTCCGGAAAAAAATATCTCCAAACTGATGGAGACTTCCTATTTCATCAGCGAAATCAGTAATTTTAAGCTGCCGGACAACGCGGCATTTGTCGGGCATTCGGCCTTCGCGCACAAGGGAGGCGTGCACATTGATGCCATGCTGAAGAACCCGCTGGCCTATGAACATGTCGACCCCGCTATCGTCGGTAACCACCGCCGTTTTGTCACCTCCGAACTGGCGGGGAAAATGCCCATCGTCCTCAAAGCCCAAAAATTAAACGTCGATCTCGACAAAAAATCCCCGGAGACACAGGAGCTTTTACGTTCGCTCCAGGTCAAAGAGCACGACGGTTATCAATTTGAGGCCGCCGACGCTTCGTTCGAACTGTTCTTGAACCGCGCGCTCAAAAAATACAAACCGTTCTTCAACCTGGAAGGCTTTAAGGTTTCCAGTGAAAAGCGGATCGACGGCAAGGTCTTTGCCGAGGCCTCGGTGCGCCTCAGCGTCAACGGCAAGGAAGAATATAGGGTGGCGGAAGGCCATGGACCCGTCGATGCCCTCGATAAAGCCCTGCGCGCGGCCCTAGCCAATTTTTATCCAAACTTAGCCAACATGCATCTTTCCGACTATAAAGTGCGCGTCCTTGATTCCAAGGAAGCGACCGCCTCCAAGGTGCGCGTCTTGATCGAATCCCAGGACGCGACCGATTCCTGGACCACCGTCGGCGTCCATGAAAACATCATTGAAGCCAGCTGGGAAGCCCTCGTCGACAGCATCGAGTACAAACTCCTCAAAGATTCCAAAAAATAGAGGGGATAGGACACGTCATGGAACTATCACCCCGGTATAATTTTCAGGAAGTCGAAGATAAATGGTGCACGTTTTGGGAAGAGAACAACATCTTCCATGCCGAGCCCCATCCTGAAAAAAAGCCTTACACCGTCGTCATTCCGCCGCCCAACATCACCGGCATTCTGCACATGGGCCATGCCCTGAACAACACGCTTCAGGACATCATTATCCGCTATAAACGCATGAAGAATTTCGAGGCCCTGTGGATGCCGGGCACCGACCACGCCGGCATCGCGACCCAGAATGTCGTCGAAAAACAGCTCGCCAAACAGGGCAAGACCCGCCAGCAGGTGGGAAGAGAGGAATTCCTGAAGCTGCTTTGGGACTGGCAGAAACAATACGGCGGCACGATCATCCATCAGCTTAAAAAACTGGGCTCCTCCTGCGACTGGCCGAGGACGCGCTTTACCATGGATGATGATTATTCCGAGGCGGTCAAATCCGTTTTTATTTCCCTCTATAAAGAAAAGCTGATCTACCGCGGACAATATATCATCAACTGGTGCCCGCGCTGCCAGACCGCGCTCTCCGATGAAGAGGCCGAACACCAGGAAACGCAAGGCAACCTTTATCATATCAAATATCCTTTCAAAGATGATCCAAACGGAAGCGTCATCGTGGCTACCACGCGTCCCGAGACCATGCTGGGCGACACCGCGGTTGCGGTCAATCCCAAAGACAAGCGCTATAAAAAACTCATCGGCAAGACCCTTGTCCTGCCCCTGATCAACCGGGAGATAAAGATCATTGCTGATGATTTTGTGGACCCGAAATTCGGGACCGGCGCGGTCAAGGTGACCCCGGCGCATGACCCGAATGACTTTGCCATGGGCAAACGCCATAACCTGGAGTTCATCAACATCATGCATCCGGACGCGCGGCTCAATCAGAATGCGGGCGAGTTCGCCAATATGGACCGCTTTGAGGCCAGAGAGAGGATCGTCAAGATGCTCCAGGATTTAAAGCTCCTCGCCAAAGTGGAACCGCACACGCATTCCGTCGGGCACTGCTACCGCTGCGAGACGGTCGTCGAGCCTTACATTTCTTATCAATGGTTCGTCAAAATGAAGCCGCTCGCCGCACCGGCGATCCAGGCGGTCAAAAAGGGCAAGATCAAATTCCATCCCAAGCGCTGGACGAAAGTGTATCTTAACTGGATGGAAAATATCCGCGACTGGTGCATCTCGCGTCAGATCTGGTGGGGCCACCGCATCCCGATCTGGTATTGCCAAACGGATAAATGCCAGGAAATGACCGCCTCTCTGACCGCACCCGACAAATGCCCCCAATGCGGATCGACAAATTTAAAGCAGGATGAGGATGTTCTGGATACGTGGTTTTCGTCGTGGCTTTGGCCTTTCGCGACCTTTTATTGGCCTAAAGAGAATAAAGACCTTAAATATTTTTATCCAGGCGCAGCGCTCTTTACCGCCTCCGAGATCATCTTCTTTTGGGTGGCGCGCATGATCATGGCGGGCCTCAAATTCATGAAAGATATTCCCTTTGAGGACGTTTACATTCACGGAACGGTGCGCGACGCAAAAGGGAGGAAGATGTCCAAATCGCTAGGGAACGCGATCGATCCCCTGGAGATCATCAAGGAATACGGCGCGGATGCCCTGCGCTTCAGTCTGATCATCAATTCGGGGCAGGACCTTTTTATATCCAAAGAAAAGTTCGAGATCGGCCGGAATTTTGCCAACAAGATCTGGAACGCCTCGCGGCTGGTGTTGATGAACACCTCGATCGAGCGCAAAGAGTACGACCTTTCCAAAGACATTGATATCAAAAAAATGGACCTGCCGTCACGCTGGATCGTTTCAAAATTCTATTCGACTTTGGTGAAAGTCGAAAAATCGACCGAAGAATACCGTTTCTCGGAGGCTGAGAGCCTGATCTACGAGTTTTTCTGGCATACTTTTTGCGACTGGTATTTGGAGATCATCAAGAACAAGTTCGCCGATCAAAATATCCAAAAGATTGCATTTACGGTCTTAGAAAGGTCCTTGCGCATCATGCATCCATTTTTACCGTTCGTCACCGAGGAACTGTGGCAAAACCTCGGGATCAACAAGAATTCACTGGCCAGAACATCTTGGCCGAAACTGGATAAAAAGCTTATCAGCAAAGAAGCGGAAGAAAAAATGCAAGATCTTATAGACCTTGTTTCCGCCATACGAAATACCCGCGCGCAATGGCACATCAAACCGCAGGAAAAGATCGAATGCATCCTAAGCGCCTCCGAGTCCGATATCTTTGTCCTTAAAGAGAACGCGGAAAACCTGGCCTTTCTGGTCGAGGCCAAAGACCTTAAGGTCGAGACGGAATTAGACAGCACCAAAGATTGTGCCGTCGGGATTGCCCGTAAGATCAAATTCGCCATTCCCTTGGCCGGCATCGTGGACATCGCCAAAGAAAAACAGCGCATGCTCCAGCAGATGCAGGAACAGACCAAGATCTCCGGCGCCTTGGCGGCGCGGCTCAAAAACAAGGAATTTTTAAAGAAGGCTCCGGCGGAAGTCGTGACTAAAGAAAAACAGCGGTTGGAGTCCATGACCGCCCAGATCAAAGAACTCAAAGAGATCATCCGTCAGTTCGATTAATCTTAAGAAACGCCCTTGAAGGATCTTAACTACCGGCTTATACTTAAAAATGAAAGCAGACAATACGATCATCGACACAGCCCTCCGCGAAGATAATGCCGGTAAAGACATAACGACCCGACTGCTCATTCCCAAGGATCAGACATCTGTCGCCTACATCATCAGCAAGGAAAAAGCCGTGGTGGCCGGAACAGAGATCGCCGGGCAAATCCTTAAAAAGATCGACCCCAGACTTCGCGTGAAGATCTACCGCGCCGATGGAAAGAAGGTCAACGCCGGCACAAAGATCCTCGAAATACGCGGAAAAACCCGCTCGATCCTTACAGGCGAACGCGTGGCGCTTAATTTTTTGACACATCTTTCGGGGGTCGCGACCATGACTGCGGCGTTCGTGCAAGAAACAAAAGGAACCAAGGCCAAAATTTTTGATACACGGAAGACACTTCCGGGATTAAGGAAATTGGAAAAGTACGCCGTGCGCTGCGGGGGAGGCCTCAATCACCGTTTAGACCTCAAGGCCATGGCGATGATCAAGGACAATCATCTCAGCGCTTTGAAGAATACGCCGCTTGCGGAAGCAGTCCGGAAAGCAAAAAAGGGAGGAAAGCCGGTCGAACTCGAGATCGCCTCAATGACGCAATTTCGCCAGGCCTGCAAGGCACGGCCCGACATCATTCTTTTGGACAACATGAAACCTTCCTGTGTCAAAAGCGCCGTTACGTATTTAAAACGCCGCCCATCGGGCAAAAAAATTTTACTGGAAGCCTCCGGAGGCATCAGCCTGAAAAACATAAGGAGCTTTGCAAGGACAGGCGTTGACCGTATTTCGATCGGCGCCTTGACGCATTCAGCGCCGGCCGTTAATATGTCCCTGGAAATCAAATGAAGGAGAGAATATGAAGATCGCCGGAATGAAAGAAAACGAGTTAAAAAAGGTAATTATCATCGCCAGCATCGTGGCCATTGTCATTTTTGTCATTCTTATTGTTGTCATCGCGGTCGTGTTCGGCGGCGCCCCGGCCAAGTAAGGTAAATCTTATGTTCAAAAAATTGTTCGACCAAAAAATCCCTTTTCTGGTTTCCGCTCTCCTGATCGCGATTGTTTTTTCGGGTGCAGAGCAGGCCTGGGCGCAAGAGACCCCGTCCGCAGATCAAAATGCCTCGGCAAATTCCGAAGGCAAATCCCCTGCTTTTACCTCGCCGATCTTCGACGATAAATTATTACTCGACGGCTACAGCGACGCTTACAAAAGCGAGCCCAAAGAGGTCATTATCGCCATGATCCAGGACGACACCCTAGATGACTATAAAGTGGCGGCGGCCGTCAGGGTCTTCCGCGATAACCACAGCCAGAACCTGTTTTTAAAGGAAAAGCGGGCCATGGAAAAGATACTGATCCGCCGGCTCAATCGCACGGACTTCATTTTTGTCGAGGTAGAGATCATGCACACCCTCTGCGCGATGGACCGGTATAAATATTTTTCTTCGATGGTGCCGGCCCTTATCCAAAAAATGGATCACTATAACAAGACCGTTAACGAAATCGCCTATAACGGGATCAACAGTCTGATTAAAAGTTACCCCGGGCGGGCGAGGGAGGCCCGGATCATCTTCAATAATCTGAGGAAAAACCTGTTCCTTTCGCGCCGGCGCCTGTCCGATGTCAAAGAGCCCGACACTCGGCTTAAACAAAAATTAACTCTGGTGCGCTGGGCCATCAAGATCCTGGGAAGAGAAGAGCTGGACCGCCTTCCCAAAGAAGTCATTTCGCTGTTATAAAATTTCGGCAACGTACCTGTGCGTATTCCCGCAAAAACCTGGTCGATCTTCCTAAGCCTCGCGCTTCTGGGCGCGCTGGCCTGGTTCAAGCTCGGCTATCCCTATTTTACACACATCGACCTCTCCGTCGACCGCCATCAAGCCCTCAAGATCGCCGAACACCATCTTACCGAAAAGCATTCCGTCGATGTCAGCGATTATCACCACGCGATCGTCTTCGTGATCGACCAGACCGCAGACGCCTATCTGCAGAGGACGCTGGGGTTCGAAGGCGAACAGGAATTTCTGGAAAAGTACGACTTTGAGCTGTTCTTTTGGCTGGTCCGTCTTTTCAAAGAAAAGGAAAAGGAAGAATTCCTGCTCACCATAAGCTGCAAGACAGGGGAAGTGACCGCCTTCCGTCACGTGATCGAAGAGACGGCCCGTCGAACCAAGATCGAACGCGAGGAAGCCAAGACACGCGTGACCCATTTCCTCACCGAAAAGTTCGGTTTTGATCCCCAACACCATGTCCTTAAGAGCGAATTTTCGCGGGAACTTGATAACCGCACCGACCACACCTTTGCCTGGGAGAGAAAAGGGGTTTACATCGCTTGGAAAGACGATGCCGAAAAAGGCGGTGCGAAACTTATCACCGGCGCGACCATTTCCGGCGAGGATATCCTGTCATTCTCCAAATTCAATTTGGAACTGCCGGATGAGTACAACCGCGATATCTCCGAACAGTACGGCACAGGCCTGAACCTACTGGTCATCACCCGCATCCTGTATTTGGGCCTTTTCATTGCCGCCACATTCTATCTTATCCTGCGCCGTAATCACCTGGCCATGACGACCACGCGCAAATTCTATTATAGTCTTGCAGCGAGCCTGTTCCTGTTTGCCGTTCTTTCGGAATTCAATGAAATCCAGAGCTTCATTCTCAAATATGACACGACCCAGCCCATCGGATCGTTCTTCGGCCGGCATGCCGTGGAGACTATTTTGGCGATACTGCTGACAACGGTCGGAATCCTTATGCCCAGTCTTTCCGGAGAGGCCTTGCGGGTCGAGATTTTTCCTCACAAAAAGGAAGGTTCTTTTCTGCATTATATACGGACATCGTTCTTTACACGTAAAACCGCGCAGCTTATCCTACTCGGTTATCTTTTTTGCATTATCCTGCTTGGGCTGCAAGCGGCCCTTTTCAAGTTCGGGGATCAATATTTCAATCTGTGGTTCGAACAAACGTGGGTCACCCAGCTGTCAGCCGCTTATTTTCCCTTTTTTGCGGCTTTTTATCTCGGGTTCCGGGCCAGCCTCTGGGAAGAGATCATGTTCCGCATGTTCGCGATCGGCTGGCTGACTAAAGTCTTTAAACGGACTTTCCTGGCGGTTATAATTTCTTCGCTCATTTGGGGACTGGGGCATAGCGGCTATCTCATCTTTCCGATGTGGTTCCGGGCCGTGGAGGTAAGCTGCATGGGCCTGCTGCTGGCCGTGCTTTATTTGCGCTTCGGCCTGATCCCTGTCATTGTCGCGCATTATCTTTTCGATGTGTTCTGGTACGGCTCCGGGTATCTCTTAGGGAAGACCCAACCAGGTTATCTTTATTCTTTGCTGTTTGTGTTATTTCTCCCGCTCTTGATCGCCGCTCTCGGGTTTATCGTGAACAAACCGGACGATGAAAAAGACCTGCGCTGGAACCTAAATAAACATCAGCTGTACAATCTTGAAGTTTTAAAATATTATCTCCGTAATCCGGATCATGTCCGAAACAAATCCATTGATGAGGTAAAAAAAGAGATCATTAAGCACGGCTGGGATGTTGCGGTCGTTGACTTGGCCTTGGAAGACCTGCGAAAAGAGCCTTCCTAAGAAATCCTTTGCAAATAAAAAAAATTTATGTATACTGCTATAGTAAAATTTTACTATTTTTCATGAAATTGCTTGCAATTAAAGGACTTAGGATATGCTATTGAATTCTTTTACCTTTCATGCGCCGACCAAACTTCAAGAGGCAGGCCAGCTCTATACGCAGCTTCCGGAAGTCAAAATACTAGCAGGGGGGACCTTTTTGCTCAATAACCTCAAGCTGCTCAAGCGAAAAGGCCTCAAGACCCCGAAAAACATTCTCAGCCTCAAAAAAGTCCCGGAGCTTCATGGGATCCAGGCCGATGAAAAAGAGATGGTCATTAATTCCATGACCACGATCGATGAGCTCTTTGAGTCGGATCTCCTTACTGATAATTTCAAGGTCTTCCGAAGCGTCTGCCGCAATATCTCGACCCAGCCGATCCGCAATGTCGCCACCGTAGGAGGGAACCTGACCTGCCGTTACACGTGGACAGAGATGCCGGCGGTCATGATCGGCCTGGAAGCTGACCTGCATTTTATCGATGCCCAGGGCAAGGAAAGCACGGTCACGGCGGAAGAATTCTTCAAGAACGCTGCCAAGACGGATAAAATCCTGGCAAGAATCTCCGTTAAGCGCGACAAAGAGGCCTCTATCGCTTACCGACGCGTACGCAAGACGACCAACGTGGATATCCCGCTGTTATCGTTGATCATCAAAACAAAGTTTTCCGGGAACCGCTTCACAAATACGCGCGTGGTCGTTAATAATTGCGTCAATTTTGCGCAACGCGACACCGTTTTAGAGGATTTTCTTAACCAGAGCAGCGTTTCCGGCGGAATTGCCCAAGAAGCACTTGACCATGTAAATAAATCAATTTATGATACAAGAAGTAGCGAATACAAACAGCATATTTTCCGCGTTAATCTCAAAAACGCCATCAATGAACTTATTCAGAACCGGACCAAGAAATGAAAGTCACCCTCAATATCAATCAACGTAAATACGAATTGGATCTTAACGGCCACGAAACACTGCTCGAGGTCTTGCGCAATCAGGCCGGCCTGACAGGGACCAAGACCGCCTGCGAAGAATCCGAATGCGGTACCTGTTGCGTCAACGTGAACGGTAAATCCGTTCTCTCATGCGTCACACTGGCCTGCAATGTCGCGGATGACGAGATCACTACCATCGAAGGGATTTCCGACGGAGAGACGCTGCACCCGATCCAACAGGCCTATTTGGACCACGGCGCGGTCCAGTGCGGATTTTGTATTCCGGGATTTATTATGTCGACGAAGGCCTTGCTGGACAAGAACCCTGAACCTACACAGGAAGAAATGGACTATGCGCTCGATGGCAACCTCTGCCGCTGTGCCGGGTATCTGCGTATCAACGAAGCGGTCATTCAAGCCGGAAAAGAAATGAAAAAAGCCCAATAACATGACGATCGCCTCCAAACATCAGTTCAACAAAGAATATGTCGATCCGGTGGGAAAAAGCGTTCCGCGCATCGACGGCAAAGGTATGGTGACAGGCCAGACCAAGTATGTCTTTGATGTCAGTTTTCCCAACATGCTGGTCGGAAAAATGATCCGCAGCACGATCCCGCACGGACGCATCATCAGCATCGATACTTCCAAGGCCGAAGCGCTTCCCGGCGTTAAGGCCATCATCACGGCCAAAGATACCCATCAGATCAAATTCGGTTCCAATGAATATTTCTTTCCGCATACGATCGACCAAATGCCTTTGGAAGCGGAAAAGGTGCGTTATGTCGGCGATGAGATCGGCGCGGTCGCAGCCGTGGATGAAGAGACGGCCGAAGAAGCCCTGCGCCTCATCGAGGTCAAATATGAAGAATTGCCGGCCGTCGTCGATCCCCTGGAGTCCATGAAACCGGGTGCACCCCAGATCCACGAGGCCCGCAACAACATCGCCGTTATTCTGCCTGTCAATTTCGGCAATGCCGATCGCGCTCTTAAAGAATGCGATTATGTCCGGGAAGATAATTTCTTTATGCCCGCGGCCCACATGGCCGCGTTGGAGCCGCATGTCTGCGTCGGGCAATGGGAAACTTTTTCCAATAAAATAACCCTGTGGAGCTCCAGCCAGGCACCCTTTAAATGCCGCGAGGCGCTCGCCAAGACGCTCAAAATGGACCTCAACGACGTGCGGGTCATCAAACTGGCGGTAGGAGGGGGCTTCGGCGGGAAACTCGAGATGCTTCCGATGGACTTTGCGTCCTGCCTTTTGTCTAAAAAAGCCGGCGGGCTGCCCGTTAAGATCTGCTGTAATCGCGAAGAAGAATTTTTAGCCACGCGCCGCAAACACGGTATGACCTACCGGCTCAAATCCGGTGTCAAAAAAGACGGCACATTAATGGCCATAACCGGAGAGGTCATCGCCGACGGAGGTGCGTACTGCAGTT
>CAZCLW010000035.1:0-22449 GCA_964499685.1 uncultured Planctomycetales bacterium
TTCCTGTCCAGGAAACCGTGTTGCGCTTAATGACATTATCGGAGGCTTTGCCGCTGGAGGCAGTGACATCGCGAGTGGCTTGCGCGGCGGTCGAAGTATTGTTAAAAAATTCCACCCACTGGCCTTCCGTGACCGGATATTTCATACAATAAAACGCCGCATAGCCTTTGGGAAAGCCAGGTGGAATGTTAAAAACAGATCCCGATGAAGACTCATTGGCATTGCCGGCGGAACTGTACCAGAAAGCATTTGGGGCAGCAACAGCCGTTGTAGTTATAGTGGATTCACTGTCAATATACCACGGATCAGGATCATCCCCATGTTGACGCAATGAAGCAACACTTGCGCCATCGCCTACGTAGAATGGTCCCTGGGGAATGTAGACCATTTCAATGCCGATGACTTTAATGGAGATGCTTTGCGCGGCGGTCGCCCCGCAGTAAACCGTTATCCGGGCATCGGTCGTGCTGACCGTGCCGGTACCGCTTACCTTTCGCTGGATAAAGACCCCGGCCCCGTCGCTGGGATAATAAAATTCCATGTCCGAGTTAGTCCCGACCGTGTCGCCTATGTCATAACTGTCACCGTATAACTCTTTCACGACCGAACAGTGGGCCAAGGTCGCGCCGCCGGCAATGGACGCCTTGAATACCAGCCAGGCCGCATCATAATTCTCGGTGTTGCGCCAGGAGTTGTCCCAGCTGACGTCGAATTCGACTAAGACCGAAGGCTGACTGTTTATAACGCCGGCGCGGCGGGCCTCCAGGGAGACGTTCTGGACTGTGAGATTGTTGGCGAAAAGACAGGAAGAACCTGACATTAAAAATAAAACGGCAAAAATGATTTTGCGAATGGTTTTCATCCGGGAAAGAATGGATCTTTAGTATTAATATCATAATTATTGACTGTTTAAAGGCTCTTGTCAATTTTTTTAATATTATTCAGGGAAGTCTTTTTTTGTTTCGGCGATCGTGGAGGCGGCAATGATCTTTTTGACGCGTTTTTTGACCGCCCGTAGGTCGATGGTGGGGATAAAATTCTTGATCCTGGGAAAATACTGGGTATCGATGCTGAATCTGCAGATGCCGATGCCGAGAAGATAGGGAATATATTTCTCCTGGTGGGCCATGTCCCCGCAAATCGAGACATCTTTCCTGAACTTTTTGGCAGCCCGGACGATCTTGTAAAGGGCCCGCAAGACCGCGGGGTGATGGGCCAAGTAAAAATCCGCTACTTTTTCGTTCGTCCGGTCGACAGCCAGCATGTACTGGATAAAATCATTGCTGCCGATGCAAAAAAAGTCGGCCAAACGGGCCAGTTCATCGATGATCTCCAGCACCGCGGGCAGTTCGATCATGACACCGATCTTCGGCTTGGCCTGATGCGGCAGACCCTCCTTACCCAACTGGTGAATGCAGCGGATGACCACGTCCCTGGCCTCCAGGAATTCATCCGCCGAGGAGATCATGGGGAACATGATGCGGATATCGGAATTTGCGCCGGCCCGCAGAATGGCGCGCACCTGCTGTTCAAAAATATCCTTGTGCCGCAGCGAAAAGCGTATGGAACGCATCCCCAGGAACGGGTTTTGTTCTTTTTCAAAATTATAATAGGACAGGACTTTATCGCCGCCGATGTCCAATGTCCGGAACGTGATCTCTTTTTCCGGCATGCCCTCAATAAGCTTTTTATAGATCATATACTGCTCTTCTTCCGACGGAAAAGTACTGCGGATGACAAAAGGAAATTCCGTGCGGTAAAGGCCCACACCTTCCGCATGAAAGGCATTGGCCAACTTAAGGTCGCTCAATAAATTGATATTGGCCAGCAAGGTGACCTTTGTTTTGTCTTTGGTCTTCGTTTCCGGCGGTAAAGACCGCCCCAACGGCTCCAAAGATTTTCTGTGCTCATTGCGCTTTTCAAAGGTCTTGATGATCTCGGCCGAGGGGTCGACATAGACATTACCGACCTCGGCATCCATTAAGATCCGGGTCCCTTCCGGCAGCTGCAGGAGCTGGGGCGTGTCGACAATAACGAGCGGCACCGAAAGCGAACGGGCCAGAATGGACAGATGTGAAGAGGCCCCGCCGCTCAATAAAATGACCCCTTTGATATTCTGCGTAGAGAGCTTCAATATGTCCGACGGGAAAAGTTCCTCGGCAATAATGATATGCCCCTGATAGCGGCCGGTCTGTTCGCCGGCGTCGGAAAGATTGTTCAGCAGACGTTGCCCGATGTCCTTAACGTCCTGTTTCTTTTCACGCAGGTATGGATTGGCGATCTCGTTGAACTTATACACGTAATCGTTCACGACCGCCCTGATCGCATTCGGCGGGTTCATGCCGTCTTTGATGTGCTGCGCGATGGGCTCGATAAAACCCTTGTCCTTAAGCATCAGGATCTGCGCGCTGAAAATAAGCGAGGCCACGTCGGAAAGCTGTTCTTCGATCTTTTTTTGCAGGTCTTCCAACTGCTTCTCCGTTATCTCCAGCGCCTGTTGAAAATCAGCCAAAGAGTAAGTCCGGTCGAAGTTTTTGAAAGGTTCGGTAAAGTCAGCTTCTTTTTTGCCGATCACCGCCGCGGGGGCCAGGGCAAAACCCTCGGAACCCACGCGCCCCTTGATGAGCTTGAGCGCCTGCCGGTCGAACGCTTCTTTTTTCGCCCCGGGCCGTTCATTAAGGCTCATCAAAAGTTTGGCGGTCTCGATCGTGCTGGCCACCTGCGAGGTGATGGCCCGCAGCACTTTGACGTCCTCATCCTTAAAATAATTTTTCTGCGCGTTCTGCACAACCATGACGCCGATGCGGGTCTGGCCGCGGATAATGGGTACCGCGAGGAACGATTCATATTTTTCTTCACCGATACCGGGAAAAAATTTGAACTGCGGATTGCGGCTGGCCTGGCGTTCGCGGATGGGCCGGAGTTCTTTCATGGCCAGACCGGTAAGGCCCTCCCCGGGCTTCATCCGCACTTTTCCGACGGAATCGGCGTGCAAGCCCTTGGTCGCTTTCAGGACCAGCTCATCTTTCTCCTCATAATAAAGATAGATGGAGCAGACCTGGGAACGCATATGGTCGGAGATCATATGGACGATCCTCTGCAAAAAGCCTTCCAGGTCCAAGGCGTCATGAAATATCCCGGTCAGTTCGCTGACATCGCTGATAAGCTGTACGTGGTCGCGCGGCATACTTATTTTCCTTTACTGATCCCTCTAAAATTTTTACGGACAGATCAGTACATGGCGGTATTATAGCAAACAAGCCTTTTTACAAAAATATATATCCCATGCTATACTGAAAATCATTTTTTAAAATATCGGCTGACTTAACGGGGAGTAGCGCAGCTGGCTAGCGCACTTGCTTTGGGAGCAAGGGGTCCCGGGTTCGAATCCCGGCTCCCCGACCAACTTCAGACCATTCATGAAACGTAAATGGCTTTTGGCTTTCCTTATATTTTTCTGTCTCGCCCTGGGCGGCTTCGTTTACTTTCATAAATTTTTCCTTCCCGTACAGCTCAAGAAGATCATTGCTGCTAAAGCGCAGGAATTCCTGGGCCGTCCCGTCGCGATCGGCGCCCTGGACTATTCCTTCCTCAAAGGCGTTTATATCAAAGGCATCCGGATCGCCGGCGAAGGGTCTGCGCCGGGGGATTTTATCGCCATCGACGAGCTTTCTTTTAAGCTGGCCTTCCCTTCTTTTTTCAAAGCCAGGGGCTTCGTCATCCCCTCCATCGTTGTCGAACGTCCGCAGATCTCTCTCGTCCGGCGGGACCAGGAAAAATTCAATTTCACGGATATCATCGAAAAATGGCGCCAAAGACCGAAGACAAAATCCTCGGCTCAGATCATCGTCGGCGCGTTTGTCATCCGCGACGGCCGGCTGACCTACACGGACCAAAGAAACAACGTCACCGAACGCCTCGACGGGCTTAACGCACAGATCAATTTTTCTCTTCAAAGATCAGTCAAATTCACGGTCAAGGCCGTCGCCTCGCAAACCCCTCTCTTTGCCAAAGGCGAATACGCGCTTTCCTCGCGCAAACTTCAATTGCGCTTCCAATCACGGGATCTCGATCTGGCCAAATATTGGCCCCTCTTTTTTTCCACGGAATTTTTTGATCCCGAAAGCGGCATTGTTCCCAAGGTCGACCTGCTGGTCAACCATGAACCGCATTTTCTTAAACTCTCGGGGGATTTGAGCCTGGCAGGCCTGGCCGCCGGATTGAAAGAAGGAAAATCCATCCGCGGGGATTTTGCCGGTGAAGGCATGAGCGTCGAGCGCAAAGAAAAAACCTGGACCGTCAAAGGGGACATAAATTTTCAGCATGCCAAGATTGATCTGGCAGCGGGCCGTTTTTTCAAAGGGAATGGAAAGATATTCTCCTTTCTGTTTGTCCGGAATAAGAATGCATTTGAGGTCAAAGGCGGACTGGACATGCCGAACGGTACGGCGGTGCTCGGTAGTCATACGGTGGATGTTCAAAATATCGACGGGAACCTGAGTGTCAGCAACGGTTTGGCCGAGACTGAAAGATTATCTTTTACCGCGCTTAATACACCGGTCACCCTGAGGGGGAAAGTGCGGGACTTTGCCGATCCCGATATCGACCTGAAATACCAGGCCGATGCCGTGGACTTAGGCGTTCTGAGTTCGCTTTTTCCCGGAGCGCTGGAAAAACGGCAATTGGCCCTGACCGGACGGGCCTCCCTCACGGGACATTTCAAAGGCCGCGCTTCCCTCTGGTCCGATGCCGATATCCAATTGAAGGCTAAGGTTAAAGACGCGACCTTGACCAGCGGGGCGTTCAACAAAACCCTGACCGGCCTCAACGGCGACATTGCAATTTCACCGGACAAATTGACCTGCAACGACCTTCAGGGCCGCTTCGAAAAACAGATCTTCATCCTGAATGGCTCCCTCGTCAATTTTGATGAACCCGACGTTGACCTGACCCTTGCCTCTGACCCTCTGAACCTGACGTCGCAGCTGCGCATCCGCGATAAAAATGTGCACATCATGGCCTTACATGGTTATTATGCTGATTCTTCCTTTGACCTTACCGGAAATATTGACACCGGGAAGAGATCTTTTCCGGCCGAACTTCAGGGGAAATTCGACCTGAATTTAGAAGACCTAAAAGATCTCGCTCCTGAAAAAAACTTAAAAGCCGCCGATCCTCGGGGGATTTTATCTCTAGGCGCTGTCCTGAAAGGCCCGCTGGCTAATTGGACCGACTGGGAATTGTCCGTTAACGGCGAATCATCCGCAGTGTCGCTCTATGGGCTTACGGCGGATAATGTCCAGGTCCACTATGATCAGCGCAACCGCTTTATTAATGAAGGGAAAATCACAGGCGGTCTTTACAGCGGGGGATTTGTCTTTAATGCGTCGGGAGACCTTAACCGGCCGGACCAGCCGCTCTTTATCAGCCTGTCGCTGCAGAATGTCGAATTGGCTGAACTGAAAGATGACTTGAAGTTAAAGAATAAAGCGCTGGCCGGGACCATCAAGGCCAATTTTTCGGGCGAAGGGAAACTGAAGGCCATGGCTGACCTTCAAGGCAAAGGTTACGCGGAGATCATCGACGGGCATCTCGGGCAGTTCCATCTGTTCAAAGGGTTATGGGAAACGCTGCTGATCCCTGAATTTTTGAATGTCGTCTTCACGAACGCACGGGCCGATTTCCAGGTCAAGAACCGGCGCATCGCCACTCCCAATCTTAACCTCAAAAGCCGCCAGGTTGAATTGAACGGCCGGGGCTGGATCGATTTCAACCAAAAGATCAACTTTAGCATCTCCCCGGCTTTCAGCCAGATCGCCCTCCTGGAATCCACGTCGGGATTAAAGAAAGTGCCCACCTCCGTTCTCACCAAGAACAGCGATATCGTAACGATCAAGATAACCGGAACGGTCCAAAATCCGAAATACCTGCCGATCACGGATCCTGCTAAAGTGATCAAAAAAACGACCGGTGCTATTTGGCAAGGGATCGAAGATATTTTTTCAGAGATCTTTTGATTTTTTTCAGGGCGCGGGCGCGGTGGCTCATCTTGGCCTTAATGGCCGCATCAAGTTCACCAAAGGTCTTTTGATACTTGGGGATCAAAAAAAGCGGGTCATAACCGAAACCGTTCTTTCCTTTCGGTCTTAAAGCGATAACGCCGCTGCAACTGCCGCTTTCGACCGCCACGATTTTTTTATCATCGGCCAACACAGCCGCGCAGCGGTAACGCGCCTGGCGTTTTTTGAGCGGGACGTTGCGCAGCGACTCCAATAATTTGCGGTTGTTCTTTGCGTCGGTCGCTTTCGGTCCGGAGTAGCGCGCGGAATAAACCCCGGGCTGGTTGCCCAGGACCTTGACCTCCAGACCCGAATCCTCACCGAGGGTAAGCCGATGGGCATACAAGGCGATGGTCGCGGCCTTTTTGATGGCGTTCTGCTGGAACGTGACGCCGTCCTCCTCGATGGCCGGCATGCTTCCGTAATCAGCAAGGGAAGTCACCTTGATGTCCATGTCCCGGAGAAGCTCTTTTATCTCGCGCAGTTTTCCGGCGTTGCGCGTGGCCACAAGCAATTCGATCATCCCATCTATCCTTGGATTTTAAATCTGTACGCCAGGAAGGTTGTGTTTTTGGACTTCGATCAATTCTTTGATGCCTTTTTCCGCGAGGTTCAAAAGCGCCTCCGTTTGCTTGCGGTCAAACGTCTTGCCTTCAGCCGTGCCCTGGATCTCGACGAAGCGGCCTTTGCCCACCATCACGACATTCATGTCCGTATCGGCTTTTGAATCCTCCTCATAGTCCAAGTCCAGGACCAATGCTCCGCTGCGCAAAATGCCGACGCTGATCGCCGCGACATAGTCGGTCAGCGGAACACTTTTA
Organism: uncultured Planctomycetales bacterium; assembly: GCA_964499685.1. Classification (GTDB taxonomy): domain Bacteria; phylum Omnitrophota; class Gorgyraeia; order Zapsychrales; family GWA2-47-8; genus CAZCLW01. Next base: position 6,881 of record CAZCLW010000035.1, read on the forward strand.
AGAACGCCTTCTTTTTTAAGCTTCAGAAGCGCATCAGCCAGGGCGATAAAGCCGCCGGTGATGGCTGCGGTCCGCGTTCCGCCGTCGGCCTGGATGACATCGCAATCGATCTTGACGGTGCGCGGCCCCAGTTTCTCCAGGTCGACGATGCTGCGCAAAGACCGGCCGACCAGGCGCTGGATCTCATAAATACGTCCGGAATTCCGGTCGCGCCGGATGCGGGTCGCCGTGGAACGCGGCAGCATACCGTATTCGGCGGTGACCCAGCCCGCGCCGGTATTCATCAAAAAGGCCGGGACTTCTTCCTCGACGGAAGCCGTACATAATACGCGGGTATCGCCAAACTCGATCAGGCAGGAACCTTCGGCGTGCTTCACATAGTTCTTTGTCACCTGAACGGAACGCAATTGATTATCGGCTCTTTGGTTGGCACGCGGCATATTCCTTATTCTCCTTTTCCGTATTGGGCGGTGACAGTCGTTGCGATCCCGCCCCGCGGATTGACGATCCCTTCCACCTTGGCCCAGCGCGGACGGCAGGCCTTGACGATATCATCAAGGATCTTATTGACCAGATGCTCGTGGAATATCCCGACGTTGCGGTAAGCGATGATATACATTTTGAGCGATTTCAATTCCAAACAGGTTTTGTCCGGGCCGTAGGTGATATTGATCGTGGCGAAATCCGGCAGACCCGTCTTGGGACAGATGCAGGTGCATTCGGGGATGCTCAAATAAATGGTATAGTCGCGGTCGGCGTACTGGTTCTCCCAGACTTCGATGGCCGGCGTCTTGAGCGAGCGTATCTTTTTTTGCAAACCTTCGTAGGATGATCTTTTCATATTTTTTATTATCGGACGTTCATGAACTTGTGCATTTGAGGCAGTATTCTAACATCACGCAACTCTTTTAAGCAATAGTCATAATATTCATAACATTTTCCGACCGCGCCTTTTTTAAGATCAAAGGTGTTCGGCTGAATGACCAAAGGTATCGCCGGATCGGTCCTGGCAATCGTCCCGACGGCTTTTCGGACATCCTGCTTGTCGGTCTGCGCGGAAACAACGATCTTCACAAAGACCTCTTTCTGGGCGGCGACTTTTAAAAATTCTTCATGCTCTTTCCAGAACGGCCGGCACTGTGTTGAGCTCGGCAGTTTCATGTCCATGGAAACGATATCGACATCATGGATTATTTTTTTGAGCTCTTTATGAAGCACGCCGCTTGTTTCCAGATAGATCTTTACATTGAGGGGTTTGAGTAAAGGGATAAAATTTTTCAGGAAATCCGCCTGCAGAAGCGGTTCGCCGCCCGTCAGGCTGACCGAATGGCAGCCTTTGCTTAAGGGCTTGACCGCTTTCAAAAGAGCCGCGGAAGTATATTCCTTATATTCACGTTTTCCGTCGCCGATCGAATCCGGTGTATCGCACCACACGCAATGCATGTGGCATTCAAAGAACCGGATAAAGACTTGGCGTAGACCTGCGTAAGGCCCTTCGCCCTGGATGGATTGGAATATTTCGGAAATTTTAGCATTCATAATTAGTGCGGAGTTCATAGTTCGTAGTTCGGAGACTTATTTATCTTCGATCCCCGCTTCCTCAAATCCCTTTTTACGTAAAATACAACTGTCGCATTTTCCGCAGGGCCGCGCGCCGCCGCGGTAACAGGACCACGTCAAATGGAACGGTACCTTGAGTTTGGCGGCCATGCGCACGATCTCCGCTTTGGTCTTATGGATCAGCGGCGTACAGATCTTTATTTTTTTTCCTTCGACACCGGCCTTCAATCCGTTATCCAAGGCTTTTTTATACGCCCGGAAAAATCCGGGCCGGCAGTCGGGATAACCCGAGTAATCGATCGCGTTGGCGCCGATAAAAATGGCTTCGGCCTTCTTTACTTCCGCATAGGAAGCGGCAAAACTCAAAAAAATGATATTCCTCGCCGGAACATAGGTGATGGGGATCTTATCCGGAATTATTTTTCCGCCTTGCGGCAAGGCGATCCTTTTGTCCAAAAGCGCGGAACCGCCCCACGGCAGACGGATCTTGACCACTTCATGGTCGACGCCGCAGGAACGGGCTATGCGCACCGCCCGGGCGATCTCTTTGCGGTGGCGTTGATTGTAATCGAAGATAAGCGCATGCACCTTGAACCCCTGCCGGCGCGCATAAAAAAGCGTCGTCGCGGAATCCAAACCGCCAGATAGCAGAACGATCGCGTGTTTCATTCGTAATAAGTTATGTCGGAAGTATCCGATTCCCAAACGCGGACGCGCTTGATCTTTAATGGCTTGCAGACTTTGCCGAATTCCTGGTAGATGTAGCGGGCGATATTCTCGGTGGAAGGATTGACCTTCTTGAAATACGGCAGGTCATTAAGGCAAACATGGTCGACGGTCGAAAGAAAATCCCTGAACTGCTGTTTGATGACCTTGAAATCAACGAGCATGCCGACAGGATCCAGCTTATCGCCGATGATGGTAAGCTCCACTTTCCAGGTGTGCCCGTGCAGGTCCCGGCAATTGCCCTGATAACCGGGCAGGAAATGTGCCGAAGCCAAATCGCCTTTGATGGTCAATTCGAACATTTCAATTCACTCTTTTCACGTTTTGAATGTTGAAACCCAAAAACCGGCGGGCGAGTTGCTGGAAATGCTTGGGCTGGTCGCTGACCAGAAAAACATATTTCCCTTTATGTTTCGCCGGGCGTGCCATATTCTCTTTTTGCAGAAGGCCTTTGACCTCGCGGGCCACTTCCTGCGCCGAATCCACAAGAGAGACTTTTTTACCCATGACTTTTTTAAGGACCGGTTTTAATAAAGGATAATGCGTGCATCCCAGGATGAGCGTGTCCACGCGGTATTTCTTCAATTTATCCAGATATTTGTGCGCCACCGTTTCCGTCACCTTGCTGTTAAACCATCCTTCTTCAGCCAAGGGAACGAATAACGGGCAGGCCTGGCTCACCACGCTGATGCGGCGTTCGAGCTCTTTGATCCGTCGGGGATAGGCGTCGCTGTGGACGGTGGCGGCCGTCGCAATAATACCTACGCGGCGGTTCTTCGTCATGGCAACGGCCTTTTTCGCGCCCGGACGGATAACGCCGATAAGAGGGACATCAAAATCCCGTTTCAATTCCTCCAGGGCCAGACTGGAAGACGTGTTGCAGGCAATGACGATCATCTTGACATTATGTTTCAGGAGAAGACCGACGTTTTCCTTGGAAAAACGGATAATCGATTCCTTCGATTTTGTTCCGTAAGGGACGCGCGCGGTATCGCCGAAATAGACGATGTCCTCGTTGGGGAGCAGGCGCATCAATTCTTTGACAACGGTCAGGCCGCCCAGACCCGAATCGAAAACGCCGACGGCAAAATGACGGTTATTTTTTCCCATAATCCAAAATGGCCTTGGCGATACCGTCGGCTAATTTCCGGCGGTAATCACTGCTCGCCAAAAGTTTTTCTTCCTGCGCGTTGCTCAAGTAGCCGACCTCGATGAGGACCGCCGGCACCAAGGTGTTCCTTAACACGAAAAATCTCGCTGTCCGGTCGCCGCGGCCGGTCATCCCGACGTAAGACGCAATACCTTTGGCCAGACTTTGGGCCAGGGCCCGCGATTCCTGCTGTTTATAGGTATATAAAAGATCCGAAACGATCCTCTTTACGTCCATGGACCCGTGGTCCATGTTCAATTCCTCAAAAAGGATCCGGTGGTTCTTCTGACGCTGATCTTCCTGCTTGTCCTTCCTGCCTAACTCCTCGATGTAATAGACTTCCAGGCCGTCGATATTCTTGGAAGGGTTGGAATTCGCATGGATGCTCACGAACAGATCGGCCTCGGCCCGGCTGGCTATTTCGGTCCTTCCTTCGAGCGAGATAAACTCATCCCTGTCCCGGGTCATCACGACATCGATATCGCTGCCGGCCAATAGTTCCTTGACCCTCCGGGCGATCTCCAGGACAACATCTTTTTCGCGCACCCCCGAACGGCCGATGGCGCCGGGATCTTTGCCGCCGTGACCGGCATCCACGACGATCTTCTTGAACCGGAACAGCGGGACCGCGGCCTTAAAGCGCTTAAGGATCTTTTCCTCAAAATCAGCCGGCACCAGGATCATGTTCTTGCTGCGTCGGACAGGGCTGCTTAAATTGATCCGTTCTTCCTGGAAGACGACCACGTCGCTACCCACCAGGATCCTGGCCTTGACCTGTCCGTCGGACAATGTGACCACCTGCGAGACCGTGTCCCATTGCAAGGGGAGCTGATAACGGTCGCAAAGCTCCTGCAGGGCGACCTCTTTTACCGCGGAATCGCGCGGAACAGTGGCACAACCCGTCACAAATATGCCCGCCCCCCAGCAAAGAACGATAAACCTAAATGCTTTTAAAAAGGGGCATTTTTTCATGATATATTCCGGGAAAAATTATAATTTTGCGTTCCATGCTAACGGATTTAGTTTATACCTGTCAAGTCAATTTCCCAACTGTTTTTTGGCTTTGTAAAATTTTTGCAGCTGTTTCTCGACATGTTCCCGGAGGAATGGCGTGTCTGCTGCGATCCCTTCTTCTATCTCTATGGCCTCATCAATGCGGCCCAGTTTATACAGGACTTCGGCCTTTGTATCCAAAAAAGCATTATTGAGCGGCTCAAAATTCAGGGCCTTTTCGATCAAGGCCAACGCTTCGTCCAAATTTTTATCCTGTTCCGCGTAGACCCACGCCAGGTCATTATAGGCCTCGGCAAGGTTCGGATCCGCCACGATACTTTCTTCAAGAAGCGCCTCTTTGGCTGCAAAGTCGAGATTGTGGTACGTCAGACGGTATTCCAGATAAGCCGGATTGGCCAAAAGGAGCATGATCATGGGGATGAAGGTGACGCCCGCGTTATAAACATAATGCGCCACGGCACTGGCAATGGCGGTGCCTGTCCAGAGCCGCAATGTCGTCAAAATAAAACCAAGGATGGCGACCAGGGCTATCGCCGGCCAGTCGCCCCAGTACTGGTTCACATGGAGCAGGGCGAACAAAAACGAAATAAAGCAAACGGTGAACCATTTTCCTTTTATGAACAAAAGAACGCGGTAAAAATAACCGCGGAAAGTGATCTCCTCTAAAAGGGGCGCGACAATGACCGCCATGCCGACAAAGACCATCATCCAGGGCACGGAGGTCGTGGATTCGATCACGCGGCTCAGGGGCGTGGGCGGCTGGACCGGACGCTCCCAAATAATGATCGAGGCGATGAGGGAAAAACAGATCCCGGCGAGGGCCGGGACAACGACCAATTGCCAGAAGGGCGCGCCGTTACGCCGCAGGCCGACAAATTTAAAGAACCCTTCCCCCCGGTAGCGCTGAGTGGTCCGGTAGATCAGATAGACCATCCATAAAGACGAAAATGCCGCCGACAGTATCAGCTCTTCGATCGTCCCGTCGAAAGAGGGGAAAAATATCTTGAAAATTTCCGTTATGACCGTCCAGACGGTCATGCCCATCATCCAGTAAAGGAACACGGCGCAGGCATCTGCGGCGATAAGCTGCGCCCGGGGTACGGCATCCGCCGGAACAGTGACTTGCTTTTTAAAACGGTTGCGGCGCAAAAGGTAAACCGGCAGGACCGCTATTCCCAAGACGACATGCCAAAGCGTCCAGGCGAATTCGCTGTAATGCATGATCTGGCGATAGACGGTCTCATCGCGGCGGTGGAGCAGGCGGGCATCCCAAAAAACAAAAAATGCCAAAAGAGCGATGATAAAGATCAGCATGGATTTTTTCTCGTTTAAACCTTCATCAATTTGGCGATAAAAAAACCTTCCATATCTTTGATCGGAAGAACACGCGCGCAACCGGCGGTTTCCGGTGCATAATTTTTTTTCTCCCACCGGGCGATGGCGGAATATGTGATTATACCATTAAGCGAAACAGGCACAACCTTTAAGGTCCTTTCTGTCTTGCGCAGCAACCAATCAACGGCCCCTTCATTCTCTTCTGGCGCAAAAGTACAGGTCGAATAAACCAATGTGCCGCCGGCTTTCAGCAGCCGGCTCGCATTGAGGAGCAGCCCCTTTTGCTTATGCGCCATCTCTTTGATCTTTCGCGGGCTCCAATAGGCGTATGATTTAGGTTCATGGATATTGAACCTCCCTTCCGAACTGCACGGCGCATCGACAAGGATCTTGTCAAACAGCGTGCCGCTCCGATAGCGGCGGCCGTCCGTTAATTTTGCTTCAACGTTCTTGACGTTCAATTTCTGCAAAACCGAAAGGAGCTTGAAATAGCGGGAACGGATATTTTCAACCGCCACGATCAGCCCTTTGTTTTCCATCATGGCGGCCATCTGCGATGTCTTGCTTCCCGGCGCGGCGCAAAGGTCCAAAATATATTCTCCTGGGGCGGGGGCCAGGACCAAAGGCGGCAGCATACTTGTCAGGCTTTGTTTATACAGCTCGCCTTCTTCCATGAGCTGCCGGAGCCGGGGATGGTCGCGGAACGCCTCCGGTATCGTCAAGGCCTGAGCGGACCAGCCCGGTCGGCTATAGCTGATGCCGGCTGCCTTCAGTATCTCCGCAACCTGTTCAAAAGATATCTTCAAAGTATTGAGACGGTATCCTTCGCTGGCGGGCCTTTCAAAGACGGATTTGGCCTCGGAGAGATGCTCGGCCGGGATGATCTTAGAGAGGCGCTGCCAGAATGGTTCGGGAAAAACGGGCATAATTCACTTATCTTAACAAACTTTGATTTTTAAGGACAGCCATTCTCCAAGAATTCATTTATGAGATTATGTTTGATAAAGTATTATTAATATTTTATACTTTTAGTGGTTTTGTAAAGGAGCTTCCTTTGGGCCCTCATCAGCGCGGTCAATCATTGATCGAATATGTCAGCATCGTCACTCTCATCATGGTGGGAATGATCATCGGGAAAGCTGTTCTTGACCGCGGGACCAAGGCGGGCATTAAAAATCTCACCGATTCCGTCGAATACTCCGATCTGGAGATCCTTAAACAGGCAGATTCCGATATTGATATTACTTGCAACTGCCAGCCCTGGCAGGACGCCGGCTGCGGCGGTACCGCCAGCGGAGCATTGTTTCCGCCCGGATGCAGCTGTCTGCAGACCGAGATGTTAAGGACCAAAGTTTGCACGCCGGCAGGATGCAGCCAGCCCGCTTGTGAATGCGTTCCTGCAGCCCAATGCTGTCTGCCCTGGGTCCTCAACGGTACAGCGGGTAATTCCTGCGGGGTTAATGCCCAGCTCAATCCTAATGCTGCCGATGCCGGAGTAGACTGTCAAACACCTCCTGCACCCTCCTGTCCCCATCATTCAGCCGGCTGTCCGGACAATCAAGGCTTGTGCGTCGAGGTGTGCGGTACGCAGAGCAACTATGCCTGTAAAGGCAGCGGCGCTTGCCCTGATACGGTCGCCTGTCAGTTTACCTGCACAGGCAATTTGTCCAATGCGGATAAATGCGCGAACCCGCCCATAGGCAATAATGACGATAAACGTTTGCGTGCAACCCTCCCATATAATCTCGGCAATGATTCCAGCGTTTGCGTGGTTCCGCCGCCAGGACCTTGTCCCTTCCTTCCCGCCGGCCAAGGCCAATGCTGCCGCGCTTATTGCGAAGCCGGTTTCCAGGTGTATGGAAGCTATCCTAACGAACACTGCGATTGCGCCTCAGGGCTTACATGGAATGCCGCTCAGCAAGCCTGTATTTGTACAGACCTTTGGAAAGTCCTTCGGCCCTTGAATCCCGGATGTCCCAGCGCCGCCCGTTGTTTACAGGATGATGGCAGCTCTCCAGGAGCTTGTAACTCAGACCGTTGCGGCCGTGGATATAAATAAACCACTTCCTTTAAAGTGAAAAAACGCGGTCAATCATTGATCGAATATGTCGCCCTCATCACCCTCATCGTCGTCGGGATGATCATCGGAAAAGCTGTTCTTGACCGCGGGACCAAAGCCGGCATTAAAAACCTCACCGATTCTGTCGAAACCTCCGACTTGGAGATCCTTAAGCAGGCAGATTCCGATATTGACTTAACGTGTGACTGCGGGAACTGGGTGAACGGTCCCTGCGGCGGAAGTGCGAACGGCGCGCTCTTTCCGCCCGGATGCGACTGCGCGCCTACCGAAATGCTTCGGACCAAGACATGCACACCGACAGGATGCAGCCAGCCCGCTTGTCAATGCGTTCCCGCAGCTCAGTGCTGCACGCTCTGGACGTTGGAAGGCACTCCAGCGGATTCCTGCGGTGTAAATGCGCAACTGAATCCCCATGCCGAGGAAGCGGGGGTTGCGCCCCAACCTCCAGGCAACTATCATCATCAATTCGGTTGTGTTGATGGCCAAGGGCTCTGTTCCAGGCAATGCGGGAGTTCCATGGTCTATGCCTGTAAAGGCAGCAGTGTCTGCCCGGATGCGGCTGTCTGTTCATTCGGATGTAATCTGCTTTCTACCAACGCCATCCGATGTTCCAATGCACCGGTCAACAATAACGACAATGAACGGCTGCGTCAGAGTAAAAATTACATCCACGGCGTGGATTCCACCATCTGCTATCCGCCGACCGGCGTGCAGCCGCCGGGACCCTGCCCGTTCCTTCCCGGGGGACAAGACACCTGCTGCAAAGCCTACTGCAAACCGGGATTTATCCTGCAGGGACAGGAGTGTATTTGTCCGCCGGAAACGGTTTATGACTTTGATTGCGACTGCTGTCTTTGTCCGGAAGGGTCTGTGCTACATGAAGGATGCCCGGCAAACGAATGCGTGCAGGGCAATTGTCCCAACGGTCATTGTACAAGAGAATTAGAATAGATTACGGGCGCTGCGGCGCTAGAAAGGAGGAACACAATGCATAGACTTCTTTTAATGATCAGTGTGGTTTTTTTGGCTATCTGTCTTTTTCTGTTGCACCAAGATTCAAAGCGCCTGGAAGCGCAGATCTGCATACCAGTAGGCGGAACGAATGGGATTGTGGGCGGCGGCTACGAGGCAAGCACTGAAGCCTGCCCAAACTATGGCCAACCCTATGGCTGTACTTCCTACGGAAGCGCCTCTTGTACGGGGCAATTTACCCAAACACTCACTTGCCCATCGGGGTCGACCAAACGTCAGACCTCCTATCATCACGAATTCCATCCAGGCTGGCAGTGCGAAACTTGGTCCAAATTCTATATATGCGTCAACAATTGAAGATTTTTACTTTCTAAGGTGCTTCGGTCGGCGTGAGCGCGATCTGCAGTTTTTCAATTCCCCGTAAAACCGTCAATTTCAAAGCATTCCCTACCGGCCATTCCGATAAGATCTTATGAAGGTCATCCACCTTTTCGACATTCTTCTCCTGAATAGCAATGATCTGGTCCCCTTCCAGCAGCCCTGCGCGCTGGGCGGGCCCGCCGTTCTCGACGACCATTACCTCCACGGTAGATGAATGGGGAAGATGATAAAATTTTGCCAAACGGGGGTCTATCTGGCGTTCGCGTCCCGCTATCCCTAAATACCCACGTCGCACGCGTCCATGCGCGAGGATCTGGGAAACGACCCATTTGGCGGTATTGGCCGGAATAGAAAACCCCAAACCCTGGCTCATCGCAATGATCGCCATATTAATACCGACCACTTGGCCGCGGGAGTCCACCAAAGGACCGCCGGAATTCCCCGGATTAAGCGGCGCGGTGTGTTGAATCACGTTTTCTATGAGGCGCCCGTCTTCACTGCGCCAGTGACGTCCGACGGAACTGACCACACCCGTCGAGACCGTGGACTGGAACCCCAGCGGATTGCCGATGGCGATGATCAATTGCCCGACGCGCAGCGCTCCTGAATCACCGATGGCCGCGTAAGGCAACCCCGAAGCGTTCACGCGCACGACCGCCAGGTCGGTGGCACGATCCTCGCCGATCAAGTTGGCCTCATATTTTTGACCGTTATTCAAAACGACCTCGAACCTGGTCGCATTATGGACCACATGGCTGTTGGTCAGGATATAACCGTCCGGCGCGATCACAACGCCCGAACCGGCCCCGCCTTTTTCCATGCCGGCCTGCCGGATCCGCCAGCCGATGTTGATGCTGACCACCGCCGGCCCGACATGCTCGACGACATGGATGACCGCCTTGGAATAAGCATCCAAAAGGTCGGCATCCGACAACGGCTCTTCTTTTTTTAAGAGCGGATCTGTCCCGTTGAGATTTTCGTTCTCTTTTCCAAAAACCAATCGATTTTTATGTTCCATCGCTTTCCCTGTTAGCTTGTGGAGGACATTATGGGGACGTGTAACGCAACCTTAATTCTAACGAGATAAGGTTACGTTACACGTCCCCGGATTTTCTTTTACTTCTGCGTCTGTACACCGGAGATCGGGCAGACTTTCATGCCGCCCCCTGCCAGGCATTTTGACCCCATCGCAATGCCGAAGCCCGCGGAGATCAGAATAACGCCGACCAATAGCCCGGCAAAAAATGCCTTCATGCAGCAAGGCCCGCAGCCGGTCGTGCAACATTCTTTTTTTTCATCTACCATAAGAACCCTCCCTTGGTTGTGGTTGTTGATTATCGCCTGAACAATGATCTTATGTAATCGCGGAAATGCATCAGGTTCCGCTCCATCACTTTCTTGTCCTGTTTGGTCTTGGCCAAAATGAGCGAACCCTCAATGACCGCGATAAAATGTTCCGCCAGACTTTCCGGACGAAGACCAGATTTTGGCGCGTATTTTGCTTTGGCGGCTTGGAGGTCCTTGGCGAACATTCCGGCCCACTCTTTAAAACCTTTCTCGCATAAAGAACGTATCTCCGGACGGCTGTCTGATAATTCCTGGGCCATAACACCCAGCAGGCAACCCTGGCCTCCGTCAGCAGCTCTTGCGTTTTCAAGGGCAAGATTGATGTGCGCGTAAACGCGCTCCAAAGGATCACCGCTCTGACAAGCGCGGCAGCATCCGCTTCTCATTGCCTCGAAAGAAGAACAGCAAAATCTCTCCAATAGGGTTTTAGCAAGATCTTCCTTGCTCTTAAAATAATGAAAGAAACTCCCCTTGGTGAGCCGGGCCTTCCGGCATATCTCCTCAACACTGGTTGCCTCGAACCCCTTGGTCAGGACCAACGATTGCGCCGCGTCCAGAAGGCTTTTTTTGGCTTTGGGATTAGGGGATGCTTTTCTCATACCGCTTGGTATGATTATAAATCCAGAGGAAAATTTGTCAAGAGGATCTTAAAATTCACGGCTGGGCGACACCTATCCCGTATTCATAGACCATAACTCCTCCGAAAAAGGACGTCGCGGCAACCAAACCGGCAAACAGGCCGGTCATCGCCAAGAACATCCAGGACGGATGCTCAAATCTCTTACGGAAAACAAAGAATACAACTAGAGCGGCAAGACTCCCCCAGAGGATAGTAAAACCGAAATTTTTATGCAGATAGAAAAGCGGATGGTTGAGGCGCAGGCGCGCTTCTTCCCAAAGACCTGTCCAAACGACCAAAGGCGTCATAAGTGCGGCAAAAACAAACATATGGCATGCCGTCTTATGGAAGGCATCCTTTTTTAAAAAAAGGCTGGTCCCTTCCATAAGACAGGCTGCCAGAAAAAGTGCTATCGGAAAATGGACGAGCATGGGATGGATCGGGTCCGATCTTAATGCGGTCCAGACAATAACCCATGCTCTTTCAAGAAAATCAATGATCGTGTCCATCGTGGTCATCACCTGCGTGGCCGGATTCGGACCCTATGCCGGCCGCTTCTTCTTCGGCCATCTTGCTGAATTTTTCCGGATCCTTATCGAAATCCTTGGCACACATTTTACAGCAAAGGTTATAGATCTTGCCGTTATATTCATGCTTGACGATAGGGCCCATTTCTCCCACCGCTTGACCGCTTACCGGACAGAGCTTGTTCCCTACCTCTACAGCCGCCATCGTCAAGGCGGGAAAAACGATCAGGCTGGCCAAGGCAATGGTCTTGGTAAAAGACTTTAATATTTTGGGTTTCATGGAGTACTCCTTTTTTGCTGGGTTAATAAATATTTACTCAACGATGTTTTTTCCCTTTTTCATTTCGAAGTTCCATTTCCAAACAGCATAGATGGCCGGATAAACGAGCAGTTCCATAAGAAACGAGGTGAAGATCCCGCCGACCATCGGCGCGGCAATACGTTTCATGACATCGGCCCCGCTCTCCCAGCTGGCCGCCCACATGATGGGCAGAAGCCCCATAAACGTGGTGCCCACGGTCATCATTTTAGGACGGATGCGCTTAACGGCGCCGTGGACAATGGCCTCTTTTAGACCGTCGAATGAATTTAACAGCTTTTTTCGCTTGGCTTCATCATAAGCCAGATCAAGATAAAGCAGCATGATGACGCCGGTTTCGGCGTCCACGCCGGCCAGGGCGATCAGCCCCACCCAAACGGCAATGGACATATTATAGCCTAAAACCCATAAAAGCCATAAGGCGCCTATCAAGGAAAAGGGCACGGCCAGAAGGACAATGCCGGTCTTGACCAGTGAGCCGGTATTGATATACAGCAAAAAGAAGATGATGAAGAAGGTCACGGGCACGACGACCATAAGGCGCTGTTTGACCCGCTCCATGTATTCATACTGACCGCTCCAGGACAGCGCATATCCCGTCGGCAAATCCAGATGTTCGCGCACTTTGCGCTTGGCCTCCGTAACATATCCGCCGATGTCGCGACCGGTCACGTCCACGTAGACATAGCCGGCCAACAACCCGCTTTCATTACGGATCATGGAAGGCCCCGTCCTTAACACAATATCAGCGATCTGCCCCAGGGGTATGTGGGCCCCCGACGGAGTCGCGACAAGGACGCGGCTTAGTTCATGGACATCGTCCCTTAATCCGCGCGGATAACGGAGATTGACGGGGTAACGTTCGCGCCCCTCGACCGTTGTCGTGATATTCTCTCCGCCGATGGCGGACTGAATGGTCATTTGCGCATCCATCACGGATAAACCGTAACGCGCCAGCTGATCACGTTTAAGATCGAAATCCAGAAAATAGCCGCCTGAGACACGCTCCGCAAAAACACTGCGCGTTCCTTTGATGTCTTTTAGGATATTCTCCAGACGGATCCCGATCTTCTCGATCGTCTTTAGATCATCACCGAGAACTTTAATGCCGATGGGCGTACGCACACCGGTCGTGAGCATATCGATGCGGTTCTTGATCGGCATGGTCCAGGCATTGGTGGTCCCGGGGATCCGTAAGGCCGCGTCCATCTCGTTGACCAGTTCTTCGTACGAGATCTTGCGCGTCCATTCCTTCTGCGGTTTAAGAAGGATGACCGTCTCCATCATGGAAAAAGGCGCGGGGTCCGTCGAGCTTTCGATACGCCCGGCCTTGCCGAACACAAGCTCGACTTCCGGGAAACTTTTAAGGATCCGGTCCTGGGTTTGCATCAGTTTCTGGGCCTCGGTGACCGAAATGCCGGGTAAAGTCGTCGGCATATACAGGATCGCGCCTTCGTTCAGCTGAGGCATGAATTCCTGCCCGATCAAAAAGAACAGCGGCATGGTGATGACGATCAAGATCAACGCCAGGATCACGACGATCTTGCGGTGGTCCACGACCCAACGCACGACCGGTTCATATAATCGGAACAAAAAGCGGCTCACCGGATGGTTCTCTTCGGCATGGATTTCACCGCCGGCAAAAAAGGTCACGATACGATTGAACCAACGCGGCCTCAGATTGAATTTCCGCTCGCGGATGAATAGGAGCATCAAGGCCGGCGCCAAGGTAATCGAAAGAAGCGCCGCAAAGGCCATGGCGTAGTTCTTGGTAAAAGCAAGCGGCTTGAACAGCCGTCCTTCCTGCGCCTCCAAGGCAAATATCGGAATGAAGGCGACCGCTATGACCAGTAGCGAAAAGAAGATCGGCCGGCCGACCTCTTTGGCGGAATGGATCAAAACTTCGTTATAGGGCTCTTTACGCCCCTCTATCTTCCACTGTTCGATCCTTTTGTGCGCGTTTTCAATAAGGACAATGGAGGCATCCACCATCGCGCCGATGGCGATAGCGATCCCGCCCAAAGACATGATATTGGAGGTTAGCTGCATGCCGAACATGGGGATGAACGAAAGCATGACGGCGATCGGCAAAGTAAAGATCGGGATGAGAGCGCTGCGGAAATGCCATAAAAACAGGATGATGACCAAACTCACGACCAGCATCTCTTCCATTAATTTGCGCTTGAGCGTTTCGATGGATTCCTTGATCAATTCGGAGCGGTCATAAACAGGGACCAGCTCAACCCCTTCGGGAAACGACGGCTCGACCTCTTTGATCTTCGCCTTGACCCGGTCGATGACATTGAGCGCATTTTCCCCGTAACGCATAACGACCGTGCCGGTGACCACATCGCCTTGGCCGTTTAAGTCCGCCAGCCCCCGGCGGATCTCGGGGCCGATGGCAACATGGGCGATGTTCTTGATCAGGACAGGAATGCCTTTTTTGTCCGTTGTCACCACGATATTCTCAAGGTCCTCAACGGAGGTGGCGTATCCCCGGCCGCGGACCATGTACTCAGCGCCGGAAAATTCCAAGAGTCGGCCGCCTGTTTCCTGGTTGCCTTCCCGGATCGCGTCAATGACCATATTAAGAGGAATGTCATAGGCCTGCAGTTTGTTGGGCTCGATCGTGATCTGATATTGTTTTACAAAACCGCCCAGGGAAGCGACTTCCGCCACACCCGGAACGCTTTGCAAGTGATACCGCAAATACCAATCCTGAAAGCTGCGCAGTTCATGCAGATCATGCTTTCCGGATTTATCGACCAGCGCATACTGATAGACCCAGCCCACACCCGAAGCATCCGGGCCCAATTCGGTCTGGACCCCTTCCGGCAACTTGGGGATGATCTTGCTTAAATATTCCAGGGTGCGGCTTCTCGCCCAATAGATATCGGTCCCGTCCTTGAAGATAACGTAGACATAGGAATAGCCAAAATCCGAAAATCCGCGGATGGCCTTGACATTCGGTGCGCCCAAAAGCGCGGTCACGATCGGATAAGTCACTTGGTCTTCGATGATGTCGGGGCTGCGGTCCCATCGGGAGTACACAATAACCTGCGTATCCGAAAGGTCGGGGATCGCATCCAGCGGGATATTTTTGATAGACCAAAAAGAGGCCAACAGCGAGGCGGCAACAAAAATAAAGACGATAAATTTGTTCCTGGCCGAGAAATCAATGATCTTCTCGACAAAGCCTTCAGAGGCGGGCGGTTTATTGTCCATGTTGATGTCCTCCACCTTGATCGCCGGCACTTAAAACCGCCTGCAAACGGCTTTCGGAATCCAGAAGGAAATTCCCCGACACAACGATGGTCTCGCCTTCTTTGAGGCCGGATTTTACCGCCACAACGCCATCCCCCTCCAGGCCGGTTTGAATGGCCCGCGGTTCAAAAACACCTTCTTGGCTTTGCACAAAAACAATCTTTTGCAGCCCGGTGTCCATGATCGCCTGTCGCGGCACGACCGGCACGGTATCGAATTCAACGGGAAATTCCACATCCGCATACATATTGACCTGTGGTTCCCCGCGATAGTCG
>CAZCLW010000036.1:0-6030 GCA_964499685.1 uncultured Planctomycetales bacterium
ACGGTTCAGTCATGAACCATATTAGTTTTCCCCAAATGTCCGTCGTCAAATGATAAGGGTCATACATTTCGACCATGAACGGTTTATAGGTCTCATACTGAGAGAGAAGGAGGATAAAATAAAAGCCCATGGTCATGAAGGCTGGAACGCTTATATAGAGCAATCGTTTTATCCATTGGCTTAACCCATCTTGGTTGTGCGCGAGCAAGACGGCCGCGGTCACGGCCCAGTAGAACATGGCCGCCAACTGGTGCGTCGCTAAAGCCGAGAAGAACAAGGTTACGGAAAGAACATCCAGGATGATCTTCCGCCGGAAATCCCGCGTAGAGAATGAGCGATGGCGCAGATAGGCGGATAAGGAGCTTAAAAAAATCGCGATGGAAAGGTTAAGGCAGCTTGCCCAGGCAACGATGACCTGGAACGGTGGAAGAGTAAGCACCAGGACCGTAAACAGGAATGCGTTGAAAAGGCTGCGCAGGAACGGTTGGAGTGATAAATAAATTAAAAATCCGGCCAATCCGATATTGAGCAGATTGACCGCGCGTACCCCGCTGATGCCTGAGAGGCTTTCGACCGGCGTCCAAATGATCGTCGTAAATATGGCCCCCAAGTATCTTCCCGAACTTAAATAATTGAAGTGGAGCGGATGGACATCCGTCTTGTCCCACATCCAGAAAAAATAATCATCATGGTGGGCATAGGGAATGGTAAACACGGGAAGATAGGCCATAAAAAGAAAGAAGAATATCCCCGCGAGGGCGACGATGTCCATTCTTTTTTGCCACAGCCATTGCCCTGCGCATTTAAAAAAGCTGGGCAGAGGCGGCCGACGGACGGTTTTCCACCCCGCGGCCGATAATATCGCGATAAAAGGCATCATCGGAACGCGGAAGCGTTCATTGGCGCCCCACATAGTCGCCACGATCGTGACCGCCGCAAAGTAAGCGATCATCAGGAACATGAACTGCAGTTTGGGATCATGCCTTATCCGCGAGAGCCCGAAGAGCAGTCCCGCCAGCCAGAAGACCATCCAGGGATAACCAATGATCTTGGCCGCTACTTTTAAGGGCTCGATATCGAAATATTTGAACGTTCCCGGCCTTGTCATGAGCGAGAGGAGGCACCGGAACGTAACATTGGCGTAATAGAGAGGAGCGGATAGGTCTTGCGTTTTTGGGTCTTGATTACGGCTGTAGCTTTTCCATAGGCCCGTTGCGTCCGGGCTTTCGACCGTGGCGTTGTGGATGTCGCTAAAGACGGCGTTACGTGTGTGGCGGTAATTGCGGTATTGCCAAATCCCCAGGAAAGTGTGGACGATAAGCAAGAGGATGAGTGAACCGGCCAGGGCCTTTTTCCAGTCCGTACGGAGTTGCGTAAAAAGGATAAACCCGGCACACGTTACAGCCAAGAAATATCCGACCGGCCGGACGTACACACCGATGGCGATGAAGACCGCCGCCAGTAAAAGTGCACTTAAACGGCTGTTCTTCAGATACGAAACGAAAAGGTACATGAAAACCGAGACCGTAAGAAGAAAAAGGGATTCGGTAAGGATCATGAATGAATACGCCGTGATGGGCGGATCAAAAAGAATAATGACCGCGCTTAAAAATCCCAAGCGTTCGTCGATGGTCCGCGCGGTTTTATATGTAAAGAAAGCGGCCAGCGCGGTCAAAAGGATATGGAGGACGATGATCCCGTTAAGTGGAATTTTCAGCCAATGATGAAAAACCGTCAAAAAGGCCGGATAGCCCGGTGTGCGGAACATTTCATAAGGAAAGATCCCGCTTTCTTTGCGGTGACGGGCAAAGACGCCGTAGGTGTCCAGGGTCTCGGCCGTTTGCAAATAGGCATGAGAATCCGTTTCAAGTTTGGATTGGGGTGAATGGTGGGCGATAAAAGCAAAGAGGGCAAGCTTCAGAATAATAGCGGCACTGAAGACAAGAAAAAGCTTTTTGTCCCGTATCATCGATAACCCAAATGAGGGCTGAGCCATTTTTCGATCGTCTCGACCGGCATCTCCTTGCGCCGGGCATAGTCTTCGATCTGGTCCTTGCCGATCTTGCCTAAGGCAAAATATTTTGATTTGGGATGCGCGAAATAAAGACCGCACACGGAAGCCGCCGGCCACATGGCGTAGCTTTCGGTCAGATTCACTTCCGCGTTCTTTTCGGCGTTAAGCAATTTGAAAAGAATGGGCTTTTCCGTGTGGTCGGGGCAGGCCGGATAACCGGGCGCCGGGCGGATCCCTTGATATTTTTCCTGGATCAATTCTTCATCGTTCAAGGACTCGCTTTTGGCATAGCCCCAGAATTCGCGGCGCGTCAGTTTGTGCAGAAGCTCGGCGAAGGCTTCGGCCAGCCGGTCGGCAATGGCCTTGGCCATGATGCTTTTGTAATCATCGTGTTCTTTCTCGAATTCTTTCAGGAGCCGTTCAAGGCCCACGCCCGTGGTCACGACAAAAGCGCCGATATAATCTTTGACGCCGCTGGCTTTGGGCGCGACGAAGTCGGAAAGTGCGAAATACGGCTGGTCATCCACTTTTTCCGATTGCTGACGAAGGCTATGAAAGACAGTCAATGTCCGGTTGCGTTTTTCATCGGTATACACTTCAATATCATCGCCTACGCTGTTGGCCGGAAAAAGCCCGATAACGGCATTGGCCTTGAGCAATTTTCGTTTAATGATCTCATCAAGCATTGTCTGCGCGTCGTCAAAAAGTTTCTTGGCTTCTTTGCCGATCCTGGAATCATTGAAGATCTTGGGATATTTTCCGGCCAGTTCCCAGGTAATGAAGAACGGCGTCCAGTCGATATGTTTGCGGATCTCATTTAAATCGTAGTTTTTGAGCAGTTTCAGCCCAAAAAAAGAGGGAGCCGTAATAGGGATTTTTTTCCAGTCCGATAGCAATCCCTTGGCGCGTGCCTCGGCAATGGTGAGGATCCGGCGCGCCACTTGCTTGTCCGCGTGTTCTTCGCGCAGGCGCTGATATTCCTGCCAGGTTTTTTTGGCAAGGTCCTGTTTTAACTTTTCATCCATCAAACTTCGGCAAACGCCCACGCTGCGGGACGCATCTTTAACATAAATAGTAAAACCCTGATACGCCGGGGCGATCTTGACCGCTGTATGATTGACCGAGGTCGTAGCTCCGCCGATAAGGAGGGGAAGCTTAAAGCCTTCACGCTCCATTTCTTTGGCGACGTGCACCATTTCATCCAAGGACGGCGTGATGAGCCCGCTTAAGCCGATCATGTCGGCCTTTTCTTCGCGCGCGGTTTTGAGGATCTTTTCGCAGGCGACCATGACGCCGAGGTCGATGATCTTGTAATTGTTACACCCTAAAACAACGCCGACGATGTTCTTACCGATATCATGGACATCGCCTTTGACGGTCGCCATGACAATCGTCCCCGCGGGCTTGCTGCCGGAACCGGCTTTTTCTTTTTCGATGAAAGGCGTCAGATACGCAACGGCTTTTTTCATGACGCGGGCACTTTTCACGACCTGCGGCAGGAACATCTTGCCGGCGCCGAAAAGATCGCCGACGATGTTCATGCCGTCCATCAGGGGGCCTTCGATCACTTCCAAGGGATGCTTTACTTTCTTGCGCGCCTCTTCAACGTCCGCGTCGATATGGTCCACGATGCCGTGGACCAAGGCGTGAGAGAGCCGATCCCCAACGGAAGTTTTGCGCCACGCCTGGTCTTCGGTCACTTTTTTGCCTTGTGATTTCACTTTTTCGGCAAAAGCGATCAACCGCTCGGTCGCATCAGCCCGGCGGTTAAGCAGGACATCCTCGACCAATTCAAGCAGGTCCTTGGGGATATCATCATAAACGGCGATCATCCCGGCATTGACGATCCCCATATCCATGCCGGCCTTGATGGCATGATAAAGAAAGGCCGAGTGCATGGCTTCCCGCACGGCATCATTGCCGCGGAACGAGAAAGAGACATTACTTACACCGCCGCTGATACGGCAATGCGGAAGGTTTTTCTTGATCGTCCGGGTCGCCTCAAAATAATTGACTGCGTAGTTATTGTGTTCTTCGATGCCGGTTGCGATCGCAAAAATATTAGGATCGAAGATGATGTCTTCCGGCGGAAATCCGATTTCTTCCGTCAGAATTTTGTATACGCGCGTACAGATCGCCACTTTGCGTTCGACCGTATCAGCCTGACCTTTTTCATCAAAAGCCATGACCACGGCCGCAGCACCGTAGAGCCTTACTTTTCTGGCCTGCTCCTTAAAAGCGGTTTCGCCTTCTTTGAGACTGATCGAGTTGACGATGGCCTTGCCTTGAACACACTTTAACCCCGCTTCGATGACCGACCATTTGGAAGAATCGACCATGATGGGAACGCGGGCGATGTCCGGTTCCGCGGCAATGAGATTGAGAAAACGCGTCATGGCCTTTTCGGAATCGAGCATGGCCTCGTCCATGTTGACGTCGATCGCCTGGGCGCCGGCTTCGACCTGCTGGCGGGCGACCGACAGGGCGCTTTCAAAATCCCCGGCGAGGATAAGCCGGGCAAATTGTTTGGAACCGGTGACATTGGTACGTTCGCCGATATTGATGAAGTTTGAGTCCGGCCGGATGATAAGCGGTTCAAGTCCACTGAAGGCGCTTTGGACCGGAATTTCCGGGATTTTGCGCGGCGCAATATCTTTGACGGCCTGCGTGATCAGCTTGATGTGTTCCGGCGTTGTTCCGCAGCATCCTCCTAAAATGTTGATAAAGCCGCTTTGGGCGAATTCCTTGACGAGGTCCGTCATTTCTTTGGCGGTCTGGTCGTATTCGCCAAACTGGTTCGGCAGTCCTGCGTTGGGATAACAGCTGATAAAACAGGGGGCGATGTTCGAAAGCTCTTCCAGATAGGGCCTCATTTCCTTGGCGCCCAGAGCGCAGTTAAGCCCCACGGCCAGAGGACGGGCGTGTTTAATTGAGATCCAAAACGCTTCCAGGGTTTGACCCGAGAGAGTGCGGCCGCTCGCATCCGTGATTGTTCCGGAAATAATGACCGGAAGGCGCTTGCCGGTTTTTTCGAAATAGCTTTCCGCGGCAAAGATGGCGGCTTTGGCATTTAAGGTATCGAAAATGGTTTCGATCAAGAGAAGATCAACCCCACCGTCGGCAAGTCCGCGGATCTGGTCGTAATAAGCCTGGACCAATTGATCGAAGGTGACCGCCCTGAAGCCGGGATCATTGACCTCGGGAGAAAGGGAGGCGCTGCGTGTAGTCGGACCGATGGCGCCGGCCACAAAACGCGGTTTATGCGGGTTTTTTTTGGTAAATTCGGCAGCGGCCTCTTTGGCCAGCTTGGCGGAAGCGACATTCATCTCGTAAGAAAGGTCTTCCATTTTATAATCCGCCATACTGATCGCGTTGGAGCTGAAGCTGTTGGTCTCAATAATGTCAGCGCCGGCCTCCAGGTAAGCGGAATGGATGTCCCGGATGATCTGCGGCTGCGTGAGAGAGAGAAGGTCGTTGTTTCCCTTAAGGTCGACCGGATGCGTGGCAAACCGCTTGCCGCGGTATTGCTCTTCCGTGGGCTTATGGCGCTGGATCATGGTGCCCATGGCCCCGTCGATAATAAGGATCCGTTCCTCCAGCAGTTTCTGAAGGGGATGATGCGAAAAGTGTTTCTTCATAATGTTATAACGATAGAGGAAATAAAATTAGTTGTCAATTTTTATCTAACCTTTCCCTAGTATTGTAAGGCATTCTGACGATTTAACTTGTTTTAAAAGGCGGGCAAGTGTAGAATAGCGCCATACTTGCTAGCCCCTATGAATCTTACCGGAAATATCCTCGATTATTTTATTGTGTATTGGAGCGGAGTCTTGGTCAGCTTCACGCCCTGTGTTTATCCGGTCCTGCCTATCACTGCCAGTTTTATCGCGGCCCTTAATCCCCGCGGCAGTAAATTCCTGGGGTTTACCATTTCTGTTGTCTATGTCCTGGGATTGGCCATGGTCTATTGCGCCTTAGGGGTCTTTGCCTCTTTATCGGGGAAGGTCTTCGGCCAG
>CAZCLW010000036.1:6040-22354 GCA_964499685.1 uncultured Planctomycetales bacterium
CAGAACAGCCCTGTTATCTTTTTGATCGTCGCCAATGTGCTGTTGTTCTTTGCCCTGGTCATGCTGGATGTCATCCATCTGCCCAATATCGGCTTGAATATCCAGCATCATAAAATGAAACCCCGGAATATCTGGATGATCCTTTTAATGGGAATGGCTTCCGGGCTGGTCGTGGGCTCCTGCACGGCGCCGGTCCTGGGAACGCTTTTATTGTATGTCGCTTCCAAACAAAACATCATTCACGCGGTCAGTCTTTTATTTGTTTTTTCTTACGGTGTGGGCACCTCGCTCATCATCATCGGGACATTCGTCGGGATATTGGAGAATCTGCCCAAATCCGGCCCCTGGCTCAAGCGGGTCAAACAATTGGGGGCGCTTATTCTGATCCTGATGGCCGAATACTTTATGATCCAAGCGGGAAGATTGATGCCATGAAAAAGTTCATTATCATTATGATCGTCTGGGCAGCGGCCGTTTCAGGCTCATATGCCATGGACACCCTCATTAAAAATCCGCTTATCGGCAAATCCGCGCCGGACTTTACCCTGCAGACCCTGGAAGGAAGAATGAATTTCGCGCAGTTTCGGGACGGAAAACGGGCGATCGTTTTCTTTTGGGCGACATGGTGCCCGCACTGCCGCGAGGCCTTGGCGGACTTAGGCAGGCGTAAGGAAGAATTCCGGCAAAAAAATATTCCATTAATCTTGATCGATGTAGGCGAAAAAGAGACGGATGTCCGTTCGTACCTGGCGAGGAACGGGATCGACTTAAATGTTTTCCTGGATGAACGCTCGGACGTTGCCGGCGCTTATAAAGTTATCGGTGTCCCCGCATTCTTTTTCATCAGCCCCTCAGGGGTCATTCAAGACATGCAATTTACTTTACCCGACAACTATGAAGAGATCTTGAAAGAGGAACAGCCATGAGCAAAACCATTTTGATCGTTGATGATGCGTTAGAGACCCTTTCATTATTGGAAGCCATTTTGCAGGGGCAGGGCTATGCGGTGACACCGGTCAGCAGCGCCAAAGAGGCTTTGGCCAAGATTCAGGCCGGCCGGCCTGATTTGATCATACTTGATGTTCTCATGCCCGAGACAGACGGTTTTGCCTTATATAAAATTTTGCGTAAAGAAAGGTCCACCTCGACGATCCCTGTCCTTGTCCTGACCGTCCGAGCCCGGATGGAAGATACTTTTCGTGCTTTGGGAGCGGAGGAATTTTTGGCCAAGCCGTTTGATTCCGAAAAACTTTTGGGAAAGATCAGGGCTGTTTTTGGAGAAAACGGGGCAGAGGCGGCATCCGTGGAAGCCGGCCAGACCCTAGCCTCTTCGGCCGCCGCGGGCGGCAATACCGCAACCGTAACAGCTCCCGCCGCCAAGACCGGCCCGGCGGCAACGGCCACCAAAAGGGTTTTTGTTTTAGCCGGTTCCCAACCGGTCATCGGAGAGATAAAAACAGTGCTGGCCTCTTTGGATTGCTTTTCGGAATTTTCAACCAAGGAATCCGAAGCCATCGGTAAAGTCCTCATCTTCAAGCCCGACATCCTGGTCCTTGAGGCCGTCCTTAATGACCGCAGCGCGGCGGATTTCATTTCAAAATTCAAACAGGTCCCGCAGATGGCCAAAACGCCTATTATTGTCTTCAGTTTTTTGGACAAGGATAAGCTGCAAGGCGCTTCCGTGCATCAAAAAGCCACAGCCATTGAATCGGCGCGTCGGGCCTGCTTGAGCGCCGGGGCCAGTGATCTACTGGGAGGCTTTGATGTTGGTCGTTTTGCCCAGACCCTCAAGAAATATTTATAATCTATTTCTCGCCTTATGAAGTTGACCAAGTGGTTGTCGTTCATCTTTTTCCTTTCCGGCCTTTCCGCACTGATCTATCAAGTTGCCTGGCAGAGGGTTCTGACCCTTTATTATGGCGTGGGATCGATCTCCATAACGCTCATCGTCAGTGTTTACATGGCGGGGCTGGGACTGGGCGCACTCTGCGGCGGTTTTCTCGCGGAGCGGTGGGTGCGCCGGATAGAAATGTATGCCCTGATTGAGCTTTTTATAGGCTGTTTTGGTTTTATCAGTTTGGCCTTCCTTGAATCCCTGGGCCGTAATACCGCCGGCACGAGCTATATCCTTTCCTTTTTTTACATGACTTTATTCCTGCTTATCCCCACTTTTTTGATGGGAATGACGCTGCCTCTTTTGACGAAAATATTCAACAATTGGGTCCGTGATTTTTCCCGCACGGTCAGCTTCCTTTATTTTATTAACACGGTCGGCGCGGCCGTCGGAGCGCTTTTGGCAAGCTATGTTCTGATCTCTTTTGGAGGTTTGGACATTGCTATCTATGCCGCGGCCGGGATCAATTTTTTTCTTGCCGTGGTTATCTTTGCATTGACCCGCTACCGCACCGAGCCGGAACAAAAAACGGCGGCCATTCTTCCCGAAGAAGCGGGAGGCTGGGGCCGATGGGCCTATTTCCTTGTTTTTCTGACCGGATTTCTGGCCATCGGTTATGAGATCGTCTGGTTCCGGGTCATTACCGTGCTGGTCAAGGGATCGCCTTATGCCTTTTCCAGCATTTTATTCGTTTACCTGCTGGGAATTGCGTTAGGAAGTTTTGGTATGGGCCGCTGGCTCAGGAAACACCGGGCAAGCGACAAGAGGGAGCTTTTTCTGGCCCTGCAGTTTATGGTCGCGGTGAGTGTCGCGTTGATCTTTTTGGGGTATTACTATTTGACGAAATTTACGCCGTTCGGAGATCTCACGCATTATTCTTTCCGCGTGCAAGACCACCCCTTGTTTCTGTTCGGCGCCAAATTTGCAATACCGCTTTCTGTCTGGATAAAGCTTTATGTCCTATTGGATGTCTTTTGGTGGTCCGTTTTTTTTGTGCTTGTTCCCACCGTCTTGATGGGGGCGGGGTTTCCGCTGATCGCGCGCTTATCGCTCATCCGGGACCAGGAAGGGCGCACCATCGGGAATGTGTATTTTTTCAATATTGTCGGTAATGTGCTCGGCGGAATTGTCACGGGTTTTGTTTTATTAAATTATGGGGGAACGGAAGTGACGGTCGTTCTCTTTATCTTTATCGGACTCTCATTCGGCTTTTGGTTGCGTAAGCCTCCGCCGGTTTTCCGCATTGCCATCATTTTTCTTTTGTCGGCCGTGGTCTGGCAGGCCTTCCCGCGGGGAGGGGACCTTTACCGGCTCATGCACTCCTTTGCCGATAAAAAATTCTTCAAGGCCTATGTTCAGGAAAACGTCGACGGCATCGTGGTCACGCATCACGAGGGTGAACAAACGATAAATTATATCAATGGGACAACGCAGGGCGGCCGGCCGGCCTATCAGTTTTATGCCTTGAGCATGGAAAGCATGAGCTATGTCCCCGATCTTAAAAAAGTCTTGGTTCTGGGCTTTGGGACCGGCGGGGTCGTCGAGGCGGTCCTGAAATCCCCGACCGTCGAGAAGGTGACCGTTGTCGAACTCAGCGACGCGCTGGTCACGAATCTCGGGAAGATCCCATATTTTGAGACCATTCTCTCCGACCCCAGGCTTGAGGTGGTGATCGATGATGCCCGGCGACACCTGTTGCGCACGGATGAACAATATGATTTGGTCATTTCATTCCTGGTCCGCTCAACGACCGCCTACAGCAACAATATTTACTCCTTGGAATTTTTTGAACTGGTCAAACGGCGGTTGAATGCCGATGGCGTTTTTCTGATCTGGGCGCATGACGCCAGCATTATCGCCCGCACAGTGTCGTTTGCCTTTTCGGACGTTCATTTATATTCGCGCCTCAGTAATATTTTTTGTATCGCTTCCCAAAAACCGCTCAAACCAAATCCGCTCATTAAAGCCCAGCTCCTTCTTAGATTCCATCCCGGCGCCAGAGAAGCGATCATCGCCTCTTTTCCTAAATTCCAGGCCAGGAGAGAGGAGATCCTCAAGGCTACCAGCCATATGCCCATCAATCGGGATTGGAAACCATACTGTGAATATTATATCCGAAATATATTTTGATGTAAGTCGTTGTTAAGTAACGTGTTGTGTAATTAATACTTATTTCCGCCGAATCATTGTTCGCATTTTAGTTTAAGGTGTTCTATACTTTAACTAGGAAGAAAAATAACGGATGCAAAGGAGCGGAAATATTCCTTAAATTTTAGCCATATTTGTAGGTTTGATTCGGACCTATCCCTAAAATTTAGGGATAGGTTTTTTTATGGTTTAGCGCTTCTGCGGGTGATTTAAAGGGATTGAGGGCAAACATGAGTGAACTGAAAAATCAGATATGCTTATGGCTGGTCATGGCGGCATTGGCCGCGGGCGCCGTATTCTTTTTGTTTTCCAGCGATACGGTCGAGAATTTTTACATGACACAGAAAGCCAGCAAGCTCCATAACAACGGCCGTTATGAGGAGGCGATCGCCGTCTATGAACGGCTTCTCGAACTTGATCCGGATAACGGGAACACTCACTGGAACATGGCGGTCGCTTACCTGCAAAACGGCGACAAGGAGAGCGCGCGGGAAGAAGTCGCTATCCTTCGGAAAATGCATGAACATGACCTGGTCACCATGCTTGAGGACCTGATCGCCCGCAATGCAAGCGTCGAGAATTAATTCCCCCCCCAACTTGTTTACCTAAAACCTTCTTGAATTTTTTTTCCAAATTAATTACGATACTTTCTACCTCTTAAATCGTATAATGTCAGTACTATTTACTTATTTCCACCTAAACAATTTTTGAGAAAAATAAGTATGTCAGCTATCACTATTTCCCACCTGATCAAGACCTACAAAAACGGAACCCAGGCCCTCAGGGACGTAAGCCTTTCCATTGCCAATGGAGATTTTTTTGCCCTGTTGGGCGCCAATGGTGCCGGAAAAACAACTCTCATCAATATCCTCATCGGCCTGGTCAATAAGACTTCCGGAGAGGTCAGAATTTTTGACCATGATATTGACCGCGATCATGAAAAGGCCAAACGCTTTATCGGTGTTGTCCCGCAGGAATTCAATTTCAACATGTTCGAGAACGTCCTGGATATTATTTTGACGCAGGCCGGATATTTCGGTGTGGAACGAAAAGAAGCCTATCCGGAGGCCGAACAGCTGCTCAGGCGTCTGGGCCTCTGGGAAAAACGTAATGCGTCGGCACGGAGCCTTTCGGGCGGGATGAAGCGCCGGTTGATGATCGCCCGGGCCCTTGTCCACCGGCCCACGCTTCTTATTCTGGACGAACCAACCGCCGGGGTGGATGTTGAATTGCGCCACGGCATGTGGGATTATCTGCGCGAATTGAACCGTCAGGGCACAACGGTCCTTTTGACCACGCATTATCTGGAAGAGGTCGAACAGATGTGCCGCACCGCCGCCATTATCAAGAATGGTGAGATCGTCCATCATGATAAAGTCAAGAACCTGGTGCGCCTGCTCGAACAGGAGACCTTTGTCATTACCTTCAAAGAAAAACATTCGCTGGAGCCTTTGCAGAGGTTCAACCCCGTCGTCGTCGATGACCATACGATCGAGGTGGAATTGACCAAACAGCAGACGCTCAATGAGCTGGTGCAGCAGATGACCTCCGCCGGCTTTGTCGTGACGGACATCCGGCCGCAAGGCCATCGTCTGGAAAAGTTATTCTTGAATATTTTGAAAAAATAGCCATGTCTTCCGATATCAATATCGTCGCCTGCAAGACCATCATCCGCAAAGAGGTGGTGCGTTTCGTGCGCATCTGGCCGCAAACCCTGCTGCCCCCCATCATCACGCAGAGCCTGTATTTTGTCATCTTCGGCAAATTCATCGGCTCACAGATAGGCGCCATACATGGCGTGAGCTACATGGACTTTATCGTGCCGGGCCTGGTGATGATGTCGGTCATCAACAATTCTTACGCGAATGTGGTAAGCTCGTTCTTCAGTTCAAAGTTCCAGCGTAACGTCGAGGAACTCCTCGTGTCACCGACGTCCAATCCGGTCATTTTATTCGGCTATGTCTGCGGCGGGATCCTGCGCGGCCTGGCGGTCGGCATTCTGGTCTTTCTGGTCTCCGTATTTTTTACGCGGCCGGCCATTCATCATCTGGGGCTGGTCCTGCTTTTTATTTTTTTGACCGCCTCGCTTTTTTCGCTGGGAGGGTTCCTGAATGCGGTCTTTGCCAAGCGCTTCGACGATGTTTCGATCTTCCCGACCTTTATCCTGACGCCTTTGACATATTTGGGCGGCGTGTTTTATTCGATCTACAATCTGCCGCCGGTTTGGCAGAAGGTTTCCCAGTTGAACCCCATCCTGTATATGGTGAACGGTTTCCGTTATGGTTTTCACGGCTTCACCGATGTCAGTTTGGTCGCCAGTATAGCCATCCTGATCGCGTTCAATCTGATCTTGGCCTTCATCAATCTTCTTGTCCTGCGCAAAGGGATCGGCCTAAAAGCATAAAATCAGGCTTGTTTTGCCCGATAAGAGAAGTTAGAATACTCTTCATGAATATCCAAGCCGCGAAGCGCATTCTCCTGGTCGACGATGATCCCTTGGCGATCAAGTTGACTTCAACGCGTTTACGCGCAAACGGGTATGAGGTCGTCAGCTGCAGCGAGGCGGCCCAAGGGCTCGAGAGGGCCATTAAGGAAAAGCCGGACCTTATCATTCTCGATGTCATGATGCCCATCGTGAACGGTTTTAATTTCTGCCGTCTGCTCAAGAATCAGGATGCCTACAAGAATATCCCTGTGATACTTTTGACCTCGCGGGCCAGCGAAGAGGACAGGCGGATCGGCCAGGAAGTCGGGGCCAACGCCTATCTGGCCAAACCTCTCAATATGGAGCTTTTACTGGATACGATCAAGGAATTGACCGCGGAAAAAGTATAGCGGCCGACCATTGTTCTTCCTATGCAGAGAATTTTCGAGAAAATTGGCTCTTCCGTTAAATCATGGTTCTCTATTTTTATTGATTTCAGCCGACTCGCCTTTGAAACGTTTTTCTGGATATTCTTTGGCGCCTCCCAGAAAAGGCCGGTCAAATCCCCGCCCGTTTTTGAACAAATGGTGTTCATGGGCGCCAAATCCATCATCATCGTATTTTTTGTCACGCTTTTTACCGGCGTTGTCCTGGCCATGCAATCGGCCTATCAGCTTTCCAAAATGGGCGCGGTGCTCTACGTCGCCAGTTTGGTGAGCGTCTCTTTGTGCCGTGAATTGGGGCCTGTGCTTACCGCCCTTGTTCTGGCCGGCCGTATCGGGGCTGCGATCACCGCCGAGATCGGTTCGATGAAGGTCAACGAACAGCTCGAGGCCCTGGAGACCATGGGCATCAATCCCATACGGTTTCTGGTCGTGCCCAAATTCCTGGCGCTTTTCTTTATGATGCCGTGCCTGACGGTGATCGGCGACCTTTCAGGCATGCTCGGTGGATATCTCGTCGGTGTATATAATCTTAAGATCAATTCAGCGCTTTATATCCAGACGTCCCTGAAATTCCTGACGCATAAAGATATCTATACGGGGCTTTCCAAAGCTTTTATTTTTGCGACGATCATTTCGCTGGTGGGCTGCTATCAGGGCCTGAAGACTGAAGGTGGCGCCGTAGGCGTGGGCCGGGCCACCACCATCAGTGTCGTTACAAGTTTTATCCTGATCATCATTGCAGATGCCGTGATGACGGGCATCTATTATTTTTCAAATATGTAAAGGATCAAAATGATCGCTTCTGAGAAAAAATTGGTCATCTCTGTGCAGAATCTGACCAAATCCTTTGACGGACGCAAGGTCCTCGACGGCGTCACCTTGGACATCTATCAGGGCGAGATCTTCGTTATTTTGGGTGGCTCGGGCTGCGGGAAAAGCACGCTCCTGCGCCACATGACCGGCGCGATCAAGCCGGAACAGGGCAAAGTGGTCCTCTTCGGCAATGACCTGAATACGGTCCAAAAAGAAGAAGAGATGGAAAAGATCAAACGCCGTTTCGGCATGTCGTTCCAGTCTTCGGCCCTTTTGGATTATTTGAATGTGGAAGACAATGTCAGTCTTCCTTTGCGCGAGCATACGAACCTGGACCCGCAGATCATCAGCATCATCGTGAAAATGAAATTGAATCTCGTAGGGTTGCATGGTTTTGAAGCCTTGATGCCGAGCATGCTCTCCGGCGGGATGAAAAAAAGGGTTGGCCTCGCCCGGGCCATTGCCATGGACCCGGAAGTCGTTTTTTATGACGAGCCGACCGCCGGGCTGGACCCGGTCGTTTGCGCCGTCGTGGACAAGCTGATCGTCGACTTAAGCAAAAAACTGCTTTTGACCTCGGTCGTGGTCACACACAACATGGAGAGCGTCTACCGTATTGCCGATCGTGTCGCTATGCTGCATAAGGGGAAAGTCCTGCAGATCGGGACGCCGGAGGAGATCCGCAATTCACCGGACCCCATCGTGCAGCAGTTCATCAAGGGAGAGATCGAAGGCCCGATCAATTACGTGGAATGATAATTAAAGCCAGGAGGCTATATGAAATTGACCAATGAAGTGAAGATAGGGATCATGGTGGCGGCCGTTGTGACCGCGCTCGCCATCCTGACCGTCAAGACCGGGGATTTCAAGTTCCAGCCCAAAGCGTATGAACTCAAGGTCTATTTTTATAATATAGACGGGGTGGACAAGAACGCGCCGGTGCGCCTCAATGGCCTGGAGGTCGGTCTCGTCAAGGAGATGAAAGTCCTTTACGGCGAGGATGATACGAAGATGGAGCTTACCCTGGGGATGAATGAGGAAGCCAAGGTCCATGAAGGGGCCAAGGCTTATGTGAAGAACATGGGGCTTTTTGGCGAGAAGTATGTGGGGTTGACTTTAGGGGATCCCCAAAAGCCCTATCTCATGCCTGGCGCAGTTATCTGGGGAGAGGAGCCGGCCGATATGGATCGGATGATGGCTGACGGACAGGCGGTCGCGGCCAACCTGAAAACCATTTCTCAGGAGATCAAAGACCATCTGACGAATAATCGCGAGGCGATCGATGAGCTTATCGTCAATTTACGCGTGAGTTCGAAACATATCGCGTCCATTTCAGCGAATGTGGACGAACGCTTGAGCGTTAACAAGGGTAAGATCGATGAGATCATCACCAATGTCAATTCCGCCACGAAAAATTTCGATGAGATGAGCGAGGACCTGAAGAACAATCCGTGGAAATTAATGTATAAAGAAAGAACAAAGAAAACAGAAAAGGCCGCCCAATGAAAAGAACATTTCTCAGTCTGTTGATCGCCTCATTCCTCTTAAGCAGCGGATGCGCTTGGTTCGGCCCAAGCGAGCGTGCAGCCGGGCCTGTCCCTGAAAGGCCGAAGATCACGAAACGTCAGGCCATGGAGATAGCCCAAGAATTCGTTGCTCAGGAAGGCCTGGGCGATGAATTCCGTATGAAAAAAGCTTCCGCCAGGCGTTATCTCGCCATGGGAGAAGACCGTCATTGGATTTGGCAGGTCTATTTCCCTCACGAAACCCAGACCATGATGAAATTCTACAAGAAATCGCCGCTTATGGTCGAGGTGAACGCGGTTACGGGTGAAGTCGAAAATTGGGGCCGGCGGTAATTTCTGCAAACTATTTATTTTCTGTAGGATATATTCTTCCGTGTGTTTTTCTTCCCGTCATTTTCTAATCATTTGTAAATCATTAATACTGTTATAGTTATAATCTTTGTGTTAAATTTTTCGTCAAAAGAAAGCGTTTTCGAAAACCGTTTCGTTTGCGGTTAGAAGCCCTGTTTAGCATGCTATAATTGAATTGACAAAGCAACGCCAAACAAATCCAGATGCAAATCTGGATTTTCGCTTGTTAGGGAATGTCGAAAAATTGCTTGTCTGCCTGCGCAAGGCGGACAAAGTTGCTGTAAGAAAGGAGGGACGAAAAATGGAGACCTTGAACACCTTGTTCATCTATCCGTTGCAGGAAATGTTAGGTCAAGTCGCCGGTTTTGTCCCCACTTTGTTCAGCGCGTTGGTTGTACTCGTTGTTGGCGTTGTGGTGTCCAAATTCATTCGTAATTTGGTCCACAGCCTGCTGAAGAAAATCCGTCTGGACAAGCTGGCCGACACGGTCGGTTTATCCGACTTACTCCATAAAGGGGGAGTTAAACATTCGATAACAGATCTGGTTACGTCCGTAGTCTACCTGATCTTTATCGTAATGTTTATCTTCATGACCGTTGAGATCATTGGCCTGACGATGATGACCGATCTGTTCCATCGCTTGATGGGATATGTCCCGCAGGTCATTTCCGCGACCATCGTTTTGGTGTTGGGTATTGTCATTGCGAAGATCGTTTCGCACATTGTGAGCGCTACCGCTCATATGACCGACATGCCGAATGCCAAATTCTTTGAGCGCGTGAGCCGCTGGGCTATCATCATCTACGCGGTCACCATCGCCTTAGGGGAACTGGGTTATGATTCGCTGCTCATGGGTCGTTCATTTGATATTTTGTGGACAGGTATCGTATTTGCCTATGCCTTGGCCTTCGGCCTGGCCGGTAAAGACCATGCCGCGAAATATCTTGAACGCCATAGACGGCGTAAATAACCTTGCCCTCTGTGGAGGTAAATTCCCTGCCTGACGGCAGGCAAGAAAGGGACGGTTGTCATTTAACCGTCCCTTTCCTTTATGATAAAATAAACCGTGCGCAAATTGACCCACCAGGAGATTCTGGAACGCCAGCAGCCCAAGGCCGATGAACCGCGCCTGCCTTTTTGTATCCTTTTGAACAATATCCGCAGCCTGCACAATGTCGGTTCCATTTTCCGCACCGCAGACGGGGCCGGTGTTGAGAAGCTGTGGCTCTGCGGCATAACCGGCTATCCGCCCCGTTTGGAGATCAGTAAGACCGCCTTGGGCGCCGAAAAGCGTATCCCTTGGGAATATAGAAAAGACGCGGTTTCTCTCCTGAAAGAACTGAAAAAAGCCGGCTATCAGCTCGTCGTTCTGGAGCAAGCACAGAACAGTGTTCTTTATGAAAAATTCACGCCCCAAGCTCCTGTCTGTCTCGTCATTGGCAATGAGATAACGGGTGTTGAGGACGCGCTGATTCCCCTGTGCGACCGCGCCATTGAGATCGAGATGGCGGGCATCAAGAATTCTTTGAATGTGGCGGTCGCTTTGGGTATCGTGGCTTATCATTTTCGGAATTGCCTGCGAAAATAGAAAATATTTATTTCACGGCATTGCCAAGTTCGAAATTTATGTTACGATAGAAATATATGCTTTAAAGGTATTGGCCCGTTTTGGGGCAGGGAGGTAGGCATTATGGCTACAAAGATCCTTGTTGTGGATGATGAAGCTGATTACTGCGAGATGATCAAGGAGAAGCTGAGTGCGACGGGTGAATTTGAGGTGACCGTGCTGACCGATGCGACCAAGGCCGAAGCGACCGTCAACCAGATGAAGCCGGATTTGGTTCTCCTGGACAATGTCATGCCGGGCGTGATGGGTTCGGAGATCGCCAAGAAATTAAGGCAAAAAGGCTCTGAAACGCGCGGTATTCCCATCATCATGGTCAGCGGTAAGGGCGAATTTGTTTATACAAAGAAGGGTGATGAGTTTAAGTGGATGCCTAATAGCCCCATCGTCAAAAACCGCGGAACGCTTCCTGACGCCAAAGGGGCCGAAGCCTTGGCGCAGGCTTACGGCGTTAATGATTATGTGGCCAAGCCTTTCAAGATCGAAGTGCTGATCGAAGTCGTCAAAGACGTCCTCGCCCGTACGCGCAAGGTTGAAGAAGACAAGAAGGACGAAGAGCCGCTTATCTAAGGAGGCTTAAAGGAATTATGGTCAGATTCTTGTTGATAGTCCTGCTCACCATTATCTTGCTAAGTATTTGTCTTCTTATATTTTCCCGCACGTCTTATATCTGGTCACTGAACCAATCGCGCCGTCGGGGGTTTATCGGACGACGCCCGACCATTGAAGATGTCAAAAATCTCCTGCATAAAGGGGAGAGGACAGCCGCCATCGATGCGTACCGGCGGATTTACCGGCTTTCCAACCGCCAGGCCGAACTGGAAGTGGATCTTCTCGAGCGCAATCTGCAAAAAAATAAGTGATATGATCACTGAAGCCATCACGCGTCTTTTCGTCGTGCCCGCCTTTATTTTGGTCACCACATGAAAGTAGCTTTGCTGGGAACAGGGTTGATGGGTTTTCCGATGGCTGAACGCCTGCTGAAAGCCGGCCACGAAGTCAGGGTCTATAACCGCAGTTCTCAAAAGGCCCATGGTTTGAAGAATTTGGGTGCTGTCGCGGTGCGCCAGCCGGCTCTAGCGATCGGACCGTCTTCTTGCGTTGTGCTGATGCTTTCCGATGCCAAGGCCGTCGAGGAAACACTGTTTGCGGCTAAGGCCGATTTAAAAGGGAAAACCGTCATCCAGATGGGCACCATTTCTCCGGCGGAAAGTGTTCAATTCCTGAAGAAAGTCGTGCGGCAGGGTGGCGAATATTTCGAGTGTCCGGTCTTAGGAAGCCGTAAAGAAGCCAAGGCAGCGGTTTTATTTTTGATGGTAGGCAGCACCGAGCGGCAATTTAAACAATGGAAAAATTTTCTTCAGTGTTTCGGTCCGCGGCCGCAATGGATCGGCGAAGTGGGAAAAGCGGCCGCCTTGAAATTGGCGCTCAACCAGTTGATCGCAGCGCTGATCTCAGCTTTCGCGCTCAGCCTGGCCTTTGTGCAGCGTCAGGGCGTGCACGTTGATGACTTCATGAATATCCTGCGCCAAAGCGCCCTCTATGCCCCGACATTCGATAAGAAACTTCCCACCATGATGCAGCAGCGATATACAAATCCCAATTTCTCGACGGCAAACATGCTAAAGGATGTCCGGTTGTTCCTGAAAGAAGCCAAAGGGTTAAAGCTTTCCACCGAAGCCCTCGACGGCATCGAAAAAATCCTTCTCAAGACCTTAAAGAAATACAGCAGTGAAGATTATTGTTCGCTGTTTGAAACAATAAAAAAACCGTAAGAGCGATACTTAAATTTAGAATCCCTTACGGTTTTTTTATTTACAGGTCTCTGGCTGCGGGTTTGATCCTGTCCGTAACTTTCCTATCCGTGACGGCCCTGTCGGGCGGCTTAATTTCACTCCTTAACTGATGGCGAAAGGCCTTGTTTTCCGCTTTTTGTTCTTCGCGGAAAGCTTGATTCTCGGCCTTTTGTGTCGCCCGGTGTGCTTTCAGCTGGGCGTGGATCTCTTTCCCGGTCAGGTTAGGGTTTCCGGCCAGACTGTCCATGACCGCTATGTTCTCACTGTACTGTGTTTTGCGGTGCGCGGTGCGGTCGTTGTATTGCGTGGTCCGGTGATTAAGGATGCGCTGCTTTTGTTCCTCGCTTAAGCGCTGATTGGCGTCCAGACGGGCCTTTAGGTGGGCCATGTTCTCCCGGTAAAAATTTTCGCGGAAGGAGACATTTTCGCCGTACTGCTGTTGATGATGTGTCTGCGCGGTCTTAAGCTTTTCCTGCGGCGGCATATCAGTCGCCTTTATTTTCTCCCGGAAAGCTTTGTTTTCGGCCTGTTGCTGTCCGCGGTGGGCCTTGACTTTTTCTCGCTGCTGCGCCCGGTAAGCTTTGTTTTCTTCCTTATTGGCCGAGGCCAGAGAAGGAAGGGCAAGAAGTGTGACCAAGAGGATAAACAGTGTCTTTTTCATGGTGTTGCTCCTTTCGGTGTCTTTGTAGTATTAAACACCCGGCGCACTAAAAAGTTTCGGTCTTTTTGGCACCGCTCTTAGGACGAATTGACAAAGCAGGCAAAAACCGATACCATGCTTTAAGTCGTCTTTGCAAAGGAGGCTGATTTGTCCGGCGAAAAACTCTATCTTGCTACCTCGGAAGTGCTTCAGGGCGATCTCAGCCCCCAGGACCTGAACATCATGCTTATTTTTCAGGTCAACTGCCCCGGTTGTTTTATCTATGGTTTTCCCTTTGCCAATTATCTCCATAAACAGTTCGGACCTTCGGGCTTGAAAGTCACGGCTTTATCCACGGCCTTCGAGGACTATGATTTCAACACCCTTGAGAACACCAGGCTGTTATTGAGCAAAAAAGAATTGGTCGGCGAAACCCGGCGGCTTTTGAACGAGAGCGGCTATTTTGAACTGCCCTACAATGTCGAATTTCCCGTGGCCTTCGATGACCTGCAGCCGGTCAAGAGCGCGGGTCTTACGGATGAAGCGGTCGAAAAAATGTGTGAGACCCTTCCCGATTATCAGAAATGTAATTACACGGAAAAAAAGCTCATCCGCGGGCAGGTCAAAGAATATCTGAGTAACAAGAAGTTTTCGGCCGCCACCTTTGATGCCAATAACCTGCCCGGCACGCCTTCCTGGGTGCTCTTCGATAAAGAATACACCGTGCTGGGGCGATGGTTCGGCCATCAGGAGCATGAGGAGATCGAGAGGAGCGTGCAGCGGGCGTTGACCGCTTCCCCATAATTCTCGTCGGAGAATTAAGAAGCTTTTGACATTTCATTCAAAGAGGAATATAATCTAAACATCTTCAGCCTACCGCGCTAAATCTTCTTGGGATGATCAAAGATATTACCTGGCCGTCATCTTCAAAAAAGAAGATGGCGGCTTTTTAATTTCAACTCTATGTGGACGCGTGAACTTTTACAACGATTAGTCAAAGAGAAGATGGAGGACTATTTATTTGTCATCGCCTCCAATCGTCAGCCGTACGTCCATAGTTTTGAACGCGGAAAAGTGGTCTGCAAACGGGGTGTGGGCGGGGTCATCAGCGCCTTGGATCCGGTCATGCGCGTTTGTGAGGGTCTGTGGGTGGCTTACGGTAACGGCCAGGCCGATAAGCAGGTTTCCGATGAGCGCGGTAAGATGAAGGTACCGCCGGAAAATCCCAAATACACCTTGAAGCGCATCTGGCTCAGCCGTGAGGAAGAAATGGGCTATTACTACGGCTATTCGAATGAAGTCCTTTGGCCCTTGTGCCATATGGCCTTCAAGCGCCCGGTGTTCCGCAAAGAAGACTGGGAATATTATAAGCGCGTGAATGAACGGTTCGCCCGCGCCATTGTCGAGGAGATCGGGAAGAAAAAGGCCTTTGTCTGGATCCAGGATTATCATTTATGCCTCTTGGCAAAATACCTCAAAGAAATGGCCCCGAGCCAGATCATTACCGCACATTTTTGGCATATTCCCTGGCCCAACAGCGAGGCCTTCCGGATATGCCCGCAGAAGACCGAGATCCTGGAAGGGCTTTTGGCCAATGACCTGCTCGGCTTCCATATCCGTTATCATTGCAATAATTTTATTGATGTGGTTGACCGGGAACTGGAGAGCAAGATCGACCGCGAACGGTTTTCCGTCATCAAGAACGAGCATGAAACGATCATCCGGCCTTATCCGATCAGCATCGACTACCAGGACATTCAGGACCATATCAAGACTGACAAGGTCAGAGATATCCAGCATACATTAATTGATAATTACGGATTGCATGACCAGAAGGTCATGGTCGGCCTGGACCGCATTGATTACACTAAAGGCATTCCCGAAAGGATCTTGGGCATGGACGCCATGCTGGATGCCCATCCGGAACTGAAGAAGAAAGTTGTCCTTCTGCAGATCGGTGTCATGACCCGTTCGCATCTTGCGCAATATAAAGAACTGAACGATCAGATCAATTCTTTGGTCGAACAGGTGAACTGGAAACACTCCTCGGACGGCTGGAAACCCATTGTTTTTGTCCGCCAGCATTTTTCAATGGCTGAGCTCCTGGCCCTTTACCGGATGAGCGATGTCGGCCTGGTGACCTCGTTGCATGACGGGATGAACCTGGTGGCCAAGGAGTATGTCGCGGCACAAGGTGATGGAAGGGGGATGCTGGTGTTGAGCCAGTTTACAGGAGCATCCAGGGAGCTTACCGACGCCGTTCTGGTCAATCCGTATGACCGCGAAGAACTGGGTGAGGCCCTTTATGCCGCGTTGATGATGCCTGAAGAGGAACGCAAAAAACGCATGGGCAAGATGGCCGAGTCCCTTAAGATCAATAATATTTTCCGCTGGGCGGGGAAGATCATTTCTGAACTTTTAAAGTTCGAATTTACGGAGTAAGATGGATTCCGCAATAGCCAAATGGTTGATCATTCAAAGAGCGCTTCAGAAAGCGGATGCCGTGTATCTATTCCTGGATTATGACGGGACGCTGACCCCCATCGTGCAGAGGCCGGAAGAGGCCCTGTTGTCGGGCCCGTTTAAAAAATTGCTTCAGGAGCTGATCAGGATTCCACAGTATAAATTAGCTGTCATCAGCGGGCGCTCCT
>CAZCLW010000037.1:0-14405 GCA_964499685.1 uncultured Planctomycetales bacterium
AAGGGTTTTTTGAATTGGGTCCCGATAACATCCAAAGTCTTGTTGGCTTCGCGTTTTTGCAGGGTCTCGCCAATGCAAACGATGGGTGTAAGCTGTGCTTTTAAAGTAGCCCTGACTTTTTTATTTATGGTCTGATTGGTCTCGCCGAAAAATTGCCGTCTTTCCGAATGGCCGATGATGACATATTGGGCGCCGATCCCCTTGATCATCGGGGCCGAAATCTCGCCGGTAAAAGCGCCCGAATCTTCCCAATACAGGTCCTGGGCCCCCAGGCCGATATTGGACTCGCTCAATACATCCTGAACGTCGGAGAGCGCCGTGAACGGCGGACACACGACAATATCGATATCCATAATATCGCTCAAGTCCCGCCTAAGGCGATTGACCAGGTCTATGGCTTCCAGATTGGTCTTATTCAGCTTCCAGTTGCCGGCGATGATGTTGCGTCGTGCGGAATGTCCCATGTTAAACCTTTACTGTGTTTTTGTCGTTAATGGCCGCGATGCCGGGCAGCTCTTTGCCTTCCAGAAATTCCAAAGAAGCGCCGCCTCCGGTCGAAATATGTGTAAATTTGTCGTCGAGCTTGAATTTACTGATCGCGGCGGCTGAATCGCCCCCGCCGATAATGCTTGTCACGCCTTTGAGTCCGGCAATATGTTCGGCGACCTCCTTTGTCCCTTGCGCGTAGGCGTCGACTTCAAAAACGCCCAGCGGCCCGTTCCATACAATGGTCTTGGCCCTGGACAGGATCGCCTTGAATTGTTTGCGTGTTTCCAGGCCGATATCGATGCTCTCCCATCCCTCGGGGATCTCCTTGGAAAATTTCACCGTTTCCGAGGCATTGAAATTTTGGACGATGACAAAGTCGGAAGTAAGCGCGATCTGGACGCCTTTTTGTTCGGCTTTTTCCAAAAGACCCTTGGCCACATCGATCTTGTCTTTTTCCAGCTTGGAATTCCCCACGTTCTTCCCCTGGGCCTTTAAAAAGGTATACGCCATGGCCCCGCCAATAATGATGGTATCGACTTTCGGTAATAAATTTTCGATCAAAGTGATCTTGTCCGAAACCTTGGCCCCGCCCAATATCAGCACGAAAGGTTTTTGAGGGTCCTGAACCGCCTGACCCAGATATTTGATCTCTTTTTCGATAAGGAATCCGGCGACAGAGGGCAGATATTTGGTGATGCCGTGGGTCGAGGCATGGGCGCGGTGAGCGGTCCCAAAAGCATCGTTGACATAAATGTCGGCCAGTGAGGCCAACTGCTTGGCAAATTGCGGATCGTTCTTCTCTTCTTCTTTATGGAACCTTAAGTTTTCCAATAAAACGACCCTTTGGCTACTTTCCGCGATCTTTTTCGCGACCTCTGTCCCTATACACTCATCCAGCTTTAATACTTTTTCGTTGAGCAGGCTTTCCAGCTTCTTGGCAACAGGGGTGAGCCGCATGGAGTCCACAGCCTGCCCATCCGGCCGGCCCAAATGGCTCATCAAAATAGCCCTCCCCCCTTGCTTTAGAATATACTGAATGGTCGGAAGAGCTTCGCGGATACGGCGGTCGTCCGTGATGTTTAAATTTTTGTCCAAAGGAACATTAAAATCCACGCGGACAATGACTTTCTTTCCTTTTAAAACGACGTCTTTCAGGGTTTGTTTATTCATAAGCCTTTATGTATGAAGGGGTTAATTGTTAGACAGACCAACAAAAGTTACATCATTATAACCGAGCAATTCTTTTTGTCAATACATTCAGCGGGGATTTTCCGCCCTGGGAAGGACTGAGGCGGCTGCCAACAGGACCCAAAATAGATTTCCGAGTTGCGCTGAGTATAAATTCGTATCAATAAAGCTGTGAAGCAGATAGCCGGTCAACGCGGCCATAAAACCGAAAGAAACATCCCTCAAAAAGGGGTCGGCACACGCAAAGGCCGTGCGGAAGAAATTCCAATAAAAGACGAAAACGATCCCCAAAAAAGCGATTAGACCGACAATGCCGATCTCCGCCCACATCTGCAAAAAGCAGTTATGCGGATAACCTCCCGCATTGGACCGCATGTCGGACATGATCTTACTGTACGTGTTGGGGCCATTACCGAAGATCGGATGGATACGTATAATGCTCCAGGCCTCGCGCCAAAACCCGCCCCGTCCCATTCCTTCAAAATGCTCAATGGTCTTTAGATAGCTTTTTGAATAATTCAAAAAGGAACTTTCTTCCTTGTCCACCATTCGGGCCAAATCCCGCCGCTGAATCTTGACATTATCCGACATAAATGAAACATTTCTGACTTTTTCCAGGCGAGGCAGAAAAACCAAAGAAAAAAATACAATGATCAAAATAAAAGCCGGAAGAATTTTACGGGATTGTAATCCCAAAAACAACAGTGCTGTGAGGGCGGCCGCCCAGGCGCCGCGCGAAAGGGTCAACCCCAAACAGGCCAGCGAACTGACAAAAACGGCGATCAAAAGGACCAGGATACAGATATCCCGTTGGGTGCCTAGCCTCTTTTTCGACTTCCCAAGCCAACCGATGAACAGCTTGATCCAATAAAACACAAGACTGACAATGATAGGCAAGACCACCGCCAAATACGTCCCGAAATCATTGGGATGCTTGAAAGACGACGTTACCCTGCCGTCCATGAGCGGATGTCCATGGATGAAATCTTTGGTGGTCAAATATTGGAAAATGCCGCTGCCGGTCACAACGCCGGCGGAGATCATGAAGACCGTAATAAAAATACGCAGCTGGCCTCTCGTCCTCATGCCTTCCATGAAGGTAAAAACGATAAAGGTGCTTTGCAAAAGCTTGAAAAAGAATCCTCCAAGACTTACAAAGACA
This sequence comes from uncultured Planctomycetales bacterium, assembly GCA_964499685.1. Taxonomy (GTDB): domain Bacteria; phylum Omnitrophota; class Gorgyraeia; order Zapsychrales; family GWA2-47-8; genus CAZCLW01. The sequence continues at coordinate 2,840 of CAZCLW010000037.1, forward strand.
TACTCGCTTAATATCACGGAAATAAAATTGGCCAGGATAAAATAACCGATGGGTACGGCGATCGGGCTGGGCACCGGCTTGAAAGAGTCCAGGAATATTTGAAATATCCCGTGCGGGGCCGTCTTTTCTTTCAAGGCCCCATAAAAGCGAACAGTCCTTTTGAAAAAAAAGGTAAGCAAGGCCAAGGTGGCAAAAACTTCGATCAGGGCGATGGAAATGGGCAGGAAGTAAATCAGACTGTAAAAAGAAAATCGGATGACCTTATCGCAATAGCTATAAAATTTTTCTCTCTTCATCAACTTATTTATCTAGTCCGATCTGCTGCTTATACCAGTCAATGGTCTTGTGCAGACCTTCTTCAAAGGGCGTCTTGGCCTCAAACCCGAACTTCTTCTTGGCCAACGAAACATCGAGGCAGCGCCGGGGCTGGCCATCGGGCTTGGAAGGGTCCCAGACGATCTTGCCTTTAAATCCCGTCATACGCGCGATCAATTCCGCCAATTTTCTTATGGAAATTTCCATTCCCGAGCCTATATTCACGGGATCGGATTCATTATAGCGTTCGGAGGCCAAGGCAATGGCGCGCGCGGCATCTTCAGCGTATAAAAATTCCCGCGTGGGCTTGCCCGTTCCCCAGACGGTGATGCTCTTAGCGCCGGAAGAAATAGCATCGTAACATTTTTTTATAAGAGCGGGAATGACATGGGAAGTTTCGGGTGAAAAATTATCCCCGGGACCATAGAGATTTACCGGCAGCAAAAATATGGAATTGAAACCATACTGCTGGCGATAAGCCTGTGACTGGACAAGCATCATTTTTTTGGCCAGGCCGTAGGGGGCGTTCGTTTCTTCCGGATAGCCATACCAGAGGTCCTTCTCTTTAAAAGGGACTTTGGTGAATTTCGGATAGGCACAAATGGTCCCGATACCGACGAATTTCTCCACGTTTAATTGCCGGGCCTGCTCCATTAATTCAACACCCATGATGAGGTTATCGTAAAAGAACTGACCGGCATAGGCGCGGTTGGCGCCTATACCTCCGACGACAGCGGCCAAATGGATGATCATATGCGGCTGGACGGCCTTGAAGAGTCGGCTGATGTTTTCCGGACGTCTCAGGTCGCATTCTTTTTTACGCGGCACGGTGATGCGTGTGCAGCCGCGTTGCTGCAGCTCGGCGACAACGTAACGTCCTAAAAAACCGGCGCCGCCGGTCACAATAACGCGTTTATCTTTCCAAAACTTCATTTCAGCGATTTTCCGGAATTCTTGGTGCCATGCAGTTGCTTGGAGATCAGAGCCATGTCGGCATCCACCATCATTCTGACGAGTTTTTTAAAGTCGACCTTGGGCGTCCATTTCAGGACCCGGCGAGCCTTTGAGCTGTCGCCGATAAGGATGTCGACCTCGGTGGGGCGTAAATACCTTTTGTCGATACGCACATATTTTTTCCAATCCAGGCCGGCATGGCCGAATGCCTCTTCCAGGAAGTCGCGCACCGAATGTGTTTGGCCGGTGGCGATGACATAATCATCGGGCTTGCTCTGTTGCAGCATCAACCACATGGCCTCCACATAATCGCCGGCAAATCCCCAATCGCGCTTGGCGTCCAGATTACCCAAATATAATTTATTCTGCAACTTGTGCTTAATACGCGCTAAGGCCATCGTGATCTTGCGGGTCACAAACGTCTCTCCCCGGCGGGGGGATTCATGGTTGAAGAGTATGCCGTTACACGCAAAAATGTTATAAGCTTCTCTATAATTGACGGTCATCCAATACGCGTAGACCTTAGCGGCCGCATAAGGACTGCGCGGATAAAACGGCGTATTTTCGGTCTGCGGGATCTCCCGGACCTTGCCGTACATTTCGGAACTCGAGGCCTGATAAAATTTCGTCTTGATGCCTGTATCCCGGATAGCTTCCAGCAAACGCGTGGTGCCTAGCGCCGTCGCTTCCGCCGTATATTCAGGGATCTCAAAGCTCACCTTGACATGACTTTGCGCGCCAAGATTATAGATCTCGTCCGGCTTGATCGTCTTGACGATCCTGTTGAGGGAACTCGCGTCGTTGAGGTCGCCGTAGAGGAGGCGCAGACGCACATCTTTTTCATGCAAGTCCTTGTAGATATGATCGATGCGACCGGTATTAAATGAACTAGAACGACGGATCAGGCCATAGACCATATACCCTTTTCTTAAAAGGAATTCCGAAAGATAAGAACCATCCTGTCCGGTGATACCGGAAATGAGCGCGACCTTTCGCTTAGACATTATTTCTCCTCTTTAGTTTGCTTTTTATACCATAAATGGAAGATGGTTTCAATATGCGTTCCAGAGAAACCGCCAGGCCGGCCAAAAACCAAAAATGGGACGATAGCTGCAGCGAGTAAAAGTTTGTGTCAAAGAAGCTATGGATTAAAAAAGCGGCCAGCCCCCCTGTCAAGCCAAGCAATAATAAAGAAAGGTCATTGTTTTGGAAGGGTCTTAAGGCTCCGTACAAACCCTGCCCCAGATGAACAACCACCCACCCGAAGGCCAACAGACCTAAAATGCCGACTTCAGCCAGCATTTGGATATAACAATTGTGCGCGTGGGTAGGATCAGTAGGATTATAAACGTCCTGGGTGCGGTATTTTTCGAAGGTCCGCATATAGGTATTGGTGCCGTGCCCTAACAGCGGTCGCTGCTTGATCATCGGCACGGTCTCCCTCCACACTCCTTCGCGCCACTCGGTCGAGGCGGCCAAATTTTTAATTTCGAAACGCGGGCCCAATGCCTTGCTGTATATAAGCGCGCCGGCAAGCCCTAACCCAACCAGAAAGACCACAAAGGCCCGCCTGTTGGCGATGAATAAAAGGGGCAAAAGAACAAGGATGCACGACAGCAACGCCATCCGGGAGAAGGTCAGGAACAAAATCCATCCCAGAATAAAGACCCCCGCCCCGCTGGCTAATTTTTGCCACGGCTTAAGCCGCAGACACGGCAATATCACGGCGGCGGGCAGGACGGTTATTAAATAAGCGGCCAGGCTGTTCGCGTGCTGGAAAGCCGCGGTCACTCCACCCCGCGTCAGGCCGCGTTCATAAAAAATGTCTATGCCGGTAAGATAGAATTGCTGAAGTCCGTCAAAGGCCGTCGATAAGGCCGTAAAAAGAAGGATAAAAAAGGCCGTCCATATCTGGCGTGGCGTCCGGATCGTCTCAGCGACAAGATAGAAAATGACGAACCATTCGAGGGTCTTGGTAAAAAGACCCCGCAAGGCGATCTTCGCATGGGGGCTCAGAATGGCCGATAAAAGACCGATAAGCAGGAAAATAACGATCGCCCTGCCCAGCGAAACAGAGATCTCCAGAGACTGTTCACGGCCGAGAAGGACGCGCTTGATCACCCAGACTAAAAAGGCCGAGACAACAGAGATCTCAATGACGGCGGGGCTGTAAGGGATCCAAAAAAGGCAGTTATAGAGAAGTATGCGGATGGCGCCGTCAATTTTTTCAATCGCGCGCGCGGTAGACATGGACTGAACCGGTCATGATTTAATAGGCCCCTTTCCCTTCGAAAACAACGGGAATGGTCTGGAACATGATGTAAATATCCAGCCAGAAAGACCAGTTGTTGATATACCAGATATCCCACTTGATCAGCCGCGAAAAAGGCAGGTCGCTGCGGCCGCGGATCTGCCATAGTCCGGTCATGCCCGGGCGGACTTCCAGCCGTTTCAATTGCTTCAGGTCCTCTTTCTCGATCTGATCGATAGGGAACGGCCTGGGGCCCACAATGCTCATTTCGCCTTTTAGGACATTAATTAACTGTGGCAACTCGTCCAGGCTGAATTTCCTTAAAAAAGCTCCTATGCGGGTGATGCGCGGGTCCTGGCGCATCTTGAAAATGGGGCCATCGGCTTCATTTTTTTCACGAAGCTTCTTCAGGTGCTGGTCGGCATCCTTGCACATGGTACGGAATTTATACATATGGAAAATCTTGCCGCTGTGGCCGTAGCGCCGGGAAGCATAAAAGACCGGCCCCGAAGAGTCCACCTTAATGAGGACAGCGATGATCAAAAAGACCGGCCATAGAAATATCAGGGATATTATGGTGACGACCATGTCGAAAAACCGTTTGCCCAGTTGCCGCCGACAGCTCTCATCACAATATTCCAGGACCGGGATAATGCCGATATTATATTTTTGGAATTCTCCCGAGGTCAGCGTAAAGCCCTGCGGGACAACGCGCACCGCAATGTTAAGTTCTTTGGCCTGTTCCAGCAGGCGCATGAAGACCTGGTCATCGGGGTGGATGGTGATGAAGATCTTATGGACAAATTCCCGCCGGGCAATATCCATAAGCTCGGCCAACTTGCCGAGTATCTTCACGGAAGCATTAGGATCGCTTGCTTTGAAATCATCCAAAAAGCCGACAACGCGCAGCCCCAGTCCCGGACGGCGGCTGATCTCTTCCTGCAACAGTAACCCCACTTTTCCGGCACCCACGATCAGGACATTGTCATTGTTATAGCCGCTGGCGACCAGCGACTCCACGAAACGCCGCTTAAAATACCTCCAGGCAAATAAGACGATAATGTTAAAAAAAGTTGCCGTGACAAAGATGCTCCGGGGAAAACCCTCCATTTTGGTGATGTAAATGAACACGACCATGCTGATAGAGGACCAAACCACCGACTTGACCACTAGCCAAAGCTCGATGCCCTCCAAGACATCGCGCCGCGTCTGATAGAGGCCGTTGGAATTAAGAATAAGGATAAGGACAAAAATCCAGGAAAGGAACACCGTCCGGAAGGGATTGACCTCACTTAAGAATAAATTCGGGACAGTGAGATCAAAATGCATCTTCCCTTCATTGAACCAGGACGCCATATAAAGGGCCAGGCCGATGAAAAATACATCGATCGAGATATAAGCCAGTTTAATGAGGGTTCGTCGGGTAAACTTAGCCATTAGACCATCCTTGACGGAAAATATCTTTGATCACTAAATAGATGAATTTTGTGTTTCCGATAAGATACCTGCGCCAGAGCCGCCGCGGCTCACAGCAAAGCCGGAACAACCACTCCAGCCCGGAACGCTGCATCCAGCGCGGGGCCTGGGGTTTCTTCCCGGATAAAAAATCAAAAGCCGCACCTACACCGATCAAGATTGAAGCGTTTAGTTTACCACGATTTCGACCCATCCAAAAGTCTTGTTTTGGAGAGCCCAGGCCTATCCACAAGATGTCCGGCTCGGCCTGATTGATCTTTTCGATCGCCTCCTGCTCTTCCCGCGGGGAAAGGTCCCGGAAAGGCGGTGCCTGGCGTCCTGCGACAACGATCCCCGGAAACTGCGCCCTGAGCCGCTCTTCCAATCTGCGGGAAGATTCTTCCATTCCGCCGTAAAAATAATGTTTATACCCCTTGGCCAGCCCCTCTTCACACATGGCCAACATCAGATCCGGGCCGTAGGTCCGGCCGACATTCCTGTGTCCCTTCATCCGTGCGAACCAAACGACCGGCATGCCGTCAGGAGTGACCATATCCGCCTCATTGACCACGCGACAGTACTCCTTGTCTTCCTGACAGCTGATAATGGTCGAAACCGGCGCAACACACACATAGGCCTTTTTCTTATGCGCGATAAACCCGTCAATGATCGCACAGGCCTGCGCGAGATCAATAGCCGAAACGCGCACGCCCAGAATATCGAAACGCTTATGATCGTCCATGGTCTTTCCGGGAATTCAGAACATCGTTATAAATTTTTTCCAACAAAGGATAATTTTTTTCCATCGTATATTTTTCTTCAAATTCTTCTCGGGCATTACGACCCATCTCGAGAGTTTTTTCCCTGTTCTGAAGCAAAAATTCGGCCTTGGCGGCCAAATCACTTGGGTCTCCTCCTTTAAAAATTAAACCGTTCTTGCCTTCTCTGATAAGCTCTTTAATGGGTCCAATAAAGCTGCTTCCAAGAACGGGAATTCCGCATGCAAAGGCCTCGATAATAACCCGCGGACCTGCTTCATAGCATTCAGAAGAAACAATAATAAAAAGGGATTTCTTCATATATTCCATAGTTTCCTTTGGTTTCTTTTGGCCGACAAATTCGATATTTGAAGCGCTATATTTTTTTGCTAATTCTTTTAATAATGGACCTTTGCCAAGTAATTTAAGCTGATATTTCCCATGGAACTTCTGCCAAGCCTTAAGAAGTGTCGTCACGCCTTTATATTGAAAGAATCCTCCAGCATAAAGACAATAGTCGGCTCGCTTTAGGGGAGCGCCGGGATCAAAATGAAGAAATTGCGGCTTGATCGAGAACTTACAATCCTTAAACCCGTTCTCCTGATATTTGTTCCGGCTGAATTCGTTCAAAACGATAAAATGATCAACGTGAGTCTTTAAGAAGCTATTTTCGCGATAACTTTTCACAAGGTCTGCCAGAAACATGGAATGAAGAGTGCTGTTTTTCCAGCAGCGGTTCTTGATCGCCGGCTGAAAATTGCCGGCTTCCAAACAATCTTCGCACACGCCTTTGGCAGGACGCCAAAAAATGGCGATGGGGCATAAAAAGCGGTAATTATGCAGGGATTGAACGACCGGCACATTTTCGTCGCGGCAGGCCTGATAGATCGAACGGTTGATCACATAGAACGTATTGTGGATATGCACGATATCTGGCTTTTCTTTCTGTATTTCCCTGCGCGCGCGCTCATATTCCGTTTTAGAATCCACCCGGTTCGGCTGTTTGAGTATAAAACGACGCAAGAACCACTTTATAAAGCGGATTTTGACGCCTAATTCCCGATTTTTGCGCCGATATAGAACGATTTTATGCCCATGACCACGAAGCATTTTCATTTCTGATCTAACAACCTCATCCTCACCACCACGAAACTGATAAGAATTATGCACTATGAGGATCTTCATGCAGCCTTCTCCTTGCCGCCGCTCAAGTAGGCCAAGGTCAGTCCGAACAATGTCCAGATCGGAATGGCGTTATAAGGCAATTCCAGGATCAACAGGAAATTGGCCGAAAAAAACCAAAAAATAAGTACCGCGCAGCATAGAATGCCGACCGCCGATCTCCTTTTCAGGGATTCAGTCACCAGATAAGAAAAGCCCAGCAGAAGACTGACGATAAAAAGGATACCGACAAGTCCCGCGCGATAAATAATATGCAAAAACGAATTGTGGGCCCCTATCCATCCGTCGCGTTGCCATTCATCAAGGGCAATATGAAGCATCTCGATACTGGGTGAGCGCAAAGGCTTGCCGAAATCGAAACCCAGCCAGGGCCTGAATTCCAGCATCTGATCGATCATGTCCCTCCAGATCAGGACGCGGAAAGTAATGTTGCCGTAAACACTGCTGATATCGTGCTCTCTTTTTAACTGTTGGGCTTTAGACGAGAGGGTGCCATATACAGCGCTGCTGGTATCGGACTCCTTTTGGGGCTCCTGCACCTCGGGTCCGAGATCTATATTTGCGAATGAAACAGGCGGTTTGGGAGCGGAGGCTACAAAAGAGCCCGCGGTCTCAGAGGCAAATGCATTTACGTCTTGCGCGGCGATCATAACGACCTCTTCTTCACTATCTTCCGCTTGTTCTCTTTCTTCCTTTTGTTCGGCAATATCCGCCTTGCCGCTTGATTCCGGATTATAAAGCCGCAACGTCTTGATCTCCTGCGGAACATAATATTTTTTCCGCTCGGCAAGAACACTGAGCATATTTTTATAATAAGTAATATTAAGCAATGTACGCACCTTGTATACATCCCCATATTTGGCCACACCGTAAATCATAAACACGGCGAATAACAATAAAGTCAACAGCTTGTATCGTCGTTTGACGGGCCACGTGAAAGAAAACGCCGCCAAGCAAAAAACACCGCTAAAGAACAAACCCAAAATCATGGTGCGGGATCCCTTAAAGAATTCCTGATAGGGTATGACCAGCAGCAACAACAGGCCGAGCAACCATCGGACATTTTTTTCCGGATACGCGCGTATCAAAAGAAAAGCAACAACAACGGCCATGAGCAAAAAATACTCATAAAAGACCGAAAGCCTGAGCGCGAACATGATCACCCCGATACCCAACAGAACAGTCCATCGACCAAAGAACTCAGCGCGATAAAAGGTATGCCCGAACAATATACAGACCGGATAATACATCAGCGCTGAATCCCGTAAGGCCAGCGGGCCCCAGGCAATATATCCGGTCAACGCCTTCACAACAACAAATACCGCGTAAAGAACGGGCAAAATAAACCATCGCCGCCATACCGGCGGCTCGATCAGCCACTTGACCGTCAAAAGAAAAAGACATAAGAAAATGGCTACCTCTCCGATAAAGATGGGAAAATCAAGATAAGGCAATTGCACAAATATTTCGGCGAACCGGCGCGCATTCAGCATATAACCTAAGGCGCAGACAGCCAGAATATACAGTCCGATTTTATCGATCAAATACGTTAATTGCGAAGCAGTCGTCGCATCTAATACAAGCCGCTCCTGGGCTTGCGGTTTGATCAAATAGGCAAAAACCGCTCCGATCAGGGCCCACAGGGGGATCGCATTATACGGCAGCTCAAAGATCATCAGGAAGTTAGCCGCTACCAGCCAAAAAATGATGATCCCGCAAAGTAAAATCCCTGCGACCGATCTGTTTTTTAAGGAACGTCTGATCAGATAAACAAATCCCATCAAAAGCATGACAAAAAGGACCACGCCGATTATGCCGGCCCGGTAGATTAAATACAGGAATGAATTGTGAGCGCCTATCCATCCGTCCCGGTTCCAGACCTCCACGGCAAAACTGAGCATCTCAATGCGCGGAGAACGCAAAGGCATGCCGAAATCAAATCCCGCGATCGGCTTGGCCTCCATCATCTGATCGATCATGTCCCGCCAGATATGAAGCCGGAAACTTACGTTCCCTATCGCGCTGTCAAGCTCGGGAGACCAATCGACACTCTCAGCAACATAATATTCAGAATGGCTCATGGCATAGTCGCCAGGATCGTTCACGCCTTCCGGATTGTAAAGCCGCAGGTCTTCGACATCTTTTCGGACGGGAACAAAATTTTTCTTCCGGAAGTCCAATTCCTCCTGCTGGATCCTCATGGTCCGGACAAACGCGTCGATATTGAACATGGCCTCCAGTTTGTACGGGTCAAAACTGGTCTTAACGCCCCAAACAATGAGGCCGGCTGCCACCGCCAGAATCAACCCCTTATATCGCGCCCGCAGCGGAATAACATAAAATAAAGCAATAAAACAAAACAACATGCTGGCGATCAGGCCCAGAAGCATGGTCCTTGATCCCGTAAAGAATTTCTGGTAAGGAATGGCTAACAGCAACAGGCCCCAAAGAATCCACCTGACCCGCTTTTCCGGATAGGCCTTAATCAGAAGGAAAGTCAAGATCACGGCCATTAAAAGAAAATATTCATAAGACCAAAAGAATTTTAAGGCGATCAGGGCGGTTCCGATGCCGATCAAGATCACCTTGGCATCCCTGAAAAATTCCTGACGGAAGAATGAATAGGCGAATAAGGCGAACAAAGGATAATACATCATGGCCGAGTCCCGCAGGGCCAGCGGGCCCCAGGTTGAATAACCGATCCAGGCTTTCCCCACCACGAACAGAACATAGAACAGCACTGCCGCATGCCATTTCTTCCATGGCGTCGGGCACAAATAGCGCTTAAGGCCCAACAGAATAAGACATAAAAACAGGGTGATCTCACCGACAAAGACCGGAAAATCCAGGAAAGAAAACTGGACATGCCACTCCGCAAACCGGCGGGGATTAAGAAAATACCCCAGGCCGCACAGGAGCAGCAAGAACATGCCGATCTTGTCGATCAGATAACCTATGTCCACAGCAGTGCGTTTTTCGTTCATGAACGTTCTTTTGATTTTATTCTTGATTAATGCGGTCACGCACGATATACAGCGGACGGCCTTTCACTTCTTCGTAGACCTTGGCTAGGTATTCACCCAATATGCCAATCGCGAGCAGTTGAATGCCGCCCAGAAAAAGAACGGAAACGAGAATGGACGCCCAGCCGGGAACGACCTGATTATTGACCACCCGCGCATAGATGGCGTACAGGGCGTACACGAAACTAAAAAAAGAAATGACCGCCCCCAAGACCGCGGCCAGATAAAGCGGCATGGTCGAAAATGAAGATATCCCGGAAAAGGCGAACTTGATCATCTTGAAAGGCGAATACTGGGACCGGCCGCTGTGCCGGGCTTCCGCCTTATAACGGATCCCGGCGGAGCGGTATCCCATCCAGCTGATCAAGCCCCTTAAAAACCGTGTCCGTTCCCTGAAGCCGGCCAAATTGCGCAGCACATCCGCCGATATGAGCCTGAAATCTGCCGTCCCGGCCGGAAGATGGTTTCCCGAAAGTTTGCCGAATAAATAATAAAAAAAATCGGAGCTGATCTTTTTGATCCAGGAAATATTTTTGGTCTCTTCCCGAATGGTATAGACGACGTCATACCCCTCCTCCCACTTTTTGATCATCTCCGCAATGAGTTCGGGCGGATGCTGGAGATCGGCATCCATCATGATGACCGCATCGGCCTGGACATGCTCCAGCCCCGCGCTTAACGCGGCCTGCTGGCCGAAATTACGCGATAAAGCGATTCCCCGGACCGCCCTGTCCTTTTGGCCCAAACGGCTGATGATGGACCAAGAGGCATCCCGGCTGCCGTCATCCACGAAAAGGACATCAAAACGGTAAGGTATTTTGCGCAAAGCGGCGATCAATTGCCGATAGAACTCTTCCAGGTTGCCTTCTTCGTTATAGACCGGAACAATGACGGAAATTTTTTTGTCGCTCATAGGGGCCTCACGTTAGAGTTTTTTTAGACGGTCTTTCAATCGTTCCAGGAAATTCCTGGGGAATTCGGCGGTAAAGGGCCGGGATAAACCTGCCTCCGGCTCCACGGGAACGATGATCCAGGTGCCGCTTCGGTAGACCGGCGTTCCCGCTCGCACATCTTCAAGCGATACGGGCAAGGTCTCATCATTATAGATCAGATAATTCTGCTCCCTGGCGGCGAGGTCGCCTTGGTCCAGCCGTCCATCCCGCAGATACTCAATGGTCAAACCGCTGAAAAACGATAAAAGGGTTGCCGTCTCTTCGAACGGCTGCGAAAAGAAATAACCGGCATCGGGCTGCTCCTGCTTGAATCCTCTTAGGAATTCGACGACTTTACGCTTATCCGCCATCTTGGAAATACGCGGCATGATGATCCCGAACAGGAACAAAAAAGATACAGCAACGACCGCCAAAGGCATCGCTTGTTTTAAATATCTACGCTCCTGCAAAAACTGATAAGCCGGATAAAGCATCCCGATAACAAAAGGCGCCAAAGGCGCCAACAGATAATTGACATATTTCCACGGGGCCAGGACACCCAGATAAACGATCACAAAAAGAGGCAATAGAATCGAATATTCTTTTGCTCCGGTCCTCTTCATCCGGATAAGACCGACCGCAAAAAATGTGAGGGCGAGAAACAAAAGGACCTTAATGGAGCCAGGAGCACCGACC
>CAZCLW010000037.1:14415-22130 GCA_964499685.1 uncultured Planctomycetales bacterium
TGGATGACGGACGAAAGGTTTAGGTTTTGCTGATAGCCTACCGTATAGCTTCCGGAAAAAAGAGCTTTGATCAGCAGGTAATACGGAATGAAAAAACTCAAAACGATCGCCAAGACCGTGAAGGAGAATCTTCTGTTTTCTTTTCGGAAACATAAGTCCAAACCGGCATAAGCCGCAAAGACGATCAGCAGCGCGACCCCCGTCTCCTTGCCGAGTGTGCCCAGGACAGACCAGAATAGTGCGATCAAACAAACCAGTATTTTTTTCTCTTCATAAGCCCGGATAAAAAAATACACGGCCGGTGCGCTGAACCAATACACGAACTTTTCCAGGGTCGAAATATACATGAAACTGTTCCAAAAAGGCGTAAAAATAAAAAAGCTCAAAGGATACACGAGAAGCGTAAAAAGCCGCTGATCCTCCTTTACGGGAAATAATAGCTGTAGGATCTTTCCCCATAAGACGAGAACCAGAAGGCCGATTGTCGTAATGGTCAAATAAATAAAGAGCGGATGGTCTTGAAAAATATAATAAATGCTGACGATCCAAACAAAATAAAGCGGACGGAAACGGCCGTAGGCGCTGTCGTTCTTCAATAAATGCGCAAACGACCCGGTCTGGCCGTCGCCTTTCCAGAATTCCGCCGCCGTCGAGCGATTGCCGTAATCGTCCATGAACCCCCATCCCGGACGATAATACAGGATCGCGCCCAGGACAAGGACAACAAACAAAACATACGACCAGACATAAACAAGGTTGCGATATCGGGAAAGATCCATGTTAATTTTTAACCCCATCAACGGTGATCGCGCCGCCCTGTTCCCGGAGGACGGGCAGGGCGCCGAAAAACTTGTCCGTTAATCTCAGTAAAAACTTATTCGTCCCCACGCTTAAATAATGCAAAAAGTGCGGCGGCAAATAGATCGAGACCCGTATCCGGCCCTGGATGTCCGCCTTCTGCAGCCATTCTTTCATTTGCGCCCGCGAAATGACGGGCGTCTTGCCCGCCTGATCTTCATACAACGGCCAGATCTTCATCATGAAATCAAAAATGAACCGCAGCGCGCTTTTATGCGGATCGTTGGAATAAAAAATCCCGCCCTTTTTTATCTTTCTGGTCAGATTGACAAGGGCCGAGGCCGGGTCCGCAAAATGATGAATGGTCCCGCACAGGATGCATCCGTCAAAAATGCCGTCCTTGAACGGCGGGTTTTCGCCGTCCGCCAGAATATAGTCAACGGAATCCCCTTGTCCGGCCATATCTGCTTTTTGTTTGGCCAAGGAAAGCATCGGCTCGGAAAGATCGATACCGATCACCCGCGCCCCGCCGCAGGAAAGGATCAGCGACTGTTTTCCGGTCCCGCATCCAACGTCCAGGAACAGGGCGTTGTTCCGTACTTTTCTTCCCATCCATTCCTGCAGGTCGATTTCGTAAAAAGCCTTATAAAAATTATTGTTCACGATCTTCTTTTCATAGTTATGGCAGCAGCGCTGAAAGAATTCCATTTGCTGTCTTTTTTCGTCCTGACCCGCTAGTGCACCGGGCTGATTGAACGGGACATTATGAACTCGCGCAAAATGAGCGTACCGATCGGTGGACCTTAACGACAAAGGAAGCAGGTCCAGGATTCCCCCTTCTATACGGTACCATACCGCGCAATGGCCGCAGACAAGACGGCCGGTACGGACGCGGCCCTCTTGCTGTTCATACGCATCCAGCGTCCACCGATCGACGGAACAAGTGGGACAGATCAGATAGGGAACAATCTTTTTATCCATGGAAACACAGCCTGGAATATTCGTTTTCGATCTTTTCCATTTCTGCCTGTATGCTGTACTTTTTTTCGACCAGCTCTTTTCCCCGGCGGCCCAGACGCTGGGCATAGTCCAGGTCCCGGCAGAGGGCCACGATCTCTTTGGCCATCTGCTCGACGTCAAACGGCTCAACAAGGATGCCGTTCTCACCGTGACGGATGATCTCTTTGATACCGGGGACATCAAAACCGACCGCCGGCCGGGCCAGGCTCAAAGCCTCCAGCAGCGCGGCCGGGCACCCTTCGCGCAAGGAAGGCATCACAAAAATATCCGTTCCCAGGAGAAAGGTCTGGGCGTCCTTTACCCAGCCTAAAAAAGAAACATGCTCTTCAACGTTTAAATGCATGGCCAGTTTTTTTAGATTCTGCTCTTCTTCCCCTGCGCCGGCGATCAAAAAGCGCGCTTGGGGGAATTTCGAGCGCACATAAGGGACCGCCCGGATAAGATGCTCCACGCCCTTGTCTTTGCTCAATTGCGAAAGACATCCGATCACAAAATAAGAAGGATGGCTTCTCCTCTGCAATTGCTCATAAGGAACAGTACTGGAAACACCGACCGGGATCACGCTGATGTCCTTTATCCGCGGGGCGGTCCGCAGGACTTCGGCTTTCAACTCTTCCGAGACGGTGACCGTAAGATCGAACGATTTCCTTAATTCCCGGTTAAAGAACCCGTAGACAAACTGTTTTACTTTGCCTACGCCATTGACTTCATCGGGCAGAAGCTTCCCTTCCACGGATGAGATGAAACGTTTGACGCCGGCATATTGCCCGGCCGCAAATCCCAATATATCGCTGTGCAGAAGGAATGTATGCACCACGTCGACATTCTCCGAACGGAAGACGCGGGCCAGGCCGAGGATGCCGGACAGAAAAAGATCAGCCCCCGATAGCGGGACAAAGAACAAATCTTCGCGCCTCACGCCGCCCTGGATAAAGAATGGCTCGACCGCGGTTTTGTTTTTGGAAAAATAGACGATGATGACCCGGAACTTTTTGCGGTTAAGATGCAGATAAAGCTGCAGGATATGCCGGCTAAGCCCACCTAAAACATTCAAGGCCGTGCAGACAAGGGCCACCGTTCTGATCTTATTGGGCTGCGATTCCATTCTTCTTTTCTAAATGACGGCGCAACAAGCCCGGAGCGGCCTGCGCATAGGCCCAAAGCAAGACGGCCTTTGCGTTGAACGGGCATGTCTTAAGCGACAACCGGAATTCTTTTCGGGAACGGGGTGTATTGCTTTTCAAGAAATGCGCCAGGGCGTAACGCAGGTGCAGATTGGAGATCACATGTTTACGGAACTGTCCGTTGATTTCAGGATGCCGCCGGAAAAATTTATCCAGAACGACACCCTCCTCTTCCTGCGATTTCTCCAAATTCTTAAGGATATAATGCGCGCTCACGCGATATTTGGTCAAAGGCTTATTGATGAAACCGACCTCGCCGACATCGGCCAGGCGCAACCACAGGTCCCAATCGGCCGGCATAAAGAAAGTTTCGTCAAAAAAACCGGCCGCCTGAAGCGCTTCCCGGCGGGCCACAATGGTCGAGTTGCATATATAATTCCCCAGGATCAGGCGGCGGGCGATCCAGCCTTCATAACGGCTGTTCGGATGCGAGCGGTAACCCACAATGTTGTTTTGGTCGTCGATAAAATGAACGGCCGTGTGCACGAAACTGAATCGCGGATTTTCCCTGAGATATTTCACGCTCAACTCGATCTTATCTTCAAGGTAAAGATCATCGCAATCAAGAAAAGCAATGAAGTCGCCGCTCGATCGGCGGATACCTTCGTTGCGCGCGCTGCAGGCCCCGCCATTTTCTTTACGCACATACTGGATCTTGTGACCGTAGGTGGCCATGCGCTCACGCGTGTTGTCCGTGGAACCGTCATCCACCACGATGATCTCAATGTCAGGATAGGTCTGACGCAGGACGCTGTCCACCGTTTGTGCCGTCCATTCGGCTTTATTATACGCGGGGATAACAACACTTACCTTTTCGCTCACTGCGTACTCCTACTTATCTTTGTTCGTGAGGATATATTCCCGCAGAGAATCTTCCCACCGCGGCATATGGTTCAGGCCAAGCTGTTCTAGTTTTTCATTTTGGATCATTTCCGAACCGCGCGGCGCCGGAAGAGGGAATTTTTCCGATCCGACGGGCTTCACCTTCACTTTTCTCTGCTGGCCCATAAATTCAACGATCTTAAGGGCCATATCATAACGCGAACACACACCCTTGTTCGCCATGTGGTATAAGCCGTAACGGCCGCTTTCGATGACCGTTAAAAGGTTCTTGGCAAAATCCTTAGTAAAGGTCGGTGTGCCGAAAATATCGCTGACGGCCATCAGCTCCGTCTTGCCTTCTTTGATCTGCTGGACGATCTTGTACACGAACTTTTTGTCCAGCTCCCATCCACCCACCATCCACCCGGCGCGGATGATGAAATACTTCTGCAGCAGTTTCTGCACCGCGATCTCGCCTTTTAATTTGCTCTCGCCGTAAAGATTCCTCGGCCTAGGCGTGTCGCTTTCCACATAAGGCTTGGAAGGTTCACGATCGCCGTAAAAGACCGCGCTGGTACTGATATAAAGCATCGGCACGTTCTTTTCCTTGCAATAAACCGCAAGATTTTCCGTGCCTTCGGCATTGGTGCGGAAGGCATGATCAGGCTTCTGCTCGCACAGATCGACATTCGTTTCGGCGGCCAGATGGAATACAAAATCAGGATTATGCTCGTCGATCAGTTTTTTCACCCTGGCATAATCCAGAATATCCAGACCGATGATCTCCGGCAGCCGTTGGCGCAGGTCCGTCTGGACAACGGTGTGGCCGTTTGCCAGCAAATGAGGCACGACTTCCGCCGCCAACATGCCCGAGGCGCCGGTCAAAAAGACCTTCATTTCTTCACCGCCTTTAATCCTTGCAAAAGATTTATTACGGATTGAATTTCCATTCCGATGCGCGCCTCTTTGGCATAAGAGCCCGCATGAGGCGTCAAAATGACATTGGAAAGCTCAGTCAAATTCCCGAAATAGGGCTCCTGCTCAAAAACATCCAGGGCGGCCGCAGCCAGGCGGTTATTTTTAAGCGCCGCGTACAAAGCACTCTCGTCCACGATCCCGCCGCGGGATGTATTGATCAGAATGGCATTCTTTTTCATTAATGTCAGACGCTCTTCGTTGATCAGATGTTTGGTTGCGGGAACAAGCGGAACATGAAGGCTCACGATATCGGCGTTTTTAAGCAGTTTTTTGAATTCGACTTTGGTGGCGCCCGCTCGCTTATTGACTTTAGGATCGCAATAAATGACCTTGGCGCCCAAGGCCTGGGCCAAGCGGCCCACCTCCTGTCCCACCTGGCCGAAACCGATAAGCCCGACGGTTTTATTGAGGAGAAGTTCACCCATGACCTTCTTCCATTCACCCCGGTGCAAGCGGCTGTCCATGACATTGATCTGACGCAAAAGGCTTAACATAAGACCCAGGACCAATTCGGCGACCGCCCGCTCGATGCCTTGGGGCGTATTGAAAATCCGGATACCCTTTTGCCTGCATGTCTTAAGATCGATGTTGTCCGTGCCGGAGCCGCAGCGTGAAATGACCTTCAGCCCCTGCAGCTTCTGCAGCGTTCCCCGGCTATAGATCTCGGTGCCAGCAATAACACCGATACATCCATCAAGGAACCCCGCAACCTCGGAAGGCTTTAACGGCCGGCCCAAGGGGTTGAGCTTAAAATGGATCTTGTTTTCCTCGAGCACTTTGAGCGGTTGAATATCATATTGGCCGAAAGTGCTGGTCGTGATGGCGATCGTCTTGGACATTCCTGCTCCCTGCCTGCCCTGGCCGTCCGGCAGGCGGGCGGCAGGCAGGCCTATAAAAAAAAGCGTGATCGGTCCCCGATCACAGCCGTTTTTGTTTCAAAATGTAAGTTAAAAGTTGACGACGCGCTTACTGGTTTATGGGCGCGCCGGCGCTTTTTTCCATGGCCGCGGCCTCAAAATCTTGATCGTCCTTCTGCCAAAAACGCGTAATGAACTCGTTTTTTAATTCCTGGAAAATACGGTTGCCTTCCGGGGTATCTTCTTCCGCGCGCTTGATGTCCGGCCAGCGGGATAAGGGAAATTTCACGTACATATTGAATGTCTTTAACAGATTATTTATCTTCTGCTGCGGGAATTGCGGCATTTTCAGGAGTGATCCATTGACAAAAATGGAATGAACGATATCAGTTTCTTTCGTGTAACCCAGTTGATTACAGATACGGCGCAGCGGCGTTCCGGCAAAAGGCGTGAAGGCATACGCGTTGCGGTCATTGGCGTCGATCTGACGGTTCAGGCGTATCGTATCGAAGGCCATGTCATACGTTTCATACGGAAAACCCATGATGTTGTTGACGCTGAAAGGAATGCCCACATCCCGTACGATCTTGAAATTCTTGATCATCAGTTCATTGGAAACAGGCCGGTCCAGAACCTCCTTGCGGTACAATTCATTGCCGTGTTCGATGCCGAAGGAAATACGGGCACAGCCGATGTCCTTCAAAAGTTTGAACCTTTCTTCCGTGACGGTCTCGATGCGTGTCTGACACCAGAACGGCAGCCCGATATCTTTATACATTTCCGCGAATTCCTCAAACTCACCCTTTTTCCAGGAAAAAAATGTGTCGGCCCAGAAATAAAGATACTCCGCTTTCATTTCATTCTTGTAATATAGAAGCTCGCGGCGCAAATTATCCCATGTTTTCCGGCGAAGATAGGACTTCCCTTCTTCCTCTTGGTACAAGCGCATCTGTGAAGGTGAATTGCAAAATGTGCATTTATAAGGACAGCCGCGGAAGGTCTCGACCGGGAACATGCGCCAGACCCGCCCGCCCATCGGCCGGTAAAAGCGTGCCTCTTCGAAGATGGTCATGTCGATCAGCGGATTGGCGTTCATGTCCGTCATTTGTGTCTTGTTGATCTTGATGGTGCCGTCTTTCTTTTTGATCCAGAGATTTGGGACATCGTCGTAATTCTGCCCTTTTTCCAGACGGTGACACAGTGTATTCAGGGCATCTTCCCCTTCCCCTTTGCAGACGATATCGATCTCCGGATAAGTCAGGGCGAGGTTCGGGGCGAACGTGGCAAATACACCGCCTAAAATGGTGAGCGGCCGTTTTGCTCCCAAAGAACGGATCAGCCTGATGCCCAGCAGAAACATGTCCTCGGTACAGGACATACCGATAAGATCGGGCTGAAAAGAGGAAACTTCCGTTTTGAAATCATCGAAAACATTGGTCGTCTTGAGGGTTACTTCCTGCGGCATCTTGAAAGGGCGGGCCATCAACTTGTCGACCTTCATCTTGTCAGAGTCCGCTTCGGCATGGTCATCACCAAGCTTTTCATAATACGTCGTATCAAAAAGCCTAACGGTAAAACCGCTTCGCTTAAGGACCGCCGACAAAAGGCCGATCGCCGGAGGAAGCATATTCATCCCCCGGAGATTGGGATAGACTAAAAGGACTTTTAAAGCCATGATTTTCCTGTGGGTTTGAGGATTAAATTTGGAAAATTAAGGTTATTATAGCCAAAAAGGCTTAATATGTATATTAAAAATTAAGTATTATTAAGCTTAGTAATTAAGGGTTCCAATTCGGTTAAATCCCTAATGATCCCAAGGACTTGGCGATTTTTTGCGAAAGGATTGGCCGGCCCCTTATGGATGCGGCCGATAAACGGGATCCCCGCCCTTGCCGCCCCCTCCAAGTCATTGACCGAATCCCCCACAAAGACCGCTTCTGACCGCTTAAGCTTGCCGCTTTTAAGGATCTTTACGATCAACTGCTTTTTTGTTTCCGGAGAACCGTATACCGCGTGAAAGAATTTCCCCATTTTGCGCCTGCGGATGATCAAGCGC
>CAZCLW010000038.1:0-21981 GCA_964499685.1 uncultured Planctomycetales bacterium
GATGTTGGGAGGATAGGGCTGCTCTTGATGACATTAAAGCTTTATTGGAAAGAACAAGGAGCGTACTTGCAGCCATAGTTATTATCGGATAAGCAAATGCTGTCCGATCAGCGTTATTGCTCGCTGGCGTTATTGGAGCTGGCGAGAGGAGTTGAACCCCCGACCCGCTGATTACAAATCAGCTGCTCTACCAACTGAGCTACGCCAGCAGTTTCCTTAAGCCATGCCGCACAATATCTTCCGAAAATTAAAAAACGTGCTTCAATATATCAGATTTCCATGGGGGTGTAAAGAATGAAATTCGTGAAAATCCTTCACAAATACACATTGATTTGGTACTATACCCGCATACTTCCAAAAATTTAAGCAAAGGATTGAGCGCATGAAAAATATCGGCATTCTTACCAGCGGCGGAGACTGCGGAGGCCTCAATGGTGTCATCAAAGGCGCTTCCCTGGCAGCCCTCCAGAACGGTTTAAAGTGTTTTATCATCCCCAACGGTTACGCGGGCCTTTATAATCTCGTGGATACCGATACATTGGTCGAGCTTACCCCCCATCGCATCGATCGGATCGATGCCAACCTGGCCGGGTCCGAAGCGGGCCATTCCCGGGTCAAGATCAAGAAGATCGAAGATCCCCAAAAATACGAACGCATCAAGCAAGGCCTGAAGAAATTCGGCATTGATGGCCTTTTGATAAGCGGCGGCGATGATTCCGGCAGCGTCATGGTGGACCTTTCGCAGCAGGGCATCAAATGCGTCCATGCACCCAAGACCATGGACCTTGACCTGCAGAGCTATTCCGTCGGGGCTGATTCGACCATTAACCGTATCGCCTCCTTTGTGGAGGAATTGAAAACAACCGCTTATACGCATAACCGCATCGTGGCTGTGGAGGTCTTTGGCCGTTATGCGGGGCACACGGCCTTCCGCGGAGGTGTGGCGGCGGATGCTGATGCTGTCCTGATACCGGAAATTCCAGTCGATTTCGACGTGCTTTATGCCCACGCTAAAAAGCGCTATACCGAACGGATCGCCCAGAGTGATGTCCGGGCCGGGGCTTATCTGATCGTGGTGGCGGAAGGATTGAAGAACGCGGACGGTTCCGAGCTTGTGGATGAATCCGCGGGCGTGGATGCCTTCGGTCATAAACGGCTCGCCGGTGCGGCCAAATATGTCTGCGACCAACTTTCCAAGCGCTTTAAGGCTGATCCCGACATCAAGGAATTCTTTAAGAAACACGGCCTCTTTGTGCCGGGCATCAATGTGGCCCCCGAAGTGCGTCCCGTGACACCAGGCCATTTGGTCCGTTGCGGACATTCTTCGGCGTATGACGTGAATTTCGGAAAAGAAGTCGGCGCGGCCGGTGTCCTGCTTTTAAAGCAAGGCACGGTCGGCGTTACGGTCGTCGGTATTTCGGGTTCAGGCGTTCGCTACATGGACACCGCCGAAGTGATCAAGCAGCGCCATGTGGACCTTGATCAGGTGGCCCTGCATGAGCAATTGGGCGTATGTTTCGGGCGAAAGGCGGAGAAGTTCAAGGTAAATTTCGAAAAGATCAGCGGTAAGATCGAGCGGTATCTTTAAGAAGACTTTTGCAGGGCGTTTGTGGCCTTCACAACATCTTCCAGTCGGATGCGGTCAATGCTTGGAAATCTGTCATCGTTAATGTATTTATCTGACCCAGGAAAGCTTGCCTGAGCGTCTTGTACCGTTTTAATCCTTTCCCCTTTAGGTATCCACAGATCGAATGTCGGCCCGCACAAAATAACCATATCCTTCTTTAATGCGTTCCCGATGTGAACCACAGAGGTATTTACGCTGACAAGCAGGTCAAGCGCGTCTATCGTCGAAATAAGGTCGGCAACGGACGTGTTGGCCTTGAATTGGATCCGCTGGGAATTTTCCAGTTCTCGGACTGTTTCTTTGAAAGAATCAAAAGCAGGGTCTTTGCCGAAGATAAGGATATTGTTCTGCGGATCCTGCAGAAGGGTTTTTATCAGCTCTACCCATCGGGGCCTTGGCCAGACAAAACAGGATAGATGCCCGCGCCTGCTCCAAGGGTGAATGCCGATCAGTCTCCCTCCCGCGCCTTTGGATGAGGGCGTAAAGGTTATCGGCAATTCCAATTGATAAGCCGTTGCCGGAATATCGATCTTACAGATATCGCGTATTTGATTCAAATGCCTGTCCAGGATGTATGTACCATCCGGAGGAGTAACGATGTCAGCGTTATAAAGGTTGAAATCCGCGGTGTAATCAAGACCTCCCAGGCATTGCAGGAATTTCAAGAATGAAAACCCCTGAAGGGATCCGGGTGCCTGCTGCAACCCTAGAACTGTATAGCCTTCTTTTTTTGCCGATCGTAATTTGAGCAGTAATTTATAAAACTCTTTGGGGTTATAGATGTTGAAAAAATGCTCCTGCGGATCAGGATATTTCCATTTGGTGACGTGCGGATTGTTGCGGTGGGCGGCCAGGCATTGCGAGCCGGGCAGGAGTTTTTCGATCTTTTGGATCAAATCCCCCATGACGATAAAATCACCGAGGCTGGAAAATAAAGTAAAGACAAAAGTGTGCTTACGCATGTCCGCCCTCTCTTAGGTTGTAATTGTATTTAATACATCGGCAAACCGGTTGGCCATGGCTATATGGCTGTATTGCGCGACTTTTTCTTCGTCCCGGTCCAGAGGAACAAAACCATTTTTTTTATATTGGTCGTACAGGGCCGCTAAAAGACCTTCCAGGGTGGCCAAATCTTGGGCAAAGGATCCATTTTTTGTCGCTTTAAGCAATTCCTCAATGACATCTTCCCCGTGCCCGCCGACAGAAAGGATCGGTCTCCTGGCGCCCAGATATTCGAACAGTTTTCCCGTGTAGATCCCCCGTTCTTTGGGATCTGACCAGCTGAAAATAAGCAGGACCTGCGACTCCCTTTGCATCTGCAGGGCAGCCTTGCGGTCCGCTTGCTTTTGGATGTGCACAACACCGTCTAGCTTGTATTTTTTGATCTCTTGTTCCAGCCAGAACAGATTTAAGCCCAGGAAGCGGACTTCGGTCTCGTGCGGATCGATACGATTAGCCTTGATCAAATTGTGCAGGGCCTGCAGGAACAGGTCCACATTGTAATAGCGCGGGTGGATCCGGCCCGTGTAAGTAATGGTAAATTTATTTGTTAATTTTGTGGGTATATATTCTTCCGGATCGAAGCCATTGGGGATGGGAACAATATGTTTAACGCGATGAATGAGATGTAGTTTCTTGACCAGGGGTTCGGAAACGGTCACAAGGGCATCGGCGGAGGACAAGGTCCTTGTTTCAAGGGATCGGGCGCGCAGTCTTCTGACTGGATCGTAATAATGAATATGATTTTGTGACCAGGGATCGCGCAGATCGGCGATCCATGGCAAAGAAGAAAATTTCTTAAGATCCGAGGCGATCAGATGGGCCGTTACAGGCGGGGAACTGCTGATCATGGCCTCCACTCCCCCGGTCTTTAATAATTTCTTTCCTTCCTCGATCCCGTAGGGAAGCCATTCTTTTTCCTCGTCCGGATAAATGAGGATCCCGCCGATAATGTCGATCATCTTAGAAATGAATTTGTTCTTGGTGCTGCGGATACTCATCGGCAATCCTACCTGGTCGATAAGCTTACGGGAAGGATTGAGTCCCAGCCGCTTCGCGATCAAGGAAGACACGTCCCCGGGGTAATGCGTTTCGATGACTTGAAAGCGCGGGTCCGGAGGTTGCGGCAGCTTGGCCGTCAAAATGATCGGTTGCCAGTTGAATTTGGGAAGATATTTTGCCAGGCCGCCCAGACGGATGGACCCCATAGTCGGAAAAGGCGGAAAGAATCTCGTAATGATCAGGACCTTTTTCATGCTTTAGTTTTTTGGCCGTATATCCCATAAAAAGGGGCAAAACAGATGCCGAATTTCCCGAGAGAAAATATAAAGATATTCAGAATGTCGCCGATAAGTTGCTTGAAGGCACCGGGATATCTTCCACAGTAGCCTTTGGCCAGTTCTGTCTTGAACCCTTTCGATTCAAGCATGCGGATAAAATCATAGGGGTTTACCAAATGCTCGGTCCAGTTGCCCGTATACGGATCACAGGTATTGGTAGGGTGTCTTAAAGGTTGCGGAAAACGCTTTGTCCGCCAATATTCATCAGCGGCTTTTTCAATATCCGGTTTTGTCTTTCCTCGCGTCGCCGCGGACAGTCTTCTTATTTCTGTTGAAGAAAGTCTCTGCTTTAGACTTTCCGCGTGGCCCTGGATGATCTTGTATCTTTCTTTGAAATACGAATTGCGGCAGTCGATAGGCTTGGCGCCCCATTTTTCCTGCCGATCCTTGCGCTCGATCTCCAGTTGAAAACGCATGATGTAAAGATGCTTGAGGGGATTGAAGAAATTAGCATCCGTCGTTAAAAAAACATTGAGAGATTGATCAAATGGAAGCCGGGCGAGGCCCGCCAGAAAATTTTCCGGATCGTAAATGTGCTCAATGACATTATTGGAAACAAGCAGGTCGCACTTCAACGAATGGTCCTTGAGATATGATTCCACCGCTGGCAGGTCGCCGTTGACATAATGCTCGGCCGTGTTTCCCAATGCATCCCCGATAGCTTTTGCGTCATGGCAGGAAACTTCATAGATATCATTATAAATAACGGTGCCTATCCCTATTTCTTTGGCAAGCAGCGTTAACATGCCGCAGCCTCCGCCGTAATCAATAAAAGAGATATTTTTTAGGGGCAAAGTCACATGATTCAAACCATACCATAAACTGTAACAACGCAGTTGCAGATTGTTGTCTAAATTTCGGAGCATATCCCTGAGGTAGCGCTTATTATAATCCGAGACCTTGAGAGCATTTATGTCCACCGCCTCAAGTTTATTGCGCACCCGTTCCGCAGCCGAATCAATCTTGTTCTTTAACCACATTTGTTCTTGGGGGATTTTTATAAATTTAAATAAAAAATCCACGGATGAAAGCTCCTTCTAGCATTTGTTTGTTAAAGATCTTCAGAAAAAAGCCTAAGGGAATAAAGAGTAAACATAAAATGAAACGTAATCCCACCGTTCCGTCATTCATCAGTAAAGACAGCAAAATAATGAGCCATGAAAAAATAAAACATATGATCGCCGGTTTAAATTGGTAGGGAATGCGATAAATTTTTTGGCTTGCTTTGAACAGATATATGACCGAAATCAACGAAGCGATCATTGAGGCCAAAGCCGATCCCTCCTTTCCCCATTGGGGGACTAAAGCAAAATTCAAAGCGATATTTACGAAAGCACCCAGAAAAATGCTTTTTGATATAGGCCATGTCCGTTTTTCAATGGCGGATCCGATGGAGGCGATATCGCGGGCCCCGGCCAACAAGAATGTGAAAAAAAGATACGGTAAAATCGATGTCGCAGCCAAGTAAGCGTCGTTGGTGGTTAAAAGTCTTAGCAGCGGAAAAGAAAAAACCGAAAGGCTTGTGCACAACGCACAACCTGCCCAGGCATAAAGGGTCAGGACCCGTTGGTATACCAGGCCCGAGATTTCGTCTTTATGGATAGATAGGGCGAAGGCGCCGTAGGCCATTTGAAAGGCGGTAACAATGAGGCTTACACCCGAGGCCAGCATAAAGGCCAGAGAATATAATCCTACTTCCGCTGTCGTCGCAAAAAACTGCAGTATAAAACGGTCGGAAAAAGTCAGGATCCAGACCGAAAAAGAAGCCCACAGGAGCGGTAGCCCGACGTTTAACATTTCCTTCAGGCGGGCCCAGGAAAAGTATTTCAAAGCGAGCCATGAATGAAGGATAAAGATCGATATGACCGCAATAATTACTAACGATAGGAAATTGGCAAAATAGACACCGGCTAAAGCCAACCTAATATAAATCGTCAGGGCTATGATAAGTGCCACTTTGATCAAGATGTGAAAAGCCGAGTATAAGGTCATGCGCCAAGCCTGTCTTTGGTACCGCAACCAGTTGCCCGTGATTTTGGGGAATGTCATAAGGGGTAGAGCGACGGCGGCCAGGATGACCAGCGGGCCGTATTGGGCGGAATGGAACAGCGCTGAGGCAATATTATCCGAAAACATGATCAAGCCCGCGGTCAATATCATGGAAATACTGATCTGGCACCAAAACCAGGATGACATTGTAGTCTTTCGCTCCTCCTCCTTATCTGTTTTATAAAACCAAATCGCCGCAGAATTATCTAGCCCTAAAACAGTTAATGCGCCCATTAAAACTAATCCGGATTCCAATAAACCAAAGATTCCAAATTCAGATGGTGATAAAGCTTTGGTTAGAAGCGGAATCAGCAAGATGCCCAGGATTTGGGAGATTGTTCCCAGGATTCCATAAATGCCGGATTCCTTAACAAGCTGGGTAATATGTTTGGCAACGGTCATTGATTCAATTTTCCCTTATAAATCTCAATAAGTTGCGCCGCTACTTTATGCGCATCATGAAAATTCTCGACATAAGTCCTTCCCATTTTTCCGATCTCATGGCGCTTGGGACCGTCAGTAATAAGGTATTTTAGGATCTCCTTTAAATTTTTCTCATTCGCATTAACAATTGGAAAAATTTCTGGATGTTGCGATAACACGCTGGGCTTTATATAACCAACAACCGGTTTTCCCAGGGCCATGGCTTCGCAAGCAAGCAGTCCAAAGCTTCCGGACACAATTTCGTCAATGACGATATCCGAGCTGCGCAGGATCTTGATAGCGTTGGCGTGGGGAACCCCGTGAATAAGCTGAAAATCGAAATCAAGATGTGCCTTTAATTCGTCCACGGCCTTTATGATGCTTTTAGTCCCTTTTATCTCCTTGCGGGACGGCGCATGGACAATCAGCGGACGTTGTTTGCGCGGTTCGGGATAAATAGGAAGAAAATCCGAAAGAATAATTCTGGCTTTAGTGCGATGAAAAGATGGAAATAAATCTTTTTTTAAATATGGTTCCATTTCGAAATCCGGTATAAGACATTCAAATCCATGCGCGGAAAAGGCGCGCTGAGTCTTGTAGGAGCGCTTACGGTCTCCTTTGGCGATATCGGGATACATTTGATACATCCTGTCCGTATACGGATTGTCGGCTGATGCAATTTCTGGTACGCGGATATCGCTTCCCCAAAATTCGACCACGCGCGGTTTTTTGAACCAGGCGAGATATTTAAGGTCCAAATCCCAGGGAAAATCCATGCTGATAAAATGCCAATGGATGACATCCGCCCAATCAACCGCTCGTTTAAATACAGGGATAAAAAGAAGCCGCCGCAAAAATCCCTGAATAGAATGACGCTCATATTGACCGACGGGAAAACATTCCAGATCTTTATTGTCCTGAATCGGCGAATCCGTAATTACAACCCCGCGGGCATTCATCCCGAGATCCCGCAGGGCCCTTACGGTCACGCTGATTTGGGAGGCCACGTTAAAAGGTAAATGGAGGATTTTCATGTTTTTACGGTATGAGATTTTTCATCCTCGTAAGAGCGTGTATATTTCACATAAAAACTTTTAGGGACAAAATTGAGCTTATACATGACCCAGAAAAGCCAGCGCAACTGCTCGAATGTCTGTTTATAAGTTTTATAATCGCGATATGTCTTTTTTGGAAGGCCCATGACCTCTTGGAAGGATTCTTCTGTGAAGCCCAGTCTTTTCTTGACCTCTTCCAGAATGCCGGGATCAAAGGATTTTGGTTCCTTGATCCGCTCCAGGGCCTCTTCTCGGGCGAGCTGATGCGAACGTACCAGAGCGGAAAATTCTGAATACCTCAAATCGATATTAAATTTCAGCGGTAAGTAGTAGTTATTGGTAAAATAGGCTGTGCGGTTTTCCATGTGATGCCCCCCATACCATTTCCACCCGAAGTCTTTGCTTAAGAATTCTTTAATTTCCTCCTTCCGGTAGTCGATATAATACATGGGTCGGATTTTCTTGATTCCATCAATAATGCTCCATTTAAGCCAATGTCCCATCCATAGATTGGGAAAGGTCTTGATCTTCTGGGTGCCGAAGGTTTTTTGGACGGTTTCAATATATTTAGCGTCCATGTAAAACCAGCCATGAGGTGAAATCCCTTCCGTGCGGAAGGAATGCCCTTCGAAAATATATTTAATGCCGAATTTCTTGGCGGCGAGATAATGCGTTGTGGCTAGGCCGATATCTGCAGGTGTGTCGATGTCGGGGACTGAGGCCAGGAGAAATGATTTGAAAATGTCACAGTATTCTTTATTGTCGACAACATGGGTATATAGATCCACATTCAGTTTCTTAAGCATATTCTGAATGTTTTCAACCGCGATCTTAGAGTTCCAGGTGTTATCAAAGTGTGCCGCGAGCGGGCGCAGTCCCAGTTTCTTGGCCAGATAAAGCATGTATGATGAGTCGGTCCCGCCGCTGACGCCCACCACCACATCATATTTCTTCCCTTTGCCGTCCTGCCGGATTTTTTCGGCGAGATGGATCAGTCTTTCCTGGCCTGCATTCCCGGTCGGGTATTCCAGATCCAGCTGCTCATGCTGCCGGCAATAATTGCATATGCCTTCCTGATCAAAGTTTATGTAAGGAATGCGCTCGTCATCATAAATACAGCGTATACAAATCATTGTTATCTTTTTAGGTTAATGCCTTGAGTAATTCATCTCTTTGCGGAAAATTTATCAAAACGCCCAGCCCTTTTCCTTGATAAACCACCATACTTCCGGCTGCCACCGCCGACGCCCCTGCTTTAACCGCTTCGGCAAAGTCCTGCACCTTTCCGGCGCCGCCGCAAGCGATACAGGGAATATTCAGTGCATTTGTAATTTTCTTTATGATTACCGTGTCGTAACCTTCCCAGGTTCCGTCCCGATCAATGGAATTAAGTAATACCTCGCCCGCACCTCTTCTTTCCATCTCTGTCGCGAACTCAACGGGATCGACCATGTGTGTCTTTTTTCCGCCTTCGGTGTGCACGCTATATTGACCCAAAAAGTTCCTTTTGACATCGATGGAAACAACAATGCTCTGACGGCCAAAAATACTAGCTGCTTCAGTTATGAATTCCGGCCTTTCTGCGGCATAACTGTTGATGGCGACCTTCTCAATGCCCAGATTAAAAAGTTTTTTTATATCTTCAACGGACTTTATGCCTCCTCCGTATGTAAAAGGCATGAAGCATTCATTAGCAATCTGGGCGAGGATAGGAAATGGCGGCCCCCGGTGTTCGAGGGTGGCGGAAATATCCAATACGATAAGCTCATCAACCTCTTTTTCGTTATAAATTTTAATTGCGTTAATAGGGTCTCCGACATAAGAAGGATTCTTAAACTTTATCGTCTTGACTAAGCGGTCTTCTTTTAAAAGCAAGCAGGGTATGACTCTAGTGGCGAGCATATTTAAGTTTTGCAAAAATTCTCCAGCAGTTTCATGCCGAATTTATGGCTTTTTTCCGGATGAAATTGGATGCCGTAAATATTGTCCTTCTCGATGGCGCAGGTGAAATCGTACCCGTAATGTGATGTGCAGGCGACGTCCTCTTTATTTTGGCAAACAACATGATAGGAGTGAACAAAATAAAAGCGGGACTCGGGATAAGCATTATGAAATAATTTGCTGCCTGCCTTGGGCGTTACCGTATTCCATCCCATGTGCGGGATTTTCAGTGCCGGTGAAATGTTGTTGAACCGGAATCGGATCGTTTCCGCATCTATCCATCCCAAACCCTTTGACCGGCCCTCCTCGCTTTTTTTTGTAAATAACTGCATGCCTAAACAAATGCCTAAGATCGGCGTGCGTTGCTGCAGTACTTTTTCGCTCAAGATTTCACACAAGCCAAGGTCATGCAAGTTTTTTATTCCGCTATCGAAAGCCCCTACTCCCGAGAGAATGAGCCTTTGCGCGTTTTTGATACGGATCGGATCGCTGGTGATCTCCGAGGCAACATTAAGATGCTTTAACATGTTCTGGATCGACCCCAAATTGCCCATCCCATAGTCGATGATGACAACGTCGTTCATGCTATTTTCTTTTTCGTATTACTTTTGCCGGAATTCCGACGGCAACACTGAACGACGGGATGCTTTTTGTAACAACGGCCCCTGCGCCGACAATAGAGCCTTCTCCGATGGTGACGCCGGGCAAAATAAGGGCTCCCGTGCCGATATCGCAACCATCTTCAATAGTCACCTTTTTAAATTCCAGATCATTAAATAAAATAGGGGTATTTAAAGGGCCTTCTTTATGGGCAGAGGTGATGATCTTGACCATCGGGCCGATGCCAACCGCTTTACCGATCTCCAATCCGCCGGCGCTATGCAGGAAGCAGCCTTGTCCTATCCACGTATGATCACCGATGATCATTTTATTCTTATGGTAACCTTTGAGGATAGAATTGTGTCCAACATAGACATTATTCCCAACTCTAATATTTTCAGCATGAAAAACTAGAACATTTTTTTCTAACACAGTGTCTTTCCCCAAACGTTCGAAGTCTTGAGGTTTAAACGTACCTGAGCCATGTGTTTTGAATTTTCTGGGGGCGGAAGTTTTCATGGTCACCTTATGTTTAAGCGGAGTGATTTTATTTTTTTAACTATGTACGCCAAGTTTTTTTTATTTAAATGCATGCCAAGAGGTAAAGCCAGCCCTTCGGTAAAAGCCCGGTAAGCATTCGGAAAATCCTCCGATCGGTGCCGGTATTTCTTGCGGTAATAGGCCATGGCCGGTACGGCTTGAGCGCCCAAGTTTGTCTCTATTCCATTCTTGTACAACACGGTTTTCAATCGGTCCCGCCCTGCTCTCTTGCTGATCAGGAGATGATAGGTTTGATAAATGGCCTTTCGCTCCTTAAATTGTCGCGGAACTTGCAGCCAGTCGATGTTTTTGAGCTGTTTATCATAAAACCGCGCCATCTGGATCCTGGCCCGGATAAATTTGTTTATGTGTGACATCTGAGATAATCCCAAAACAGCTTGAAGATCTGTCATGCGGTAATTCAACCCCGGAGCAATAAAATCCGTCCGGCCCTTTAAAAGGCCGATACCGTGGTTCCGTAATGATCGAATTTTCTCGGCTAATTTGCGGTCGGGAGTCACAAGGGCTCCTCCTTCTCCGGTCGTCAGTGCTTTCCGGGGATGAAAACTAAAACACCCCAGATGGCCGAAGGTGCCGACTTTGCGCCCTTTATATTCCGCGCCGAGACTGCAAGCCGCATCCTCAATGATCTTTAAATGATATTTTTGCGCGATCTTTAAAATTTTTTGGATATCAGCCGCCTGGCCAAATTCATGAACGACAATGATGGCCTTTGTTTTTCTGGTGATAGCCTTTTCGAGCTTTTCCGGGTCGATACAAAAGTCATCCAGGGCGATATCCACAAATACGCATTTTGCGCCTACCAGCTCGACGACATTGGCCGTCGCCGGAAAAGTAAACGCGGGAACAACGACCTCATCCCCTGCTTTAACGCCGATAGCCATGAGCGATAAATGCAATGCTGCTGTTCCGGAGGAGACGAGGACGGCGTATTTAATGTTGAGATAACGAGATAAGGCCTTTTCAAAGGCAGCGACCTCTTTTCCCTGGATCAAATGGCCTGATTTTAAAACTTTGATCACTGCTGTATACGCCGAGGCCGGTATATAGGGTTTGGCTAATTTAATCATCTATTTTGAATGTTTCCGGACCCATTCGGCGGTGCGGGAAATACCGTCTTCCAGGTCGATTTTGGCTTTAAACCCAAGAATCTTATGGGCTTTTTCCACCGATGGAATTCTTAGCTCGATTTCCGCAGACAGGGCCGGTTTGAACAGGATTGTGGATTTTGAGTTAAGGACGCGGCAAACTGTTTGGGCCAGGCCATACGTGGTCATAACCGCCCGGGAGTTCCCGATATTAAATGATTCACCGATAGCCTTGGGATTTTCAATGCATTGCATGAGGCAATCCACGAAGTCTTCCACATAACACCAGGCGCGTATCTGGTCACCTTCTCCATGAATATGGATCTCTTCATTTTTAAGAGCCCGTTTAATGAAAACTAAAATAGCCCCCTCGCCGGTCTGTCCGGGTCCGTACACATTAAAAGGCCGGACGGAAACAACGGGAAGATTGAATTCGCGATAATAAGCAACGGCCAGATGTTCTCCGGCTAATTTGCTGACCGCATAACACCAGCGCGCCTCTCCGGCGCTGCCGGCGACAGTTTCAGAGTTTTCTGTAGGTTTAAAGGCGTGGCTGCCGAAAACTTCCGAGGTCGAAAAATCAACCACCCGGTCTTTAATGCCGTTTTTCTTAGCTGCTTCGAGGACATTTGCCGTCCCGATCAAATTCACGCGCATGGTTTTGGTGGGGCTTTTGATGACCGTGTCGATGCCAGCAATAGCGGCAGCATGCACAACGATATCCGCCCCATGCATGCTGTCGCATAATTTTTCGAAGTCCAGCACGTCCCCTTTGATAACTTTAATATTTTTATGGTTCGCATACTCGCTGCGGGAAAGCGTGTCGCGATGGAAATTGTCGTAAACGACGATCTTGTTGTTTTCCACGGTCCGGGCAATAATCCGGTTGGCGATGAACCCTGCGCCGCCGGTAATGAAAATTTTCTTACTTTTTAACATGACGGTCTCCGTACATTAAGAATTTAA
The DNA here is from genome assembly GCA_964499685.1 of uncultured Planctomycetales bacterium. Classification (GTDB taxonomy): domain Bacteria; phylum Omnitrophota; class Gorgyraeia; order Zapsychrales; family GWA2-47-8; genus CAZCLW01. The sequence continues at coordinate 12,650 of CAZCLW010000038.1, forward strand.
GTTCTTCTTTATCTGCTCGGCGATGTACACAACATCCTCTTTTTTTAAAAGCGGCTCTATGGGCAGACTGATAACCTCGCTGCTGATGATTTCCGCGTTGTTCACCGAAGCCGCTTCACAGCGCTTTTCAAAGACTTTCATTTTATGCAACAGGATCGGATAGTAGACCATCGTATCGATCCCGCAATTTTTAAGGTGATTTTGTAAAGCCTCCCGCCTCCCGTTACTCACCTGGATCGTATATTGATGATAGACATGATTGAACTGCTCTTTCGGGGTTTTGATGCCGATTGCGGGGCCAAGGTGGAGATTATATAGCCTGGCGATGTTCCGCCGTTTGGCATTGAATTCGTCGATATATTTTAATTTGGCCATTAAAACGGCGGCCTGAATAGTGTCCAGGCGTGCATTATATCCTATATGATCGACGTTGTATTTGTCTCGTCCGCCGTGCTTGATCAGCATGCGGGAAATTTCGGCCAGATTCTGATTGTCGGTCGATATCATTCCTCCGTCACCAAATCCGCCTAAATTCTTGCTAGGAAAAAAGCTGAATGCCCCCATGTCGCCTACCGTGCCTAATTTTTTGCTCGCCCATTCACCGCCAAATGCCTGGGCGACATCTTCAACAACAAAAAGTTTGAATTTCTGCGCGATTTCCATGATCTCCTCCATGTTGCAGGTCTGGCCATAAAGATGGACCGGAATAATGCCCACGACATTTTGGGGTTCTTTATTCAAATACGCGCGTATTTTGGAGGGATCAATGTTAAAGGTTTCCGTATCGATGTCTATAAAAACCGGCGTTGCTCCGGCTCGCAAGATGGCATCTCCGGTTGCTGTAAAAGTAAACGGAGTCGTAATTATTTTATGTTCGCGTGTAAAATACTCTGCGTTTAACCGCTGTAAAGCCAGCGCTCTCAGCGCAACAACCAGCGCATCGGTCCCGGAGGAAATCCCGATACAATGTTTGGCATTTAAATACTTTGCAATTTTTTCTTCCAGCTCCTGGACTTCCGGCCCCAGGATCCAGCGCTGGTGGGTCAGGCATTTTTTGATGGCAGCATCGATATCTTTCTTCATGAAAAGATACTCGCGCTGCAGATCGAGCATGGGAATGGATTTCATACGTTCTCTTTGATAGCGACTAGTTTTTTGTTTTGGACTTTATAAGCGCTTTGGCAGTTGGTGCAAACGAGTGAGGTTCTTTGCTTTTTCTTGAGCGGAACACCGCATTTGCAGGCCCAGCCTTTCTGGACGCCTGGCACACCTACGATAACGGCATAGTCCGGCACGTCGCTCTTTACCACGGCGCCGGCCCCGATAACGGCATAACGTCCAATCGTTATGCCGCAGACAACTGTTGCATTGGCGCCTAGCGTTGCGCCTTTTTTGACCCGCGTGGGAAGGAATTCATTCTTGCGCTCAATGAAGGCGCGCGGGTTATAAACGTTGGTAAATACACAGGAAGGCCCGCAAAATACATCGTCTTCGATGGTAACGCCCTTATAGATCGATACATTATTTTGGATCTTCACGCCGTTGCCGATTGAAACATCCGGCCCGATAGAAGCATTTTGGCCGATGATGCATCTTTCCCCGACCTTGGAATTCTTCAAAATGTGGGAAAAGTGCCATATCTTGGTCCCTGCTCCGACCGATACATTCTCATCGATACAGGAGGTTGAGTGGATGAAATAATTTTCAGTCATATTTATTCTCTTTTCGCAATGAGATTTCCGCTTTTTCCAATATATTCAGAACGCGCAAACCCTCTTCCCCATCGGTTAACGGCTTTTTACGCTTTTCTACGCACTCCAAAAAATGCTCGAGCTCGGCCTTGAGCGGCTCGCCGCTCGCAATGGATAAAGCCGACCGTTCCGCTTTATGGGCAACAGGTATCTTGCCGTCTTCCCATTTGATCTTGTGCGGATAAAGGAACAGTTTTTCATTGGTCATGTCATCGAAAACAGCCATGGCTTGCGATCCGACCACAACAAGTTTTTGCTCTTTGAAGGGATGCAGCCAGCTGACAAAGATATGCGCCCTTATTTTATTCTTGAAGGTGAGCGTTGTCAGGGTTGTATCAAAGATATCTTCGTTAAGATAGCTGGCCCCGAAACTGTGAACCTTAATCGGTTCTTCATCAATGAGCATGAGAATGGTCGAAATGTCGTGCGGGGCAAAACTCCATAAAATATTCTCTTCTACGCGAAGTTTTCCGATATTCAGGCGGTTGGAATAGATATATTGGACTTTGCCGAGTTCGCCTGTTTTTACCAGCTCTTTGAGCTTTAAAACAGCGGGATGGTATTGCAGAATGTGTCCCACCATCAGGATCCTATTTTCGGCTTTAGCTAGTTTGACCAGTTTCTCGCCTTCCTTACAGTGCAGGGCCAAAGGCTTCTCAACAAAGACATCTTTACCGGAAACCAAGGCCTTTTGCACAAGATCAAAATGGGTTACCGCAGGAGTGGCAATCGCCACGGCAGAAATGTTCGGATCTTGAAAGATTTGTTGTATATCGTTGGAATATTTAATTTTAGGAAGGTCTTGTTTGCGTTGTTCTATGATAGAGGGATCGGTGTCGCAGGCAACAGCCAAGGCGTCCAGTTCAGAAAGGACCCTCAGGATGTTTTTCCCCCAATAGCCTAATCCGATTAAAGCAACTTTAGATTGTGCCATTTGTATCTTATTCAGCCTTTTATATTTACGTTATTTAGGATGTTCTCAATTGGAATGTTGCGCATGCAATGGTAGCTTCCTTTGCACGTAGGCAAAGTGTATCCAAATACAGTGCATGGTGAACATTCGGCATTTTCCGTAATTATACTATGTTTTTCCCCTTTGGGGCCCCATTTTTTCAAATTTCCGGGGCCGAAAATGGCTATGGCCGGCGTACCCACCGCACAGGCCAGGTGCATTAGGCCTGAATCTGCTCCGATGAAAAGCCGGCTTTCGCGGATAAGGGCTGCGCTTTGTTCTAAAGATGTCTTCCCAACAAGATTTGTAATATGCTCAGAATGGGCTTCCTTTTCCAGGCAGGCACTGGTCTCCCGAACATCCTCTCCTCCCAACAGAATGATGCTTAGTTTTCTTTCCAAGAGGCCGTGGATCAGCTTCAGACTTTGCTCGTGCGTAAGCCGCCGTTCCGGAATACTCGCGCCTAAAAAGACCGTAACGCTTTTAGAATTTATTCGTTTAGCGGCCCAGGATGCGGCCTGGGCCGGGACCTCAAAGCAGGAGTTGATATCCGAAGCGGCTTGCTCGGCGCCTTTCAGGCCTTCAAAGAGTTTTTTGAAGTTGTCCAGCTCGTAGCCGTTTATCTCATAGGGAATGCGGCGGTTAAAGAGTTTTGCCCTTAAAGGACGCGTGGCAAATCCGATACGGGTTTTTGCACGCAAGAAATAAGCGGTGATGGCGCTCAAATAATGCCATTGTTCGCTGTCAATAATGACGTCATATTCATTTTTGAAAAGTGAAAAAAATTCGCCGGCGGTATCATAACGGTAAACGCGGAAGTTGAGTTGCGATTGAGAAAGAAAGACTCCGGCGTTGCGTCGTTCGCAAAGGATGTCGATCCTTATGGGCGGATTGTTGGCCCGGATGGACCGTAAGAGCGGTAATAAGAATATGGCATCCCCTATTCCTCCCGGGCGGATGATAAGAAGGCGGGTTGCGGCCGCGGCGACAGCGCCTTCCTTTTTGGCCGGCAGGATAAAAGACAGCAATGTGCCCCAAAAAAGATCAATCAGCTTGATCGCTTTTATATGGAACGATCCTGAAGAACGGATGACATCCCAAGCGCCAATTTTTATTTTTTGCATATTACTTGGGTGAGTAGATGAGGAATCCGACGTAAAAGATCCAAAGAAGGACATTTATCAGGAGCGGAACATCGGTGGCCAGGATCTCACCCGGCTCATCCCCTAACTTTTTTACGTGTATCAAATACAAATAGCGGAATATTCCGTAGGCAACGAACACGACCGAATAGGCCATGTTCTGACTTCCGATGCGATAGACAATGTCGCTCGAGATAGTATAAAGCCCGTAAAAAACAATGGCCAAAGTCGAACAAATAATGATGATCTGGTCCAACAGGTAAGACGTATAGTGGGCCAGAACGCTGCGGTGTTCGGAGGCCTTGTCCTTCAAGGTCGAAATTTCGTAACGGCGCTTGGTGAATCCCAAAAATAAGGCCAGAATGAAAACGCATATTTGGAGCCAGATGGAGGGTGTTATATTGGCGGCCAGCGACCCGGCCAGGATGCGTATCTGAAAACCAACGGCCACAAAAAAGGCGTCAATGATAACGACCATCTTAGCGTAATAATTGTATAAAAGATGGATCGCTATATAGAAAATGGCCATGAAAACAACAAGTATGTCAACTATATGGCAAATAAAAAGCCCGCCGGCCATAAATGTTAGGATGATGGTGAAAATGATGCCCGCTGGAACATCGGCCTGTGCCAGCGGACGGTGGGCCTTCTTGGGATGCAGTTTGTCCTTATGCCTGTCCTTGTAATCATTGAATACGTATAAACTGCTCGAAACCAGGCAGAATCCGACAAAGGTCAGTGCGGTATCGACAAGTGCTTGTTTATGGAACAGATAGCCCGAAAAAAGCAGCGGAAAAAAGATGAATGAATTTTTCACCCATTGTTTTGCCCGCAAAAGCTTAATGAAGAATTTGAGGTCTTTTTTCATCGGATGGTAAGGGTTGTCAAGTTTAAGGTGACCTCCTCCTTTTTCTCGGTGAGGTCAATGAAGCGCAATCTTATCTCATAGGTTCCCGGTGGAATCCGCGGAATGCTTAGCCAGTAACGTTCCCGGACCAGATCGCCCTTTTTCCATGTAAACGAAGGGAATATCTTGTAACCGTTCAGATGGCTGCGTCGGGAAACGGTCCTTTCCCCTTTGGCGATGATGATCTGGGACATAAAATGGCCAACTTGGTCTTCAAAAACAAGCCATTCAAATATTAAGGGTAGTGTTTCGCCGGCACGGATCGTTTCCGGGATTACCGCCGTTTGATTCAAGGCCAGATCATTCCCTATTTTTTGTATATCATTATAGCGTATATTGGCCGGAAGCCTATCAATCTCGACGATTTTTTCGCCCTTAGCTTTTCTGAATAGGATGATATTTTCAACGGCCTGCTCCACCGTCCAATCCTCGCCAAAGAATTTTTGCAAATAGCGTGCCGTTTCCAAAGGCTCTAGCCAGTATGCTTCCGTCAGCCAGCGGTCTTGAAGGTCGACGACAGCTACACCGACTTCTTCCGGAAGCTTAAAATGGTCGCGATGCCTGAAGTCATAGACTTTGTGAAAGGCATAAAGTTGTCGGCGGGTAGAGAGTTCGGCCAAAAAATCGAATGAGGCCATGGCGGGCGCATCCGGCGGAATGGATTTGACCATTTGCCACCGGACGCTGTTTAAATGATCCGCTCGAAAATTGAGCCGGGCCGCGAACCACGGAAGATATCTTACAAGACTGAAAAAAGATAAGAGGATGAGAAAGAAGATGATTATCTTATAGAACGACGGGCGCAGTGATCGTTTCAGGAATGAAAGTCCGTAGGCCGAGGCAAGGAAGATGAACGGCGCAAGGCTTAAAGCATACTGGTAATAAATGGTGTGTTCCTGCGGCGCTCCGGACAAAAGGTGCTGGATCAACACCGGGCAACCTAAAAACAAGATATGCGGCCCCAGGATGGGCAGAAAAGCGACCGGTGCCAAAAGTTCAAAAAGGAATTTCTGATTTGTCGGATTCAAAACATAGGGAATGATCTTCCAAGGTTGAAGAATGATCGAAAGAATGATTTCCAAGGGGCTTGACCCCAGTCCCGAGTAATATCCCAGATAGCCGTGACCCTCCTCTCCTCTAAAATACGGAATGACAAAAGTGGTTAAAACATAGAAAGCGGCAAATCCGACGATAATGGGTATTCCTCCCCACAGCCATCGGTTGCGGTTTTTCGTGAACAACGCGAAAATCCCGAAGGCGGCGACGATGAGTGGAAGGTTTTCTTTGATTAATATGGTGACCAGAGCCATGGTGGCAAATCCATAAAAGGATTTCTTTTGAAAAAAGTAGAACATGAGGATAAGAAAAGCCGGGGCCAGGCTTTCAAAATCAAATTCATAGATAATGCCAAACACGTTGGCCGGATAGAGAAAATAAAGCAGCGTTAGCGCGATCGCCGTCGCCGCACCCGTTTTTTCTTTGGCCAAAATATAGAGAACGTAACCGGCGATTGCATAAGAAAGGACTTTCAAGAAAACCAGGGTCAGGGCGTGCGAAAAGACCGCGTAGACCGGCAGCAAGAGATATGCGATGAAATTGGAATGATTGGCGAAGAAATTAACCCCGAACAAGGAGACATGCGTCGATCCGTGCAGGAGGTTCCAGGTGGCCTGATTGAAGAAAGCCAGGTCCCAGTCGTAATAGCCGAAGTTAAAATATTTATTGCTAAGAAGAAAGACCCAGAGAAAGAATGCCGCGCCGCAAAGCCCCAAGGCAATTCGATCGGAACGACCCAGTTTTTTAAAGAGATTTTTTAGTTTAGGCGCGGGCATGAAGGGCGATCAGGGTGCGGGGATCCCCTCGGCGGAAGGCGTATTCTTGTAGAATTTCTGGCCGATCGCGATGCGTTCCTTCCCGTTCTTAAGCCGCCAGAGGTTGGTGTCACGCAGCGAGTAAACGCAGCCGCAGTATTCCTGTTGATAGAACTCTTCGCGTTTCGATATTTCATACATGCGCTGGGAGCCGCCTCCTTTACGCCAATTGTAAGTCCAGTAGGTCATGTGCGGATAATGGGCCGCGGCTTTTATGCCGCAGGTATTGATCTGGTCCATGTCTTTCCAGCGCGAAAGCCCCAGGCTGGAGGTAAATACATTAAAACCATGTTCGTGAGCGTAAAGCGCCGTGCGTTCAAAGCGCATATCAAAACAGGCGCTGCAGCGCTTGCCGCGCTCAGGCTCCCATTCCATGCCCTTAACGCGTTCAAACCAATTGTCGCGGTCATAATCGGCGTCTACAAACGGAATATTCAGTTTGCGGGCAAAACGGACATTCTCTTCCTTGCGGATCTCGTATTCCCGTCGGGGATGAATGTTGGGATTATAAAAGAAAATGGTGTATTCGATGCCGGAAGACGATAAAGTCTCCATGATCTCCCCTGAGCAAGGCGCGCAGCAGGAATGCAGAAGGACCTTTCTTTCTCCGTTGGGAAGAGTCAGTTTGGGCGTTAAAGCGGGATTACTACTATTAATATTCATATTAATAATTTTGCTGGAAAGGAAAAGGTTTGTCAAGCCGCAAAACCTAAAAGTTCTTAGGCTTTTCCTGAATAGAGCGCAGGCTGACCGCCATGGGGATGTGGTCGATGATGTCGGTCGCGATCATGGACAGACGGGTCTTCTCTTCGGCGGCCAAGTCCCCGGCTTTGCCGTGAAAATAGGCGGCATATTTAGCGGCCTCGAAAGGGGTGAGGCCCTGGCCTAAAAAGGCGGCGACCATGCCGGTCAGAACATCCCCGCTTCCGGCTGTTGCCATGCCGGGGTTGCCGGTTTTGTTGACATAAATCTCTGCCGGAGAGGCGACGATGGTGTGGTGGCCTTTGAGGACCACAATGCATTTATAAGACCGGGCAAATTCGAGGGCAATCTTGCGCCGGCTTTTTTCCACTGTTTCCAGAGAAACATTGGCCAGCCGCGCCATTTCGCCCGGATGAGGTGTCAGGATCTTGGGGGCGCTGGTCATCAATAAAGACGACGGACTATGGGACAGCGCGGTCAAGGCATCCGCATCAATGACCAAGGGTTTGTTGATATTCTCAATGATGCGCAGGATCAGCTTTTCGGTATTGGGATGGCGCGATAACCCCGGGCCCATCGCGATGACGTCGTAGGTCTTTAATTTTTTCTGGATCTTTTTGAGGGCTGGTAAAGCAAGGGTCCTCTCCTTTGTTTCATCCAGCGGAAAGGTCATGATGACGTTGGAAATCTTCTTTTGGACGGTGGAGTTGAGGCTTTTGGGGATACCTAAGGTGACCAAGCCGCTCCCCGATCGGATGGTTGCGAGACTGGTCAGGCAGGCGGCGCCCAGCATGTTCGGCGATCCGGCCAGCACCAGGACATGGCCGAAGGTCTTTTTATTGACGTTCTGCTTAAGACGTAATAATAGCGCTCGCAACTGCATAATTTTTGGTGTGTGAGATGGAGATCAGGATCTTGCGTTTGAACTTTTTGTCGCGGAAAACACAGTTCGGCTTGCCGTTTTTGTCGTTGATGATCTTGATGTCTTTCCAGCCGATATGGGCGTTCTCCCCGAAGGCTTTTAGGACGGCCTCTTTGGCGGCAAAGCGCGCGGCAAAATGCTGCATGGGGAATTTATGGCTTTGGGCGTAATCGATCTCTTCTTTGACGAAAACATGATTCAAAAAAGCATCGCCCCAGCGCTTCACCGCCTTTTCCAGCCGGTCGATCTCGATAATGTCTATTCCTGTCCCGAAGATCATTACTCTTTCCCTCTGGTCAACTCCAGCATTTCTTCGACAGCCTGTTTGAGCCCCACAAAAACAGCCCGGGAAATAATGGAATGCCCGATATTCAATTCTTCAATACCTTGGATCTCGGCGACCGAACGTGTGTTTTGATAATTAAGACCGTGACCCGCCGCCACGCGCAGCCCGATCTGCCGGGCAAAGTAGGTCATGTCGTTAAGCCGGTTGAATTCCCGGATCAGCGCCTGTTTGTTCCTGGCGTGGGCGTAGGCACCGGTGTGCAGCTCAATGACGCCGGCACCGGTTCGCTTGGCCTCTTCTATCTGGTTTTTGACGGGATCGATAAAAAGGCTTACCGTAATGCCTTTGTCCTCAAGCCGGCCAATGGCGGTTTTAATACGGCGCGAATACTTAATGACATCCAGTCCGCCTTCGGTCGTGATCTCCTGACGCCGTTCGGGGACCAGGGTGGCTGTGTCCGGTTTGATTCGAGCGGCAATATTCACGATGTCCGGATCAAGCGACATTTCAAGATTGAACTTTGTTTTAACGTTACGCCGGATGTTCTTGATGTCGTGGTCGTTGATGTGGCGGCGGTCTTCGCGCAGATGGGCGACAATGCTGTCGGCGCCGGCCTCTTCACACAGGCGCATGGCGGCCAAAGGATCTGGTTCAAAACCCCGCCGGGCCTGGCGCAATGTTGCCACATGATCGATGTTGACCCCTAATTTCGGCATATGCGGAATGCTACTTCATGATTTCGCCGTTGACGTAGATCCAGGTGACGATGGCGAGGCCCAAGGCGATGAGCTTCAAGGTC
>CAZCLW010000039.1:0-21974 GCA_964499685.1 uncultured Planctomycetales bacterium
CCCTATTATGATTCTATGGTGGCCAAGCTGATCACGTATGGACAAAACCGTACGGAGGCCATAAAAATTATGCGCCGGGCCCTGCAAGAATTTTATATCGCGCCCATCAAAACGACCCTGGGGCTGCATTCGCAGATCGTCGATCATCCGCAATTCCTGGACGGTAAAGTCTCAACGCATTTCCTAGAAAAGATGATGCATGAAGACCCTGAGGCGCGTAAATAACTTTAGGCAAAATTGCCTGCTGTTGGTATAATTCATAGGCCAAGGAGCTCAAGATGAAGCAAGAACATCAGATCGATCTCGGGACAATTCAGATCCATAAAAAAGCCATTGCTGATATCGCTTATTCGGCGATCAGCGAAATGGACGGCGTCACGCTTATCCCCAATGATTTTAAGGCCAGCCTGAAAGAACTGCTGGGTTATAAGGAATATTCGGGCATCGTTGTATCTGTGGATGAAAATAATTTCATCACGATCGAGCTGAAGGTCAATGTGCGTTATGGTCTCAACGTGCCGGAGGTGGCCCGGGAGATCCAGGACAATGTGCGTGTGGCCGTGGAACGGACCGCTGAGGTGAACTTAAAAGAGGTGAAAGTGAACGTCTTGGGGATACAGAAGGGGGAGCTATGAAATTATTGACCCGTTTAGCCGTCCTGTTTTATGTTACGACCATTTTGTTTATAGGATGTTTTACCTTGCTTTTTGTCCTGCATGTATTGGATTATGGCTATGTCTCCGATATTTTATACGGCGTTTACACGGATATCCGTTTACGCTGGTTTTTCGGCATCATTGCCGTTTTGTTCCTAGTTAAGAATTTTGTCTATGCCAATGCGATCTCCGACCGCCGGCAGATGGAAAAGACCATCGCCTTTGACAACCCTACCGGCCGCGTAAGCGTTTCGCTTACGGCCATGGAAGATCTTGTTAAACGTGTTCTTTCCAAGTTCCCGGAAGTCAAAGAGTCGAAGCCGAGCATCGTCGCGACCAAGCGAGGCCTGGATATGGAAGTGCGTCTGATCTTAAAGGCCGATGTTAATATTCCTGACTTTACCGCCGGCCTGCAGGAAGCGGTGCGGCGTAAGATTCAGGACGCCATTGGTCTGGAAGAACCGGTTTCCGTCCGGATGCACGTTGTCAAAATCATGGCGGGTGACATAAAAACGCCGCAAACCGAAACCCCTTATCCGAACCAACGAAGTGTTCCGTTCCAAGGGTACCGGGCTTAAAACTAAACCGTAAGCATGAAAAAGATCGGAATTCTAACTGGCGGAGCCGATTGTCCCGGCCTCAACTCAGTCATCCGTTCCGTTGTCAGAAAGGGGATGATGGAGGGTTACGTCATCACCGGGATCAAAAACGGATGGAGCGGTTTAGTCGAGAACGATATGCGCGTGCTGGACCTGCGCATGACTTCCGGCATCCTTGACCGCGGCGGGACCATTCTGGGCACAAGCCGCATCAATCCTCTCGAAAGCCAAGACCAGATCAAAAAGATCACGGAAAACTACAAGCGCAGCGGCATCGATGCCTTGATCGCCGTCGGCGGGGAAGAAACGCTCAAAATCGCCCTGATCCTTCAAAAGGAAGGCCGTATCCGTGTCGTAGGCGTTCCCAAATCCATAGACAATGCTTTATCTGGAACAGATTACGCCTTTGGTTTCGATACCTCTGTCAACATTGCCACGGAATGCATTGACCGTTTACACACGACGGCCGAATCACATCACCGCATCATGGTTGTTGAGGTCATGGGCCGGCATGTCGGCTGGATCGCGCTCGAGGCAGGGATCGCCGGCGGCGCCGATCTTATTTTAGTGCCGGAGTTCCCGGTCGATATTAATGAAGTCTGCGATTCCTTAAAACGACGTCATCAGCGAGGGAAATCCTTCAGCATCGTCATCGTCTCTGAAGGCGCCAAGGTCGGCGGTTATTTTGATAAGCAGGGCAGCATCGAACGCCGGCGTTTTGGCAATGTCGGTGAAATGCTGGCCAAGGCGATCGAAGAGAAAACCGGCTATGAAACCCGGGTCAGTGTTTTAGGACACATTCAGCGCGGCGGGACGCCGACCGCTTATGACCGCATCATCGGCACACAGTTCGGGATCAAGGCGGTTGAGTTGGTCAAAGAAGGTAAGTTCGGCAAAATGGTCAGTCTGCAAGAAAATAAATTACATTATGTGGACATCGAAGAGGCGGTCAAGAAGCGCAAGACGATTAATCTAGAATTGTACGAGATGGCTAAAGTATTTTTTGCTTAATTTTTTTCAATATGTGAATCCGTATGAAAGATTTAATCCAGAAGCTTTTTAAGGAATCCCTCCAGGTCAAAGAGAAGACTTTAAATGACAATTTAGAGTCTGTCATTCAAGCCGTCACCGAGATCACCAAGGCTTTCCAATCCAATCATAAGGTCCTTATTTTCGGCAACGGTGGTTCAGCCGCCGACAGCCAGCATATCGCCGCGGAATTCATCGGGCGCTTCCAGAAAGAGCGCCGGTCACTGCCGGCCATCGCGCTCACGACGGATTCTTCCATTCTAACCGCCCTCAGCAATGATTACGGATATGAAGTGATTTTTAAACGGCAGATCGAAGGCCTTGGACAAAAAGGCGATATCGCCATCGGCCTTTCCACCAGCGGCCGTTCGAAAAATGTCGTTGAAGGCCTGAAACAGGCCAAGGTCTTGGGTCTTAAAACTATTTCTCTGACCGGCTGCGGCGGCGGGGAAGTGGCCAAGCAAAGCGATATCAAGCTGATCGTTCCCTCAGATGTGACCGCCCGCATTCAGGAATCCCATATTTGTCTGTTTCATATTATCTGTGAGCTTGTTGAAAAAAATTTTTCAAAATAATCATGGCCAAAGATACCGCAAACAGCCAATACAAAATCGTTTCTTTGAATACGCTTAAAAAGAATATTTCCCACCTGCGCCGCCAGGGAAAAAAGATCGCTTTTACGAACGGATGTTTTGATATCATACACGCCGGTCATGTGAGCTATCTCGAGGCGGCCAAAAAAAAGGGGCGTGTGCTCGTCGTTGGGCTGAACAGCGACCGTTCGGTCCGGCGCATCAAGGGCCCCCAGCGGCCCATCGTGGGCGAGAAAGAAAGGGCGCGTGTGCTGGGCGCGCTCGGCTGTGTGGATTATGTCACGATGTTCAGAGAAGACACACCCTTGAAATTGATCCGCGCATTAAAGCCGGACGTCCTGATCAAGGGTGCGGATTGGAAGGGAAAACCCGTGGTCGGCCAGGACGTGGTCCGGCCCTACGGCGGACGGGTTGAGTTTATCAAGTATTTACCGCAATTTTCGACCACAAATGTCATTAAAAAGATCCGGCGTCGTGCGTAATAAAGAGGTCAACGCGAAGATCTGCCGGGTCTTGGATGCCAATTTGAATCGGGCGAAAGAAGGTTTGCGGGTTTGTGAAGATGTTTGCCGCTTTGTGTATGACGATGCTTCATTGACAAGACGATTAAAGGCGATCCGTCATAGCCTTACGGACATCGGAATTTCCATGCGACCGGCGCTGATAAAAGTAAGAGATATTGACGCCGACGTTGGAAAACCGTCGATCCGCAGGGAATTAAAGCGCAAGGACATCAAGGATATCGTTTACGCCAATATGCAGCGCATCAAGGAATCGATCCGCGTTCTAGAGGAGTTCACCAAACTGGGGCAGCCCAAGAAGTCCGGCATTCTTAAATCTCTGCGTTATAAAATTTATGCTTTGGAGCAGGACATTATTAAGAAGGTCTAATCTTTATCTGATCCTTGATACGGATGTGGCCGGTTATGACAAGCTCTTTGGAATTCTAAAACAATCCGCAAGTGCAGGGCTGGACCTGGTCCAGCTGCGGGACAAAAAGGCGTGCGCCAAGGACACGGTTGCTTTTGCCGGTCGGGTTTTGTCCTTTTTGAAACGGAAGATACCTCTGATCATCAATGACCGGCCGGATATCGCCTTCACTGTCGGTGCGGCGGGTGTCCATCTGGGCCAGGATGATCTTCCCCTAAAGCCGGTCCGCCGGATGCTGGGGAAAGGGTTTTTGATCGGCGTGTCCTGCCAGACCCTCGCGCATGCACTAAAGGCGGAAGAAGAAGGGGCGGATTATATCGGGTTTGGTTCCGTTCACAAGACTTTAACAAAACCCGGGCGCCGGCCGATGGACCCGAAGCTGTTGGAAAAAGTGTATAAAGGAATCAAGGTCCCTATATTTGCCATCGGCGGAATTTCCACGGAAAATGTCGGAGAATTGACCGCGCGCGGGATCGATCGGGTCGCGGTCTGTCGTGACATATGCCTTTCTTCTCAGGTAGCGAATAAAACAAAACAGTTTAAAAAGATATTAGGAGCTGTTTAGGGATGGGCGAGGGTAATTTAATGGTAGAATTTCAGCTTCCCAAGCTGAGTGCGCGGGTTCGATTCCCGTCCCTCGCTCCAGTTCTGGGGCTTGTCGTCCTTATCAGCGGCTGCGCTACGAGCCGGGAACTGCCTTCTGCGCATGTGCCGGTGACCTTTACGCCCCAGGGTGTTTATCACAAGGTCCAGAAAGGGCAGACGATTTGGCGGATCGCCCAAGCCTATGATGTCAGCATCGATGAGATTATTTTGAGCAACAATATTCCGAACGTCGCCAAGATAGAGGAAAACCAGCTTCTTTTTATTCCCGGCGCTGAGACTTTAAAGACCATCCCTGTCGAAGAACAAATCGCGGAGACAAAGGAATTCATTTGGCCGATCAAGGGCAAAGTGATCGGCTTTTTCGGTGAACGCCAGGGAACGCTCTTAAATAAAGGGATCAAGATACAGGCAAACGGCGGGGACATGGTGCGCGCATCCCGTTCGGGCCGGGTTGTCTTTGCCGATCTTCTGGCGGGTTACGGTCAGACCGTGGTGATCGACCATGAGGACGGCTTCTTTTCCGTCTATGCGCACAATGCGTCCCTTTTGGTCGCCTTGAACGACCGCATCAATCAAGGCGCACCTTTGGCGCAGGTGGCCAAGGGAGCGAGCCAATTGGCCTTTATCCATTTTGAGATCCGTAAGCATTCAGTGGCAGAGAATCCATTGTATTATTTGCCGTAAAGGACAAAGTTTGTTGTATGGGCAGTGCTATGCCGGATAATTTTTTCGGACGCAAAACAATATTTAGCCTTCTTAAAAAGCGGTTCCTTGCTTTTAAGGATGGTTACCGCCAGAATATCGCGCTCTTGGGTAGCCGGTATATCGGCAAGACCTCCGTTGTCCAACGTTTTGCCGCGGAGCTGGATGACCGCGATGTAGTCCCTGTCTACGTCGATCTTGCCTATAAAGATTTTCCGTATTTATTCTCCAAATATGTCGGCGGGCTTTTATATAATTACTGCCGCTTGGAGCAGCTCCCGTTGCAGGAAGACCTTAATCTTCTTATCGAGGGGACCAAGAGCAGTCTTCCTCATACCCATAAGGCCATCCTCAAGATCCAATCGGACATGAAACATATCCGGTTTACCGACGCCTACCGTCATTTGATGGCGCTGCCGGAGATATTCACCGCCGAGACCAACAAATTCTGCGTTATCATCCTGGATGAATTCCACAATTTGGAGGCGCTGGAGCTTCCGCATGTGTTCCAGGAGTTGGGCAACAACATCATGACCCAAAAACGCTGCCTGTATGTGCTGACCAGTTCCGTTGTGGAGGAAGCCGAAAAGATCCTTTCGGAAAAATTATCACTGCTCTTCGGTAATTTTGAGACGGTGTTCGTCGAGCCTTTCGATGTCCCGGAAAGCCAGGCCTTCACGCATCATTCGCTCGAGGACATCAAGGTCAGGGAAACCTTAAGGGATTTCCTGGTAGATTTTACCGGAGGGTACCCCCTCTATCTGCAATTGATCCTGCAGGAATTAAAATATCTAAGCGCCATCCATCAGCAAAGGGAAGTTTATTCTCCGCTTTTGGTCCAGGCCATCGAGAATATCGTTTTTAACCCGTGGGGGACGTTGAGCCGTCATTTTGAAGACATCGTCGACCGGGTGACCGCCGACCGGGGAACGAGTGGATTATCCGCCATTTTAATCGCTTTGACGACCGGCAAAAAGCGCCTTAACGAATTGACCAAGGCCTTGGGGTTAAGGCCGTCATTTGTCTCGCCAATGCTTCAGCGTCTTATCCAGACCGGGGTCGTCGTGAAAAATAGTAGTTTTTTCTATTTAAGCGACAAGCTGTTCAAGTATTGGGTAAAGTATGTCTTTTACCGGAGACTAAAGGCTGTCGACTGCGATTCAGAAAAGCAGCGTCAGGCCTTCCGGGAAGAGGTGGGCCGCTCGATTGACCAGTTCCGGATCAATTCCACAAAAGACATGTCGTTGCGCATCGTCGAGCTCCTGTATTGTTTTGATAATGAATCGCTGAACATCAACGGCCGGAAATACAAACTGCCTGTCTTCACGAAAGTAGAGCCGTTTATGTTTGAATCTCCGGAAAAGTCCGTCGGGCAGGTTATCCAGGCCATGACCTTAGAGGGGCCGTGGTTCATTATTTTTAAAAAGGATAAAGTGGGCGAGGCCGATGTGAATGCGTTCCTTCTCCAGGCAAAGAAGAACGGGCACAAACCTCTCGGTTGTATCGTGATTTCTCCGACGGAATTGGATGAAAATACCCGCATCCGGGCCCTGCAGGAGAGGATGTGGATCTGGAGCGAGCATGAATTGAACACCCTTTCCAACTTTTATGATCAGCCCCTGTTTTTATTCACCCGTGAGATTTCTTCTGATTTGAGCGCATCCGACACAATCCATTTGAATTCTGGCCAATGAAGATCGGCGTCGTTGCAGATACTCATTCCCGTGAATTGCCCGCCAAGATGATGAAGGACTTTGAAAAAGTGGATTTTATCATTCATGCGGGCGATCTGTGTACCATGCGCGATCTACAGTCGTTCAAAAAACTAAAAAAAGTCGAGGCCGTTCATGGCAATATGGACGAATGGGAGGTCAAAAAGCTCCTGCCCCGCAAAAAAGTGATCGAGGCCGGTTCCGTGCGGATCGGATTGTTCCATGGCGAAGGGGCACCCCAGACCATTTTGGAAACGGTGGAGAAGGAATTTGCCAAAGATCAAGTCCAGGTCGTGGTTTTTGGGCATTCCCATCAGCCGTATAACGAAGTAAAAAAGGGCGTTCTCTTTTTCAATCCCGGCAGCCCCAATGATACGATCTTTGCGCCGTATTGTTCATACGGCATGCTTGAGATCATCGAAGACCGGCCGACGGGAAAGATCATCAAGGTAAAATAATATGGATAAATTATGGGCCCCTTGGCGGGTCAAATATGTCACCAAGCTCATCGGCAAGACCAAAAAATGTGTCTTTTGCCGGATACTGAAAGAAAAAAGGGATAAAAAAAATTTCATTTTCCTGCGTAACCGCTATTGCTTCGCGGTTTTGAACATCTATCCTTACAATAACGGCCATTCCCTGGTCATGCCGTACCGTCACGTCAACGACATCGGCAAATTGACCCCGGCCGAGCAGAAAGATCTCTGGGATACTCTGCTAAAGACGCAGAAGCTATTGACCAAGGCCTTGAACCCAAAGGGTTTCAACATCGGCATCAATTTGGGGCGGGTGGCCGGCGCCGGTTTTCCGGGGCATGTGCATATACACATCGTCCCACGCTGGTCGGGAGATGTTAACTTTATGCCCGTCACGGCGCAGACCAAAATCATTTCTCAATCTCTGCAGACGCTTTGCGCGAGATTGATGACGGTGCAGAACAAGGGTGCGCGTAAGCGTAAAAAAAGTTGAGAAAATGCGGACACGGATCGAGATAGAAGAGCTGGAAGACAAGATACTGGCGCCTTACGCCATGAAGAGCAGGGATTCCGCGGGACGGGAGTTTGAGGAACCGCCGCATCCGGCCCGGACGGTCTATCAGCGCGACCGCGACCGCATCGTGCATTGCGAGGCCTTTCGCAAGCTGGAATACAAAACACAGGTATTCATCATTTTTGAGGGAGATTACTACCGCACCCGTTTGACGCACACGATCGAAGTGGCCCAAATAGCCCGCACGATCGGCCGGAATCTGCAGCTCAATGAAGACCTTATCGAGGCAATAGCCCTGGCGCATGATCTCGGCCATCCGCCGTTCGGCCACGCGGGGGAGGACGCACTCAATAAGATCATGGGCAAGGAAAAATTGCCGGGGTTTAATCACAATAAGCGCAGTTATGAGATCGTCACGAAGTTCGAGAAGCGTTACCCGCAGTTCGACGGTCTTAATCTTTCCCGCGAGGTATTGATCGGCATTCTCAAGCACAAGACAACGTATGATATCCCCGATACGTCCCGGTTCACCGACGAAGCGCCTACCCTGGAAGCGCAGGTTGTGGACGTGGCGGACTCGCTCGCTTATCTTAACCACGACGTGGATGACGGGTTGACTTCAGGCTGCATTACGGAAAATGAATTACTGGAAAGCGAGCTTTGGCGCATCGCCCTTAAGAAGGTGAAGGACCGCATCAATATAAGCGATACGAACATGCTGAAATATCAGATCGTCAAGGAGTTGATCGACATGCAGGTGAAGGACCTGCTGTCGGCCTCCAGCGAGCAGATTAAGGCGGCCAATTTCAAATCCTGGCGTGACGTCAAGAAGAGCAAGAAGCAGGTCATCGGTTTCAGCGCCGAAATGTTCCAGAAAAGACAGCGTCTGCAGGACCTGCTCTTCGATAAGTTCTATAACCATTACCGCGTTGTGCGGATGACGACCAAAGCCAAACGCATCATCGAGGAGCTTTTCGAGATCTACCGGGGCAATCTGCGGCAGCTGCCCGAATCTATTTATCAGCGGGACAAGAAATATACCAAGGCCCAGGAATACGAGATCATCTGCAATCATATCGCTTCCATGACGGACCGACATGCCCTGGAAGAGCATAAAAAATTCTTCGATCCCTACGCCAAGGTTTAAATCAGATATGAAAAGACATAAACATTCCTTTAATCATACCGATAAATATCGGCGGATTCTTTCCGCCGTCCATATGGTCTACCGTTTGGTCAACTCGACGTATAACGTGAACGAGCTTTCCTTGCGGTTGACGCGGCTATTGTGCCAGTTCATCAAGGCGAGCTCGTCGAGTATTTTCATTCTGGACCCCGAAAAAAACCGGCTGAAACTGGTCGCCATCTTCAATAACAAGATCAATATCTTTATCGATAAGAAAAAGAGATTTCCGCCTATCACATCCAAGGAGAAGGCAGTATTGTCGGGGAAATCCGTCTTTGAAT
Organism: uncultured Planctomycetales bacterium; assembly: GCA_964499685.1. Lineage (GTDB taxonomy): Bacteria > Omnitrophota > Gorgyraeia > Zapsychrales > GWA2-47-8 > CAZCLW01. The sequence continues at coordinate 9,285 of CAZCLW010000039.1, forward strand.
CGCATTTGATCGGCCTGCCGCTAGTCGCCGATGAGGTCCTGGGGGCCATATTTGTCCGGCGCAAAGGAAGCGAGCCTCGATTTAAAGAACTGGACCGGGAGATGTTGTCCGTGATCGCGGAACAATCCGTGACGGCCATCAAGAACCTGCAACTCCACGAGGACCAGCAGAACATCATTTTAGGGAGTATCAAGTTCATCGGGCAGTTCGTGGAGCGCCAGGGGAATTTGATCTCATCGCATGCGCCGGTCTATTTTAAAGTGGTCAAATGCCTGGCGGAAAAACTTAATGTCGGTCAGCAGGGCATCAACTGCCTGCAGTACGCCAGCGTCTTGCACGATGCCGGCGCGGTCGATGTCCCGTATGAGATCCTCTCGAAGACCAGCCGTCTCACTTCGGAAGAGTTCAAGGTCATCCGCACCCACCCGAAAAAGAGCGTGGAGCTCATCAAGCCCGTTGCTTTTTTGAAGCCGGTCCTGCCCGTCATCCTGTATCATCACGAGAAGTATGACGGCACGGGTTATCCGTCGGGCCTGAAAAAAGAACAGATCCCCTTGGGGGCGCGCATTATGGCTGTCGTCGATGCCGTGGAGGCGATGCTAAGCAGTCGTCCCTACAAGAATTCTCTTTCCCTTCAGGAAGCCATCCATGAATTGCAGCGTAACAGCGGGACCCAATTCGACCCCATGGTCGTGGAGGCCTTTTGTGACCTCGCCAAGCAGAAAAAGTTCAGAAATTACTTGAGTTCATTGCATAGATGATTTTATAATACATGTTATGACTCAAGAGTCGCAATTTGAACTATTTAACTCCAAGCCGCCTTCTTATGGTCCGACCGAGCGTTTGCCTTTTGTTAAGCCAAATCTTGTTCTTACCTTCGATCATACGATCATTTTGTCCATTATCCTTCTTTTGTTGATGGTTTTTTCTTTTTCTTTGGGTGTGGAACGCGGAAAGCGCGTGGCTTCCGCCCCGCAGGCCCAGTTTCATCAGGACCGCAAGGCAACCGCGACCCGGACCCAATCCGCCGCGAGGCCTGCTGCCGGTACACAAAAACTTACTTCCGAACAGTCTGCTCAGCAACATAAGACCAACGACGCCGTTGGGCCGGCTCCCGCTGTCGCCCCGGCCATTGCTCCGCCGGCCGCGCCGGCTGCCCCCTCGCCGGACCAGGATATGTATACGGTCCAAGTGGCTTCATTCAAGCAGGAGAAGCACGCTCTTCAGGAAGCCATGAATTTAAAACAAAAAGGATATGAAATTTACGTTCTTCCAAAGGGACAGCATTCCATTGTTTGCGTAGGAAAGTTCATCCAGAAGAAGGAAGCGGCCGCCATGTCAGCCAAACTGCGTAAGTATTATAAAGATTGCCTAGTCAGAAATTTATAGTATAATGTACGCTCAATTGTCCCCAAATTCATAGTTTAAGGAAGGTGAATATTATGTCGCTCCATCCCTCATTAAAGGTCGATTCAGCCGGCGTCCAGCAGCGCAGCGTCTTAACCAGAATTGAGCGTATCAAAGATCTCATGAAAAAGGACCTTTGGGGCCAGTCCGTCACAGTGACCGGTCTGCCCAAGACCAAGATCCTTAAAGTTAAGTCGCGTAAAGTGAAGGCCAAGGAAGAAGCTTCTGCAGAAGGTGCAGCCGCTGCCGCTCCGGGCGCTGCTCCGGCAGCTGAGGCCAAGGCCGCCGCCAAACCGGCCGCTGGTGCCGCCGCTAAGCCGGCCGCAGCTCCGGCAGCCAAGGCCGCTGCTCCCAAGGCAAAATAGGTTTACCCCGCGAACGGGGCTTAAACTTACACGTGAAAAGATTCCTTCTCTCTTTATTCTTCTTTGCGGCTTGCGCGGGCACCTTCGCCCATGCCCAGGCAGAATTTCCTTATCTTGCCCAAGTTACCGAAGATAATGTCAATGTCCGTGCCGGTCAGGCCGTAAGCTTTGAATCTTTGGGCCAGCTCAGCAAAGGGGCCGAACTCGTCGTGGTCGGCAAGGAATACGGCTGGTACAAGATCAAGCTCCCGGATGCATTCAAGTGTTTTCTATCCGCTAAATACGTACGTCTCCATAACGGCAATATCGGAGAGATAACGGCCAGCCGGGTCAATGTCCGCGCCGGCGCCGGAGAAAAATTCACCATCCTCGGTCAACTCGCCAAAGGAACGCTGGTCCGGGTCAGAAATAAGGCTGATGATTGGTACGAGATCGAACCGTTGGAAGGGACCTACGGCTGGATCACTGAAGAATTTGTTCAATTCAAATCCAAGACCATCCCGCCGGTTAAGGTCGTTCAGATTCCTTCACGGAATATTTACGCGCAGAAGAAGGCAATAGAAGCCGAGGCCCGCGCCAAAGAAGAGGCGCAGAAGGCAGCGGCCGCCCCTGAGAAGAAGAAGAAGGAAGTATTCACCGTCAGCGGGAAGATCGAACAGGTCGATGAAAATGATTTTTGCCAGGAATTCCGCTATAAGCTTGTCAGCGGCGGCATCACCCGCTATTTCTTGCGCGCCCCCGACCACATTCTCACACAATTCTCTCCTTATGACGTAAAGATCGAAGGAGAAGTGGATACACAGAACAAGCAGTATCCGCAGCCGGTTCTCAACGTCTCACGCATAACATTTATTTTATAATCAGGGAAATCAGGCATGGAAATATTAGCTTTGATCGCCATATTGTTTTTTGCTGTCATTCTGCATGAATGCGCCCACGGATGGGTCGCTTATAAATTGGGCGATTCGACCGCCAAACTGGCAGGACGCTTGACCTTGAACCCTTTAAAGCATATTGATCCTTTCGGGACAGTGATCCTTCCGGGGATGCTTATGCTGCTGCGGGCAATGGGATATAATACGTTCATCTTCGGCTGGGCCAAACCGGTTCCGGTCAATTTCTATAATTTACGCAATCCAAAGCGCGACATGATCTGGGTCGGCCTGGCCGGCCCGGCGACTAATGTGGTTTTGGCGATCATTTTCGGTGCATTACTAAAACATTCGGCGCCCACAGCGGAGTTGAAAGAAGTTTTTGCTTTGGGCGTATTCATTAATCTTCTGCTCGCTGTTTTCAATATGATCCCGGTCCCGCCGCTGGATGGCTCACGGTTGGTTATGGGGCTTTTGCCCAATTCCCTGGCGCGTCCGTACGCTTCTTTGGAGCCCTATGGGATCCTGATCGTACTCTTGCTGCTTTCGTCGGGGCTTCTAAACGGTATCATTCTTCCGGCCATTTTGATCTTGGCGCACCTGCTGGGGATAGAGCTATGAAACGGATCAAAGTTAAATTAAGCAATAATTCTTACGATATTGTGATCGGTAGCGGGAATTTGCCGAAGCTGGGCAGGGCGCTTAAAAAGATGAAGATTGGCCGCGATGCGGTTATCATCACCATGCCTGTCATTCAAAGACTTTACGGAAAGATCGTTACTGAAAGTTTGAAGAGGGCAGGATTTACGGCCAAGGTCCTGACGGTCCCGGACCATAAAAGCAGTAAATCCTTTGAAACCGCCGGGAAGCTCCTTAAAGAAATCATTGATTACGACGTAAAAAAACAAATTTTTATTATCGCTTTGGGCGGCGGCATCATCGGCGATCTGGCCGGTTTTGTGGCTGCGGTCTATAAAAGAGGGGTCCCGTGCGTACGACCTTGCTGGCCCAGATCGACTCCGCTATCGGCGGAAAAGTCGCCGTTGATCTGCCCAACGGCAAAAATTTAATCGGCGCCTTTTATCAGCCTCGGCTCGTCTGGACGGACATTGCGGTTCTGAAAAAACTGCCCACCAAACAGGTCTGTAATGGCCTCGCGGAAGCGGTTAAATACGGCATCATCCGCGACAAAGCTCTTTTTGTTTATATGGAAAGGAATTATCAAAGGATCCTGGAGCCTAAAGTGCTGATGCATATTGTTGAGCGCTGCAGCCGGATCAAGGCCGAGGTCGTCCGGCAGGATGAAAGAGAAATCAAAGGGATCCGCAGCATTCTGAATTTCGGCCATACCATTGGTCATGCGGTGGAAGCCGCCAGCCATTACCGGTATGATCACGGCGAGGCTGTGGCTTTGGGCATGCGCGTTGCTCTAGAGATCTCCGTTCAGATGAAAATGCTCAAGCCGGTATCAGCGCAGCGCGTCAATCGTCTGCTCGACCATATAGAGCTTCCCCGGAAGATCGAGAAGGTCAGCTTACGGAATGTCTTGGCGGTGATGGAACACGATAAGAAATTCAAGGCAGGGAAGAACAGATTTGTGCTGGCAACAAAGATAGGCCGGGTAAAGCTAAGGGAAAATATTCCTTTGCCGCTTATCCGGTTGGCGGTAAAGAAGCTCTTCTGATCATCTTTCAAGATGAAGGGTCTTGATCTCGCCGTTCTCGCGGACCTCGACGGTCCGTTCGGTTATATTGACGATCTCATTTCCTTCCAGCATGTCCCCGACTTCATAGATCTGGTCATTGATGAGCGCGGCATTGCGCGCTCCGGAAGTAATGATCCCGCTTACTACCAATCCATTCCTTTTAGGTTTGGCTGCCGCCGTGGTTTGGGCGGCCGGGAGGATTATCTCCTTGATGTCTTCAGCGGAAGGCAGGGAGATAGAGATGGGTTTAGATTTTATTTGATATCTTTGGGCGGATATGGCCTTGGAAGTATAGGTTGTGTAGATGTAGACGGTGACGCTCACCAGAACGATCAGGATCAGGCTGCTGCGCAATACCTGCGACCAATGGATCTCGGGAGATTTTTTGGCCGATTTTAAGGTTGGCATCGGCGTCGTGGGTTCTTTAGGCGTCGACGTTTTTTCTTTTTGAGGGATAAACTGCGCCATGTCTTTGCCGGTCTCAGCCGGAGGCTTTTGAGGAGGTGGAGGAGGCGGATTGGTGTTTTCCATATTATGAGTGTTGGTGTCGGCTGGGTTTGGCTGTGGGGCGCCGGGTTCCTGTTTATCCAACTGATTCTGCACCTTTTTTAAGGCGTCATTGATAATACTCATTATAGTTTATACCTCCTGTTTCGGCAGAAACAATTTTAATTTTTTATTCCCACTTCCCGGGTACACTGGGCAATAATGTTTTCGTCGATGCTGCGAAGTTCTCCTACAAACCCCGCCAATAAGGCCCGGTCACAGAGAATATTGACGATGCGCGGTGTGCCTTGGGAATGCTGGTAAATAGCGTCCAGAGCCTTAGGAGTGAATTCAACATGCGTGTGGCCGTTTTGGCTGGCGACTTTCAGGCGATAGGCGACATATTCGGCCAGTTCTTCCCTTTTTAATGGCAGAATATGGTAGCGCACAGATATCCGCTGATAAAGCTGCCGTAATGAAGGCAGTTGCAGTGTCTCCAGGAGTTCGGGCTGGCCGACAAGAATGATCTGAAGGAGTTTTTCCTTTTCGGTCTCAAGATTGGACAGAAGACGGACCTGTTCAAGCTGATTGACTTTCAGGTTCTGGGCCTCGTCGATAATGATGGCCACATTGTGGCCCTGGGCGGTCTCCTTGAGCAAAAAGTCGTTAAGAGCACTGACCAAAGCCAGTTTCCCGTGATGATTGCCTTCGATCCCCAGGTCCTTCACGATAACTTGCAGGAGCTGGATTTCCGAAAAATAGGGATTCAGCACAAAAGCGGTCTTAGTGGTCTTATCCAGCTGGTTCAGAACGGTACGGCAAAGAATGGTCTTGCCGGTCCCGATCTCGCCGGTGACGACAATGATGCCTTTACGTTGCTGGATGCCGTAAATAAGGTGGGAAAAGGCTTCGGCGTGATGACTGCTGGCAAAGAAATAAGAAGGGTCCGAAGTGATATTGAAAGGACTTTCTTTCAGCTTATAGAAATCGTTATACATGTGTTTAAAGTATATCATCTGGCATGTTATTGGTAAAGAAGCATATGGGGTCAAAAACTGCCGCCATCTTAAGGGAAAATTAAATTGCCAGCTATATATTCTATGTTATAATAGCATCAATAAATTACAGCTTAGGAAAGGAAAAAGCGATGTTAGGGGCGGAACGACGCAGGGCAAGGCGCATAGAATTCAGAGAGCCCATCCAATACCGCCCGCGCGGCTCCGAAGAGTTGCACGGGAGCCTGGGATTTGATCTAAGCGAGAGCGGGGTAAGATTCCAGACGGAAGATTTTATCCCTCTCCATAAGAACGTAGCGGTCCGTTTGGAGCTGGATCCCGGCCAAAGCGTAGATATAAACGGAGAAGTGGTGTGGGTCCAGCTGGTCCCCCATTCCGAGCGCTATCATATAGGTTTAAATTTTGAGAATTCCGATTCAAAAAGAGTTATTCAACAATACATAAATTCACACCCTGTCTAAAATCCACTAAAAATTTAGCTTAAGATACATGAAAGGAGTATGTAATTTTTATGGCTGACGCGAATGCCCCAGCAGCGGCCCCGACAAAAAATTGTCCCAGCTGCAAAAAACCGATGAAACGCAAGAAAAGGTATTACAGGAACGGCCAGTACTATTGCAACAAGAACTGCTATAAAGCAGCCGCTTCAAAGGCGGCCGCCGCCGATGCCGAGAAGGAAAAAGCCGCGTCTGCCGAAAAGGCAGCCGCTTAGAACCTGGATATGACGTTTTCTCCCTCACAGCCGGAACGACGCAAACACCCCCGCCTCGGGAACACCATCGCGCTTAAGATTTCCAGTGAAGAAGCGGATTTTGTCACCGAGACGTACAATATCAGCCGGACAGGGGCCTATTGCAAGGTCAACAAGTACGTTCAGCCCATGACCAAGCTGAAGATCCATCTGCTCCTTCCCACAAAAAAAAGCAACCGCATCATAACCCGCAAGATCTCCTGCCAGGGGATCGTGGTAAGGATCGAGCCAACCCCCAACCAGCCGTTCTTTAATACCGCCATTTATTTCAGCGACATTCAACAAAAAGACGCCGATTCGATCAGCGACTATATTCACGAAGAACTGGAAAAGCATAACGCCGCCCTTGAGAAGAAATAGGAAGGAACGAGCATGGAAACCGTAAGTGTAAGTCTTTCGCCCCTCCAAACTTACTTGGCCGTTGTTATCCAAATGTGGATCATCATCGCGCCCATCTTGATCATACGCAAATTGAACCATCTGACCAATTTGGTGGAACAGCAGGTCTATACGGACGAAGAATCTTCTTAAATAATTGATTTCTGATGTGATACATACCGATCGGGTTATTGATGTCCTGTATGAAGATGACAGTTGCGCGGTCTTTAATAAACCCGCCGGTCTTTTGGTCGTTCCAACACCCAAAAAAGAAAAAAATACCCTGATCGACCTGGTCAATGGGCCTAAGTACCGCTCGGAAGGCTCGCCCCGGTTTTTTCCTTGTCACCGCCTGGACCGGGAAACTTCAGGCGTTATCCTTTTTGCCAAAGGGGCAGACCATCAAAAACGGCTGATGGAGCAGTTCAAGACCGGCCGTGTAAAAAAGAAGTATGTCGCTTTTGTTCAGGGTAAGGTGCGGCAGAAGGCCGGAGAGATCAAAAGTTACATCAAGGACCTGGACCAGAAAAAATATCAGCGGCAGGCGCCGGCCAAGTGGGCCTTGACGCGCTATAAGACCCTGCAGGTTTATAAACGTTTTACGGTGCTCGAGGTCATCCCTGTGACCGGGCGGACGAACCAGATCCGCATCCATTTTAGCGAGATGGGGCATCCGCTCGTCGGCGAGCGTAAATACGCTTTCGGCCGTGATCACACGGTCCGTTTCCGTCGCACCGCGCTGCATGCTTTGGAATTAAGCTGGTATCATCCGGTCGGGAATGAATTGAAAACTGCCCGGGCCCCCTGGCCGCAGGACATGGCTGAATTTGTTTCACACAAAGATATTTAACGGATCATAATAACCTTAGGAGGGAAATTTGCAGACAACGGAGATCAAAGGGAAATCGTTGAATGAATTGGCCAAGATCTGCCATGCGATCGCGGTCGAAAAAGGTTTTTGGGAAAAGGAGCGTAACATCGGCGAAGCGTTGATGCTCATCGTCACCGAGCTCGCGGAGGCCATGGAATCACACCGTCATCAGGACCAGGAAAACTTCAAAGAAGAGCTCGCCGATACGTTCATCCGCCTTTTGGACCTTTGCGGCGGACTCAACATCGACATCGAAGAAGAGATCGCCAAAAAATCCGAAAAGAACAAAAAAAGGCCGTACAAGCACGGCAAAATCTGCTAGGAGCGAAAAACCATGAAAAGAATGGCCCTGATTATGAGCGTGGTCTTTTTAACAGCCGGTTGCGTGTCCACCAAGCTGCCGCAATACATCAGCGATAAGAATCCGTACAAAAGGGAATTTTATGTCCCGTACGAAGAGGCGATGGCGGCCACCCAAAAGGCCCTGACCGAATTCGGATGGGAAGTCTCCGGCGAGGGGAGCCCGTCTCTCTATGAGCGAGCGGGAGCCCAGGAAATGGAAGAGACGATCCTTTTCACGGAAGTCCGCCAGGCGCCGTTCTTTTTGGGTTCGCGGTATTACAAATTGAACGCTATCCTGCGTTCGGGCGAAAATAAAACCGAGGTCGAGATCCGCTATCTGACCATCACCTCACTGCCTTTTAAGAACATTGAATCTTATCGGGACGATAAAGCGATAGAAAAAATTTTTGACCGTATCGCCAAGCTTTTAGAGCGCTAAAAAACGATCCCCTGTTTTTCCTCCGAAAGATCCTCCGCAATAGGTCTTAGAATATGGACAAATTCACCCTTAAAAGCAAATTCCGTCCGGTGGCGGAACAGACAGGGGCCATCGATCAATTGGTCCGGAACATCAACGACGGCACAAAAGCCCAATGTCTTTTGGGCGTGACCGGAAGCGGAAAGACTTTTACCCTGGCCAATGTGGTCGAGCGGATCAACCGCCCTACACTGGTCATTTCCCACAATAAAACCCTCGCCGCCCAGCTCTACAGCGAGTTCAAAGAATTCTTTCCTTATAATGCGGTCGAATATTTTGTCAGTTATTACGATTATTATCAACCGGAAGCCTATGTCCCGCAGACGGACGTCTACATCGAAAAGGATTCTTCCATCAATGACCGTCTGGACCGTCTGCGCCTTTCCTCGACCACGTCGCTCATGTCTCGGCGCGATGTCATCATTGTGGCCAGCGTTTCCTGCATTTACAATCTGGGTTCTCCGAGTGATTATCAGGAATATCTGGTCTATCTGGAACAGGGGCAGCGCATCGACCGCGATCAAGTGCTGATGCAGCTGGTCAATATCCAATATGAGCGCAACGATTATGAATTCTCCCGCGGAAAAATACGTGTCCGCGGAGATGTGGTGGAGGTCTTTCCGGCCTACCGTGAGGATGCTTTGCGGATACAGTTCGACGACGATAAAATAGAAAAGATCGCGCAGATCGACCCGGTCTCCTCTGAAGAAAAAGTTGCCCTCAATAAAGTGGCTGTTTATCCGGCCCGGCATTTCATTACTTCCAAAGAACACATCGATGATGCTTTATCGGTCATCGCCAAGGAGCTGGAAGAGCGCTTGGCCCAGCTTAAGGCCCAAGGAAAACTGGTCGAGGCCGAACGCCTTAATTCGCGCACCCGTTATGACATGGAAATGCTGCGCGAAACAGGGATGTGTCACGGCATCGAAAATTATTCCCGCGCTCTTTCCGGGCGGCCTCCGGGAAGCCGGCCTTTTTGCCTGCTGGATTACTTCCCGAAAGATTTCGTGGTCTTGATCGACGAATCGCACGTCACTGTCCCTCAGTTGAACGGGATGTATGAAGGCGACCGGGCCAGAAAAGAAACCCTGGTCGAATACGGTTTTCGCCTGCCGTCCTGTCTGGACAACCGGCCTCTCAAGTTCGCCGAATTCATGGAGCTGGTCGATCAGCGCATTCATGTCTCAGCCACGCCCGGACCGTTTGAGCGTAAGGACAGCGGCGGCAAAGTGGTCGAACAGATCATCCGCCCGACGGGGATCATCGATCCGCCGATCGAGGTGCGTTCGACCAAAGGCCAAGTCGCCGACATCATCGCGGAGACCGAAAAGCGCGCCAAGGTCAATGAACGCGTGCTGATCACGACCCTGACCAAGCGGATGGCCGAGGACCTCACGCAATACTTGCAAGAACACGGACTTAAAGTAAAATACCTGCATTCGGACATCGAGACGATCGACCGCGCGGTCATCTTAAAAGACCTGCGGACAAAGAAATTCGACTGCCTGGTCGGCGTGAACCTTTTACGCGAAGGTTTGGATTTACCGGAAGTTTCGCTGGTCGCCATATTCGATGCGGACAAGGAAGGTTTTTTGCGTTCGCAGACATCGCTCATTCAGACCGCCGGCCGGGCCGCCCGCAACATCAACGGCACGGTCATCATGTACGCGGACAGCATAAGCGCGGCCATGAAGGCAACCATCGATGAATGCGAACGCCGCCGCAAGATACAGATCGCCTTTAATAAAAAGCACAACATCACCCCCAGCACGATCAAAAAGGCGATCCGTGAAGGGGGTATCGAAGATCTGGCCGAGGACCGCGCGCAGGAGATTGTTCTGGGTGCTGCGGGAGAGGACCCGGAACAGCATGCGCTCTCGACGTTTGTTTCGGATCTGGAGCGCCAGATGGAAGCGGCCGCACGCAATCTGCAGTTTGAAAAAGCCGCCGCCATCCGCGATAAGATACAGGAATTAAAAGCGCAAGGCCTTCCTCCGGAAAGATCAAAGCGAAAACCTGTTGTTCCCTTTAATAAAGGAAGGGTATGAGCCGTTCCATTCTAGCGATCGACATAGGAAATACCACCATCGGCCTGGCGGTCATGAGTCGTCATAGGGCCGTTAAGATCTACCGCCTTGATACACAACTCGACGGACAGGCCTTGCGTCAGAAGCTTTCAGCGATCTTAAAGCGTATTGACTTAAGATATTCCATAGAAAATGTGGTTATCTGCAGCGTTGTTCCGGAAAAGCTGAAAATCATTATTCGATTGGTCCGTGATACCCTAAAAAAACGGCCGTTCGTCATCGGCCGGGACATAAAAGTACCGATCAAAAATCTTTACCGCAATCCCCGGCAGGTGGGCCAAGACCGTCTTGTGGGAGCTTATGCCGCTCTCAAATATTACGGGACGCCGGTCATCATTATCGATCTCGGCACAGCTATCACCTTCGATGTGGTTTCGCGCAAAGGCGAGTATATGGGCGGCATCATTGTGCCCGGCATACGGCTTTCGGCCGAATCCCTTTTTAACAAAACCGCCCTTTTACCCAAGATCAAGATCAAAAAACCAAAAGCCCTCATCGGCAAGGACACAGAAGGAAGCATCTTAAGCGGTTTGTTTTATGGGTACGGCGCTTTAAGTAGGGGTTTGATCGAGCGTATCAGCCGCACTCTTAAAGGGAAGACCAAGGTCATTATCACGGGCGGGCACACCCGCTTGATAAAAGATTTTATCTTGTGTAAAATAAACGCGGTTGATCAGGATCTGGTCTTTAAAGGAATAGACCTCGTTTTCCGTAATCGCTGATTTATTGTTTTCCGACGATATCCATAGCACTCTGGCCTTCAGAGTGCTATTTTTATTTTCGGCCGAAAGAATTTTCTTGACAAAATTTTTAACTTTTTGTAAATTAGCACTCTGTCAAAATCAGTGCCAACAAAAAATTTGAGTTCTAACCATAAATCTTTCAACAACTAATAAGGAGGAGAAGGATGAATATTAAACCATTAGGCGATCGTATTGTTGTGAAGCCTTTGGAAGCTTCCGAGAAAACAAAGGGAGGAATTGTGCTCCCCGATACTTCAAAAGAAAAGCCGCAGGAAGGAAAGATCGTGGCCGTAGGTAAGGGCAAGGTCTTGGAAAGCGGGCAGGTGCAGGCGCCGGAAGTGAAAGTGGGCGATCGCGTGCTGTACGGCAAATATTCAGGCACGGAGATCACGACCAGCGAAGGCGATGAGCTGCTGATCATGAAGGAAGAAGATATTCTGGCTATCGTAAATACCAAGTAAGCCCTTTAGGGCGCAATCCCCGAAGGGGATAAATTTTATAAGACTACCGGAGGAATAACCATGGCAAAGCAATTAATTTTTGATGAAGAAGCAAGACGGGCTGTCTTAAAAGGTGTCGAGCAATTGGCTCGCGCGGTCAAAGTGACCTTAGGCCCCAAGGGCCGCAATGTGGTCATAGATAAAAAATTCGGTTCCCCCACCGTCACCAAGGACGGCGTCACGGTGGCTAAAGAGATCGAATTGGCCGATCCGTATGAAAATATGGGTGCCCAAATGGTCAAGGAAGTTGCCGAAAAAACATCCGATCTCGCCGGTGACGGGACCACGACCGCGACGGTTTTGGCCGAGGCCATCTACCGCGAAGGTTTAAAGAACGTAACCGCCGGGGCGAACCCCATGGCCCTCAAGCGAGGCATTGAAGCCGCGGTTGAAAAAGTCGTCGAAAATGTCAAATCCCTCTCTAAAAAGATCGACCTCAAAAATTCCAAGGAAGTTGAACAGGTCGCGACCATCGCCGCCAACAGCGACACGGTCATCGGCAAAAAGATCGCCGAGGCCTTTGAAGCGGTCGGTAAGGACGGCGTCATCACGGTCGAAGAATCCAAGACCATCAATACCGAACTCAAGATCGTCGAAGGTATGCAGTTCGACCAAGGCTATCTTTCCCCGTATTTTTCAACCGATATGGAAAAGATGGAATGCGAACTCGACGATCCGTTCATCCTGCT
>CAZCLW010000040.1:0-21909 GCA_964499685.1 uncultured Planctomycetales bacterium
GGCTTCGAAGTGGGAGAAGTGAATTTCACTACCTATGCCGCGGCCGATGCGGTCCTCAGTGAACATGAAAAGACCAACGGCTGTATCCTCCTGGATATCGGCTCCAAGGTGACGACACTGCTTTTTTATCGCGATGGGATCTTAAAAGTTATTTCCAATATCCCCTGGGGCGGGAATGATGTGACCCGCCGTATCGCCCAGGACCTGGGCTTATCGCTGGACCTGGCCGAGGACATCAAGAAATCTTACGCCGTGGCCGTGCCCTCGGACAAGCGCAACGAAGAGGAAATCCTTGTCAAACGCGAGTCGGTCTTTACGCCGATCAAGCGCCAGGAGATTTGTAAGGCCATTGATCCGGAGATCGTTTATCTGGTCCAATTTATCAAGGATTCGATCAATGCCTCCGGCTTGCGGGACCAGATCAATTCCGGCATTGTTTTGATCGGCGGCGGCGCCTTGCTGCCCGGCCTCATGGAACGGATCGAGGAAGCGACCCAGCTTCCCACCGCTTTGGGAAAATTACGTTCCATGAACAGCACCTGGCACGCAGCGGCCGTGTATGCGGCCAGTATCGGCCTGGCCCAGAAAGCGGCCCGGGAAGCTGCTCAGCCCACTATCCTCACGCCCACCTTAAGAGAAGGCGAATCCTCCGTAGTGAGCAAGCTCAAAGAGCTCTATCACGAATATTTTTAAATTTAGATACGACCTAGTCTCGCCGCTTGGTAAGCGTGAAACTCAGGTCCTTGAGGTTGCTTTGGATGCGCATGATGCAGTTGAACATATACAGCATCCAGAAGGAATTGAGCAGTAGAAGAAGGACGATGATCAGCTGATAGACGCCTTGGGTCAGCAATAGCCGTTCGATGATGTTGTCGCGGGTGATGTCAAAGCTGAAATCGATGAACTGAATGGTGTTGAAGAAGAAGATAAGAAAGAGGATGACCAGGACGACCTCAAAGAACAAAATATAAAAGTGCCTGAGCATCCATTTGGCCGCCAGATTGTCTACATAGCGGACCTTATTCATGAAATCCTGATAAGACATCTTTCCCTCCGTTAGTATTCATTGTACTGAATTCTATTTTGAAGGCAATCGGGAAATAATAATTCTTTCAGGTCAAAAAAAATCTTCCCAAGGATAACGGCGGGTGGTATATTGACACACTTATTATCTTTTGCATGGTTGCGCAAATTCCTCTATAACAAAATCAAGGTAATTTGCGCCTGTACTTTTCCTTCTGATTTATTTATAAGGAAAAAAGTACTGGTGCGCATGGTCGTCTAGAAAATATCAAGGAAACATGCGCCTGTAGCTCAATTGGATAGAGCACTAGTCTTCGGAACTAGGTGTTGGAGGTTCAAGTCCTCCCAGGCGCGTTTGGCTATACATTATGCCCTCCGAACCCATTTTTTTGACCTATATCCGGAAGCACCGGTCTTTGCTGGCCGTCAGTTTTCTCACCCTTTTTTTGGCCGTTTGGACGGTCCTTTCCACCTGGAACATGAATTTTTGGCCTTCCGACACGGAGGTCTATTTTTTTGATGTGGCCCTGAAGGTCCCCAAGCTGCAATACCCCTCGCAAATGCATGATTTGATTGACGAGGAGCGGGTCAAATGGCTGCACGGGAAAGAGATCTTTGTGCTGGCCGCCGCGACCCTGCAGCAGCTGATGCGGGATTTTACCACCTTGCGGCCATTCCTCATGGTCTGCATCCTCGCCTTGTTTTCTTCGGCTCTTCTGATCTACTTGATCGCCCGCCGCTATTGGGGCCAAAAGGCGGCATGGGTGCTGTATTTTCTTTTTGTCACTTCATTCTGGCCGTATATTTATGTCCTTTTCACCAAGCATCAACCTTTGGGGCTGGCCTTTTTTCTTTTGGCGACCTATCTTTTGCCCGGAAACCGGCCGCGGAAAGGGATATTCTATTTTTTTTCCGGCACCTGTTTGTGCGCATCGTTCTTCTCCTCGTCGGTATCCAGCCTGTACATTCCGTATTACGCGACGGCGTTCTTTTATGGGCAGTATAAGGCGGCTCCCTCCGGGCAGCGCTGGCGCGAATCGCTAACGTCCGCTGGTTTTATTCTCCCAGGCATCCTTTCGGTCTATGTTTACGTCAACTTTCCTCTTTTAATCGAAAATCTGCGCGAATTCCTCGATTATGTTTACATCAGCGGAAAATATAACCATTTTTATTACAATCAACGCGTGCTGGAACAATGGTTCCCGGCCCATGAGCTCAACACCCGGGGCGGGTGGGTATGGGTCTTTAAATATTTTCGTTTGATCATGCCGGTGGTGTTCCCGTTGTTCCTGGCGGCGATTGGCTATTTGATCTTTGTGGCCATCCGGGAAAAAAGAATGGCCCTTCCGGTCGCAGGGTTCATCCTCTTGGCATGGACGGCGCCGCTGATGGCCGAGATACGCCATGTGGCCCAGTACGGCGCGAATTATTTTCCATCCTTCACGGCCTTTTTGACACTGATCGGCTTTGCCGTTTACTGCCTGGAAAAAAGATACCCGGAGTGGCCTTTATGGGTGAAGAAAATATTTCTGCGCTCGGCGTTTGTGGTCGCGTTGCTGCAATGGGGTATAAACAGTTACTGGTACTTCACCGACATCTACCCCAGCCGCATGGTCACGACCATCCTGGCTAAAAAGATCGACAAGATGGATATCGACCGGTTCTATACCTACCAGATGCATCCTTACCGGCTTAATCTCGTCGACAATCTCACCAATTCCCTCTTCCGGCAAAAGAAGGTCAGGGTGATCCTGATCGATTTCCTGCCGCAGGCTAAAGACGGCTTTGTCCTGCTTCCGCCTATCAGCACCGACGCGATCTACAACGCGGCCATCAGTTCTTACACTGATTTTGACGAAGACATTTACCTGAGCGAACTTCTGCGAAAAGGCAATCTAAAAGATTACGCCGTGGCTTCTTACAAGACGCTGGCCTCGAGCCGTTTTTGGCCGCATGAAGAAGAGATCCTTAGTTACCGCTATCTGATCTTGGGCCAACGCGATAAGAATTTTGACGAACGGGGACGCGTGTGGCTTTTGGACGGCCGGAAGATGTTCGCTGACCTCAAAAAGAACATCCCCGCCCCTGAGCTTGTCCATTTGTATAAGGATGAAGTTTCCAATATCGGCACCAAAAGCCGGCTTTATGTCTTTAAAGGCTATGAAGGGAAAATAAAGGGCGGGATGGAGGTCAGTCATCTTTCTTTCCGCATGTACAAAGTCGGGAATCCGACGGACCAGCTGGTCGCCCGCGTCTACAAAGTGGGGGAAAAACAGCTCGTCTGGGTGCCGGTCGGCGAGCATTTCGAGTCGCGGCCGCTGGATGCCGGCGCGATCACATCCAGCCCCGAGGGAGGGTTTGCCACGTTTGAGTTTAAGGAGCCGATAAGGTTTTCGTCCGGGGCTTATTTTGTCACCATCTACCGGACGGGGCCGTGGGATGATGAAAATTTTTACAGGATCTATAATAAATACATCGGGACCTCGGTTGTCAGCCGGGATTAGGACCCTAATTTGTATTTAATTCCTTTACAATAAAAACGGATTTATATAAGATAAAGCGAATTTAAAAGCGTACGTCCTCATGATCTCTCAAGAAGCATTGAAGCGAACCCCTCTTTACGAAAAGCATTGTTCTTTGCATGCGCGCATGGTCCCTTTCGGCGGCTGGGAAATGCCCCTGCAGTATGAGGGAATCCTGGCCGAATATGAATCGACCCGCCGGGGCGCGGCCGTTTTCGATACGTCCCATATGGGTGAATTTTTGATCGAAGGCGATTGCCGTGCGACGGGCCTGGATAACATCGTCACCTGTGCTTTGGCCGACATGCCTCTTAAAACCTGCCGTTACGGTGCCGCTCTCAAGGAGAGCGGCGGCATTGTTGATGATCTGATCGTTTTTCGCGTAGATACGGAAAAATGGTTCGTGGTGGTCAACGGCGCAACGACCGAGAAGGACGCGGCGCATTTTCGAAAATATTTAAGAGCAGGGTCGTCTTTTCGCAATATCTCGACGGAATTGGGTAAGCTGGACATCCAGGGCCCTCTGGCAAGGGAGGTCCTTGCGCCCTTGGTAAAAGGCATTGAGAAGCTGGAATACTATACGTTCGATGAATTTGATGTCCTGGGTGAAAAGGTGATCGTCAGCCGTACCGGCTACACAGGGGAACTGGGATACGAAATTTATTTTCCCTGGGCAAAGACCTCCGTCCTGTGGGACGCCGTCTTCCGGGACAAACGGGTCAAGCCCGCCGGGCTGGGCGCGCGGGATGTCCTGCGTTTGGAGATGGGATACAGCCTCTACGGCCATGAACTTGACGAAAATATTTCTCCCCTGGAGGCGGGCCTGGGAAAGTTTGTTGATCTTAATAAAGATTTTGTCGGAAAAGATGTCCTGGTGCGACAAAAGGCGGAAGGGCCGAAGAAGAAAATAATCTGCTTTAAGTCGGAAACGCGCCGCTCACCGCGCGCCGAGCATAAGATCTACGATGAGAGCGGACGTGCAATCGGCTATGTGACCAGCGGGACATTTTCTCCGGCGTTGAAATGCGGCATCGGCATGGGTTACGCCGACAATCCGCCGGCCAAGGGGCAAAAGATATTTTTCGGGGATGGAGATGCAAAACTTCCTGGTGAAGTCACTTCAAGACCATTCTATAAACAGGGTTCCTTAAAGAATTAGGCGTCTGCTTCTTCGGGCGGACAAAGCCTCCTTCCGCGCGCATGGCGCGGAAGAAAAAAGTGACGGAGAATTTGTATGGACATTGAAGAGCATTATCTGTACACCAAAGAACACGAATGGGTGAACATTGAGGAAAACATGGCAACGGTCGGCATCACCGATTATGCCCAGTCCGCCCTGGGGGACATCACCTACGTCGAGCTGCCCCAACCGAATGCGGAAGTGGAGCAGTTCGAACAGTTCGTCTCCGTCGAGTCGGTCAAGGCGGCCAGTGACATTTATGCGCCTCTTTCGGGCCGCATCATCGAGGTCAACGAGGCCCTGGAAGCGGACCCCGAGATCATCAATAAATCCTGTTACAATAAAGGATGGATCGCCAAGATCGATATCTCCAACATGGATGAGAAGTCCAACTTGCTCACCGCCGAAGAATACAGGAAATTCCTTGAAAGCATTGAAGAAAAAGAAGGTTGACCCGACCGCCCCCTGAGGCCAATGTGAACCCTTATATCGCCAATACAAAAGAACAGACCCGCGAAATGCTCAAGACCATCGGCGTTTCTTCCATCGACGAGCTTTTTGTCGATATCAAGAAAGAACACCGTCCCAAGTCCTTTGATCTTCCCCGGGGGAAATCCGAGCAGGAGGTTGTCCGCTATCTGGGTGGTCTTGCCGCACAGAACAAGGCCGATCTGACCCTGTTCATCGGCGGAGGTTATTACGATCATTATATCCCGGCGGCGGTGGATGCGCTGATTGCGCGCGGTGAATTTTATACCGCCTATACGCCGTACCAGCCGGAATGCGCGCAAGGCACGCTCCAGGCCCTCTATGAATATCAAAGCAGTATTTGCGCCTTGACCGAGATGGAAGCCGCCAATGCCTCGCTTTACGACGGAGGCACGGCCCTGTATGAGGCCATGCTGATGGCCATACGGATCACGGGGCGCAAAAAGATCATCATGGACGGCGGGGTAAGTCCCATCCATCGCACCATTCTGCGCACCTATTCGACGAATCTGGAGATCGAATTCCGCGAAACGCCCGTCGTGCATGGTCAGAGCGACCGGCAGCAGATCTTCAAGCTTCTCGACAAGGATACGGCCGCCGTTATCCTGCAAAACCCAAATTTTTTCGGCGCGATCGACGACCACACGGACATCGCGCAGAAGGCGCATGATTTGGGTATTTTGATCGTCGAAAGCGTTTATCCCGTTTCTTTAGGTGTCCTTAAGACGCCCGGCGAAATGGGTGCGGATATCGTGACCGGCGAAGGTCAGAGTCTGGGTCTGCCACTCAATTTCGGCGGTCCTTATCTGGGATTCATGGCGACACGCAAGGATTTCATACGCAAGATGCCCGGACGCATCGTGGGAGAGACCGTCGACATCCGCGGGCAGCGCTGTTTTGTCAACACGCTGCAGGCCCGCGAACAGCATATCCGCCGGGAAAAGGCCACATCAAACATCTGTACTAATGTTTCTTTATGCGCGGTACAGTCTCTTGTATTTATGACACTGTTGGGCAAACAGGGCCTGAAAGAACTCGCCCAGCTCAATCTCGATAAGGCGGAATTCGCCCGGAAGACCTTAGAGAAAATAAAGGGCGTTCAGGTCAAGCGCAGTGCGCCGACCTTTAATGAATTCACCGTGCTGTTGCCCAAGAACGCGAATGAGGTCATCGAAGATATGCTTAAAAAAGGTTTTGCCGCCGGATTCCCGCTGGGGCGTTACTATCCAGGCATGGAAAATTATTTGCTGATCGCGGTGACCGAGAAAAGAACAAAAGAAGAGATATTGGCGTATGCCAAAAGTCTGGAAGAGGTCCTATGGAGCTGATCTTTGAACAAAGCGTTCCGGGACGCAAAGGCTACAGCCTCCCTGAAAACGATATCCCTTCCGCCCAGGTCCCGTCCCAATATAAGCGCGCCCATGACCCGCAGCTTCCGGAAGTGAGTGAGTTGGATGCCGTGCGGCATTTCTCCCGGCTTTCGCAGCGCAATTTTTCCGTCGATACGAATTTTTATCCCCTGGGTTCCTGCACCATGAAATACAACCCGAAATTCACGGAAAGCCTGGCGCGTTCCCACGGTTTTTCCCATCTGCATCCTTTGCTGCCGCAGCTGAAAGGCGGGGAAAAGTTAGTGCAGGGCGCGCTGCAGGTCCTGTATGAGCTGGAACAATGGTTCTGCGGGATAACAGGGATGGACGCTTTTACCATGCAGCCGTTGGCCGGCGCCCACGGGGAGTTGACAGGGGTGATGATCATGGCGGCCTACCACAAGGCCAAAGGCAACCATAAAAAATATATCATTATCCCGGATTCGGCGCACGGCACAAACCCTGCCAGCGCGGCCATCGCCGGTTATGAGATCATCTCTATCCCGTCGGACGCCGAGGGCGGGATGGACATCAATAAATTAAAGCCGCATCTCAATAAGGATGTCGCCGGCGTCATGCTGACATGTCCCAACACCGTCGGGATCTTCAATGCGGAGATCGGCCAGATCGCCGAGCTTGTCCATGCGGTCGACGGCCTGATGTATTATGACGGCGCCAATTTGAATGCCATCATGGGGCGGTGCCGCCCGGGCGACATCGGTTTTGACATCATGCACATCAATACCCATAAGACCTTCACGACACCCCACGGCGGCGGCGGTCCCGGGGCCGGTCCCGTCGGTGTTAAGGAAAAGCTGATCAAATATCTTCCCATCTCACGCGTGGTCAAAAAGAACGACGGCATGCTTTATCTGAATTATGATTATCCGGACACGATCGGATATGTTTCTTCGTTTTACGGGAATTTTGCCCTGCTGGTACGGGCCTTGGCCTACATTCTATTATTAGGAAAAGAGGGGCTTTGCGCCACCAGTGATCATGCGGTCTTGAACGCTAACTACATCATGCACCGTTTGAAGAAATATTATTCCCTGCGTTATGACCGCACTTGTATGCACGAATCGGTCTTTTCCGCCGTGTGGCAAGCCGAAAAAGGCGTCCATGCCATCGACATCGCGAAATTTTTGATCGATAAGGGAGTACACCCGCCGACGGTTTATTTCCCGCTGACCGTCAAGGAGGCGATCATGATCGAACCCACGGAGACGGAGTCTAAAGAGACCATGGACCGGTTTGTCGATCATATGATCGAAGCGGCAGAGCTGGCCGGGCGCGATCCCAAAACCTTTAAGGATTGTCCTAAGACAACGCCGGTCACGCGTCCCGACGAGGTGAAGGCGGCCAAAGACCTCAATATCAATTATTTTTCGCAGCCCGCGCGCTCGAAAACCTCAACGGGCAAGTTGAAGCCCACGACCGCATCTTCGGTTTAAATTTCTGCGATATGCGTATAAAGGAAATTTCTTTTTCCGAGCCGGAAAAAAATATCCTCTTTGATGAGGTCCTCCTGCATCTGGCGGAGCAAGGGGAGGGCGGGGAAGTCTTGCGTTTTTGGGAATCCCCCCGGCCTTTTATCGTCCTCGGCCGGATCGGGAAACCCGATGAGGATATACATCTCGGCCGTGTTCAACAGGAAGGCATACCCGTTTTGAGGCGCTCCTCCGGCGGGGGAACGGTCGTTCAGGGGCCGGGATGTCTGAATTATTCTTTAATTCTTTCCAAAGAATCCCATTCTTCGCTTCCTGACCTGCGCCAATCCTATCAATACATCTTAAATAAGGTCATCAACGCGTTTGTTCCTCTTGGAATAGATGCGGCTTTTATGCCGGTCTCGGACATTGCCTTAAAACAGACGCAAAAAAAGATCTCCGGCAACGCGCAAAAACGCGGCCGGCGGTTCCTTCTTCATCACGGCACGATCCTCTGTAGCTTCGATCTTGAGCTCATTGAGCGCTACCTTATGATCCCCCGTGATATCCCGGAATACCGTCGGGCGCGGCCGCATTTGGAATTCGTGGCCAATACCGGCGCGCATCCTTCCAAAATAAAAATGGCTTTGAGAGACGCCTTTAAGGCTTTCGATGGTGCCCAGGGAGCCAGCAAGGCCGAGGAGGACTGTCTGAACGGTTTTCTTTTAACCAAAAAAGTCCGCATGGAGGCGTCGGAACTCCTCAAGACCGCCTAAATTTCAATTAATTCATTGACACGCTATACCATCGACGTATAATGCAAGTAACAATCATTCGAAAGAAATAAAACGCCAAAAGCCTATCACGGAGGGCAAGATGATAAAGAAATTTTTTATATTCTCTGTACTCTTTTTTGTGATGATCGCTTTTGCGGATATTGCACAGGCCGGATTAATCAATTATGAAAGACGTAAATCCCGAAGCGGCGAAGGAGCGCCATCCACGCAACGCGCTGCGCCGGCCCAGCCTTCCGGTCCTTCATGGACAAGGGAATCTCCCCGGGTCCGGACTTCTGAAGAACGGCGTTATGACATTAACCGTGACGGCCTGCTGCAAACAGCGGAAGTAAAGATTTTCCTGCGGGATATCATCGATATCATTACCCAGAGGGGCGGCTATACCGTCAATTCCGACATTTTGCGGGAATATGACAAGAACCGGGACGGCGTGATTTCTTCTACGGAGTTGCCACAATTAAGTAGCGACGTCTCTCGTTATTAAAGACAAGCGGTCCTTTCATCCCACGTTTTCGACGCGAGAACGTGGGATTTTTTTGTGCACAAGTGTGTTATAATACTCCATGCCTCGAATAGCATTTTTCATTTTTCTCCTTTTATGCACCCGCGTGTCTTTGGCGGCGGAAGATCCCGAGCATCAGCCGTACCTTGATTTTTTCCAGGAAGTTTACGATACGATGAAGGAGAACTATTATCTGCCGCCGTCGGAAGAGACCTACCGGGCCTTTCTCGATAAATTCAAAACGAAGATCTATCCGGAGCTGAAGGCGGAAAACAAGTCCGACGACTATATCCGCTGGCGCAGTGCGGCCTATCTCGTCGAGGATATGCGGTCCGAGGAAGATATTTTTTCTGCTTTTTATCCGCCGAAACCGGCCCGGGAGTACGAACAGGTGGCTTTGGGAAAGCGCGTGGATCTGGGGATCAGCGGGCAATTGATCGGCAACGGGTTTGTGGTGACCAACGTCGAGCCGCGTTCCGACGCCTATGTCGAGGGATTGCGACCGCGCGACGTTATTTTGGCGATCGATGAGGCGGGGGTAGCCACACTGACCCAGGAGGCGATCGAGGAACGGCTGAACCCGCTCGAAGGGACAACGGTGGCCCTGACGTTCCTGGCGATCCAGGAAGAGCAGCAAAAAACGATCGAGGTTGTCAGCGAAGAATATTTCAAACAAACGGTCTTTATGTGCCCGGTCGAGGTCCCCGGCGTGTATTGTCTCAAGATCGAAAGGTTTAACCGTAAGACCTCCGAAGACCTCTTGAACTACCTGGTCTTTATCCGCAAGAAAAATGATGATATCGGTCTGGTCCTCGATCTGCGGGACAATCCCGGAGGGCCGCCCTTGGCCGCGCGCGAGATATCCGCTTTTTTTCTGACCCCTAACGAAGAGTTCGCTTATTTTCAGCGCCGCGGCCATCCCAAGGCCTCACTGGATGTCCCCGAAATACCCGAAGTCTTTCATTACCAAAAACCGATCGTGATTTTGGTCAATGAAAAAAGCGGCAGCGCTTCCGAGCTGTTCTCCGGTGTCATGCAGCGCAAAGAGCGCGCCTACGTGATGGGCGTCAATACCGCCGGACAGGTCATGCTCAAGAGTATGTTCAATTTTGACGACGAATCCATGCTTCTGCTGGTAACGGCCCGGGGGCATTTTCCAGACGGCGGGACCTTCAGCTTTGACGGGCTTGAGCCGGACCGGACCGTGAAAGATGACGGAGAATTGATCCGGGTTGCCGCCGAATATCTTGTCTCCGCCGGGGAGAAAAAGTAAGTTTTTCTTTTGTTTGCGTCCAAAAATGTTATCCTAAATCAAAGACCTGTCTCCTTGACGAAGGAAATCCATGGCTTCCATCATCCTCATCATCATTGCCATCCAGATCGTTTGTATAGCGGTCGTCGTTTTGATCTTATGGGTCGTTCTGGAAAAACGGCTGCACAGCTTGGCCATCAAGGATTTTACGTATTACGCCCCGCCGGAAGGCGAGCCCAGGCCGTCCGCGCTCCGTATCGTCACCCATAAAGCGATTTCGCCGGCTTACCAGCAAGAGATACAAAAAATCGCTTCCAAGAAGTTCGGTGCCGGCATTCAGCCGGTATTCGAGGTGGACAAAGGGCTGCTGGGCGGTATCATCATCAAGATCGACAAAAATGTTTATGATTACAGTCTCCGCGACCGTCTGAAGAGGAGCGGTTTTATCAAATAAGCCCGCCGTCGGGATTTTCTATGTCCGCAAAGACCCTGATCATTGTCCCGGCCTATAATGAGGCCGGTAATATCAAGAAAACGGTCCAAGAAATATCAAGCGTCCCGTTCCCGGTCGACGTGCTGGTTGTGGATGACGGCTCAACGGATGATACGTTCCGGGAGGCGTTGAGTGCAGGCGCCTTTGCGGCGTCTTTGCCGTTCAATCTCGGCGTGGGAGGCGCGGTGCAGACGGGTCTACGTTTTGCCATGGAGCGCGGTTATCATTATGCCGTTCAGGTAGACGGTGACGGCCAACACGACGTTAGTTTTTTAAAGCTTTTGATGGAGCCTGTGCTGGCCGGTCAAGCCGACATCGCCATCGGCAGCCGTTTCACGGGCCCGTTTGTGGGTTATCGTTCGTCATTTATCCGCCGGATCGGCATTAATTTTTTTGCGCGTCTTATCAGTTTCCTGATCCAGTACAAGATCACGGATCCCACATCGGGTTTCCGTGCCTTTAACCGCCGGACGATCGACATATTTGCGGCGGATTATCCGTACGATTATCCCGAACCTGAGGCCATTGTTTTGGCCAGACGTTCGGGATTGCGGGTCGTTGAGGTCCCCGTGCAGATGCGTAAACGCGCCAGCGGCCACAGTTCCATCCGTTATTTCCGCACGCTGTATTATATGATCAAAGTGACATTTGCTATTCTTTTGGACATGATCAAGCCGAAGAAAGGGTCCGCTTATGGAAAATATTAAGATCCTGGTCCTAGGCATGGCTGGCCTGATGCTGGCCATGGTCTTGGAGCTGGTCCGTCGGGAAAAACTCACCTTCAAATACGCGGCGGGGTGGATCCTGGTCCTTATCCTGGCAGTCTTCCTGGCGATTTTTGAGGAGCTTCTGTTCAATCTTTCCGATTGGCTCGGTTTCCAGCTGACCAGTAACTTTATCTTTTTCACTCTGCTGAGCGTTTTTGTGTTCCTGTGCCTCCTGATGACGATCTTTCTTTGTCAGCAGGATAACCGCAACCGTTTTTTGGCCCAAAAGATCGCCCTCCTGGAATTCGAGTTGAACGAATTGCGCAAAAAATTAAAGGGAAAGAGCGAGGATGGCCGCCCCTAAATTCAAGTTTCCGCAGTCCGCGGACTGGGACAGCTTTTGGACGCAGAGCAAACAGTCTTTTTCTTATGACCGGATCAGTTGGTCGAAGCGGCGTATTATCCGCGTCCTGGGGCCGTATCTGCGGGAAGGAAGGAAGGCGCTGGATGCCGGCTGCGGCAGCGGTTTTTTCGCGAGATTATTTTGTGACCGTAAAATGAAAACCGTCGCCATCGATTATTCCCCTCAAGCCGTGGCCATGACGCAGCAGTTGACGGAAGGGAAGGTCGCCGTCTTTCAAAAAAATTTGCTCGACCCCAACATGTCCGCCGGTTTTGGAGAAAAATTCGATCTTATCTTTACCGATGGACTCTTCGAACATTTTTTAACGGATGAACAGGACATCATCATGCAGAATTTGACCGCGCTTCTGGAGCCACAAGGGGTCATCATTACTTTTGTTCCCAACCGCTGGTCACCGTGGGAAATTATTCGTCCGTTCTTCATGCCAGGCATTGAAGAAAAACCGTTTGTCTTGAAAGAGCTTGTTGATCTCAACGTGCGTAATAATCTACGCGTCATCGAAAAGGGAGGCGTGAACACATTGCCTTTTGTCTTTTCGCCGGAAGGCATCGCTCCTTGTTGTGGGATGCTGCTCTACACCATCGCGCAAGCCCAATGATTTTCTGATTTTATGTCCACAAACATTTCCATAGTTATCCCCGCTTACAATTGCGCTTCGACAATTTCCCGCACCGTTTCCGCCGTTTTAAATCAGAAGTTTTCGGAATCATTCGAATTGATCGTTGTGGATGATGGGTCAACAGACCGGACCGCCGAGATCGTAAGATCATTTGCGCGGGTGAAATATGTTCATCAGCCCAATGCCGGTCCGGCCGCGGCCCGCAATAAAGGCGTGCAAACAGCCCAAGGGAAATTTATTTTTTTCACGGACTCCGATTGCGTTCCGCATGACGATTGGCTGCAAAAAATGATGCCGCACTTTCATGATCCGAAAGTCGCGGCGGTCTCGGGCAGTTATGGCATTGCGAATAAAAATAGTTGGCTGGCGCAATGCATTCACGCGGAAATTTTATACCGTCATCATAAGTTGATGCCGCAATACCCCAAAGCTTTTGGAAGTTATAACGTGGCCATCCGCAAAGCAGTGTTCGAAAGTGTCGGTGGATTTGATACACACTATCGATACGCCAGCGGAGAGGACAATGATCTAAGCTATAAGATCATCAAGGCCGGCCATAAGATCTATTTTGAGCGCGCGGGCTTAGTGGATCATCATCACACCGAGAGCCTGAAACGCTATTTATTCGAACAATTTCGACATGGGTATTGGCGGCTCAAGATGTACATGGATCATCCGCAAATGGTTGGGGGAGATGATTATACGTTCCTGAAAGATATTTTGGAGATGCCCTTGGCCCTCTTTGGGCTGATAGGTCTGGCGTTATTTCCCTTTGCCTTTTCGGGGCTGTCGGTGATCGGGATCGCTTGTCTGATTTTTCTTGCCGCCATGGAAGCGTTTTACGCTTTTTTGATGATTTCAACGCCGCATCAAGCCCTTGCGTTTAGTGCAGTTATGTTTTTTAGGGCCTACAGTCGTTTTTTTTTTTTTATTTTCCGAATTTACCACCCGATATACACGCACAAGGTCAAAAAAGTTCAATAAAGTCCTTGATATCACTTCTTGATATGTTAAAATTTATGTATCCTTATATATATTATTTACTTAGTACTTATCTTTGACGCGCGCGTAGGCGCGCGATTACATATATAAATACATAATGGGAATTTAATGTCTTATCATACCCTACTAGGTTTCACAAAAGAGCCCTTCTCGACCAGCCCCGATCCAGACTTCTTTTACCTCACCAAAGCGCATGACACGGCTCTCACCAACATCCTTATCGAAATCCGTTTACGTCGCGGATTGAACGTTATCTTTGGAGATATAGGGACAGGTAAGACCTCGCTTTCGCGCAAGCTAATCCAGGAACTCAAGAAGCGCGGGAACATGATCTTCCATATCATTCTCAATCCGTCCTTTACGACCGAACGCCAGTTCCTGACTTCTCTGGTCCGCAATTTCAACATCGAAATGCAGGAGGGGAATGATCCTTTAAAAGAAGAGATCCTGGACCTGCGCGATGCCATCGAAAAATTCCTCATTGAAAAATGCATCGAACAAAAACAAACGGTCGTATTGGTCATTGATGAAGCCCAGCAGCTCAACTTGTCCACTTTAGAAACGTTGCGCATCTTGCTGAATTTTGAAACGAACGATTTTAAATTGCTGCAGCTTGTGTTGCTCGGGCAAGTGGAGCTGTATCCCAAGATCATGCAGATGCCGAATTTTATGGACCGCATCAGCTTTAAATACACATTGAACTGTCTGGATGCGCAAGAGACAAAGGACCTGATCGCTTACCGCATCAAACAGGCGGGTTACAACAGCAGCATGCCGCTCTTTGCCGATGAGGCTATATCTGAAATTTATAATACAACGCGCGGTTATCCGCGCCGCATCACCATGCTTTGTCATCAGCTTTTGAAAGAATTGATCATGCAGAACAAAAAGATCGTGGACCGCGAATTGGTTCGCGATGTGATCGCGAAAGATAAGCAGTTTAATTTGGCCTCAGGGTTCGGTTTAGGCAAGGAGGTGACGATTCAGCAGACCCTTAAAGATAATATGCATTAACAACCCTTAATTCAAAAAAAGAGCAGTACATGGCCAAAGAAACAGCCGAACAAAAACTTTTAAAGATCATCGAAGCCACAGATGCGCAGCAGTCAGCCGCGCCGGCCGGCGGTGTTGCTACCGCGCCACCCGCTCCGGATGCCGTTCAGCAAGTTGCCGATTCCGTCAAAACAGCCAAAGTATCCTTCCAGCTTCCTCCTTTTGTCGAAAATCTGCTGGCCCCTTTCAAGAAAGACAGCGCCTCCGCGGGCGGTGCGCTTTCTGTGGGCCTTAGAGAGATCAATTCGCTTCTCATGGTCGTGATCGCGGCCGTACTGACGTTCTTTGTTTTTAATTTTTTAAAGGACATGCAGTATTCCAAGCAAAATTTCAGTTATTCGGCCGCCGCCAAGCGGGCCGCTGTTTCCGATAACCTGATCCCCGCCTTCAACGACATCTCGGAATATTTGAACGTGGTCTCGCGGCGCAACATCTTCCAGCCGCTGGAAAAGAAGGAGGAGGAATTTGTTGAAACAACAGCACCCCAGGATATCCGGCAGATCGTTGAGCAGACCAAAGACCTCAAGTTGGTGGGCGTTTCCTGGCTGAACACGCGCGATTCCGCTTCAGCCCTTATCGAGAACACCAACAGCGGCATTACGTATTTCCTTAAACAGGGCGACACCATTAACGGGACGGTGGTCAAGGAAATTTATGCCGACTCCGTCATTTTAACTTTGGAAGGAGACAATTTTAAACTGAACCTATGAAACGAAAAGCCTGGTCC
The DNA here is from genome assembly GCA_964499685.1 of uncultured Planctomycetales bacterium. Lineage (GTDB taxonomy): Bacteria > Omnitrophota > Gorgyraeia > Zapsychrales > GWA2-47-8 > CAZCLW01. Next base: position 15,591 of record CAZCLW010000040.1, read on the forward strand.
AATCTTATCGCCTTAATAGTCATTCTGGGTCTAACTGTCCTTTTCCAAGGGGTTTTGTCGGCCCAGGATGCGCCCGTCTTGCCGCCGCCCAGCGATGCGGGCCGACCGATCGTTATTGAAGAGCCGCGCGAACCTTTTGCGGAACGGATCAACCGCCAGATCACTCTGGATGTCCGCGAAATGAATGTGATCGATGTGATCAAGTTCCTATCGCTCAAAGGCGATTTCAATATGGTAACTAGCGGGAATATCCAGGGCCGGGTCACGATCTATCTAAAGAACGTTTCGATCAAGGACGCTTTAGACATCATCATGATCTCCAATAACCTGGCCTATTATGTGGAAAGCGAGATCGTGCATATCCTGCCGGCCGCCGAATATGAAGCGATGTTCGGCAAACGGTTCAACGACAAAATGGAGGTCGCCATTTTTAGTCTGAAATACGCCAAGCCCAGCTATGTCCTTTCGGCCTTGGATAATATCAAAAGCGCTTTGGGCCGCATCATCATCGATGAGGATACAGGCTCGGTCGTCCTGGTGGACACTCCCGAGGCTTTGCGCGATATGAAAAAGGCGTTGGAAGAAATGGAAAAGCCAACGGAGGTCGTAACGTACGCCCTGCAGTATGCCAAGGCGGATGTGGTGGCCGAAAAATTAAAGGCGCGTTTGGACGCGCACGCGGTAGGATCATTGACTACGGACGAACGTTCCAATCAGATCATCATCCGCGCTTTCCCCGGACGCAAAGAAGAGATCCAGGAGATGATCCGCACCCTGGATGTTCAGACTAAAGAAGTACTGATCGAAGCCAAGATCATGCAGATCACATTAAGGCCGCAATTCGACATCGGGATTGACTGGGATTTTAACTTTGATGACGCTCAGGATGACAATCTGCAAAAGCTGAATTTCGAAAATGTCTTTTTGAACGAAAGCGGTCTTTCGACCAGCGATAATTTAAGGGACACGTTCGGCAAGATCGGCATCACTGATCCCAACGGCACCCAGGCCTTTACCGCGGTCCTGCGCACATTAAAGCAGGTGAGCGACACCAAGATCCTCTCCAACCCCAAGCTGCTTGTCACCAACAATGAAGAAGCGCGTATCCATATCGGCGACACTGTTCCCTATATCATTTCGACTACATCAGGCACAGGCGACAATGCCATCACCAGTGAAGATGTCCGTTTCGTGGACGTAGGGTTAAAGATCAATGTTACTCCCACTATCAATGATGATGGATACATTACCATGCGTCTGCGGCCGGAAATTTCTACCGTTATTACACGGATCACTTCACAGGGCGGCGGCATTCCGCAGGTCAATAAAACGGAACTGCAGACAACGGTCATGGTCAAGGATGGTTCCACCATCATTTTGGGCGGATTAAAAAGGGACAACAACGTCCACACAAAAAAGGGGTTGCCCTTTCTGATGGACATTCCCTATCTGGGAAAGTTATTCAGTCGCACTGCCGATTCCGTTGAGCGGACTGAGATCGTGATCTTTATTACCCCCCGCATTGTGACGGGTGATGAAAATATTCTTTGGGAACAGGGGACCATCAAGGCTTCAAAGCCGATGACCGAAGACGAACAGAAAAACCTCACAACATCCTTAAGACTGAAAGAATAAAAAATGCCTAATAAGCCGTGGAAGCAAATCGCAGTTGTGTTCATCGTCCTAGTCCTTTTTGCCGCTCCCGTGTTTGCGCAAGAGTCAGGGGACGTAGAGGTGATCGAGTCTGAGCTGGATTTCGGTCCTTCCATGAATGCCGTTACAGAGACGGTCCGGCCGCCGATGCGGGATGTCCAACCCAAGCGGCAGGTCATCTCTTCCGAAATGCAGATGCCTGCGCAGGGCCTTTTGAAAGAAGAACAGCTGGTCGAGCTTAACTTTCTCATCAAGCAAATGGTGGAACAATTTGAAGCCTTGGAAAGCCGCCGGGAAGAATTGGACCGTGAATTGAGGTTTATCCGCGGCCAGAGGCGGCTCGACCAAAATCGTTTGGGCGCGATCAACGATGAAATGCGGCAGGTCCGTGAGCAGACCGAACAAGTAATAGCCCTTAATCAACAGTATTCGCGGCAGCTGATCGAACTGCGCATGTCAATGGCCGACCGTGATCAGCAATACCAGCTCAGGATAAAGGAATTGGAGGACCGCATTGAACGTGGGGACATAGCGCCGGTTCCTGGAACAGAATCTCTTGTGGCCGGAGAAGGTGCGCCGGCCCAGGACGCGGACCTCATGGTCATGATCGATCAGATCAACCGTGAAGGGGAGCGCCTCAAGCACGATACCGCCAAGGTGCATTACAACATGGGGAACATTTATTTTCATAAAGGTGAGTATAAAAAAGCGGTGACCGAGTATAAGAAAGCGATCAAGCTGGTGCCTTCCGATGCCGCTTCGCATTTTAACCTGGCGTTTGTCAGCGGAGAATATCTGTATGACCATCCGGTGGCTGTAAAACACTATCGCCAGTATTTACTGTTGTCCCCTGACGCATCCGATGCGGATGAGGTCAGAAAAAAACTTTTACAGGCGGAATTATCTGTGCGCGTGACGATCGATTCGCCCATAGATAAACCGGAATTGAGACAATGAGGTTTACGTGCTGCGTGTCGTGTTGCTTTGGCAATTCATCATTAAACCCAGTTGATCCCATTATCTAATAATCTTTTCCAGTGATCCTGGCATGAGAGAATTGTTAAGGTTAAGAATCAGGTTTGACCGCAAAATCATAGGGTGCGTATTCTTCGCACTCTTTTGCTGTATTTTATTCCCTTCAGCGTCTTCCGCTCAATACGCCGGCGGAGGCTTGGACGGCGGTTCTTCGTCCACATCTTCCTCCGAAACAGCCGGTTTTGATGACCTGGACCACATTGCTTTTACGACGACCATCCCCGACACCCTCCCCGATATAGCTTTTGTTCCTCAGCCTATTGTCACCGCCCAGGACAGCAACAATAATACAGTCACTTCCGGAGCAAGCGGAAACGTTGTTCTGACCCTTTTGAACGATTCCGGCGGTTCCGCGACTTTGGGCGGGACTGCGACCGAAGCCTGGGCTTCCGGTGTGGCCAACTTTACCGGTAATGGCCTGAAGGTCAATAAGCCCGGCGATATGTACGCTTTAAAGGCGACTTATACGGCAACCGGCGGCAAAGTGTATACGGCGATTTCCAATTCTTTCCGTATCCGCCAGCCGATCGTTAGATTCGTTATGACTTATGCCCCTACAGCCGGATCCTGGACCCCTATGGTTTGGTTGGAAGCTGATGGGAAGATCGTTGATATAGACGGTACCGCAACGTCCACCTATAGCGTAAGCGAAGCGACCTTCAGTGATTTTTCTGTTTGTGGCTCGCCGGCATGGACTTCTGCCTGTACCAATCGTAGCCTCACCTGCGACGCCTCAACCGATACCTGCAGGACCGATAGCGACTTTAATCCCGTGGCAACTTTGGGAGATTCGATCATCGGATTTACGTTTTTGGCCGATGTGAGCATTGTGTGGGGAGGCATTACCTACACGAATTACATTACCTTTGATCTTACGGAAGAGACTTTCGGCTATCTGACCCAGATCGACGATATTTACGGGTTCACCGATGACATCAACTGGACCAATATCACCGACATCAAGGCCGCGACCGATACGATCAACTGGACCAACGTCACCGATATCAAGTCCGCGACCGACACGATCAACTGGCTCGACATCGGCGTCATCAAGAGCGTGACCGACCAGCAGCTTGAAGTCAACTGGAACGATGTTATTTCCATGACGACCGCCGGTATTAATTGGGCAAATATCGACATGATGAGCAGGGCCGGCATCAACTGGCAGGATATCGGCGCCATGACCACAAGAGGCATTAATTGGAGCGACCTTGATGTCATGAGCGATGCCGGGATCAACTGGAACGAGGTGGGAAGGATCCGGGCTTATGTGGAGATAAGTGCTGTATATTCCGAAGATGGTGACGGCTATCAACTGGTCGGTCGGGTCATTGAAAACGGCGGATTAAAAGTCCTAAGCTCAGCGACAGGGCTGGTGAACTTAAGTAGCCTCGATGGTGGTGATTGCGGAACTTTCAATTTAGACGATCAGATGATGTCCCATGAATTACACAGCACAACCTTTTTTGATCCTTTCGATATCGGTTGCGGGGACGACAATACCTCCGGGGTCCTCTATAGCGCGACGATCACCGTGGGCACGACCGTATATTCCGGTTCGGGCCTGTTGGACCTGGGCGTGGGAAGGGCCGTGAACTGGGCGGATATTGAATTAATGTCCAAGGCAGGGATCAATTGGACTGCCCTTGATGTCATGTCCGATGCCGGGATCAACTGGGCCAATCTGGACATTATGTCTGATGCCGGCATTAATTGGTCGGATGTCGAGGTCCTGACCAACCGCGGGGTCAACTGGTCCGACCTTTCGTTCATGAGCACCTCCGGCATCAACTGGATGGATGTGGCCTATATGAGCGGGGCGGGCATGAACTGGGATGAATGGATCAACTGGGACAATTTGGCCCAGCTTACCACGGCGGGCGTCAACTGGACCGACCTGGATGTCATGTCGGACAGCGGGCTTAACTGGTACGACTTTGAGGTCATGAGCAAGACCGGCATCAATTGGTACGATGTGTCGGTCTTAAGCGCGGCCGGCATCAACTGGTTGGATGTTGACGCCTTAAGCGACACCGGCGTTAATTGGCTGGATATCGATGTTTTGTCCGATACAGGTATAAACTGGTCGGACCTCGACATTTTAAGCGATGCGGGGATCAATTGGATCGACATCGATGCCTTAAGCAAGACCGGTGTCAACTGGTCTGACCTGGATGTTTTAAGTGACGCAGGTATCAACTGGTTGAGCATCAGCAGCATGAGCGGGGCAGGGATCAACTGGTCGGACATAGATATTTTAAGCGATGCCGGGATAAACTGGCTCGAGATCGATGTGATCAGTAAAACCGGCATTAACTGGTCAGACCTGGACGTTTTAAGCGATGCCGGCATCAATTGGCTGGATATCGATGTCCTAAGCGATGTGGGGGTCAACTGGTCAGAGCTGGATGTTTTAAGCGATGCCGGCATCAACTGGGCTGACATTGGGGTCCTGTCGGGTACACGGATCACATGGGCTAACATAAAGTCAATGAGTGACGCAGGCATAAATTGGTTGGATATAAGCGTGATGAGTGAGGTCAGGATTAATTGGTCCGACCTGGACGTTTTAAGCGATGCCGGCATCAATTGGCTGGATATCGATGTCTTAAGCGATGCCGGGGTCAATTGGTCGGATATCGATATTCTTTCCGATGCCGGCATCAACTGGCTGGATATCGATGTGTTAAGCGATGCGGGGGTGAACTGGTCCGATATAGACATTTTGAGTGACGCCGGCATCAACTGGCTTGACATCGATGTTATCAGCAGAGCAGGCGTCAACTGGTCTGATCTGGATGTTCTTTCAGATGCTGGGATAAACTGGCAGGATTTCAGTGTTTTGACGAATGCCCAAGTTAAATGGGCTGAATTTGCAAATTTAACGGGTGCAAGCATTAATTGGAATGATGTCGGTGCCATGACCGCGGCCGGAATCGATTGGAGCGACCTCAACAGCATGACTGATGCCGGCATCAACTGGCTGGATATCGATGTGTTGAGCGATGCGGGGATAAACTGGGCCGACTTGGATATTTTAAGCGATGCGGGCATCAATTGGCTGGATGTCGACGTTTTGAGCGATATGGGGGTCAACTGGTCGGATATCGATGTGTTAAGCGACGCCGGTATAAACTGGATCAACGTTGATGTCTTAAGTGATGCCGGTATCAATTGGTCGGATATCGATGTTCTAAGCGATGCTGGTATCAACTGGCTGGATATCGATGCGATCAGCAAGACAGGCATTAACTGGTCGGACCTGGATGTGTTAAGCGACGCCGGTATTAACTGGTTGGACATTGATGCGCTGAGCGACACCGGTATTAATTGGCTGGAGATAGATGTGATCAGCAAAACGGGTGTCAATTGGTCTGATCTGGATGTTTTAAGCGACGCCGGCATCAACTGGTTAAGCATCGATGTTATGAGCGATGCCGGGGTGAATTGGAGCGACATAGATACCATGAGCGATGCCGGTGTAAGTTGGGGCAATCTGGCTGTCATGAGCTTGGCCGGTGTCAATTGGAGCGATATCGAGGTTTTCAGCAATGCCGGCATCAACTGGAGGGACTTGGATATTTTAAGCGATGCCGGTATCAACTGGAACGATATTGACGTATTGAGTGAT
>CAZCLW010000041.1:0-20541 GCA_964499685.1 uncultured Planctomycetales bacterium
GTGCGCATAGACCCACAACGGATGGGACTCGTCAAAAAACAGCAAGTCCGGCTGAAACCAGGGTTGACCGTATTTGATCTTGCGCAACCGCTCCAGATCGGCATCATTAAAGCCAAGATGCCTTAATGCATATTCGGCTTTGACCAACCGCTCTTGGGCTTTTAATTTGTCATTGCTGTGCCAACGGGTCTGCGAGGGATCTTTTTGATAGTACTTCCACCAGTCCTGCCGGAACTCATCCCGTGTGGGCCGGCGCACGACGAACGTATAAAAATCCTGCCACGCATAAATGTACTCCAATTGGGCTTCATAAAACTCGAGGTCATGGGCCACATAGCCGTAGGCGCGTATTGTCTTCGTGAGCATTTGCTTGGCCACAGGGGCGGTCTTGATACCGACCAGCTGTTGCTGCTGCGGGCTCATCATGACCGTCGCGTGTTCCGGAAATTCGTTCGCCGCATGATCATGAACGGGCGCCTTCTTCTCTTCTTTCTTTACCAATTTCATATAACAAATCGGGCAATCACCGGGCTTGTCGCTCGTATACTGCGGATGCATAGGGCAATAATAAACTTCCGCCTGCCCCTGAGGGGCTGTCGGGCGCATGTGATATTTATCGAAGAACAGCCATCCCCCTGCGCCTAAGAGGACAATCAGTATGATCACAACAAGATGTTTGGTTTTCATGAATTGCTCCTTTGGTTTAAAGATAGAAACATCCTTTCTTAAAAAGGAAAGGAAGCGGCTCTAAACCAAAGGATTAGATACGGAGGATGGAATTCGTGAGATACAAGGGCAGAGCCGAGGCATACCGGGTCGGCGGACCGCCGGTAGCGGGCTCATTGGTAGGAAAACTGTAAAGCGTAATCGAACGGTGCGGCTTTTCGAAAACCCATTTAAAATAACCATAGGCTGGTGTACCAAGATTGGTTTTCTCGACAGCGACCGTAATCATTTCTTCGCATTCACATCCTATCGGCTGCGAAGATGAAGAGGCATCCGCCGTCTGGTGGCAAGATTGATGCTCAGCCTTGGCCATGGCCGCCTTGGCCGACAAGACCATAGGAAGACAGCAGCACATGACGGCAAATGTAAATAAGCCCAAGAGAACGGCGGTGGCTATTTTGAAGAATGGTTTTTTCATACACTTAATTTATATAACTTAATTTCGCCCCTGTCAAGAACGCTCAAAGATCAATATTTTCTGATAACGTTTATGACAATACCGAATATGGAAACGTTTTCCCCGACCGGAATTGGATCATACTGCGGATTGGCCGGGTCCAGGAAATACTTTCCCTCCCGTTTGCGCAGGGTCTTGACGGTCACTTCCTCGCCGATCAGGGCGACCACAACCTCTCCTACTTTCGCGGCCTCCTGGCGCTTGACCAGGATAAAATCGCCTTCCATGATACCGGCCCCGATCATGCTGTCGCCTTTGACACGCAGAGCAATGACACCGTCATCGGGAAAAATGACCTCGTCCAAGTTAAGGTATCCGACAAGGTCCTCGACGGCATAGATGGGTTGGCCCGCCCGGACCTGCCCCAGAACGGGCACTTGCATCAAGGCTTCGCGGATTATCTCGATGGCCCGGGATTTATTTTCCGAAATTTTAATATAACCTTTGTGGACTAACGCCTTAAGATGATCGCGCACGGTGCCCGTAGAGGAAAATCCGAACTCATGGGCGATCTCCCGGATGGTCGGAGGCAATTGATTGGACTTAATGCACTGATAAATGTACTTTAAGATCTGCTTCTGTTTTTGAGTAAGGGTTTGTGTTTGCATGATTTTTATAATACCACTCATTTGTGTGCCATGTCAATGATTTTATCAATAAAATCCTACCGCCATCTTTATAAGAATAGCGCCGTAGCTGATCATGAGGGCCACCAACGAAGGGATCAAGGCCAAAATAAACCAACGCCCCCAATTTATCTTCTGACGATTTTTTTGCAAATACGCATAAGCAACGACATTAGCGGAACTTCCTATGGGCGTCAAATTACCGCCTAAATCCGTGGCTAAACTTATCGTCCAGACCAAAAGACCGGCACTGATCGACATGCCTTCTCCCAGCCCTGACTTAATTAAAGAAGCCATGGCCATGGCCAGCGGAACATTATCGACAAAGGCAGAAAAAATCGCGGATCCCCAAAATAATGAACCAATAAACAAAAAGGGGGTAGGAAAGAAATTGGCCAGCCAATCGGCCATAGCCTGAATGATGAATTGTTTTTCCAATGCGCCGATAAGAATAAAAAGCCCCAAAAAAAAGATCAATGTCTCGGAATCTATTCGTCTCATAAAGTGATGCCTGAATATTTTCGGTCCACCTAATGTCAGGACAAGAAAGGCCGGCAACAAAGAAGCGGCAGCAATTGAGACCGGAAGATTCAACTGGACCAAAAAAGGCCTACCCATAAGCAGAATCAACATGAAAATCAATCCAAACAATCCCCAGCGCAAAAGATAAACGTCCTTGATCATCATCCGGGAGAGACTTTCTTGGATTAATCTCAGATCAAAAGGCTGATGACTTTTTATAAAATCTTTACGGTTAAGTAAATAACTTGTGACCAGCGCCCCCGCGGCTGACAAAAAGGCTACAGGGCCGTTGTGGACCACAAATTCATTAAAGCCGAATCCTAAAACAGTGCCCAAAATAACATTAGGCGGGTCTCCGACCAGCGTGGCCGCACCCCCGATATTGGCCAAAATAACCTCGGTCACGATCACCGGTACAGGGTCAAATCTCAATAATTTCCCGAGTTGAAAAGTAATGACCGAAAGAAAAATCATGACAGTGAGAGAATTTATCAGGCCGGATAAAAAAAATCCTAAAATCGGGAAGAAAATGAATATCTTAACAGGTTGATAGTCTAACTGCCGGGCCAAGACCAAGGCCGTCCAATTGAAAAATCCTGCCTCGACCAGGACCTCGATCAGCAAGAATGTGCCCCATAAAAAGCCGATGGTTTCCCAATTAACGAACGCAACGGCTTCCTGAATATCGAAAACCCCGAATACGATCATCAAGACGGCGCCAAAAATGGCTATATAAGTACGCGGCACCTTTTCGAAAGCGATCAATCCGAAAATTATAATAAAGGTGGCGACAACCAACAAACATAACCAACCCATCGTGTGGACTTCTTGCATTACGTTTCTCCAAATCTCCGGCAGGGCAATTTATTATTGCCCTGCCGGAGATCTCGTTTATCGTTGAAGTTTCTGGACAAAATTGCCGGGACGCGACAGGGTCACACGGACCTGTTCGCCTTCCTGCAGTGAAGCAATAAGCTCAGGCGCCGCATTGACCGTACGACGCGATCCGTCATCTTGGTCTTCCACAACAAAGACGCCTTTTGCCGACTTGATCGACAGTATTTTTCCCTCAACGACGATATTGTATTTATCATAACGTGCGGCAAAGCCCGGGGTTACCGTGCCAACCGCCAAAAAAAGCGTGACTAAAATTATGATTTTAGTTTTCATGTTATCTGCCCTACCCTTTCTCAAGTAGAAGATTATGGTTTAGTAAAGGACAGCAAGGGCAGAGGATTAAAGTCGCAGAACAAGGTTTTGGAGATCGAGGGGCGCGTGGTCTTTCGAGAGGATAGAGTGTGTGTGGAAAAAAGAGTAAAGCGCATCTTGCCCGATGGGCATGATACTCGGAAAATTAAGAGCGACAAGTTTCTTGGGAAGAGCGTCAAAAATATTCAGGCTTAAATAGGCTGAATCTTCCCCGGAACAGGCGGCATGTGCATTATCTAGCAAGGCCGAACAGCATCTATGCTGACAGTCTTGGGTCGATTGATCATGGCAGGACTTGACGCTGATATCATGGCACGCCAAGCATGAGCCGGATACTAAGGATAGAAAAAAAATGACCCCTATACCTATACATGCATTCCAGAAGCGGGAACTTTTGACCATAACTCCTCCCTTTTTAGCTTCTGAAAGCAGCATAGATCAATGCAGATACGGCCTCAATAAGGAATTCTACGTAGAATTCTAAGTAGTTTTACGTAATTTTATCCTGCTTTAAAAAGTTTTCTTATACTTCAGCATGATCTGCGAATCTTCCCGGGGCTGGGTTGACTCATTGATGTCCCGCCCGCTGGTCGTCCTGATCTTCCTCTCCGCGTCCAGAGAAATGGAATCCGTTACCTGATATTCACCCCCTATAGTCTGCACGGATTCTGTTTGCGGCGTTTGTGTCGTTTGTGTTTGTGTCTGCTCTATCCCGTAAATGGCATTGATGCGATCGGAAATTGTCTTTTTGACCTTAAAACCTTGAGCCTCTTCTTCGTACAAGACCGACCACTCCTTGATCCCCAGGAAATTGGCGGTCTTCTTCCCGGCTCCGCCGAAGAACATGTAATCAAGAAAATCGCGCGCGATGGCCGGAGACAGTTTTTGACTGGAAATACTCTCCTCAATGCTGCCCCAGCTTTTTCCGGTGCCCAGCATGACCAGCAGCCATTCTTTCGGAATAGAAGGGATAGAAGTTAATTCTAAGTCAGGCTTGACCCTTGTGCCGCGCAAAGCAATGTTGATCTTTACGTCCTCCACCTGCGATTTGGCGGTAATATCGAGCGAAGGGTTCTTAGGATCATCATTGAACTTTACCTCTCCTTTGTCTATCTCGATCGTGGCGATCTTGGGACCGGAGATCACGCTCTGGCCGAATGTGATAAGACCGTTTAATTTCAATTTCTTGCGCGGATCGCTGATCTTGAGATTAAGTGTTCCTTGCGCATCATTTAAGGAGGCACGCTTTTGATACTGCAGTGTTTTGATCGTAAAATCACCGGTGAGATAAAATTCTTTCGGATCGCCTTTTATATAAAGATCGATGCTTTCGATCTCTCCGGAAAGAGCGCTTAAGACCGGCGAAGAAAATCTTTCCAGGATCCGGCTTACACTCAGGTGATTGGCATAGACATTGATGTCGAACACGCCTTCTTGGTAGGAACCCGAAAAAAGGACCGGCTTTTGCAAGCTCGGTAATTCCAGCCGGCCCTTAAGGATACTGACCGCCAGGGCTTCCGGACGGGGCGCGGACAAGCGGAGATTCACTCCCTCCAAGCGCAAGACACTTCCCTCGGGAAGCTTGTCGAATCCCGTCAATTTCAATTCATTAAAAAAAAGGCCGCCGGCCAGATGGCCCTGGGCTTTGCTGATCGCGATATTGGCATCCAACCCGTACAAAGAAATGGCGGAGTCGACGATAAATTCCCCCCCTGGCGCGGTAAAGAATAAAAAACCGCCCCCCGCCAAAACGATCACGATCAGCACTATGATCACATATAATTTCCGCATAAAATTCCGCTCGATTTTTAAAGGGATTCCTTGCCAAGGAGGGAATCAGAAGGAACTTATTTTCCGAATCCTATTTTATCACAAAAAAGCGTGCGTAAAAGTAAGGTACAGAAAATCAGGGCAAAAACTATATTAAGGGCGATCAAAATAATGCTCGGCACCGCTTGATGCGGCGCATAAAAAAACCGGACAGTATTCTTTCCGTGAGGCACATAAACCGCTTTAAAGGCCAGATAAGCCTGCTGGACCGGGACTTTTTTTTCATTTACTTCGGCGCGCCAGCGGGGATGATAGGCATCGTCGTAAACCAACCAGGCGCCGGGTTTTTGCCGGACATTCACTTCGGCCGTCAAGGCGTTGGCGCGGAATTCCGTTACCCTGATCCCGCCCTGCTCCGGAGGTCCCGCCGCAGGCACGTTTTCATAGCCTTCCTTGAGTTTATAAACAAGGACCGGGTCCTCGGGCCCTTCAAGCCGGGCGATCGCCTTAACAGTCTCATTCAGATCATCGAACGAGCGCATGTCGCTTATCAGGCGCATTTTCGGATAATAACAGCCGATCAGATAGCTTTTTACCGTCGGAATGGTGACCAGCTGCAAAACATTTTCGGTGACGATATCCGGCCGGTACACGGGGTCGCAATGGTCCAGTTGGATGAAACCGAAGCTTGTGGCATATTTGGCGGTCACGGGCGAAAGCCGGACAAGCTTCCAGGCCTGCTGCTGACGATGCATGATCGCCTCCCTTGTCCTTACCGGCTGATACTCCCAGCGGTGCACCTTAAGGCTCTCGAGTGCAGAGCGTTCCGAAGCGGGCACCTGGTACACATTGTCATAGATGCGTCCCTGGAAGATAAACAGATCACAGAGATTAAAAATAAGGACAAGGAAAAAGATGACCGGACCTATCTTGACCGACATCCGCCGCCGCAAAGAATAGAGCAAGATTGTTTCGAGCGTAAAAATAATAAGGAAGATGCATCCTATCAGGAACATGACCGCGTAAGGGTTGGAAAAGTCGCCCAGAATGAATTTTTCATTGATCCAAGCCCAATGCTTCAGGAAATCCTCGCGGGCGTCGCGGAACAGGATTATCATAAAAAAGAAGAACCATAAACTCGCGGCCGCGATCTGTTTGCGACGGGCCAGCGATGATCTCCAAAACTCATCCAGGCCGAAACCCGCGCAGATAAGGACGATCACCTTGACCAATCCCGTCATAAAGCCCAGATGCCGGTAATACGCCATGCCGGGAAAGTAATAGCAGAGCTTGGCGAAGTTCCCCCCGAAGGAGAGCCACGCGAGCGCGATGGCTGTCACCAAAAAGGCCAGGAACAACTTTTGACGCACCCGCAAGATCGCCCAGATAAAAAAGACCACGGGCATGACCCCGCTGTAAATCGCCAGGTCCAGATGCGTGCCAAATTTGATGAAAGGCGGCGAGGCAAAGAAAAATCCTTTGAACAGCTTTTCCCAGTCCGCCACCCCGCCGTAGATCAGAAAGCTCGATAAAGTGGTCACCCCGCTCTCCGTTTCCCGGCCGGGCGCATAAAAGGCAACGTTATTCAGCGACTGTTTGTAATAAAAGGCGAGAAAACCGGTCAAGGACACGAAGACAAAAAAATAAATGCCGTTCTTTGCCGTCGGAGAGAACAGCACCTTCCATAAATTCTTGGACGAAGCGAACAAAAATACCAGGAAGATAAAGAAGGAAAAAACGCCACCCATGACGTGATACAGAACGCTTCCCTGTACCCACCAGAAGAGCGCGGCCAAGCCCGCCATCCAGATGAATTCCGGCCGTCGCTCTTTATAAAAGGAAACCAAAAAATATGCGGTGAGCGGAAAAAGATAGTAAAAGCGGAAACCCACATTGATGTTGCTGTACCAGACCACGCTCGCGACCGCCGATAGGCAGATCAGCAAAATGGTCCGTTTATCCGCGTACAACGACCGGCTCAACCAATAAAATCCCAGCAGATAGATCGCGATCTCGGAAACAATGCCGGCTTTAAAGATGACCAGCGCATCTTCTATCCTGAACAGAGATCCGATCAGCATTACAAGATAATGGACGGGCGTGAACGCCCAGGCCTGATAAAAATTGGCCGGCAGGCCGTAAGTACTGTAGGGAAACCATTGGGCAATTTGTCCGTAGAGATACCATTCGTTATAAAACGGATAGGCAAAAGTAAAAACGTACAACGTATCGTGAATGGGGATGAGGGCCGACCTCAAGTACGGCCAATGAAAAAGGAAAATGGCGGCGATGAGAAAGGCAAAAGGTAGATTCAGTTTCTTCACAGTAAGTCTTCGGGGATCAGTTTACGGGCGGCATAGCCTTCCGTAACAGGGTGATACCAGCGTACAATAGGCTCGTCGCTGCGCCAGCAGAGGAACACTTCCTCGCCGTTTAAGACCGCGGGAAAATCGACCAGACCGATCTCAAAGTTCCAGTCCTTGTAAAAACAGCCCAGTTGCTCCAGCTCTACCATGAGGGATTCGATCTCTTCCTGGAGCAGCATGACCTCGTCTTTTTCGTCCACATCGCGGGAGGTGGCCATGATCTTCTGCGCCTTTTTGCCCTTTTCGATGATGTCGGCAACGATCTGCCGGACCAGGGGCAGGCGCTTATTGGCTTCTTGAGGGGTGAAATGTTTGGTGAAGTGCATGGTTATCAATCCTTCGCTACGCTCAGGACTGCCGGCCAAAAAACGGCCGTCAGATATCCAATACCACCATGGATTCCCATCCGCCTTCCATCTGGGAAACGCCGAAAAGGTGCATGGTCACGGCCTTGACGTCGACATTAAGATGGTGTTTTTTCCTGTCCAGCTTTTCTCCATACATTTTAGCAAATAATTCATAACGGTTGTCATGATGTTTGATGAACAAGTTTTCCGGCAAAAGCAAGAGTTCTTCGGCATCCTTATAAAAAATGATCTCCTGAAGAAAATTGAACAAAAGGTTTTCTTGCGTTTCATAAGCGATATGAATTTGCTGGCGCGACTGCGGCTCTATGGCGTCAAGGTTCTCGACCATGACGTTCATGGTCGCCCGCGCCGCGGACAGAAAAACCTCTTCGAGGCTGCTGCCCCAGGCCTTGAAGGCAACATCCGCGGTGACCAGATCTGGCAGGAATTGATAAGGCATTTATCCTTTGATGTTCCCGACGGGAATAAAACGCGCGACCCGTTTGCTGATGCCGGAGAGCTCGGTCGCCTCCGTCACATCATCGATGTCCTTGTAGGCCATACCGGCTTCTTCCGCCAAGCCGGCATACGAAGCGGTCTGCACATAGATCCCGCGCTCACTCAAACGCTTTTGCAATTCCTTTCCCTGCACCTGTTGACGGGCCTTGCTGCGGCTCATCGTGCGCCCGCTGCCGTGGGCCGTTGAGAAAAATGTTTCCGCGCTCCCCTTGACCCCGGCCAAAAGATAGGAACCGGTTTCCATGCTTCCACCGATAATGACCGGCTGGCCTGTCTTTTTGTATATCGCCGGGATCTCGTCCATGCCGGGCCCGAAGGCGCGGGTCGCGCCTTTACGGTGGACCAGCACCTCCCGCTCTTTTCCGTCGATCAAATGCTTTTCGAGCTTGGCGATATTATGGGCCACATCATAGACCTGGTGCATCCCCAGCTGGGCCGGGGTCTTGCCGAAAACTTCCGCAAAGACCTCGCGCACACGGTGCAAAATAACCTGCCGGTTGGCAAAGGCCATATTGACCGCGCACTTCATAGCGCCAAAATACGCCTGGCCTTCAGGTGAACGGAATGGCGCGCAGGCGAGTTCGCGGTCGGTCACTTTCAGATTGTATTTCTTTTGCATGACGCTCAAAAAAAGCTGCAGATAATCCGTCGCGACCTGATGCCCGAACCCGCGGCTGCCACAATGGAACATGATCACGACCTGATCCGGAACGGTGATACCGAAGGCCTTGGCCAATTCTTCATCGTAGATATTTTCCGGTTTGGCGACCTGTATTTCCAGATAATGATTCCCCGATCCTAAAGTGCCTATTTGGTTATATCCGCGGTCAACGGCCCGCTCGCTCACCCTGGAAGGATCAGCCCCTTTAATACAGCCCCCTTCTTCCGTGCGCTCCAAGTCTTCCTGCCAGCCGTAACCTTTGTTGACGCACCAGCGCGCGCCCTCCCGCGCCACGTCGGTAAATTCCTTCTTAGAAATGGTCACAAAACCTTTTCCGCCGACCCCGCAGGGCACGCGCCGGAACAGATGTTCGACCAATTGCTTGAGTTTGGGCTGCACCTCCGCAAAACTCATGTTGGTAAGGACCAGACGCATCCCGCAATTGATATCAAAGCCTATGCCGCCGGGCGAAATAACGCCGGTTGCGGCATCCATCGCCGCGACCCCGCCTATCGGGAAGCCGTAGCCCCAGTGGCCATCCGGCATGCAAAAAGAATATTTTAAAATGCCGGGCAGCTTGGCGACATTGATGGCCTGCTGAAAGACCGTCTCGTCCATTGTCCGGATGAGCTTCTCCGTCGCGAAAATACGCACCGGCACCAGCATCCCTTCGCCGGGACGGCGCGGTATTTCCCAGATAGTCTCGGATATTTTTTTCAGGTCAGGCGGTAAGGCCATTTTATTTTCTCCTGAGAAAATTATAGCAAAAAAATCCGCCTAAAGAAGCATTGTCGAAAGGTAAAGTTAAAGTCAAGGCCGGACAAAAAGGTCCAGATAAAATCCGTCTTGTTCTTGGGAAAAGATTTTACGGCGGTTTGAATTCAGGAAATCAAAGACGATTTGCGGGTTAGCTTCACGGCTGGGCATTTTATACCATCCGGCCGAAAGCATCCATGCCCGGCCGGGAAAACGGTCTTCAAAATTTCTGTCTTTTAAGATCAATCTTTTATCATAAGTAGGCGAAAAATAATGAAGATCGTCTCTATGTTCTTCAGGCACAGGGAAAATGCTTTCTTCTATCCGCAAGAAATGCCGGTCATAGGAATGAAGGTGTTTAGGATAGGCCAGGAATGCCAGGGCCTCCATGGGGATAACGTTTTTTTCCTGTTTTATAATGTGGGAGAAAATAAGCAGATAAGACTGGTTATCGGCGGCCACAATGACATCCCCGGGCGCATAATTTCTGATCAAATGCTCCATGATCTCATTATAGTTCCTCTTTTCGATCGTTCCGGTAAAGATCAGGCTGGGGCGGTCGACCAGCTCAGTGTTCCCCCGGTTGTAATTAGCCAGGGAACCGGCCGTCAACACAACCACCGCAGCAAAAAGGAAGATCTGCAGACTCCTGTTTTTGAGTGAACCCAGGCCATGGGCGACAAAAAGATAAAAGAACGGTGAAACAATGATAAGCTGCCGGTAAAGGAAAAGCGGCATAAAAAGCCAGGACACAATATAAACCGTCAGGACCGGCACAAATAAAAGCAAAAGTAAAAGGACCGTTTTGGCCTTGTCCGCCCTATAGGCGTATAGCGCTCCCCAAAAGAACAGCACACCAAAGACCGCCAGGCCGGCGGCATATTGTTCAAAAGTCGCCGAATAACCTAGGGCAAAAATTTTCCATGTGAACAAAAATGTCGCTGCATTTGGCTTGGAAAGCCAGAAAGCATTCTTCACGAAATCCAGCTGATCAGCCAGCAGAGAATGAATCCCGACAAAAGGTAAAAGGATGACAAAAAAAGTCAGGAGCCATTTCCGGAAACGATAAAGATCCCCGTCTTTCAGGAGCGCGGCACCCAAAACAAGGAACAAAAAGACCGAATAGTAGCTGGCATTGACCGCCAGGATCCCCAGAAGCGAAAAACCGGCCCAATAGCTGCGTTTACCGGTTTCCAGTGCCCTGAAATAAATATACAGCGCCGACAGAACAAAAAAACAGGCCATGGCATAGGCGCGGGCTTCCTGCGCATACCAGTGGTGAAAAGGATTAACGGCCATGAGGAAAAGCGCGTACAGAGCGGTACGGCAGCCGAAGAAAAGCCGGGCCAACTTATAAAAAACAATGAGCGAAAACATACTGAAGATGACCGACAGCATCCGCAGAGCTTTTCCATCTCCGAAGACAGCGCTGTAGAAATAGACCACAACATAATAAAGCCATGAATGCGGGGAATTCTTCATCTGGCCGGCCATCGCGGAGAACACCGTCTCTCCGGAACGTTCGGCCATTACGGTAAGATTGGCGGAAGCATAGAGATCCGTGGCCAATTCGTCGAACCACAAGTCATATGTACGGAGATTATAAGTTTTTAGAAGGAAGGAAGAAACGAGAATGACGAGGATAACGCCAACCGCGGCAGTGGTCCGGCTCATGAAAAAATCAAGGCGCCCAGCATAAACCTGTTCTGGTTATACTAGGGTCCGAGCCGGTTTCCTTAACATCAGGATCCAGCGAATATCCTCCCGGACAGCTGGGAGTGCAGGAAGCGCCGTTACAGCTTCGCAAAACAAATAAACCGCAGTCATAAGGTTGCGCTTCCGCTTTACGGACTGCCAGCAACCGGAAATTCAAAAAGAAGACAGCCGCGTTCAAGACAGCTATAAGGATCCACAATGTAATATTCTTTTTCATAGTTTTAAGGGGCCCAACAAAGCCCTGTTATTTGGTCTACGGCTTGACCATATGGTCCAAATCCGTATCCCGTCCGGTCATAACCTGTCGGACCTGTCCATCCACCGGGGCATGTAGGAACACAGCTATTCCCTGTACAGCTGGCCAAGCGGATCTCAATACATAAAGCGCCTTCGGCATCACAAGGCTCTTTTGTGTTATCCGGCAAAAACATAGGGACACCCAGGATCGTCAGCGTTAGCACAAACAATATGATTTTTTTTCTGTTCATATCAAGAAGGGTCCTGAAAACACAATGCCGATTTATATTCTTGTATTGCATAACTTAGATATCCTCGTCCGGTCTGGACCTGAGCGGCACCGGCCGGATTTCGAGTATAATTGGGCGGACAGACGACCGTACAGCTATTTCCGAGACAGGTTCCTAGTCTTATTCTCAAACAGACCTGGGCTTCCGCATCCCTAGGCGACATTTTCAAGAAATTAGAAACCAGCAGGAGGATATTAACAGCCGTAACGAGGGCCAGGACATAGATGATATTTTCTCTTTTCATAGGCAGGAATAAGATACTACTTATTTAATTAAAATATAGCATAGTCCGACTTTTTTTCAATATTTTTGGGATTTATTCTGGGCCACCAAATAAGGGACATTTCCGAGCAACGCATCTTTCCGGCAACGATCAAAACCTTTATCATCCAATGGTTTATTGATACCGGGCCCCCGAAATCCCAATTTCCGCAGAAAAAAGCGCATCATGTGGAATAAATAATATCGGCTGTACCAGCCATGATCCGGCCCCAAAACAATATCGGCGGCCAAAGACAGAAAGTTAATGACCGGAGCGGGGAGTTTTATGAAAAACTTCGGGTCCAGGCGCTTACGCAAGGCCTTGGGCAGGTGCGGCATTAATTTGAATATGATGTCGTAGGCTTTATAGGTTTGGATCTTGGCCGGATCAATATGGTCATTGCTGTTGGAATAAATATCGCAATCCGAAACCCCTTCATTAATACGGTCCACTTCCTGAGGAGCGATCAACCCTAAATCCAGCGCCTGTTGCACGATCTCCGTACCGGGCTGGAGCTTGGTAAAAAAAGTGGAGATATGATAGGGCGTATGTTCGATATAAAATTTACGCGCGGACTCCTGTGCCTCCAGGGCCTCCCCGGGCAGGCCGAGCATGTGGTCACACAGGGAGCGAATTTTATATTTTTTCATCCAAGCCAATACCTTTTCGACCTGATCGGTGCATTCATAACGCTTTAAATTCACACGCTTAAAATCATCGTGCAGGCTTTGGATGCCTATCTTGAAAGAAATACAGTTCGCCTCCGCCATGATCTTCACGGTCTCTTCATCGACAAAGTTCACATGCGTATAACACTCAAAAGGGGCGCCGATCTCCTTTTTATACATGGGCAGAAATTCTTTGAGCCAATTCTTATCGAGCGTAAATACATCGTCAAAAAAATCGATCATCTTGGGGTTATACCGCTTTTTGGCTATCCTTAGCTCCCTCATCATGTGTTCGGGGCTGCGCATCCGGACATATTTGCCCTTGGGGCCTTCCGGCAGTTTGGCAAAGAAATTGTTAAAACAAAATGTGCACCGGTAAGGACAGCCTCGGGAAGCCATGGTGAGATAATAGTCATGGTAAGGCATATACTCTTCCCAAAGGGTACGGTCAAACAGGGGAAGCGAATCCAGGTCCTGGATAAAGCCGGCTTGCGGACCGCGCACTATCTGACCGTCCGGAAGTTTATAGCGCGTATTCGGAATAGGGGCACGCGGACCTCCCTCTTCTATCGCTTTTAAGATCTGCGGAAAAGCGGCCTCTCCCTCCCCGACGACGACATAATCTATCTGAGGTTTGGCTAGAACCAGATCCGGGACCGCCGAAGGATGAACACCGCCAAAGATCACTTTGACATTCGGGTTTATTTCCTTGGCTTCCCTGGCAATGTCCAGCATCCATTGATAATTGGCCGTGATGACCGAGAAAGCCAGCACATCGGGTTTTTGCTTTTTGATAGCGGCTATAACTTCGCCCCTATCATCAAAAAGGGGGGAAAGAAGCGGAATATTGAGAACATTGCGGTCATGGAAAAGGGCGACACTAAAGGCAAGATTCACTTCGTACCCCAAGGATCTGGCTATGCCCGACAATAAGCTGATGCCTAATTGTTCCCATCCCAGCGCCACAAAAGTTATGCGCATTTATCTAAACTCCTCTCACCTATCGGATCTACATCCACCGCGTATGATTTCTCGGCCAAGACCTTATAGATCTCTTGCGGACTGATCGCTTTTAAACAGCGATGATGATCACATTTCGACTCGCGATGATTAAAAACCGAAAGGCACGGCGAACACGGCATATGGGCATAAAAAATATGTATGTTTTCGGTTAAAGGAGAAAAGACTTGGGGACTCTCGGGACCGAAGAAAATGAATTGTTTGATCTTGGTCAACGAGGCCAAATGCGCCAGACCCGAATCATTGGTGATCAAGGCCTCGGCCATTGTAAACAGCGTCAGCATTTCACGAAGAGAAGTCTTACCGCTTAGCGAAAAACAGCGCTTGTCGGGGATGGAGGCGTGGATCCGCTCAGCCTTCTCCTTGCCGTTGGATGTGCCCGCGATAACAACATAATTTTGAGGTGCCTCTAAAAGTCTTCGCACGACTTCAATATAATTTTCCAAAGGCCACTCTCTCAAAGGAAGGCGGCCTTCGCCCGGATTGATCAAAAAAAGTCTCCCTTGTCCGGAAAACCCCTGTTCGGCCAGGATCGTCCGCATCTTTTTTAATTCGCCGGGTGCGGGAACAAATTCGGGTAGAGCAATCTCACCATCGCGAAAATTCCGGACAAGATCGGGAGCATTCTTTTCGTTTTGTTCGATCGCCTGCGCCATAGAAAGGTACATTTTGCTGATATGCAGGTGCGGGTTATAGGGAATATTATGGGTCTGCAGATTGCCGCGGTACAAACCTTCCATGGAATAGGGATAAAATCCGATCCTTTTGGATGCGCCGGAAAGATAAGAAATGATCGCGGTAAAGCGGGAAAAAAACTCCAGATCAAAGACCACGTCGATCCGCATCCGGCGCAGACGCAAGATCACGCGAAGGGCGTCTTTCATGATCGTCAGGATCGAGTCATGCCGGATAGTCAAAATATTCTCGGCGGGAATAACATCCCACACGGCAAAGAGATCCTGGTTGACTTCAAAGGTCAGAAAAAACAGTTCTGCTTGCGGGTAATCGCGCTTGATACGGGACAGCAGGGGATAAGACAGAATAATGCCGCCTATCTCCGACGGCTTAATGAACAATATTTTACGCGGGTTCTTCCAATGATGCGAAGAAAAGGAAAGTAACCGCGCTATCCGATGGGCCACGCCCAGAATGAAACAAACCGGGATCCCGAACCGGCGGTCCACAAGCCGCATAATGTTGATGTCCTTTGTATATTGATCGTCTTTCATGCCAAGGTAGCCAGCCGTCCGACAAAAAGTTTAAAATTGCGCAATAGTGTGAACAAATCCGTCTCCATTAAATAAGCCTTCCGGAGATAATACTTCAGGTAAGCCTTGAAGATATAATGATCGATCGTTTTATTCGAGGCCACATCGGGAAGATACACGTTCCCGGCAGTATAGGGATAAACTTTGTGGAAAGACACGAAGTCGGTATTCAGGGTCTTCGCGAACCGGAAAGTCTCCTCCCTGTCCCCGGCCGTCTCTCCCTTCAATCCGAACATAAAAAAGGCGAGGGTCTTGATCCCTGCGTCCTTGCAGAGCTCAACACCTCTTTTTAACTTCTCCTGGGTAATGTGTTTGCCCGAGAGGTCTAGAAATTTTTGTATCCCGCTCTCCACCCCGATATGGATCAACGTGCAGCCCGCCTTTTTCATCTTTTTCACAATGTCGGGATCCAAAGAATCCGCCCGTGTTTGACAGCACCACTGAAAATCATACCCTTTTTCGATCAGAAAATCACAAATCTCGTCGACCAATGATTTTCGAGACAGGAATTCCAGATCGATGAAGTAGGCCGTCTTGATGCCTCTTCTCTCGACGACATAGCGGATCTCCTCTTTGATCTGCTCGATACTCTTTAACCGGAATACGGGTTCATACATGATCTTATTGCAAAACTTGCAGCTCCACTTACATCCCCGGCCGATCTCCAACAGCATAAAATCCTTCCCGAGTATCTCATAAAAATACGCAGAACTGTCGAGCAGATGAAAGGCCGGGACCGGCATTGTCTTGAGGTCGATATTTTCCCGGCCGGGATTGGAAACGATCCGGTCATTATTAAAATATGTGATTCCCCTTATTTCGCTTAAGTCTTTTCCGGCACAGATCTCGGGAATGGTCAATTCCGCCTCGCCCCTTATGACGGCTTTGGCCTGGGTTTGGGTGAGGACATCCTCGGGAGCCACAGTCCCATGATAGCCAAGCACATAAACTTCATCGGTCGATTCTTTGATCTGCCGCACCGTCTCAAAAAAAGTGGAGGTATCCAGATTGGGACACTGCCACCGGTCCAGCGTCGAGGACGTGATGAAGATCTTGTCGAACCCTTCCAGATACGGTTTGATATCATGCGGCTTTATCCGCAGGGCGTGGGCATCAAGGATCCTGACTTCATGGCCTTCCCTTTCCAAGAGAGCGGCATAATTGGCCAAGCATAAAGGAGGCCAGATACGGTTATAGGTATGCTCGTTTTCTCCGTAAGGATAAGGCCAATAAGGTTTGCATAATAGGATTTTCAATTTCTGGCTCCCAAAAGATCCCGGACAAAAAGTTTTATAAGCGGAAAATAATTATCCCGATTGAGTATGACATTGACAAATTGAGCGCATTCATGCGTGCAAACGCATTGTTTCTGCTCGATGGACCGCCGGAGGCGTTCCGCTTTAGGCGAAAGCCATAGGGAATTAAAATCAAAATCGACGTCCCGCAGATTGCCGATGGTGTGCATCAGTTCGCACAGGGAAACGTCTCCGTCGGCGGAGATGACGCCGTGGTATTTTCCGGCCAGACAGGGGATGACCTGTTCTTTCCGGCGTAATGTCTCCAAGTTGATATCCAGCAAATAGCGCCGGGCAATGAGCGCCATTTTTTTCTCCAGCCAGGGCATATTGCCGTTGCCGCGATAGTCATCACTGGCCCTTAATAAAAAATCCTTCTTCTTCCTGAGGTCCTCAGGGCTGGGCAGGACCACGTCCTTGCAGGGCGACGAACCCCTTAAAAAGATATACGAGTGATAGTTGACCTCCGGCATTGCATGGCGCACAAACCCATTCATGTTCTCCAATTGGTCATAATTCTTGTTGTTAATGACTGAGATGACCTTGATCGATAAATGCCGGAATTCACGTTTTAGAGAAGCGAGTTCTCTGTACGTTTCCAAAGAGCGGTCAAAGTTGCCCTTGACCCCCCGGATCTCATCGTGCCTTTCATAAAGACCGTCGATCGAAATATCGATCGTGACCGGGATCGGAACTTTCTTCAGGATCTTCCGGACCGCATTATGGACCTTGGCCGGCAAAAGGCCGTTACTGGGGATCCCCAATAAAGACGGCCTGCTGTTGCGATAGAATATTTCGCAGATCTCAGGCAAATCTTCTCTTAAAAACGGCTCCCCGCCGGATATGCTCAGCCACAACAGGTCCGGCAGCTGCCGGGATATCTTTTCATACTCTTCCAGGGTGAGGTCCTTTTTCCCGGAATTGAGATTTTCCCAAGTAAAACACGTTTGACACTTGGCATTACACCGGTTGGTGACATGCACAATAAGGTCGAGCGGCACGCGCTTTTTGCCCGTCAATGAATGTTTAAGGACATTCGCCAGCATCATGTTCTCTGCCTCGTCAGATGAAATGTTCCCTGGACACATCCGTACGCATACGCTATTTTCGATAGGAATATGGCCGGCGAAAGCGCCACAATGAGAAACGGCTTTTGAAAGAACCATTTCATCACGACATAAAAAGTATAGGCGACCGCGATCAGCGGCGCCAGGATCACGGCCAAAACCGTATTGGGAGGGAAAAGGAAATTATACCGCGCCCGGGAACCAAACTTCCGGAACATCGGCGCAAACCGTCCCCAATGATAATGATGATACAAATATTCCTTCAAGGTCTTTCTCCCCTGGTGATAACAACCGATTGCTGGCTCGCAGAGAACGGTATAACCCGAACGGCGTAATTTTATCCCCAAGTCTATATCCTCACCGCACCATAAGGCCTCATTAAAACCCCCGGCCTCTTCAACAATACTTCGCTTGATACTTAAATTGGTCGTCGGTAAATACTCATATCCCTTGCGGTCAACCGTATGCGGAGGGGCATACCAGGATGAGTAATAATCACAAAGCTCGACCCAATTGGCGTCTTTTAGATACGGTTTGATCTCTCCGCCGATACAACCGATCTTCTCTGCCTCACGCTGACGGTGCGCTTGCACATGCAGGCCGATCCAATCCGGGCCGACGACGCAATCCGCATCCAGAAAGATAATCAATTCCCCCTTGGCCTCTTTTAATCCGGCGTTCCGGGCAGCGGCCGGGCCTTTATGTTCCTGGCGAAAAAGCCGGACAGAGTATCTTGAGATTATTTCAACGGAATCATCCTGGGATCCGTCGTCGACAACAATGATCTCATAGCCTCCGGAAGGATAATCCTGGTCCCGCAGCGATCTTAAACACAGATCGATCGTGGCGGAGGCATTGTAAACAGGGATGATAATGCTGATAAAAGATTTCAAGGGTTTACCTCTGGGCCATGCCGAAAAGAACATTCTGCAGGGCTTTTAGTTTCAATGATCTGGCTCGCTTTTGTATGATCTTACCATCGACCTGGCTCTCCATCCTGGAGGCCAAGGTATTGGGCCGGTTCGAATAACTGTAGACATCGATCATATCGAGCTTCACCTCATCCAGCAGCTGAAGCGTGGCTTTGAAATCTTCATCCGTTTCTGTAGGAAAACCGACCATCAGGGCGGACCTAAACGCCAGCTTGGGATAAGCCTTGCGCAACCGGACCACGATCTCCTTAAATTCTTCGGCAGTGCTCCCTCTTTTCATTAACTCGAGGATCCGGTTGCTCCCCGACTGAATTGAAACCGTTACCGTCTTTATCCGTCCGCTGGCGATCACTTTCTCGAGCTTAGGAAGCATTTGATAACAGGAATCCGGATTGATCTCACGCAGGTTGATCTCAAAATTACCGTCGATCTTGATAAGTTCATTTAAAAGGTCCGGAAGATCGGCGCCGAAATCATTGCCGTAGTAACCGAGATCATCATTGCAGAGAGTTATCTTTTTATATCCCTTTTCAAGGCCACGTTTGAATTCCCTCACCACTTCCTCCATGGGCTTACTCTGGGTCCGGCCTTTGGCAAAACGTATGGCACAAAACGTGCACTCACGCATGCAGCCCACGCCGGTCAGAATATAATAGGCATCATCATTGGTGATCAATTGAGGCATCTGGAAAGAATCCAGGGCATCGATCCTCAAGTATTGTTTGATAAAAGCCTTTGTCATCAAAAAGGCATTGAGAAGCCTCCGATGATAGAAAAACCACCGGTCATTCTGATCGAGGGTGTTATAGTCCAGCCCCTGTTCCTTCTTTTCAAAACTGAGGTGTTCTTTTAATTTGTCAAAATCCCGCGGACCGAACGAAGCCCCGTCAAAAACTTCATCCAACCGTTTTTTATTTATCTTGGGAAGACATCCGCAGACGACAACTTTTTGGCCGGGGCGCTTCTTTCTTTGCACATCTTCGATCAACGCCACCGTCTTGTCCTCCCGTTCTTTAAAGACCGCGCATGTATAAATAACGATAAGGTCGGCGTCTTTGACGGTGGGGGTCAGCTCCATCCCCAAGTCTTTTACGATCTCCTCGGACTTGCGGGCTTCAAGGCGTTCTTCAGTACACACATCACTAAAAAGAAAAGCGGCCTTTTTCATTCGCATCTCTCCTCTTATTTAAGAATCTAAGGTTGGCTGAAAACGCATTATGTCGGAAACACGTGGAACCTTCTCATGGTCATCCCTGGTCAATTTTAAGATCTTTACGTGCAAGGGTAAATTATTCTTTTCGGGGAGAATTAACCATTCATCCACAATAGGATCGGACGCGTACCCGTTCTCAGCCGCCCATTCCAGGAATGGCGCCGTTCTATAGCCGGGAGTCAAGAATATGGCGATTTTTTCTAGATCACTTTCGGAAAGATATCTTGGCAAATACCAGTCTGTCATAAGAGGACCCAAAGTCTTCTGTCCTGTATAAGCCGTCACAAAATGACTGGTTGAGTCCAGATCTTCAGCGGGGAATATCGTCAAGCTCGCTGGATGTTTTTGCATTACACTTATGATCTCACGGCTAAGGTCGTTTAGATCCACATCGATGCCATCCACATTCCAGGCAGCCAGGTCAATTTTGGAATGCAAAGAAGCTAAACGGTTAAATTGAGCAGAATACCACAATGCCTGACCGACCAACAAGGCGATATAAAATCCCACGGTGAATTTATAGGAATAACTTCGCTGGAAGAAGTCGGCTAAAACCGAACTTAAAAGGGCCGTGGCCGGGATGATTAGAAGCGACAAATGGCGGGGTTCGACCC
>CAZCLW010000042.1:0-19789 GCA_964499685.1 uncultured Planctomycetales bacterium
ATTGACGTTTTCAGGGTTCATATTTTTAAGTCACCTTCGCGTAAGCCTCGATGATCCGCTGGACAAGCTCATGGCGGACAACGTCTTCCCCGGTCATCTTGACAAACTTGATCCCTTCGATATGACCGAGGACTTTTTGCGCCTCGATCAAGCCGTTGGGAGCGCCCTTAGGAAGGTCGCTTTGCGTCACATCTCCCGTTATGACCGTCTTGGAATCAAAACCCAGGCGGGTCAAAAACATCTTCATCTGGAATGGTGTGCTGTTCTGGGCCTCATCCAAAATAACGAACGCATCGTTTAAGGTGCGGCCACGCATGTAGGCCAAAGGAGCGACTTCAATAATACCGCGCTCTGTGTACTGTTCGACCTTTTCCGGGTCGATCATCTCATAAAGGGCATCATAAAGCGGGCGCAAATACGGCAAAACCTTGGCGACCATATCCCCCGGAAGAAACCCTAAATTCTCTCCTGCTTCCAAGGCCGGACGGGTCAGAATGATCCGGCGCACCAGGCCTTTTTTCAGGGCATTGACCGCCATGGCCATGGCCAAATAAGTTTTCCCGGTCCCGGCGGGCCCCACGCCGAAGACGATATCATAGTGTTTGATCGCTTCGACATATTCGATCTGGCCCTTGGTCTTGGGCGTGACCAGAGCGCCCTTGACGGAAACATCGATCTTCTCCTTGGCCAACTGCTTGAGATCGAATCCCTTATCCCCCTGTATCAGGCGCAGGGCATAGACAATGTCCCTCTTTTTAAGGTCCTGACCGTCCTCAACGATGCCAAGGATATAATTGAACAGCTCGATCGTCTTTTCGACCGGTTCTTTTTGGCCGCTGACCTTCAGGCCGCCTTCCATCCGGAGAACACGCACACCCATCTCCTGCTCGATGAGCTTGATGTTTTGGTCGTATTTCCCGAAGATGAGCTGGAGATCCTTATTATTGTCAAAAAATAATGTTTGTTCCATGGCTCACGCGAGATTATGGATTAGGCAAGTTCCCAATTTATTGAAGGGCGGGGATCGTTATGACCGTTCCGGGCTTGATGCGATTCGGATCCGGAAGCTTGTCTTTGTTCGCTTCATAGATCCGCGGCCATTTGGAGTACGAATCATAGAATTTCTTGGAAATTTTCTGCAAGGTATCGTCTTTCTGGATAGTGTATTCAACGGCCTCCGTGGGGCCGGCAGGTTCTTCCATAGGTTCTTCGGTGATGTAAGGCTCTTCTTCAAAGCTCGGCAGGATGATCCTTTCCTTCTGAGGAGGTTCAGGCGCTTTATAGGCATCATAATCATAGGAACGTCGGGGCGCAGGGGCAGGCGCGGTCATATCTTCCGGGGCATCTTCACGTGAAAACTCGACGACGTAAACCTTGCGTGTCCTCTTGACGTCCGCCGCTTCTCCGGCCGGCGGGGCTCCCATCAAATATCCGGCGTTACCCGTGGACTCCTGGTCCACACGCTCACGTACCTGGGCATAACTGCGCATCTGTACGCCGCATCCGCTGACAATCAGCGCGCATAAAACGATCAACCCCGAATGAAAAAATGCTTTAGGCATCTGTGCCTCCTTAGATTTGGTTTCGATCTTATTTTTTAACCGGCTTTTTCACGGTCATTAATCCTAGTTCGTTCAGTTGTTTCTGGTCTATGGCCGAGGGTGCCTCGGTCATCAAGCAGTTTCCGCTTTGCGTCTTGGGAAATGCGATCGTATCTCTGATAGAATCCAGTCCAAGTAAGATGGCCACCAGACGATCGACCCCGTAGGCCACGCCGGCATGAGGCGGCGCACCGTATTCAAAGGCCTTCAGCAGAAAACCAAAGCGTTTCTGCGCCTCGTCCTTGGATAGCCCTATTATATCAAATATTTTCTGTTGTAAATCTCTTTTATGAATACGTATGGAGCCGCTTCCGATCTCATTCCCGTTAAGGACCAGATCATAGGAACGCGCCCGGACCTTTGCGAACTCCTTTTTATCCAGATGGGCGACATCCTCTTCCTTGATGGATGTGAAGGGGTGATGCTCGCTTTCCCATCTTTTTTCTTCCTCATTATATTTGAGCAGCGGAAAATCAACAACCCAAAGAAAAGAAAACTCATCTTTGGACTTACGCGTGTCCGGCTTGTCGCTTTTATACTTCTCCATAGCCTCTTTATGTGTCATACGTGGGAACGGGATGGGAATATCCACACCCTTAAGGTCTTTGAGTATCTTCTGGAACAATCGTTCGGTCAAAGCAAACACGTCCTCTTCGGTGACGAACGACATCTCCATGTCAAGCTGGGTAAATTCCGGCTGACGGTCGGCCCGCAGGTCTTCATCCCGGAAACACTTAACGATCTGGAAATAGCGGTCTATCCCTGAGACCATTAAAATCTGCTTAAACAACTGAGGGGATTGCGGCAAGGCAAAAAATTCGCCGGGATTGAGCCGCGAAGGAACCAGAAAATCCCTGGCCCCTTCCGGGGTCGATTTGGTCAAGACGGGTGTCTCCACTTCCAAAAATCCTTCCTGGGAAAGAAAATTGCGCATGATCGAACACATCTGATGACGGAGCTTAAGCGATTCCAGAAGTTTGGCCCTGCGGATATCCAGATAACGGTAGGTCAAGCGGATCTCTTCGGAAACGGGCGTTTCCTCATCGACCGAGAAAGCCGGCACCTGGCTACTATTAAGGATTTCCAGACCTTCGGCGGTCAGCTCGATTTCTCCCGTCGGGATCTGGGAGTTGACATTGTTCTTGGGCCGGACATTCACCTTACCGGTTATCTTGACCACAAATTCCGGGCCCAACTGCTGGGCCAGCTGATGGGCCTCTTTGTTGACCGAAGGGACAAAGACTACTTGAGTGATCCCGTAACGGTCACGGATATCTATAAAAATCAATTTGCCGTGATCCCGGCGGCGATGCACCCAACCGCACAAAGTCACGGTCTGATCTTTGTGTTGCGCCCGCAGATCTCCGCAGGTATGTGTGCGCAGCATGATAAAACTACCTTTCTTCTTTTATGGCTTTAAAGCGTTCAATGAGGCTGTGAAAAGGGACATTTTCCTGGCTGCCTTTACGCATATTCTTCAAAGCCGCTTCTTTTTTATTCATCTCTTCCTCGCCCAGGATCATCACATAACGCGCCTCTAATTTATTGGCCTGACGCATCTGGCTTTTGACCGACCCGCCCTGATACCCCATGTCCGCGGAAAGACCCAAGCGCCGGATATCGTTCAATACGCGAAAGGCTTCCACATTATACTTCTCATCCATGGCGATGACAAAAACATCCAAAGCTTTCGATGACATTTGGACCTTTCCCTGTTGGGCCAAAAGGATCCGCTCAATGCCTAAAGCAAAACCAACCGCGTCCACGGCCGGGCCGCCGAGCTCCGCGACCAAGTTATTATAACGGCCGCCCGCGCCCAAAGCGTCCTGGCTGCCTAACGAACTATCAGAAATCTCAAAAACCGTGTGCGTATAATAATCAAGACCGCGCACCAGCGTGGGCTCTTCCTGATACACCACATTCAAGCTGTCTAAAGCCTTTTTGACGGCTTGAAAATAATTCTTACTTTCATCGCTCAACCAGTCGTAGCCTAAATTCAAATTTTTGACAATAGTCTTACAACTTTCGGTCTTGCAGTCCAGAACGCGCAGGACATTGCGCTCATAGCGTTGTTGGCAGTCAGGACATAGAACTGAGCGATAATTATCCAATTTTTTCTTTAAAATATCAAACAATGCTTTTTTATTTTCCGGCGTTCCTAAAGTATTCAACTTTAACCGCGCTCCGCCGATCCCCAATGATCTTAAGATCTGCATGCTCAGCGCAATGACCTCCGCATCCAAATAAGGAGAAGATGTTGAAGGACCGATGGCCTCGACTCCGATCTGGTGAAATTGACGCAGACGCCCTTTCTGCGGCCTCTCTCCTCTGAACATAGCCCCAATATAGAAAAGCTTGGAAATACTCTCTTTTTTGTCCAAGTCATTCTCGACATACGAGCGCACCACGGAGGCTGTCCCTTCCGGCCTTAGCGCGTAGGAAGATTGAGTTTCTTCGCCGTCCGCCTGTTTTTGGGATTGGAGCGTAAGCATTTGCTTCTGGACGACATCGCTGGTCTGGCCCATGGAACGGGCAAATAATTCCGTTTCTTCGAAGAAGGGTGTGCGGATTTCCCTATAACCGTAAAGTCTTAAAATATCACGTGTTATGGATTCCACATTATTCCATTGGGCTATCTCTTGAGGAAGAATGTCGCTGGTGCCGCGCGGAATGGAAAATTTTTTCGCCATGGATGGGTCGCCGTAAAGCTCAAAAGGCGGAGATAAGGTTATCTCCGCCCTTTTTTAAAAAATTTATCAATAATGACTTCAACAAGTTACGTTATTTGATTTTATGCTTCATTTCGAGCCCGGGCTTAAAGATGACCACTTTTCGGGCAGGAACAGGAACGCTCTCGCCGGTACGGGGATTGCGGCCGAAGCGCGGACGACGCTCCTTGATCTTGAAAACACCAAAATTCCGCAGCTCAACTTTTTCCGAGCGGACAAGGCTATCTATAATAATATCAAAGGTTTTTTGAACGATTTTCTTGACGTCAACTTGTTTGATGCCGGTCGTATCGGTTATCTTAAGGACAATATCTTTTTTGGTCATTTGAGCTCCTCCCTATCCCGCCCAAGCGGGTTAATCGCAAGTATAGTAGCAACATGATGTTAGGGTGTCAAGCACTAAATATAAGAGCCCCAACCTGTTAAAGCGACATCGAAAATTTCTCTTTTCCCACCAAATTCTTGATCTCCTCGAAGAGATCATTGCAGGGGTAGACAAAAAGATCTTCTCCTACCATGATTTGCACACTTTTATAGGCTTTGGTATCCAATTTAAGATAGACAGGGGTCTTCCCGGGGAATTTGGCGAGCCGCCCGCGAAGGTCTTTTAAGCCATTTTCATTAATCCCTGATAAATCTACATTTATGGCTTTGACCGCTTTATAGGCTTCATTGATGGGCTTGATGTCGTTCACAATGATCTTGGGGAGATCATCGCGCAAACTTACTTTCCCCACGACAATAATGACCTCACCTTCTTTAAGATATTGGGCAACAATAGGATATGCAGAGGGAAACACAACCGATTCCACAGAGCCCTGAAGGTCCTCTATTTGAAGTATGGCCATTTTTTCGTTGGTCCGGCGGGTCATGGTATATTTGATCGTATTGATAATGCCTACCAATTTAACCTCTTGGTTATCTATGGCTGATTTCAATTCTGCGGTCGAAAAATCCGTAAATTCTTTAATTTCAACTTTATAGCGCGATAAAGGGTGATCGCTCATATAGTACCCAAGCAGTTCTTTTTCATAAGCCAGCTTCTCATGCTGGGACCACTCATCGATATTGGGAAGGGTTTCGACTTCCTTTTGAAAACTGTTTCCATCCATATCGAAAAACGAAAATTGTCCGCTGGCCTTCTCTTTCTGCTTTTTCGAACCGGATTCCAAAGCCTGGTCCACAACCGCCATCAATTGGGCCCGCTTCGGGCTAAAACACTCCATCGCTCCCACCTTTATTAAACTCTCCACGACTTTCCGGTTGACCACCCGCAGGTCCACACGGTTGCAGAAATCAAAAATGGAAGCGTACGGCCCGTCGGCCTGCCGGTTCTGAACGATCGATTCGATGGCCGTCTGGCCGACATTTTTGACCGCCAGAAGACCGTATTGGATCGTCTTTTCATCGATGACATAAAATTCACGGAAACTGGAATTGACATCCGGCGGCAGAACACTGATACCCATGTTCTCGGATTCCTTGATATATTCGACGACTTTTTCGGTATTATCTTTTTCACTGGTCAGAAGCGCGCACATGAATTCGACCGGGTAATTGGCTTTCAGATAGGCGGTCTGATACGAGATCAAAGCGTAGGCTGCGGAATGGCTGCGGTTAAATCCGTATCCGGAAAAATAATCGATCAAGTCAAAAAGCTTGTTGGCTTGGTCTTCTTTGATGTTGCTGGTCTTTTTGCACCCGGCCACGAAGTCGATGCGCTGTTTCTCCATGATCTCGGGGACTTTCTTGCTCATCGCCCGTCGCAGATGATCGGCCTGCGTCATGGTAAAGCCGGCCAGGATGCTCGCCATCTGCATGACCTGCTCCTGATAAACAATAATGCCGTAGGTTTCCTTTAAGATAGGCTCCAGCTTGGGATGATCGTATTTGACGGCCACCTCTCCGCGCTTACGTTTAACGTAGTCATCGAGCATACCGCTTCCCATGGGGCCGGGACGATATAGCGCCAGAATGGTAATCAGATCCTCAAACTGGCTTGGTTTGCTTTTCTTTAAAAGATCGCGCATCCCGCCGCTTTCCAGCTGGAACACCCCGAAGGCCTGAGCCCGGCTTAAAAGTTCATAAGTCTTTTTATCGTCAAGGGGGATCTTATCGATATCTATCTCGATGTTACGGAAACGCTTGATAATCTTGATCGCCTGGCTGATGACGGTCAACGTGCGCAGACCCAGAAAGTCCATCTTCAAAAGCCCGATCTTGGCAATGCCGTCCATGGAGAATCCCGTCGTGATCTGACCGTCCGTTGTCCTGAACAAAGGCGCATATTCGGTAAGCGGTTTATCGCCGATGACGACGCCAGCCGCGTGGACCGAGGCGTGACGGTTCAACCCTTCCAAGACCTGGGCGGTCTCAATGATCCTGCGGGTCGTTTCATCCTCCCTGGCCAAGCGGTTCAACTCCGGCTCTTTTTCCAGTGCCTCTTTGATGGTAATACCTAATTCCGTCGGGATAAGCTTGGCGAGCTTATCGACGTCCGCATAAGGAACGGACATGACGCGGCCCACATCGCGCACGGCCGCGCGTGCCTGCATGGTCCCGAACGTGATGATCTGGGCGACGTTCTCTTTGCCGTATTTATTGGTCACGTATTCGATGACCTCGGGGCGGCGTTCGAAACAAAAATCGATGTCAATATCCGGCATACCCGCGCGTTCAGGGTTAAGGAAACGCTCGAACAGCAGGCCGTATTTGATGGGATCGAGATTGGTGATGCCCAAGAGATAACTGACCAAACTTCCCGCGGCCGAACCGCGACCCGGCCCGACGGGAATGCCGCGCTGGCGGGCATAATGGATAAAATCCCACACGATCAAAAAATAGCTGACAAAACCCATCTTCTTGATGACACCCAGTTCATATTCCAATCTCTCCATGATCTCGGGGCCCGGATTGGAATAGCGTTCCGGCAGGCCCTTCAAGCAAAGCTCGCGTAGGTATTCATCCTTTGTTTTCCCCGCGGGCGGCTCGTAATGCGGGAGATGAATTTGGTCAAAGCGGAGCTGGAGATTGCATTTCTCGGCGATGGCTAACGTATTGCGCAAGGCCTCCTGCGCCCAGCTGAACTCTTTCTTCATCTGTTCCGGGCTCTTGAAATAAAACTGGTCGGTCTTCAGGCGC
The DNA here is from genome assembly GCA_964499685.1 of uncultured Planctomycetales bacterium. Lineage (GTDB taxonomy): Bacteria > Omnitrophota > Gorgyraeia > Zapsychrales > GWA2-47-8 > CAZCLW01. The sequence goes on from CAZCLW010000042.1 coordinate 7,472, forward strand.
ATGCGGTTGGGATCATTGAGCATGCACTGCGTCTGGATGCACAAGAGGGCCTCGTGGGCGGCAAACTGCGTCTGGTCGAGATAATGCACGTCGTTGGTCACGACGAGCGGGATGTTGAGGTCCTTGGCGATCTTGATCAGCCCTTCGTTGACGAGCTTTTGATCGTCCATACCGTGGTCCATCAATTCAATATAAAAATTATCTTTGCCGAAGATATTGCGCAGGTCATCCGCGGCCTTGGTCGCCGCCGCGAAGTCATTTTGCCGGATGCTCCACGCCAATTCCCCGCGCAGACACGCGGAAGTGCATAACAGGCCTTCCGAATACTTGGAGAGGATTTCCTTATCCATCCGCGGGCGGTAATAAAACCCTTCTAAGTAGCCCAGCGAGACGAGCTTCATCAGGTTGCGGTAGCCGGTCTCGTCCTTGGCAAAAAGCACCAAGTGCGATGTCCCGCCGCCTTTTTCCTTTTGGACCGCTCCCTTGTCATGCCGGCTTCCCGGCGCGACATAGGCTTCGCAGCCGATGATGGGCTTAACACCGTGTTTGACGGCGGTCTGATAAAATTCGACCGCGCCGAACAGGTTTCCGTGATCGGTCATGCCCAAGGCGGGCATTTTATATTCAGCGGCTTTTTGGATGAGTTCTTTTATACGGCAGGCGCCGTCAAGGAGGCTAAACTGGGTATGGACGTGTAAATGGACGAAATCGGAATGATACATACAAGTCACAGGTCACAAGTCATATGTCACATGAAAAAACTTGTGTCGTGTGACGTGTGACTTGTGACTTTAAATTATTCCCACTCGATGGTGGCTGGCGGTTTGGAACTGATGTCGTAAACGACGCGATTGACGCCGCGGACTTCATTGATAATGCGATTGGCGATACGGCCCAGAACATCGTAAGGTACCTGAACCCAATCAGCGGTCATTCCATCCACGCTGCTGACACAGCGGATGGCGATCACGTTCTCGTAGGTGCGCTGGTCGCCCATGACGCCCACGGTCTTGACCGGAAGCAGTACCGCGAAGGACTGCCAGATGGTCGGATATACATTGGATTTCTTTATTTCCTCAAGCACGATCTCATCGGCATTTTTCAGGATCTCCAGCCGTTCGGAATTAACCTCCCCGATAATACGGATCGCCAGGCCCGGTCCGGGAAAAGGCTGCCGGTGCAGGATCGGCTCCGGAACGCCGAGATGCTTACCGATAACGCGCACTTCATCCTTGAACAGATCACGGAAAGGCTCGACCAACTGCAGCTTTAAACTTTTAGGCAATCCGCCGACATTGTGATGGGTCTTGATCTTGGCCGACGGCCCGCCGTTAGGCGAGAACGATTCGATGACGTCCGGATAAAGCGTCCCCTGGCCCAAAAATTCGACGTTCTTGATCTTGTGGGCCGCTTCCTGGAACACCTTCACGAACTCATCGCCGATGATTTTGCGTTTTTGCTCGGGATCGGTCACGTTCTTCAAACGGTTCAGGAACCGCTGATGGGCGTCGATCGTAATGAGGTTCATTTTAAAATGCCCCTTAAATGTCTTTTCGACCGACTGTACTTCATTTTTGCGCAAAAGACCGTTATCAACAAAGATGCAGTAAAGTTTCTTACCGATGGCTTCATGGAGCAGGGCCGCGGCAACCGAAGAATCAACCCCGCCGCTTAATCCCAGGACCAATTTTTTGCGCCCGACGGTCTCTTCGATGCGCTTGATGCTTGAATCAATGAATTTATCCATGGTCCAACGCGGCAGGCAGCCGCAGATCTGCATGGCAAAATTGATCAGGATCTGGGAACCGCGCTGCGTATGTACGACTTCGGGATGGAATTGAACGCCGTAAATTTTTTTGGAGCGGTTGGCAAACGCGGCCACAGGGGCGTTCAATGTATGCGCGATCCGCACAAAACCGGCCGGCATTTTCTTTATCTCATCGCCATGGCTCATCCAACAGGTCAGATTGCTGGGGAGATTGGCAAAAAGGTCTGTATTGCTGTCGATGAACAGCTCCGCCCGCCCAAACTCGCGCTCTTTGCTCTTGTCAACCTTACCCTCGAACATTTGGGTGATGACCTGCATCCCATAACAGATACCCAAAACGGGCAGGCCCATTTTGAATATACCGGCATTCGGATGGGGCGCCCCTTGGTCATAAACACTCATCGGTCCGCCGGAGAGGATCAAACCCTTCGGATTGACTTTCTCGATCTCGGCGGGAGTGATATTGAACGGAACGATCTGGCAGAAAACTTTATTTTCACGGATACGGCGGGCAATAAGCTGGGTATATTGTGAACCGAAATCCAGGACAAGGATCACATCTTTGGCGCGCATAGCGATCTTTCGGCCTTCTTTTCCGGAAGATAAAGGCGCCAGCGTGACAATACGCTTTTTCAATTTGAATCTGGACATCCTTACGTGGCTCGCCTTGACCTTACGCATGGGCCGATGACCCATTTTTGCCTTGCGCACTTTTGGTTTGGTCCTTTTTACCGCTTTCTTCTTCGCTTTTGCCATTTTATTTCTCTTCCTTTACTTTCCCATCCCCACACGTTGTCCCACCTGAAAGACCTTTCCTTCAGTCTGGATGGACGGGGCGATAATGATCTCCACATCATGCATCTCTTTCAAATTCCTGGCTCCCAATGAACCCATGGATGTTTGCAGCGCGCCGACGAGGTTCTGCGAACCATCATCGACTTTGGCCGGTCCGTAGAGGATCTCTTTGACGCTTCCGGTCGTGCCGACACGGATACGTGTTCCGCGCGGAAGGTTGGCGTGGGACGTGGCCATGCCCCAATGGTATCCACGGCCTGGGGCTTCGTTGGCCCGGGCGAAGGCAGAACCTACCATGACCGCATCGGAACCGGCGGCAAAGGCCTTGCAAATTTCTCCGCCTATGCGCATTCCTCCGTCGGTAATGATGGGGACATACTTTCCTTTGCGCGAAAAGAAATGCGCCCTGGCCGCGGCCGTATCCACGGTCGCGGTGATCTGTGGAACGCCGATGCCCAACACCCCGCGCGAGGTACAGGCCGCACCGGGCCCGACACCGACGAGCAAGGCCGAAGCACCGGCCTCCATCAATTCAAGCGCAACCTCGTAGCCGACGCAATTTCCGATAATGACGGGAACTTTACTGGTCTTGCAAAATTTTTCGATGTCCAGAACGCTGTATTCTTTGGAAAGATGCTTGACGGTCGCGACGGTGGACTGTACGACAAAAATATCACAACCGGCTTTTTCGGCGATCGCCTTGAACTTTTGGGCGTTTTGCGGGATGCAGCTGACAACGGCCGGGACTTTGTGCGCCTTGATCTCTTTGATCCGCTTGGCAATTAAACTTTCTTTGACCGGTTTTAGGTAAACACTTTGAACGAGCTTGGTGGCTTCTTCAGGTGAGGCGCTGGCGATTTTATCCAGGACTTCCGAAGGTTTTTCATAGCGGGTTTGAAGGCCATCGAGGTTCAAGACCGCAATACCGCCCAGCTTCCCCATGGCGACCGCGAACTTGACGTCCACGACACCGTCCATGGCCGCAGCCATAATCGGGACCTTGAATTTTTTGCCATCGATGGACCAGCTTGTATCTACTTCATTGGGATTAACGGTAATGCGGCCGGGAACTAAAGCAACTTCGTCGAACCCATAGCAGCGCCTTGCACGACGCCCTATGCCTATCCACTCTGCCATCTAAAACTCCTTTATTTACAAGTAGTTATGGGATTTTGCCGAAATTGTAGGTTTGTGGGAAATAATAGAGATATAATATAATGATTTTATATAGGCTTGTCAACAGAAATTATCGGGCGACGAGTTCTTTTAGACGGTTTTTGGGCTGGATGGCGCGTCCCAGTTCTGTATCAGGCTCTTCCTGGGGGGCGGGAAAGCCCAAGATAAGCGGGAGATTGGTGGCCGGAACAATATTGAGAATGACCGGTAAAAACCCCTCGATATTGATCTGTTGCAACGGCTGCTGCGGCAAGGGAAGCGGAATGCCGTTATCATCACGCTTGATCTGCAGGTCCAAAAGCTCGGGATCAAGATTGATACCGCCGAGATTTTGAGTCCCTTCTGGCGTTGTCAGCATTGCGGCGTTGGAACTCCGCCCCAAAGCCTGTGTCGTATTGTAAGCATCCCAGACCCTTGTGTTGCTCGGCCAACTTACCTGAGTTGTATCGCTGTAAAGAAAGATGCCCGGACCTCTGGCTCCGGGCTCTTCGACAAAAGTAGCTTGACTGAAATCAGCCCCGCGCAAGCTGCTTGCCTTAAAAGAGTGATTCGTAAAATTTCCAAAAAAGACAGTATCTTCAAAATCGAACCAATCGAAAAAGCGCATGCGTCCGTTAGCATGAAATTCGGCTCCCCTGAAGCTCCCATTCTCTCTCCAGACACGCTGGATTTCCGGAAAATCGGCCAGATCAATGGTGTGCAGTATTTTAAAATCTATTAACTTAACATCCCGAACTTCATCCTGCTCGACTTTAAGGAGCACATTTCGTTCGTGCAGATGTCCATGCTGGAACCATACCTCATCATCAAATCGCAATCCGTCGGAAACCGCTTCGATGATCTGGCCTCTTAATTCATCGGACATATTATCGAGCTTACCGCCGATATAGTTCTCCAGGGTTTGATAACCGAACGGCAACAAATTCAATTCATAATAATCGCCTTCTTCGTCGGTAAAGAACAAAGGCACGATGCTGGCGCGCTTGCGTTCAGCCAGCAACCGGATAGCGTCCATGACACCGGTCGCGTCTTTGCGTACGATCTCCAGGCCGGTCTCTTTGTGACGGTAGATCGCAAACTGTGCAATGGTCTTGTCTTCTAAGAGAGACGGACTTTGCACCAATTCAAAATTGGCGAGGCCGTTCATTTCCAGGTCCTGCCCGAGCCGTGTCACACGGGAATCGCTCCAGAGATCACCGGGGCCAGCAAGGAGCTCCGAGGAGAGCATGGAGGCGTTGGCAGCCTGGGCCACCTTGCCGAATATTTCAGGATTGGCATCAATGATGCGCCGACGGAAATCATCCTCGATCTTATGAAAGGCGACGAGATCTTCACCTTCTACGATTTCCGTATCGATAAACCCATGGGGAATGCCGTTATATCCTTTCAATCGCAGGAGACCATTGACCATGTTCATGATCAGCGAATTATTGCCCCGCAAAAACAGGAGCGCCTGGGATGAATCCCCCAGGGCGGCGTGATAAAATCTCGCAACAGCGTTGATCATCTCACTATGATCAAGGTCTTCTTTTAGGATTTTTTCCGCCTGTTCAAGCATGATCCGGTAACGCGGATATCTCCCCCACGACAGGTTCCCCGCTATTTTCCGCAAGTCCTCACTGTAGCTGCTCGTCGGAGGCCGGTACGGACGGTCCCCGTTGACTCCCAGCAACAGGGTCCTATGCATTTGATACAAATAATTTTGTAAACGGACCTCATCAACATCAGACGTTGTTACCAACTCATGCGCTAACTTTAAGAATTCGGCACGGACGGCACTTTGGTTTGCGAAGTAATTGGCCTGATTATCGGTCACGGGCTGCCACTCAAGGTCGGGATCGCGCACGAGCTCCTCCCACGGGACCTCGAACGCCTTCTCCCAATTTAACTCAGGAACATCGGCGCGGAACCGCGCTACTTGCTGGAGGCCAATAGCCAACATAGCAGGATTTGCCGGAACGGCCGGAATACGGCCGAAGAGGGTAGTGCTTCTAAGACTGCTCAGTAAGGAACGGTGCTGACTTGGACTTAAACCCTTTTGTGGTGATTGCATCTGATCGTTCAAGGATTGCAATTCGGGAGAGAGATCAGGATATTTGAGCAGATCATCCTCTTCTGGGCTGATGATCGGAGAAAACTCCGATATCTTCTGGAACGACTCCTGCAATTCAGACACCGCCAGGCTTATGACCGCAAATCCTGCATACTCTTTTTGGGTCAATAAATGCCTCAATAGCGCCCGGCCGCGGCCGATCTTTTGTTCTTCCGAGAGAGGCTTGGGAAAATCGGGATAGAACTCTTCGACAACAATGATCTTCTGTTCTGGAAACACATGAAGCTCAATGCCGGAATTTCTTAAGGCCACGCCGTTTTGCCGGACCTCGGCCAAGATGACCAAGGGCGCCGAGTCATCTTTCTTGAGCGTCCTTTTCTTGACGGAATATCCTTCTCTTTGCAAACTTTCCCAAGTCGCCTCCCCCAGCATGGCGGGGTTGGACGGCGGAGCAACAGGTTTGTCGATAATATGGATGTTGATCCCGCCGGGGTCGGATCTTGCTTCATCAGGATTGCGCGGGGCCATGACGAAAGAATAACGGGATTGGTCATCGTAAAACTTGTTAAAGAAATCGATCAGATAAAGTTTAAAATTCTCCCGCAGCTGCGGAGAAAAATCATACTCGAAGGGCCGGATCCGGCCTCCTTTGCCGCCCACAAGAAGTTCAAAATAATCATGATTGACCAGGCTGATATGAATGGCCGGCCCGGAAACCGTAAAGAGCCTTCGCAGATCATCATGCTGTTTGGCCGTAAAATTACCCGAGGAAGAAGGCGCATAGACCCGCATGACCGAAAAACTGGGTGTCCAGGGCTTCCTGACATGATCGGGCTTTCCCGCAAATAAGGCCGGGCCGCGGGCAAACTCCGCGTCGATGTATTTGACCAACTCATCCTGAAGCTGAGACAAATCCATCTCCTGGCTTCCGGAAGGCGGCTGAACCAGCATGGCGGGGTTCGACGGCGGCAAAGAGCGGCGGTCAAATGCTTTAGGGTCGATCTCCGCCTTCTCAAAGGTCCTGGCCAAGGCTGTTCCAATAGAACCGCCAAGAGAAGGAGTAATCAAAGCAACCCCCAATTTCCAAGCCTGCATGTGCCCTGCAGTAATATTATAAATTTGGTTCCTAACACTTTCCCGGCCGGCCTCATCTAAAGCATCCCATCGTTCATACATTGCCATAAGCTGCGGTCTTTCCTTATGCAAGACATACCGGACACTTTCTTTCGCCTGCTCTTCGGTTTCCCATTCCAGGCTGAATCCGAGACGGTTCAGTCCTGCCTTCTCGAACGTCTTGATCAAAGTAGTCTTAAAAGATCCTTCAAAATATGGAGCGCTTTTTTCTTTTAGCAGAGCCCCGCCTAAGCCCCATGACTGCAAATGTCCCATGCTTTTATAAATTTCTCGCCGAAAAACTTCCCTCTCTGCCTCCGTAAGGTTCTCCCAATTTTCATACATCGCAACGAGCTGCGGTCTTTGTTTTTTAATAACGAACATAACGCTTCTTTTTCCCTGCTCTTCCGTGCTCCAATCCAATTCAAAGCCCAGCCGTTCAAGGTCCGCCTTGGGAAAGGCCTTTTGCAAAAGAGTAATAAAGGAGCCTTCAAAAAAGGGAACGCCACGACGCTGCATCGCCGGCCCAAGTCCGAACGCCAGCATCTCGCCAGCGCTGATTGTATAGACCTCGTCGCGGAACATCTCCTTTTCGGCTTCGCCTAAACTTTCCCATTGTTCATATTGGGTCATGAGATCAGGCCGGTTTTCCCTCAAAGCGTCATGAACATTGTTGATCGCTTCCTGCTCTACGAGCCAGGAATATTTTCTCCTAAAGGTTTTACGGCGTTCGCGGAACTCCTCTTCCGTCACCTTTGCTTTTTCAAATACCTTGACCAGCATCTTGATATAGGAACCTCCGAAATATGGCGCGGATTGTTTATTCAAAGCCCGACCAAGCTTCCAGGAACGGACATTGCCTTCTTTAATGGCGTAAATTTCTTCCCTTAATCTTATTTGTTCGGACTCACTTAAGTCATTCCATCTCTCGTATTTTTCCATCAGGGCAGGTTTATATTTTTTTAAATTGAAGATGACGCTTTGTATTCCCTTTTCTTCCGAACTCCAATCCAGCTCGAACCCCAGGTGATTCAAACCAGCTTCTGAAAAGAACCAGGCGAGCATAGATTTGTAAGAGCCTTCAAAATATCTCATAGCCGTGCTTAGCTGCCAGGCGACAATATCGCCCCGCTTGATCTTATAAATTTGCCGGCGTACATACTCTTGTTCGGCTGGACTCAAACTCTCCCAGCGATCATACATTTCCAGCAAGCGGGGCTTTTCCTTCTCAAAGATATACCGGATGCTTCCCTTTCGCTTTCCTTCCGTGTCCCACTCAAAACCGAATCCAAGACGGTCAAGATTTGCTTTACTCAGCGCCTTTATAAGAGCGGTTTTGTAATCGAAGTGAGACGATATGGACCGCTCTATCCTCCAGGCCCTAAAATGCCCTGAAGTTAGCTCATAAATGCTCTGACGGAAAATTTCTTGCTCGGCCTCACTTAAAGCTTCCCAGCGGTCATACATCTGCATCAGTTGAGGGTCTTCCGTCCGTAAGATGCTTTGCAGGCTCTCTATAGATTTTTCTTCTGTGCTCCAGTCTCCCAGCATCGCGGCATTGCCCGCAAATGAATCTTCCTGGTCCAATAAGAGGCCCTGGACGATGGCGACAAGATTTTCGGCCCTGCCTTGCGAGAGCCTCAGATAGAGATTCGCCTCCTGTTCTTCTTCAGGCAAGCTCTCTAATTCCGGGATCTGTATCTCTTCGAAACCAATACCTCGAAAGAAATCGACCGCCCTCTGACCGGCAGCGGCATATTCACTGTCTTCGGCCGGATGTGTGGCCAAAACACTTTTAATAAGGGCGCCGTCTGATTGACCCAGAATTTGCGCCGCAGCCTTGGCGACGATCACTTCACCGATCCGATGCCGGCGGTATTTTTCATCCACCTCCAGATAATCAAGCAGGGTCGTTTCAGCGATTTCCGTGCCCAGCCGTTCCGCGGGAAGAGGTATCTTTGCTTTGTGCAGACGCGCTACACCTAATATTTCCCCGTCAAGGGCCTTCACCTGGATCCACGAGGCCTCATCGCCCATGGCTGTTTTCCATTGGTCCCGGCTGAAATACCGTTCGGTCCCGCTGGCGAACCACTGATCGAGCCATACTTCCGCCGTTTGCGGATCAGAGGTCTCCTCTGTCTGAAAGGAAACATCCAGATCAGGGATCGTTCCGTACCAATCCCGGGAAAGCATGGCCGGATTGGATGACGGATTAGCGCCCACTATTTCCAGGATCTCTTCGATACCTAACCCTTGATCAGCCAGACTGACAACACGTTGCACATCGGTTTGCAAAACCCGAGCCATGTCACGAATGAACTCACCTCGGAATTGCTTACTTTTTAAGATAAGATTCATGGCCGAGGCAACTGAATCGATACGTCGTCCATTGGTATATTTACCGCCCATGACATCCTCAACGAGATTATCTAATCTGGAATTCAAACCATCGTGTAAGTCTTCCAACGACAACATCGCGGCATTGACCTGATCTCCTTTTCCAAAGGCCTTTTCGACATCCATGATCATATAAAATTCTCTTCGGTTCCTGCCGGCGTCTCCCAAGTAGGCCCGCCATCTCTTTACGTCGGGGAGAGAAGCCTCCACATTGGCGCGTTCATCTTCGAGGAGCGCAGGGACCTGCAGAACAGTATTTCCTCTTACCCAAATTATCGCTGGGGAACTGGGGATTTCATCAACGACCCCCACGATCTCTTCATCGGTCATGTCCTCGGCGATCCGCCCTGTCAGCGTATCAATGATACTGGCCTCATCTTTTTCGAATTTTGCCAGCACCTCATTGACCGTCATTTCGGATAAAGGCCTCTCGTCTGTATCTTCAATAGGCCTGGCCTTGACGACTTTAGCGGTCTTTGCGGCCTTTTCCCCGCGCTTGAGCCGCATGGCATGGTCTTTAAGCCGGGAGTCTGTGCTAATGGCTCTTTTTATATTCGTTAATTTGTCATCCTTGAATTCCTTACTTTCTTTTTTCCACACAACCAAAAGCTGGGCAGCGTTCAACGGCTCTGTTTGACGGTCAAGGATCTTCAGCAAGCCTTCAATGCGCCTTTCGGCTTTAAGAGTAGCAGCGCTTTTTTTACGGCTGGAGAGCATGGCGGGATTGGATTGCGTCAGTTGAGCCAGGCCCTCACCTTTGACTTTAGGCCCAACATCCACTAAAGATACAGTCGCTCTTTGGATGCCTTTCAAAGATACCGGTTGCGTCAACATGGCCGGATTGCTTATAAAAACAGTTTTGTCCGTATAATCCATATGCGCCCCGCCGCTGACGTATTTACGCTGAATGGCCTCTTGGGTCACGGGATCATATTCTTCTTTGATGTAGTTGTAGACGCCTTTTTTAAAGGTCTCGACATACTGCTCATAAATTTTTTCTTTGGCCTGTTTGTCTTCCAGATCGATGCCTTTGATCTTGTTTTGATCGACATAGACTTGGCCCAGCAGCGAATCACGCAAACGTTTTTTGTACCAAGTCGCCAAGACCATGGCGTTGGCCATCTGGCGCAAAGAAGCGAAATGCTTTCCTTCGTTCACTTCTTTTTCGATCTCGGGAATAATTAATTCCCTAAGAATTGTTTGGAGTTCGAAATTCGTAGCTCGGGGCTCTTCGCGATGAACGACCGACGCCGAACTGCGCGCCAAATAATCCTCTTCCATCATGACCTTGAGCCGGTTTTCGACCACAAAGGCGCTGCCCGCATGTTCATAGACGACGGCCTTTTCCGGAACGATCCAAATCTTATTGAACGTGTCGGTGGGGATATCGGTTTTACCGTATTGCTTCCGGACCTTGGCCCGGACCCTGTCCCAGAATGTCTTGCCCGTTTCGCTTTCCGGATACATGAGCGAAGCGGTCAACTGCTTAAGGATATAGTCCTGGGCCAAAAGATCCCGGCCCATTTCGGTCACGCCGAATTTTTCCGGGATGATGCGATTCTTTTCATAGGGGGAAAGGTTGACCCACATATCTTTTTCTGGCACGGTCAACGAAGCCAGGAAGTATTTGATGAGCTTGGTCGCTTCCCGGTTAAAATCTTCCGGAGCAAGATCGATACGTGCAGGATCGATGAAAAAATCAAATTTTAGAGGATTTAGGGGGTCAACAGACAGGCCTTTTAAAAGGACGGGTTGAAAACTGACGCCGGCCGTGAGTATTGAGGGGCCGGAAAGCGGAATACCTTGGGCCAGGGCCGGCACAGGAACAACAGAGTTCAAGCCAAAGGTCAAAACAATGAGGCTTGAGATGATCCTGCGGAATAAACGCTTGCTGTGAGAGGGCTGAAAGGTCATGGTTTAGATATAAGTACTAGTATTATTAAATGCTTAAAGTATACAATATAAAAACAGCGATGACCAATCGGGTTTCAATAAAAAAGGGCACCCGCCCTAAGGCGGATGCCCTTTTAATTTCCTATGTTAACGGCGCTTTAGTACATCCCTCCCATGCCGCCGCCCATTCCACCTGGCATAGCCGGCATAGCAGGTTTATCCTTTTCCGGGATATCGGTGACCAAAGCTTCTGTAGTTAACAATAATGCCGCAATGCTGGCCGCGTTCTGCAGAGCCGTGCGGGTAACTTTGGCCGGATCGATAACGCCGGACTTTAACATATCGACATATTGGTCGGCGTTGATATCGTAACCGACATTCTTTTCTTTCTTCTTTAATTCTTCCACAATGACCGAGCCCTCCAAGCCGGCATTAAGGGCCAGCTGGCGGACCGGGGCTTCCAGGGACCGCTCAACAATCTCGATACCGGTCCTTTCATCGCCTTTGAATTTCGATTTGAAATCATCCAAGACATCGAGGCAGCGCAATAAGGCAACCCCGCCGCCCGGGACAATGCCCTCTTCAACCGCTGCGCGGGTGGCGTGCAAGGCATCTTCAACACGGGCCTTCTTTTCTTTCATTTCGGACTCCGTAGCGGCGCCCACATTGATGATGGCAACACCGCCGGCCAACTTGGCCAACCGTTCCTGTAATTTTTCTTTATCATAAGACGAATCTGTCTTATCGATCTGATTGCGGATCTGATTGATGCGGCCCTTGATGTCGGCGGTCTTGCCGGCACCTTCGACAATGGTCGTATTATCTTTGTCAATCTTGACCTTTTTAGCCCGGCCAAGATCGGAGACATCGATATTTTCCAACTTGAGACCGAGGTCTTCGGTAATGGCCTTGCCGCCGGTCAGGACAGCGATGTCTTCCAGCATGGCCTTGCGGCGGTCACCGTAACCGGGCGCCTTGACGGCCGCGCAGGAAAGGGTCTTGCGCATATTATTGACAACCAACGTGGCCAGCGCCTCGCCTTCTACCTCTTCACAGAGGACGACGAGGGGTTTGCCGGCCCTGGCTACTTTTTCCAAAAGCGGAAGAATGTCCTTGATATTGG
>CAZCLW010000043.1:0-19382 GCA_964499685.1 uncultured Planctomycetales bacterium
CCCCGGCCATTTGGGCGCCAAGGCGTGCGTGGAATTTGCCACGAAAGGCTATTCGGTCATGGAAATGGAGGGGGGTTTTGAGGTCTGGAAAGACTACAAGCTTCCCATTGAGAAGTAAAAAACTCTTAAATTTCATTTGAAATCAGTCCCGGCGTGGGATATATTTTAAGTAACAACATAGCTTTCCGCATCCTCTTAGAAAGGTCCTGATTCATGTCCCTCGACGAACAAAAAGCCAGTGAAATAATCAACAAAGTGGCCCTGGACGGCCGGTTCCCTAAAAAGATCGCCAATATCATGCACCGTCCTGACGCGCAGGACTATGTCGTCATGCTCGACGACGAATCGATCTGTCTGATCCGCGAAAAGCTCATCAATCTCGTGCATGAGCACAATTTGGGCGATGCCAAACGTGAGATCCTCGGGAAGCTAAAAACGGCCGAGCATGTGGATATCAGCGCCCCGGCGGCTGAGGAAGAAGAAAAGATCAGCGTCGAAGACGACGAAAAAGTTTAAGGCAAATTTAAGAAATTTTTTAAAAAGGCAACCTCCAAAGGTTGCCTTTTTTTGTTTATCCTAAAAAATAGTTTTAACTGTAAATATAATTATAACAATAAGTTATAAAAATTTTGAAAGCGCTCTCTTGCCAAACCCAAAAAGTGTGTTACACTCACAAGTGACAATTTGAAAGGTAAACTATTCGAAAGAATAGGGCACAAAGCCGTGAGCCTAAGATTCACTATGGATTAAATGGCTGTCTGGCTGCCGTAATCGCAATGATTCCGTAAAAACAGGATTATTGGCCCCTTGAAACTCTTTCGAGGGGCTTTTTTATTCGCAACTCGGAAATACTGATGCCAAAACTGATCCTGATTGTCATGTTCCTCATTTTCACCCGCCACGGCATCGCCTTCTCCTCAGAAGAGGTCTCCCGGCCTTTTTCCCAGAGCCGCAACGAAGAACTGCAGAAAAGCCATTTGGATGCCAAGCTTCTTAATTGGATAAAATCCCACGTCAGCTTTACCACTCAGCTTCCTTTGAGTTTTTATGTTCCGCGCGATCTGCGTGATGATGTTTACAAGCGCATGGGGCAGGATGATTCTGTCCCGGGGATCATCGAGCGGATGATCGTGGAGGAAGGACTGGACATTTATGACGGTGCCGTGGGGCAGATCACCTTGACGCTGATGGGAAAAAGTGATTATTTGGAGCAGGCCTTTCATCCCATTGCGGTATACTGGCGCGGCCATGTCGGCGAATTCCAGACCATCCGGGCCGGTTATTCGCAGCAGCCTTTTGTGTATGATCCCCAAAACCCGGAAGCGGTATCCTCTAACCTGAAGGATTTCGGAAAACGCGGCTTTATTTTCCGTATCATCAACGCCAATGGCCGCTATAACACGCATGACCCGCTCGACGGCAAAAGCACACTGAAAGGTTTTCCGACCTGGCCGACGATCCATTGGGAAGACTGGAAACCGATCGCCGGCGAAAACGCCTGGGTTGCCATGGCCGCGCTGCATCTTTTTGATAAGAAATTTTATGATCCCGTTAGGAAATCATATTCCTCGACAAATTCCATCGAATTGCAGCTTGCCGAAGAATTGGCCCGGGCGGCGTTGCTCCTGCAGGCCCCGACCGGTGGGATCCGGATGGCGCCATTGGGGACTTTTCGCGAGGCGGTCGAGCCGCCCACTCAGTACCATTTGGAAAATTCCTGGTGGTATTATCAGATTTCGACAGAGAACAATATTTCGTGGTACGCGGCCCTGCGCATGCTGCATCAGATCACCGGGAAAAAGGTCTATGAAGAGGCGATGTTGAAGATCGAGGAGTATTTTCGGGCCGTATGGAACCCGGATAAAAAGTATTTTTATCAAGGCATGACATTTTTCGACGGTGAATGGGCCCCGAACACGCAGGACTTCGCGCTGGATGTACAGACGTGGATCATCGCGGCCCTGGGCCCGCAAAAAATTGATGAGTGGTTCGGTAAGGGTACGGCCTATCAAATGTGGCAGACCGCCAAGGCTTTTTCGGGTTCATGGGACAAGAACGGTCATTTGCAGGGCGTGGGGTATACGCATGAACACGACCGTATCTCGGTCGAATGGACCGCGGGCGCCATTCTCGCCGTGCGCAAGATGGCGGCTTATTACAAAGAGGGCAATCCCCGGTGGGCCAAAAACCTTTCCAGAGATGCCAATCTGATGCGTCAGGGGATCGAATCGTTACGCACAGAGCTTTCTCCCAGTCAGTCCGCCTACGCATACTCTTCCAGGCGGGGATGGATCCCGTTTGGCTGGAATTCACATGATCCGGAAGTGCTGAGCCTCGCTTCGACCGGCTGGGTCGTTTTCATCGACAGCCAGTATAATCCATTCTTTCTGTCTTCCCGCCAGCCTCTTCGTGTCGCCTCTAAATAAAGTCCAAATAATGGTTGATTTACCGTCGGAATATATTAGGATACACCCATGACGAAGGCCCGGCTCCTTATTTCCTGTCCCGACCAAAGAGGTATTACCGCGACGGTCACCGGTTTTATCTACCAGAATAACGGCAATATCCTGCATGCCGATCAGCACATCGATGAAGAGAGCAACACTTTTTTCATGCGCGCCGAATGGGACCTGGCCGGTTTTAAGATAAACCGGGCCCGGATCCGCGAAAAATTCCGGCCTATCGCCCGGAAATTCCGCATGGACTGGGGCTTGTCTTTTTCCGACCAGATCACCCGTATGGCGATCTTTGTTTCCAAGCCACTGCATTGTCTGTATGATCTTCTGCTCCGGTATAGAGAGGGCCAGTTTCCGGTGGAGATCGCCTTTGTCCTCAGTAATCACCGGGATGCCGGCGAAGTGGCAAAGGATTTCAAGATTCCTTTTTATCATTTTCCGGTCACGCCCCGCAATAAGCGCAGCCAGGAACGGAAAGAGCTCGATCTGCTTAAAAAAGAGCAGGTCGACGTGATCGTGCTGGCCCGGTATCATCAAATTTTGAGCAGATATTTTTTAAAGGGCTTTCGAGAAAGGATCATCAATATCCATCATTCCTTCTTGCCGGCTTTTGTCGGGAAACAACCGTATCTACAGGCTTACCGCAAAGGGGTCAAGATCATCGGCGCGACCAGTCATTACGTCACCGAAAAGCTCGATGAAGGCCCGATCATCGAGCAGGATATTGTGCGGGTCAGTCACCGTGATTCGCTCCAGGACCTCAAACGCAAAGGCGAGGACCTGGAAAAACTTGTTCTGAGCCGGGCGGTGCGTTGGCATCTGGAAAAGAAGGTTCTGGCCTTTAACAATAAGACCGTTATTTTTGATTAATATTAGTATTTAAGTATAGAAGAGCGGCTGTTTTCGTGTTATATTGTATGCATTAATAAGGGAAAAAAGGTATGCTGGATTCGCTTGAAATCGTCGGTGCTGCTAAACTCTTTATTTTTATCATGCTGGCCTTCGCGTTTTTTGTGGGAGTCCTGCTGTTGGTCTCTGATCAGGCTTTTAACATGTTCAACAAGGACCTTCAGCGCGAGTACGGCATCAAAAAGCGGTTGTTTCCTAAGATAGAAGATTCCCGGTTCGAGTTCATTGATTTTCTTCTTTTAAAGTACCGGTTTATTTCAGGCCTGCTGATCGCCGTGATCGCTTTTATCTTACTGCTTATTTACAAATAGTTTTTCCTTCCCGATGCAATCGGATCAATTAAGGAGATAGCTTATGAAGGAAGAGGTGGTCCCGCTGCAGGGCGCGGGACAACCTTAGAGTTTTAGTCGAGAGGTGGTCCCGCTGCAGGGCGCGGGACAACACTCTCCTTTTCTAGATAAAAACAGATTGCAGGAGAGGTGGCTGAGTGGTTGAAAGCGCACGCTTGGAGAGCGTGTGACGGCTGAAAGGTCGTTCGAGAGTTCGAATCTCTCCCTCTCCGCCATTTTATTGAAGGGGACGTATGGATATCTATAAAGCGTGGAATAGGGCCATTAGAAATACGGAGATCATCCGTTCCCGCGTGCAGGGATTGATGACCTTTCAGGAGACGAGGGTGCCGTATATTTTTTTGGCCGAATCAGAAGTCAATCTCGGCGATACCGTGGTCCGTCAGGGCGAGATCGTTGTAGAAAAGCCCACCTTGGTGCTTCCCCCCAACGTGCCGCAGTTCCAGGGTTTTCAATTCGAAAATGATTTTGAAGGCACGGAAAACGACCTTGTTAATCTTCTTTTGGTGCGCGGCATTACTTTGCCTTCGTTTAAGTACAATAATAAGACCCATCAGCTGGACATCTTTGAAGGAAAGCTCTCTCAGGCCATCAAACACTACCTTGAACTGCTGCAACGAGAGGAAAATGTACGTTCGGGCCTGTTGACCGGACCCGAGGATTGCTGGCAGTTTTCGGTCTTGGTCTTCATTTGCTCGCAGATCGCCCGCAATGCGAACACCGATATCAGGAGAATCCTTGATGAGTATAAAAAGAGGTCGAATGGATAATTGGCGCAGGCGATTACGCTGCGCGATTTTTGCTCTGTTCGCGGTCGGTGCGCTGACCGCTGTTTCCTTGGCGGCCCCAGACAGCCTCCTCGAGAAAAATCCCAACCTTTCCCGCAAGACTATTTTAGATAGCGGCCTGACTGTGGCCACCTACGAAATGCCTACCAGCACGACGGTCGCGGTCTATGTCCTGGTTAAAACAGGGTCTGCTACCGAAGGAAAATATTTGGGTACGGGCATTTCACACTTCGTGGAACATATGTTGTTTAAAGGCACTGAAAAGCGCGGCGTGGGCGAGGTTGCGAAAGAAGTCAAGGCCTTGGGCGGCATGATCAATGCCTCGACCAGCTTTGACCAGACGATGTATTACATTGAATTGCCCAGCCAGTATTACGGCAAGGCCATCGAGATCATGGCGGACATGCTCATGAATTCCAAGCTCGACCCCGAAGAAGTGGAGAAGGAGCGGCAGGTCATTTTTGGTGAGGTACGGCTTTACCGTGACCGCCCGGAGCGGAAGATGAGCGAGCTGGTCCAAGCCAACAGCTTTTTGGTCCATCCCTACCGGCATCCCATCATCGGTTATGACGCGCTTTTGGACGAGATCTCGCGCCAGGCTCTCTGGGATTATTATAAAAAATTCTATATCCCGAACAATATGGTCTTGGCGGTCACAGGCAACATCAAGACAGAAGATGTATTAAGCGAAGTTAAAAGAGCTTTCGGCGGTTTCCAGCGTCAACCGGATGTGGTGCGCCATCTCCCGTATGAACCGCCTCAATTGTCGGAACGTTATTATGAAGAAGAGTACAAGACCGATATCCCGCGGCTGGATATGGCCTATCACAGCGTGGGGATCCTCAATGAGGACCTGCACGCCTTGGATGTGTTGGCCATGATTCTCGGGCAGGGAAGCGCTTCCCGCCTGAAACGCGAATTGTATGATAAACAGCGTTTGGTATGGTCGATCCGTTCGGGCAATTTTACGCCTGTGGACCCGGGTCTCTTCGAGATCGAAGTGGAGTGTCCGCTGGAGAATATCGAAAAAGTGATCACCGAGGTCAAAAAACAGGTCGAGCGCATCAAGACGCAGAGTGTTTCCGTCCAGGAATTGGATAGGGCCAAGGCCCAGGTGGCAAGCCGGAATGTGCTTTCGAAGCAGACGGCCGGGTACATGGCCTATGTCATGGCCTATGATGAGGCGTTTACCGGCGATTTCCGTTTTTCCGAGAAATATGTCGACGCTGTCAAACGTTTGACGCCCGATGATATCAAGCGTGTGGCGAATAAATATTTAAGGGATGCGAATCTGACGACCGTGGTCTTGAAGCCTCTGGGGAGCATAGTCCCTTCCAAAGAAAGGGCAGACGCAGAAACCGCGGGCGAGATCAAAAAGATCGTGCTGGAAAACGGTGTGACCGTGCTGTTGCGTGAGGATCACACGCTGCCGCTCGTTTTTATCCGTCTGGTTCTGCAGGGAGGAACGCGCCAGGAGCCGGCCGAGCTTAACGGCATTTCTCAGCTTATGGCAAGGTTGTGGGTGCGCGAAACGCAATCGCTGTCCGTGGAAAAACTTGCCGATATCACAGAATCCAAAGCGTTCAGCGTGGGGGAGATCGCCGGCCGCAATAGTTTCGGGATCGAGATGTACGGCCTATCAGAACATCTGTCCTTTGGCCTGGATTTGCTGGAAGATTTTGTGAAGAGGCCTGGGTTCAGCGAGAAGGAATTTGAGAAAGATAAAAAACAAATGAAGGTCATTATCCAATCGAAAAATGAGGACATTTCTTATGTGACCGCGCACAATTTACGGGAAGTCCTTTTCCCTGGACATCCCTTCCGCCTGAATGAGACCGGTACTTTGGAATCAGTGGAGAGGATCCAGCACAAGGACGTGATCGATTTCTATGACACCTTTGTCGCGCCTAATAATATGGTCTTGTCCGTGTTCGGCGACATCGATGCGCAGGAAGTCGGGGAGTCCATAAGTAAGCTTTTGGGAAATTTAAAGCCTAAAAAAGTCCCCCTTGTCGATCACGACCTCACGGCCCTCACGGAAATGCAGGAGCGCACCGTCCTTTTCAACCGTGAACAGGCCGTTGTTATGATGGGTTTCCGCGGCCCCACGATCGCCGACGAGGACCGGTATCCTCTGGAAGTCTTGACCTCTATCCTTGGTTCTCCTTTAAGCGGGCGCATGTTCACCAAGATCCGCGATGAATTAGGGCAGGCCTATACGCTGGGCGCCGGCAGCGTACCCGGTCCCGATGCGGGGTTTATTTATTTTTACGTGAACACGACAGACGAAAATATAAACAAAGTCAAGGAACTGCTTCTGGAAGAGGTCGCTGGGCTGCAGACGGCGGGGATAACCGATGAGGAGCTTTCGCGTACTAAGATGTACCTAAAAGGCACTTTCCAGCGCAGCTTAGAAACAAGTTCGGCGTTGGGCTCGATCGCGCTCTTTGATGAGCTGTATGGCTTGGGATTCGACCACTACAAGGAATACGATGAAAAGATAGGGGCGGTGACCAAAGAGGATATTCAGCGGATAGCCCGTAAATATCTGGATGTCGATCAGGCCGCCATGGTCGTGACACGCTCAAAGGCTGCACCGGAAGGTGCGGTATCTGAAAAAAACGTTCCTTAAAGGTTAAATTATCATTTACAGCCCCTTAATTCGATGTTAAATTTAAGGACAAAGTTTTTTAAAGGATCGATCCTGTATGTATAAAGAGCGATATGTTGACCTGCAGTTTCGTCTGGTTGATGACTTGTGGGGCAAGGTGACCTTGCTCCAACCGCAGCCGGATAAAGAGGCGGCGGTCGAGCGAGCCTTGACCGACATCCTTCGTTCGGATACAAACGGCGAATTCAAGGCTGTCAAGGAAGAGCTGTCCAATTCCGCCGCCAAGATGGAATTTATCCAGAATTTTCTCTCCTACGGTCTCATCCAGGATCTCTTGTGTGAATTTGACGTCGAAGATATCATTATCAATTCGTTAAAGCCGATCTATATTCATCATAGCCAGAAGGGTTTTATCTCGACCGAACGGCGTTTTGACAGTCATAAGGAACTCGATCTTTTCATCAAAAAACTCATTCTTTTTTCCGGCCGCAAGAAGCTGCAGCGTATTATGAACCTGGAGTTGCCCAACCTGGAAGGCCGTGTGAATTTGGCGATCTCTTCTTTCGGGCCGCAGTTGACGATCACGAAAGCCAAGCTTTCTCCGTTAAGTATTATCGACTTGATCCAGCGCGGTTCCCTGAGTTATGAAGTGGCGGCCCAGCTGTGGATCTACATCGAGGGGATGTCGATCCGTCCGGCCAACATCATCATCGCCGGGGGCCCGGGCGTGGGCAAGACGACGCTATTGAACGCACTTTTCGGGTTTATTCCGGTCGGCGACCGTGTCGTTGTCATTGAAGATACCCTGGAGCTCAATACTTTTTTGGACGACAGCTGTTCGCGTTTGGAAAGCGACGAGGAGTTGTCCCTGGCCGATCTGGTAAAAAATAGTTTGCGCATGCGCCCTGAGCGCATTATCATTGGCGAGGTGCGCGGGGAAGAAGCGCGCGACATGATGACGGCGGCCAATATCGGTAAATACTGCATCGGGACCATGCATGCTTTGACCTCCCGCGAGGCCATTATCCGCCTGCAGAACGAGCCGATGAACATCCCCGAGATGCTCGTCAACCTGATCGATGTTTTTATCGTCTTAAAGCGCTATCACGTCGAGGATAAAGTGTTCCGTGTGGTCGATGAGGTAAGCGAGACCAGCGGCATGGAACAGGTCAAGATACTGCTTTCACAGGTCTATAAGTACGATTACGACAGCAAGAAGATCAAGTCAACCACTCCGAGCACGGTCTACCGCGACCGCCTGGCGCATCAGGCGGGATTACTGCCTAAGGACATCATCAATGAATTACGCATGCGGACTTTTGCTCTTGAGCAGCTGGCGGAACGGGGGCATACGACGATGACCGAAGTGACTAATTTTTGCCGCGCGTACAGCCGCAACCCGATCCAAGCGATCGAGAGTTTGGGTTTCAGCCGCGAAGAACTCTTGCGTAAATTCCGTTAGGTCGCGTTGCCCCTATAAAATAATTTAAGGAAACATGCGCCTGTAGCTCAATTGGATAGAGCACTAGCCTACGGAGCTAGGTGTTGGAGGTTCAAGTCCTCCCAGGCGCGTTTTATTTTGACTGGAAAAACCGCTTTATGAAACGCCAAAGCACGGCAGCCCGTCCTAACGGCACTTCTTTCCCTAACGGTAATTCCATCCTGTTTCAGACCATGCTGGACAGGATCGGCGATGAAGTCATGTTGATCCGTTCGGACAGCTCTATCGCCTATGTCAATCAGGCGACCGTCCGGGGGCTGGGATATTCACGCGAATATCTGAGGGGCCGCTCCGTCCTTGAATTCCACAAGAATAAAATCAGTCTGGAGCAATGGAAAAAAGATTTTTTGCATGTCCTGCAGAAAACAAAAAAACCGATCAACTTCAATATTGAGCGTGTCGGCAAAAATGGTAAAGTCCAGACCATAAGCATCACGGCCGTCTGCGTTCCCTTTGATGGGGAAGACTGTATTCTTTCCGTGGCCCGTGACATTTCGGGCCAGCTGGCCCTGGAAAGACAGCTGCGGGAATCCGAAGAGTTGTATAGGGCCCTGGCCGAGGACGCACCTGACTGCATCGTGACATCGGATCTTGTCGGCCGGATCACGTACATTAATAAGGCCGGGGAGAATCTCCTAAAGCGGCCATCACGCGAGGTTTTATTAACGCATTTTAGCGAATACGTGGACCGAAGATCTCTCGCCAAAGCCTTCCGCCTGTTTTATGATGCGCGCCAGGGTATATCTATGCTGAGCGAAGAAGTGGAGATTGTCGATGCTAAGGGCAGGGTCATTCCGGTGGACGTGCATGTCACGCCTTTATATAAATCAGGAAAGGTTTTTCAGCTGCACGCCGTCGTTCGGGACATCACCAAGCGCAAGGACCTGGAAAAACTCCAGCGGGAATCGGACAAAACACAGGCCCTGACCCATTTTATTTCCGGAACGATCCAGCAGGTACAACATCCGCTTTTGGCCGTGCGGGAAAGCCTCCAGCACATCCTTAAGACCTACAAGAACCGGGATTTTGAATATATCGGTTTTAAGGATTTTCGCGATATTGTTGCGAGCCTGGAAAACATCGCGGAGAAAATAAACCGTTGCCATGAGACGACCGGCCGTCTGCTCAGCATCAGCGAAAAAAAGCTCGGCCTTAAGAAAAAGATCTCCTCGGTCAACACCATTATCCGTGAAGCCGTCAATTCGATCGATCCGCGCTCTTTGCCGCCGGGAGTCAAGCTCCAGCTGAGGCTTTCCGGCAAGGATCCGCAGGTCGCCATTAGCGAAGTGGAATTGACGCAGATCATCCTCAGTCTTCTGGCCAACGCCATACAGGCGATGCGGGGCGGAGGTGTTATTGTGGTTAAGACCACGCGGGATGACGTGCATCACAAGGCCACGATCAGTGTCCAGGACCAGGGAATAGGGATCAAGAAGGAACATCTGACGCGTGTGTTCGAGCCTTTCTTTACCACCAAGCAGATCGGTGTCGAAAAAGGGAGTGGTTTGGGGCTTTCGGTCGTCCATGCCGTGGTCAATGCCCGCCACGGCCGGATCAATATTAAGAGCAGTTTGCGCGAGGGCACGCTGGTCAAGGTGGAATTCCCGTTGGCCAGGAAATAAATTCTTCCATGATGACCGCAGATGAAATGATGATGCAGGAGGCCTTAAAGCAGGCGAAGATCGCGGCGGAAAAAGATGAAGTGCCCGTCGGTGCCGTTATCGTGCACGAAAACCGTATCATTGCCCGGGCCCACAATCAGGTGGAAACTCTCAAGGACCCCACGGCCCACGCGGAGATGATCGCTATCACCCAAGCGGCGAACGCTTTATCCGTCAAATGGCTCTATAAATGCCGGATGTATGTGACCATTGAGCCTTGCTCGATGTGTGCTGGCGCTTTGGTCCTGGCCCGGCTGGGAAAACTGTATTACGGCGCCAAGGATCCGAAGACAGGGGCTTGCGGCTCCGTCCTCAATATTCCTCAGCATGAAGTACTGAATCATAAGATCGAGGTCCAGGGCGGCCTCATGGAAAATGAATGCGGACAGCTCCTGAGCCTATTTTTCCGTAAAAAACGGCAAATGTTAAATTGATAGCTTGAGAGGATTTTGGTAGAATAAACGGCTTTTGGAGAGGTGGGCCGCAATAAATCGCGGCACAACGCCTCCCATTTCTTGATAAAAGCTTTGTTGCAGGAGAGGTGGCAGAGTGGTTGAATGCAGTTGCCTGCTAAGCAACTGGGCGGGGAAACCTGCCCCTCGGGTTCGAATCCCGACCTCTCCGCCATCTATTTTAGTGTAACGGTATCGTAACTGTACTGTCATCATGCCCTCCTTAAACGATTCCTACGTCAAAAAGATCGCCAAAGAATTAAGTATTGACACCGTCAAGGTGCGCTCGACCGTCGAACTCTTAGAGGACGGAAGCAGCGTTCCGTTCATCTCCCGCTACCGCAAAGAAGCGACCGGCAGTCTCGATGAGGTGGCCATTACCTCGATCCGTGACCGGCTCAAACAGCTGATCGAACTCGATAAGCGCCGGGTCACCATTCTGCAATCGATCGAACAACAGGGAAAACTGACCGATGAGCTGCGCGAGAAGATCATGGCCGCCGAGGCGATGGCCGTCCTGGAGGACATTTATCTTCCGTTTAAACCGAAACGCCGCACCCGCGCGACCGTTGCGAAAGAAAAGGGCTTAGAGCCGTTGGCCGAGGCGATCTTTAGACAGGACGACAAGATTGATCCGGAAAAAGAGGCGGTCAATTTCGTCGATGCCGAAAAAAAGGTCATGAGTACGGATGAGGCCCTCGCCGGCGCACGGGACATCATCGCCGAGTGGATCAATGAGGACCAGAGGGCCCGGGAGCGTATGCGTAAGTTGTTTGAGGAAAAAGGTGAGTTTTTCTGCAAGGTCATCAAGGGCAAAGAAAAAGATGGCGTCAAGTATCGTGATTATTTCGATTGGCATGAGCCGGTCAAGACCGCGCCTTCACACCGGATTTTGGCCATGCGCCGCGGCGAGCGCGAAGAATTTCTGATGCTGCGTATTTTACCGCCGGAGCGGGACGCTCTACACATGCTGGATGCGATCTTTGTCAAAGGACGGAGCCCCAGTTCCGACCAGGTCAAGATGGCGGTGGCCGACGGTTATAAGCGCCTGCTTTCGCTTTCGATGGAGACCGAGATCCGTCTTATGACCAAGGAACGCGCGGACAAGGAGGCTATCGCGGTTTTTACGGAAAATTTACGCCAGCTTCTTATGGCTTCCCCCGTCGGCCAGAAAAATATCTTGGCGGTCGATCCCGGTTTTCGTACGGGCTGTAAGGTCGCGTGCCTGGACCGGCAGGGGAAATTATTGCACCACGACGTTATTTATATCGCTGACCCGGGAACGGCCCAGCAAAAGGCCGGAAAGACCGTGACCGAATTATGCCGGCAATTTTTTATCGAATTTATCGCGATCGGCAACGGCACGGCCAGCCGTGAGACGGAAGAGTTTATCCGCAGCCTGGAATTGCCGAAAAATATCCAAGTGGTCATGGTCTCGGAAAACGGTGCGTCCATCTATTCGGCTTCAGAGGTCGCGCGTGAAGAATTTCCCGACCATGATGTCACGGTGCGCGGGGCGGTCTCGATCGGACGGCGCCTCATGGACCCATTGGCGGAACTCGTCAAGATCGATCCTAAATCGATCGGGGTCGGCCAATATCAGCACGATGTGGATCAGGACCTTCTAAAAACAGCTTTGGATGATGTGGTCGTCAGCTGCGTCAATTTGGTCGGGGTTGAAATAAACACCGCCAGTAAGCAGCTTTTGATGTATGTCTCCGGCATTGGCCCGACGCGCGCCCAGGCCGTCATTGATTATCGTAATCAACAGGGGCCTTTGCGTTCCCGCGAAGAAATTAAAAGTATAACCGGTTTTGGCCCGAAGGCCTTTGAACAGGCGGCCGGTTTCTTGAGGATCCGCAGCGGCGAGAATCCTTTGGATGCCAGCGCTGTGCATCCCGAAAGTTACGTTATTGTCGAAAAAATGGCCAAAGAGTTAGGGTGTTCAGTCAAGGAATTGATGGCGAGTGAGGCCTTACAGAAACGCATCGACCTTAATCGGTATGTCACCGCTTCCGTCGGTCTGCCGACGCTTAAGGATATCCAGGCGGAACTGGCCAAACCCGGCCGCGACCCGCGTCAGCAATTCGAAGCCTTCCGGTTTAAGGAAGACATCCAGAAGCCCGAGGACCTTAAGCCGGGCATGCGGCTTCCGGGACTGGTCACCAATATCACGGCCTTCGGCGTTTTTATCGATGTCGGTGTCCATCTCGACGGGTTGGTCCATATCAGTCAGCTCTCGGACAAGTTCGTCAAAAATCCCGGTGATTTCGTGAAGATACATCAGAGAGTTATGGTCACGGTTTTGGAAGTGGACCTGGAGCGAAAACGCATCGCGTTATCCATGCGCAATGCTCCGCCGGCTAAGCGATAGGGTCGAGAAGGTCGGAGACTTTTTTAAGCAGTTCGTCGATGTCAAAAGGTTTGAAAAGATACCCATCGGGTGCGGTCTGAGATTTATTCGGCGACGAATCATGGTTCAAACTGTCGCCGGTCGTGAGCAAGACCGGGGTTTTGGCAAGCTGAGGGTCCGACTTGATGGCATGGCAGATGTCCAGGCCATTCTCGTCTTCCAAGAACATATCCAGAATGACGAGATCGGGCCGTTGGCTCCGTGTGGTTTCCAGCGCTTTATGTCCGGAATAAAGAGGGATGGCCTCATATCCCCGCGAGATCAGGATATGAGTGGTAAGCCCGAGAATATCGCGGGAATCTTCCACGACAAGGATTTTTTTCTTTGCCTGGGACCTCATAGCTGTATTGTAGGACCGCGAAAAAATTGGGCAAGGATTAAATGAAGAATTTGTGAAAGTATGCCGCATTGACAACGCGGGCAGCGGGTTTTAACATATTTCTATGAGCCGGCGCATTTTAATATCAGGATCGAGTGGATTGATCGGAACAGCCCTTGTTTCTTTTTTTCAGCAGCAGGGGTATCATGTTTTTCGGCTCGTGCGCAGGGAGCCTTCTCCCAATTACCCCAATATCATTCTCTGGGATGTTAAACAAAAAGAGATTCCCCTGAAATTCCTGGAAGGCTTTGACGCTGTTATCCATTTGAGCGGGGCAAGTATTGCGGGCCACCGCTGGACCCCGGAATATAAAGAAGAAATCGCAAACAGCCGCATTGACTCCACAAAGTTTTTGGCCGCATCTTTGACAAAGTTAAAGATCCCGCCTAAAGTTTTTTTCTGCGCTTCCGCTGTCGGCTATTATGGTCCGCACCCGGGGACCATTACCCTCGATGAACGGCAGGCTCCGGGAGACAGTTTTTTAGCGCATGTTTGCCGGAAATGGGAAGAGGCCTCGCAAATAGCCGGCCAAAGCGGTGTCCGGGTCGTTAATTTGCGTTTCGGTATTGTTTTAAGCGGGAATGGCGGCGCGCTTAAAATGATGCTGCCGGTTTTTAAATTAGGCCTGGGCGGAAAGCTCGGTTCAGGGGAGCAGATCATGAGCTGGATCTCTCTTGAGGAGATTCCCCTTATCATCCGGCATATTTTGGAGCATGAGGAAATCAAAGGTCCGGTCAATTGCGTTTCCCCGCAGACCGTCTCAAATAAGGAATTCACCCAGGTTCTCGGTGAGGTGCTTCACCGGCCGGCGATCTTTCCCGTGCCGGCGTTCGGCCTTCGCCTGCTCTTCGGCGAAATGAGCGGTGAGCTTCTGGGTGGAGTGAGGGCCATGCCCAAAAAGTTGCTCGATTCCGGCTACCCGTTCGCTTATCCGGAGCTGCGCACGGTCTTCGAGAGGGTCATATGATGAGAGACGTAAAAGATTATATCGGTATCTTGACGATCGATTTTCACATCCCGGAGGCCCAGTCGCTCAAAGATAAACGGATGGTCGTTAAAAGCCTTAAAGACCGTATCCGTAAAGAATTCAATGTCTCGGTCTCTGAACTGGACGCCCTTGATAAATGGCAGACGGGCACGTTGGGCTGCGCGATGATCGGCAATGACAATCGCTACATGAACCAATGTCTGGAAAATATCATTTCATTTGTCGGTCATCACAACGGTATCCAGATTTGTGAGCATCAAATTGAGTTTATTTGATTTGCTAATATGAATGATATGCTAAAATAGACCTATTAACCGGAGAAAAAATGTCTTATCTTGTCTTAGCGCGTAAATACCGCCCGGTCGATTTCGAGGAAGTCATCGGCCAAGAGCACATAACGGACCTGCTGAATGCCGCGATCGGGTCCAAGAGGATCGCCCATGCCTATCTTTTCTGCGGGCCGCGCGGCATCGGAAAAACTTCCTGCGCGCGCATCCTCGCCAAATGCCTGAACTGCGTCAAGGGCCCGACGGTACAGCCTTGCGGGGAGTGCCCGGCCTGTCAGGAGATCGCGAAGGGGACCAGTTTCGATGTCCTTGAGATCGATGGCGCTTCCAATCGCGGGATCGATGAGATCCGCACTCTCCGGGAAAACGTCAAATTCGCCCCCAGTTTCGGCCGTTATAAGATTTATATCGTTGATGAAGTCCATATGCTCACCACCGAGGCCTTTAACGCGTTATTAAAGACGTTGGAGGAGCCGCCCGAACACGTTAAATTCATTTTTGCCACAACCGATATCAATAAAGTTCCTGAAACGATCATTTCGCGTTGCCAGCGGTTCGATTTTAAGCGCATTTCCGTCAAGACGATCATGCAGGTCTTGGAGAGGATCTGTAAAGAAGAAAAATTGGCCATCGAACCTGATGCCTTATTGGCCATTGCGAAAGCGGGACAAGGCAGCTTGCGCGATGCCTTAAGTATTTTGGACCAGCTGAGCTCGATCACCGCCAAGCAGATAAAAGCTGCGGATGTCTCTTCCATGTTGGGGACGGTGGAGATCCAGTGGTTATTTGATCTGGTGGACATGATCGCCCAGAAGAGCTGCGCCGGTTCTTTAGAGGTCTTGGACAAAATCATTGAGCAGGGAAAGGATGTCAAACAGCTCAGCCGGGATCTACTGGATCATTTCCGCAACCTAATGGTCGTCAAGGTGGGCGGTAAGACTGTCGGTAAGCTGATCGATTATCCTGTTGCCATTAAGGACATGCTTTTAGCCCAGTCCGAAAAATTTGAATTAAGAGATATTCTAAGCGCGATCGATGTGCTTATTGAGACCCAGGATGTGGCCCGTATCACGGAAACACTGCGCATGCCGCTGGAAATCGCCTTTGCCAAATTGACTTATTCGCCGTCAGATATTGCTAGCGTCTCTAAACCCGCAGCTCCTGTCCAGCCCGCAGCCGCGCCTTCCAAGTCAGCGCATGCACCGGTCAAAGAGGTGCGGCGGGTTCCCTCGGCTATGGAAGTCCTGAAGAATGAGAAAGGTCAAGTTTCCATTGAACCGTTTGAAAGTGACGCCGGCAAAGCGAAGGAACCGGAAACAGCGCCTGCGGCCAAAGAGCCGGAGGGGACTGTCGATATCAGTTTGGATAAGATCAAAAAGGCCTGGGATGCGCTCACCTTTGCGGTCAGTCGGGAGAAGATGTCCGTTGCCACATATTTGCAGGAGGGGATGCCTGTTGAATTTAAGATGGCTCAAGGCCTCGGACATTTAACGATAGGCTTTTCAAAGGACCATGCGTTCCAAAAAGAATCCCTGGAAAGCAACGAAAGCGTGCGGATCGTCGAACGCATTTTAGGTGATAAGCTAAAGGCCGTTTTGCGGGTCGAATATAAGATCACCGAAGAACTTGCGCCCAATGATAATGAGCCCTTCATTAAGACGGCGCTCGATACGTTTAACGGTAAAGTGATCCATAAGTGGCATAAGGAATAGTGTGAGTTATCCCAAATTAATCGAACAATTGATCGAAAAATTGACCGGATTTCCCGGCGTCGGGCGTCGCAGTGCCGAGCGCATGGTCTTTTGGCTGCTGGACAGCCCGAAAGAGACCAGTCAGGGGATCGCGGAAGGGATCCTGGCGCTTAAGGAAGGCTTACGGTTCTGCGGGGTATGCAACAATCTGAGCGATGCCGAAATTTGCGTGATTTGCCGCGATCCTTCCCGGGACGACAAGCTTGTTTGTATTGTGGAGACCCCTAAAGACCTTTTAGCCATCGAGCGCACCGGGTCGTTTCGCGGCAGTTACCACGTTTTATTGGGTGCGATATCGCCGGCCGAGGGCCGAGGGCCGGATGACCTGAAGATCCAGCAGCTGGTCAAGCGGATCAAAGAAAAAGACATCCGGGAAGCGGTCATTGCCACTGATCCGGATACCGAAGGCGAGATGACCGCCATCTATATTACGAAGGAATTGAAAAGTACGGGGGTGAAGGTGAGCCGCATCGGCTTGGGGATCCCGGTAGGGAGTGCGGTCGAATATGCTGATCTTTCAACCTTGACGATGTCGTTGAAATCCAGGCGGGAAATTATCCCTTGATTCCTTCCCAGGCAATGAATAATCCGTCGGGCCGGGTCAATTTGTTGTAGCTGACAAACCGGGCTTTGGCCTTGATGCCATATTTCTTCAATCGATTTACGATATCTTCCTGGCTGAACCATTTTTCCCACGACTTGACCTTCAGCGCGCCCTGCTTGCCGAGATTTTTATCGATGATGATGATCTTCCCGTTAGGTTTGAGGACCCGCGCCATTTCTCTGATAGCGGCTTCGATATTCATGGCATGCTCGATCGTTTCCACCGAATAAACACAATCAAAATAATTGTCCGGATATTTCATGTTGAGCATGTTTCCGACCTGGAATTCAACCCCGGACGGGCAATGCTTGATCATTTTCTCGGAAACGTCCAGGCCGTAGTATTGGGCTTCCGGATGCTGATGCTTTAAAACTTTTAAGAAGCGCCCTTTCCCGCAGCCGACATCGATAACTTTTTTCCCCCGGAGATCGCCTAAAAACGTCAAAATGGCCTGTACGCGCCCGTCATTCTCATCGATCGCCGAGAACCATTTTGTGCTTTCTTCGTCAAATTCGATTTTGTTGCGAAGGAGGCAGGCGTCAATAAAGAATTTGGCGGCCCAGGAGATTTCTTTTTTGTGGAAATATTGGACGTTCTCGCCATATCCGCCGTAAAACCCTCCGCTGGGATTCTGGATTTTTTCCAAATAATCCATGGCCCTGTCTGCCGGTTCTTTGGATCCGGTCTTGTACCAGGCCAGGGCTAATTGCGCAAGGCCCGTCGCGCAAAGCCATGTGGCCCCGGGATAGGCGGGAATGTAGCCGTCATCATGCTGGACCGCCTCGGCATTTTTAAGCCCCTGCTTGGCCAATTCGAATTCGCCCATGTCGGCCAGGGCTTCCATCATATAGCCGAAATAATGCGACAGCATGCTTAGTGAAGGTTTGAACTCAAGCAGGTCCGGTTTTTGGCGGAAATAATCCATGCTCCGTCGCGCGGCATCCACATAGCGCGGTATGTTAAGGGCCTGTCCGACATCGAGCAAAGGAGGGAGGACGTATAAATTTCCGTACTCGGAAAGCATCTCTCCGGTGGGCAAGTTCCACATGGCATAGGATTCGGTCCCCACTTTACCATCGGGGCCGATATATTTTTCTACATAATCGCAGGCCCGGATCAAGTTGTCTTTTATTTCGGGCAGATCATGGACTACGGCCAAAAAACCGCGGATGATCTGGGCGGTATCGAAAGTGTAAGGGGTGGAGCTGCCGGGTGCGTTGAAACCGCCGTCCGGGCGCTGGATGGACGCTTCCCAGCGGGCCAGGTCAAAGGCGAGTTCTTTTTCGCCGGCATCATAAAGCGATTCAATGAGATACCCTGTGACCTCGGGGGTGACGACCTTGGTTTTGTGGTGGACAACGATGCCGCTTCCGGGGATGCGGTTGCGCTTAACCCAGTCAACGGCCTTTTGAAGAGAGGTACGTTTGTCACCTAACTGTTGGATCTTTTCAAGCAGGGTAAACATTGTGCAAGTTTATCATTTCTAAGGAGTTTCGTCAAATAAACTTCCCCCATGGACCGGTTTTGGGGCAAAGTTGGAATAATTTACAGAAAAGAAAATTAAGAAGGGATTAAAAGAAGATTAAAATTTGAAAAATCATTTAAAATTTTTTACCAGGGATCCCTGAAAAGAAGAGACGATCATGGTCAGGATGACTGAGAAGCCGAAATAATAGATCCCTATCTCCGGTTTAGCCGAGGCCAGCGCGCCTAATTTTATCCAGACGATCATGACGGCCGCCACAAACACATCCAGCATGGACCATTTCCCGAATATCTCCATGAAATCAATAATTTTTTTCCGATGTTCACCATTGAGTTTCATGAACCAGATCATGGAGAGAGCAACAAGTTTAGCGATAGGGAAAATAACGGAGAAAAAGAATATGATGACGGCCAATCCGTAATATTTTTCCGTCCATAAGCTTTGTACGCCGGAAAGGATGGAGTAGGTGTTGATTTCCCAAAGTTTGCGTACCGTTAAGATAGGGAGCATTAATCCGGCGACCAAGAAGCCCGCAGAGAGCAGGATCATGACGACAATGTCAATGCGGCGCGGATAAAATTCCTGCAGCGATCGTTCGGTGAGCGTCTTCGTCATGGCACAATTCTATCATAGAGGCGTCAAAAACAAAACCCTCTGCAACATATTATGCGCAGAGGGTTTAGGATATCAACTCCCCCGCGAGGGCTCGAACCTCGGACCCAGTGGTTAACAGCCACTTGCTCTAC
>CAZCLW010000044.1:0-19289 GCA_964499685.1 uncultured Planctomycetales bacterium
AAATGTATGACCCTTATCATTTGACGACGGACATTTGGGGAAAACTAATATGGTACATGACTGAACCGTTGTCCAACACCGTCAATCTCTGGAACATATTCCCCTCGATGGTATGGACAAAGATTTTCTTTACGGTTCTATTTTTCGCCGTTGGCTTTCTCCTTCTGCGGGACCTGCGCGACGCCCTGGACGGCAACAGCCTCAAACCATTCCTTTCGCGCTTAAGCCTTATGGCCCTGACCGGCGCCGCCTTGCTCATCTTGGGATATTTTCCGCACCTGGTGACCACCGGCACGTATACTCTTTACCGGAGCTCCGTTGTGATTATCGTATTGTGCATGCTGTTCCTGCTGTGGCTTGTCAGGAAATACCTGCTGATATTCCGGCCGGACAAAAGACCCTATCTTTTGACAGGGCTCCTTTTAATTTCATGTTTTTACGGCTATACACAGGCCTATGATTCCGTCCAATACCATTTTGCCCTGCCTAACAACCTGCAAATGACATTCGCCAAGAACAATCTGCAAAAAGTCCCTCTTAAAGAATACGAGAACATCTGCGTCATCTTTCCACCGGACGAATCCCTCCCTTTTCCGCGGCGCGGCGATGAGTACGGCGCGACGGTCCCCAATTATTTCCAGGACATCGGAGGATTTGTTTACGGCGCTTTAAGCGAAGCGGGAAAGCTAGAAGAAGCGAAAAGGCTGGAGAAGGAAAGCCGCTTAAGGATCGCTGCCGGATGGAAGAACTCGCGCTGTCCTGAAGGAAAGACCTTCATCGTCGATCTTGGCGACCTCTACAAAAGCCGTGAGTATGGACAATTTTTAAAACGATAATAACGGACTAGGTGCGGAACAGGTCCAGCTGATTGTCTTCTTTTTTGACGCGCCGTCGGTCCTGCGCGCGGTGATAGGCCTTTAATTCTTCTTCGATGTCTGCGAGGAACGGACAAGGGGGATTTTCGAATGTCTTTCCGTACAGCAAGCGCCGTTGTGCGCGGACCAAATAGAGCCGCCTTTTGGCGCGTGTCATCCCCACGTAGAATAAGCGCCGCTCTTCTTCCGTATCGGAAGTCAACCCTTCGATATTAAGCGGTAAAATGTTCTCTTCGCAGCCGACAATGAAGACGACCGGAAATTCCAGCCCCTTGGAGGCATGAACGGTCATCAGCGCAACGCGTTCACTGCGCTCCTGATATTTGTCGTCGCCGCGCGGCAGTAACTCTTCTTTCACGGATTTGTCGCCGGAAATCTCGTAGGGAATACCGCTTCGCTCCAGTGCTTCTTTCAAAAGGTTCTTCTGGGCGTTGAGGCGGTACAAGACGGCGATATCTCCAAAACCCTGTTCGGCGGCCTGCTCTTTCCCCACCCGTGCCGAATCGTGCGAAAACATGCTTGTTCCGCCGACCAGTTTTTCGACCTCATGCACGACGTATTCCGCCTCCGCCTTGTCGGTCGGCGACTCGTGGATGATCAAATGCCCCTCGTCGTATACTTGAGCGTTGAGACCGGAAAGGTATGCGAACCGGCTGCCTGCCATGACCTGTCCTGATGCAGTCAGAAGGTTCTGCGCGGAACGATAATTGTCCTGCAAAGAAAGATTTTCTGCGCCCGGGAAATCATCCCTGAAACTTTCAAAAAACCTGACATCGCTTCCCCGAAAACCGTAGATCGCCTGATTAGGATCCCCGATGACCGTCAAGGTCACCCCCGGACCGGCCAAAGCCTTGAGCAACGTGTGCTGCAGCGGGTTAATGTCCTGATACTCATCCACAAAAATATGGCGATAGGTCTCCTGTGTTTCCTTCAAAAGAGACGGATTAAAGCTCATTAACTTCAGAGCCTCCAAAAGAAGGTCGTCAAAATCCAGGCGCTTATGCTGACGCAGAAATTTATTGTAGGCGGTAACCTGTTCGGGAAACGGCTGAAGAAATTCGACGGACTTCCAGCGGCTGATCCGCTGCAACAGGTCACGGCGCTGGGAAACAGAATGCTGGGGCCATAACTCTTTGGTCAGAGATTCGACCTCTTCCGTGGAAGCGACCTGCACATCAGCCGGCAGACCGTCTTCACGGTAATGCTGTCTTAAAAACTGGAGGCAAAAACTGTGAAATGTCCCGACGAAGATCTTTGACATGTCGGCCGACTGTTGGACCAGACGATGCTGCATTTCCAGGGCCGCCTTGTTAGTAAAAGTGATCGCGAGGACTTTCTCGCCGGATGGGAGCGCGGAAATGTCCTTAAGTATACGTTGAGTGAGGGTATGAGTTTTTCCGGTGCCCGGACCGGCGGTGATGAGAAGATGGTCGCCTTGGTAAACAACGGCCTTGAGCTGGGAAGGATTTAAGGTCATTAAACTTAGAATAAGGTCATCTGTTCGGTTTCTTCGATGGCCTGGCGTTCATCGGAGGAGAAAATCTTGATCGTCCCGTATTCGCCGTCGTAACCGGCGGCGATCGATACCCGGCCTTGACGCATGCGATCTATACTTTCGCCGATCAGGCCGCCCGCGACCTTTTTGATCTCAGCAATCGGGGCCTCGCGCAAAATGTATATCTCGTTGCCCAATTTGGAAAGCATCAGCATAAACACACTTTGCACGGCCTTGGAACCGGCGCCCATTTCTTTGGCCTCGGCAATGATCTCCGGCAAAGGGATTGCGCTGAAATAAGGGCGCGCCCGCGGAGACCGTCGTCCTTCCGGATGATCGGCCAGCTCCTCCACACGCGCCATGACCCCGACCGTGACCGGTTTGGCGCAAACCGGACAAAGACCCTTGTTCTTGATCGTTTCTTGCGGATGGAGACGCGCGGCACAGGCCCGGTGCCCGTCGTAATGATACTTTCCTTCTTCGGGAAAGAATTCGATCGTCGCCGCTAATCCTTTATCCTGAGGGTCGGAAAGGGCATTGTAAATTCCTCTATAGGAAAATTCCGTATCGTACAGGGTGGCTTCGCGGCCGAGTTTTTCAGGCGAATGTGCGTCGGAATTGGATACCAAGACATACGGATCAAGCTGGCTCAGACGCCAGTTCATCAAGGGATCGGACGACAAACCTGTCTCGATCGCAAAAATGTGGCTGGACAGGTCTGCGAAACAATCGGTCATTTTATCAAAACCGCTTTTGGACCCGAGCGCCGAAAACCACGGTGTCCAGATGTGCGCCGGGATCAAATAAGATAACGGATCCGACTCCAAAACAATTTCCAAAAGGTCCCTGGAATCCAGTCCTAAAATAGGCCGTCCGTCGGAGTAAATGTTGCCGATATTCCCCAATTGGGACTGGATCTTCTCGGCGGCGGCAAAATCCGGCGCAAAGACCACATTGTGGACCTTACGTACCTTGTCCAAACGCTTATAAATATTCGAAATTTCACAGGAAAGCATGAAGCGTACCTGGCCGCGGCAGGCGGGCGGCAATCTGTCGGAGACGGTCTGGGCATACTTCGTCTTTAATTTGAACAGTCCCTCTTCCGCCGGTTCAAGCTGTTCTTTGAGCTCTTTCATCCAGCCCGGATGCACGAAATCACCGGTGCCGACGACGTTTATACCTTTTAATTGTGCCCAGAGGAATAAGTGTGGCAGGTTAAGATTGGGGCTGGTTGCCCGCGAAAAGTGGGAGTGGAGATGGACATCCGCATAAAACCGCATAGGCCAATAGTATCAAATCGGCCCCGGATTTTCAAATACTATTGCCTGAGGCTGAACGCAGGAAACTATAAGGTCTTAAAGGTCTCCTGATCGCCTTCATAAATAAAATAACGGCTCTGTTCATCGAAATATTCGATCTTGGGCAGCATCAATTCCCGCCGATGCCGACAGCCATGTTTGATATGCGCCTCAAATTCTTGCGGGAATTTTTCGATGATGCTGGAGATCAACTTGGCTTCTTGCGCGGGAAGATAACAACGTGTCTGGTTGGTCACGCGCCCGCATTCTATGCGTATTTTATTGAGGTCATTCTTCGAGCCGCGCCCCGCCTCTATCTTGGCCAAATGCTGCGTTATGATCCGGCAGCCCATATTACAGGGCAGACACTGCCCGCAGGATTCCTTGGCCAGGAATTGGGAGAACATAAGGGCGACCTTGATCATACAGACACTTTCATCATAAACGATCAATCCGCCTGAACCCAATCCCGTCCCGGCCGCGCGCATGGATCCGAAATCAAGCGGTGTATTGAACAATTCCGGCGTAATGACCGCGTTGGCCACGCCTGAGAAAACGGCTTTGATAGGATGTTCTTTGGACTTCGGGCCTCCGCCTGTTTCATAGAGAAGATCATGTAATTTTGTGCCCATCGGTAGCTCATACATACCCGGATTTTTGACATCGCCGGATAAAGTGAAGATCATGGTCCCCGGCGTGTCTTTGGTCCCGACGGAACGGAACCACTCCGCGCCGTGTGCCAATATAAAAGGAAGATGGCTCATGGTCTCTACGTTATTGACTATCGTGGGATTATGTGCCGTGGGCGTAAATCTCGCCCCCTGCATGTAGGGCGGCAAGATCCGCGGCATGGCGCCGCGTCCGTCAATGACTTCCAGCAAGGCCTTTTCTTCACCAAAAAGATAATCGTCGGGGCCTAAAACGACCTGGACAAATCCCTTTCTAAAAAGATGGGCGGCTTCCATTTCCTTGATCGCTGAGGTAATGCGTTCCACCTCACGGATGAATTTTCGTTTGGTACCGATAAAGACGTTTTTGGCCCCCACCGCATGCGCGGCGATCAGGGTCCCTTCGAGCATGGGGTAAGGATTCCTCTGCAGGAGATAACGGTCTTTATAGGTGCCGGGCTCGCCTTCGGCGGCATTGCAAACCACGTATTTGGTCCGCCATGGATCACCGGCAACGCTCTCCCATTTGACCCCGGCAGGAAATCCGGCGCCGCCGCGTCCGCGCAGGCCGGAATTCTTTACCTCTTCGATCAATTCCTTGGGGGATAAAGCGCGGGCCTTTTTCAGCCCCTGCAAACCGCCGGCTGCCGCATAGGCCTCCAGCGAAGGGATAAAGGCATTTGTGGACAATAAAATATGTGCTTCTTGGGAAATCATGATTTCACTCCAGAGATTATTAAAGGCCGGAAGGTTTAAAGCAGAAGTATAGTACAGGAAGGACTAAAAAGCAATAGAAAGCCGGCTTTTTTATGCTAAAAAACGGTTTATTCCCGCCGAACGGTCTCTTCCAGCGCGACGCGGGGCAAAATATGGGTGCGGATGAAGCTTATCAAAGTGTTGGCCAGGTCCCGGATGCGCTGTTCGACATCTTTATCCCTGCAACGGCCTTCTTTATCAAATAATTTATGCACTCCGGCGACCGATACCGGTCCCGGCAAGACAAAAGCGCCGATGTGGGCGCAGACACTGCTTAAATGTTCCAAGGCCTTGATCGCGCCGATCTCGCCCGAGGCTATCCCCATCAGGGCAACGGGTTTGCCGGCCAGCACCGAAGGATATCCTAAGTTCTCGATGATCAATTTCATGACGCTGCTGTAGCTGCCGTGATATTCCGGGGTGGCCAAAATAACGCCGGTGGCCGCGGCAACGGCCTTCTGCATTCCCTCTATTTCCGGCGGGACATTTTGTCCGGGAAAAGGCAGCGAAAGGAATTGCGGATCGATCACTTCCATGCTGACATTCGTGGTCTTACGGATCTCATCCAGGACGATCTCCAAAACCTTCCCTGTATAGCTGTTGGGCCGGATGCTGCCCAGGATGAGGACGATATGGATTTGGGCTTTAGGTGCCAACGGATGGATCCTCTTCATAAGATCGGACCAGATTTTTGCCCTCGTGCTTGGCGCGGTACATGGCTTGGTCGGCCCGGCTGATCAATTCCATGCGGTCGAACCGGCTATGGTACTCGGCGATGCCGATACTGACCGACAAGGGCTCCTTAAACGAAAGCGTCTCCACGTTCTGCCGGATCTTTTCGGCAACGATCTTGGCCTGCTCCCGGTCGGCGCCGGGTAAAATGACCGCGAATTCATCGCCGCCGTAACGGCTCACCTGGTCAATGGAACGCAAGTTTTTTTGCAGGACCTGGGCCACCAGCTGCAAGGCCTCATCCCCGCCCAGATGGCCGCAGGTGTCATTAATATTCTTAAAACCGTCGACATCCATCATCAAAATGCTCAATTTTCCGCCCAGGCGCTTCACGCGCTGGATCTCGTGATCAAGGTTCTTTATAAAACAGCGGTAATTGCAGATCTTGGTCAAAGGATCAATGACCGAAAGCTGCTCAAGCTCCTTATAAAGCTTGGCATTATCAAAGGCAACCGCCGCCTCACGCACGATCGCCCCGAGGATTTTAAGGTCGATATCGGAAAACTCTTTGATGCCGTTGGCTTTCTTGTCAGCCAGATTGATCACCCCTATGGTGTGCTGATTGATCTGAATAGGCGCACTCAAGAAAGAACGGGTGGAATAACCCGGACGGTTCTTCCGCGCAAAGAGCCGGTCATATTCGATATTGGAGGACAGAACGGCCTTTCTTTGCTCAGCGACGTACCCGGCGATGGGCTGGCCGAGCTTGACCCGCGTTCTTTCAATGATCTCCGGGCTCAGGCCTTTGGCGGATTTAATGAACAGTTCCTTGGTCTGTTCATTAAGGAGCATCAATGAACACTTTTCCGCTTCCAGGATATCACTACTTTTTTGAACGATAAAGTCTATGAGCTGATTAAGATCATGGATGGCGCTGATCCGTTGATCAAAGATAAGGATCTCTTCCAGTTTTGTCTTTTCGATTTCCAGGCGGTCTTCCAACTGCTTTTTGGCGGTTATGTCATGGATAACACCCTCGATACCTACGACATCCCCGCTCTCATTATGGATAAAGTTACTGGAGACCGAAAGGACCATCTTTTGGCCGTCCTTGTTGCGGTTCCGGACCTCCTGGTCGCGGACAAAACCAAACTTCGACATTTTATCCGAAAAGACCTCATGGTCCTCGGGATTAAGGAAAAGCTCTTCCGTCAGATGACGGTCGATCAGGTCGTGCTTGGTATTGTACCCGAGGATATTGGCAAAAGCGGGATTCGTATACACGATCTTACCGTTGGTGTCGGCCAGAAAAACGCCAACGGTGAGCGATTCGATCAAACGGTGAAAGATCTGATGGGTCTCTCCGTTAAGAAAATTAACGTCTTTACGTGCTTGATTCATTATTTTTCTTTAAGGATCCGCGCGGCCAGTGCCAGGATATCAATGTAGCTGACGATGCCGCAGAGGACTCCCTCCTTTGTCGTGATGGGAATGCATCCATATTTCGATTCGACCATCTTCAGGACCGCCTCCCCAACCGTGTTTTCACCCTGGAGGCTAAAGGGATTTTGGATCATGACGCTGCCTAATATGAAATTGTCCAATGCCTCCCGGTCGTAATACAACGTCCCGTCTTCCAGGCGGCGCGGTGATTGGATCTTAAAAAGGTCACGCTCGGTCATCAAGCCCACCAATTTATTGTGTTCATCGACGACCGGTAAATGCCTGATACGGTTTTTTACGATCTTATCGGCGACTTCATGAAAAGGAGCGCTGACCAAGACCGAGATAACCGGCGAGATCATGATCTCCTTGAGTTTTATTTTATTAAGGAGGATCTTGACGTAATAATCTTCTGTGTATTTTAGATTGTGGTCCGGGGCATCCATTGGAGGCCTGTTCTTTGATTAAAAACCGCTTAAGTATAACATAAAATTCTCAAAATTCGCTTTTTAATCATGGCCGGGTTGCCTAGGCTGCTGGAATTCAACTTCTCCCTTAATCAAAATTTAACACAGCCCTTATATAAAGTTAATATTCCTCATGTATTCTTTACCTCAAATTACCGTAACTTAACCCATCTTCTCGGAGAATAATTGCATGAAAAAAATTACATCCTTCACCCTGGCACTATTTTTTTCTTTGCTGCTTGCTCCTTCCGACACGGCCGCCAGCACCCAAGTGAATGCGCTCATCGAAAAATTGGTCGAAAAAGGCATCTTGACCAAGGCCGAAAGCGTTGAAATCACAGCGGAGATCGCTGCAGAGGAGAAAATTATTCAGGAAGAAAATCTTAAGCAATCTGTTCCCGAGTGGGTGCAAAAACTAAAATTAAAAGGCGACTTCCGCCTGCGGTACCAATACGAACAGAATCAACACGCGTCTGAACATCGGGACCGCGCCCGTATCCGTTATCGTCTTGGCCTGGAGACCATGGTTAACAATACCACGAAGGTCGGCGCGGGATTATCCAGTGGCGGCACCGATCCTCGTTCAACCAATCAGACGCTGGATAACAGTTTTGAGCGGCCGGATATCCGGCTCGACTATGCTTACGCCGAGTGGGAACCACTCAAAGGCAATAAAGCCGTTGGTGGTAAATTCGTGCCCAAAGATTACCTTTGGGCCCCCACAGACCTTTTATGGGACAGCGATATTAATCCCACCGGCGGATCCGTTCACCTGGAACGTGACTTGATCTCCAGCGTCGATGGATATTTGAATTTCGGCGCTTGGATTATTGATGAAAACGGAACGACCGACCGGATCGATCCGTTTATGAATGTGGCCCAGGGCGGCTTTAAATGGAAAAATGAGAATGCCGGCTTAAGCGCAAATGCCGCCGCAACCTATTATGCCTTTCATGGCGTAAAAGGAACGGATCTGGACAATGAGCGCAATGCCAATACCCAGACCGGAGGCTTGGCCGACAGCACTTTACGGTACGATTATGATTCGATCGGAACTTCAGCGGAATTCGGGATCGATCATCCGCTTGGGGTCGAGCAAGTCGAACAACTGGCCTTCTTTGGCGATTATATCTATAACCTGGGCAGTGGCGATGATAACGCCAAAAATGAAATTGATGACGGCTGGGGTTGGGCCGCCGGGGCCCGTTTGGGCCATAAAAAAATCACCAGCCGGGGCCACTGGCAGCTCAAGTACATCTTTGCCCTGCTGCAAAAAGATGCCTGGCCTGATGTTTTCCCGGATTCGGACAGAAAAGGCGGAGATACCGATATCAAATCGCATGAAACGATTTTTGAATATGGCCTTAATAAGAACGTTTCTCTGGTACTTGATTATTATCAGACGAAAAAATTAAGAGCGGCGGAAGGGACTGAGCATCTTTTTCAAGCCGATATTAATCTTAAATTTTGAGACATATAAATTTCTGATACCTCTATGCGATTTCGGGTATAATATATCCGAACTTTCTCCCAGATCCCCAGAGTCCCATGAAAAGAGTCAAAATCCTCATCATTGAAGATGAAAAAGATATCGCCGAGCTTGTACAGTACAATCTGGAGCGCGAAGGATTTCATCCTCTCATCACTCACAGTGGTGAGGAAGGCATCAACCTCCTTCAGCGTGAAAACCCCGAATTGATCATCCTTGATTGGATGCTCCCCGGTATGGATGGCCTGGAAATCTGCCGGCTACTCAAACAGGACAATAAAACAAAGAAGATCCCGATCATCTTTCTGACAGCCAAAGGCGAAGAAACGGATGTCATTGTCGGACTGCAGATGGGCGCAGATGATTATGTGGCCAAACCGTTTAGCCCCAAAGTTCTTTTGGCGCGGGTGAAAGCCATTCTGCGCCGCATCTCGGAAAAAAACGTTCCGGGGGATGTAAGGATATTTGATAATTTGACTATTGATCTTGTCAAACATAAAGTGACCCATAAGGGCAAGGCCGTTGACCTGACCACCATTGAATTCAACATCCTGGAACTCCTTTCGCGTCATCCAGGTCGTGTTTTCACCCGTGATCAAATCATGGACAAGGCCTGGAAAGAAGGAAAATTTATCGTCGATCGCGCAGTGGATGTGCATGTACGCGGACTAAGAAAGAAACTCGATAAAGCCGCCGGCTATATTGAAACAGTCCGCGGTCTAGGCTACCGCTTCGGGGAGAATGATACTGCTGATGAATAAAATCGTGCGCAGATTATTTTTGACCAATCTGGCCGTTGTTGCCGGAGGATTACTGATCCTGGGGGCTAGTCTTCAATTCTCTTCCCGGCATTACATGATCGCCGGGGCCGTCTGCCTTATCATCGTCTCACTCTTGACCCTCGTTGTCAAAATGGCCTTCTTAAAGCCCATCCAGCAAATGCAAAAGGCAACCGAGAAGATCACGCGCGGTGATTATCGGACGCGTGTTTCCCTGGATCGCGGCCATGAGTTCAGTGAATTAGCCGAGAACCTCAATGAGCTTTCTTCTGAATTGCAAAATAAATTATCCAAAATCACCCGGGATAAAAACGAATTAAAGGCCATCCTTTCCAGCATGGTCGAGGGTGTTATCGTCATTGGCAAAGACAAAAAAATCCTCCTTTTGAGCGATCCTTTAAGGCAAATGATGGAACTGCGCTCTTACGAAACAACGGGCAAGCCGTATTGGGAGGTCATCCGCAATCAGGAGATCAATGTTTTGATTGAAGAAGCAATTTCTCAGAAAAAGGCCGTCCAAAAAGAGATCACCATCCTCTCGGCCGCCGATATTTACTTTAATGTCCAAATTTCGCCGGTCTTATCGGAAGATTCAAAAGATTTTTGGGGCATTGTCGCGGTCTTTCATGATATTACCAATTTGAAAAAATTAGAGCAGCTCAAATCGGAATTCGTAGCCAACGTCTCTCATGAGTTAAAAACACCGCTGACAACCATTAAAGGATTCATCGAAACGCTTAGAGATGGCGCGATATACGATAAGGAAAAAGCTCATAAATTTCTGGATATCATTCAAAAGCATGCTGAGCGCCTGGAATATCTTGTCAATGATCTGCTGACTCTCTCAGCTATTGAATCGAAAGAAATGGAGATCCATCTGAAAAAGACGCCGCTCGGGCCCATCTTGGAAGCCGCCATCGCCCTGTGCAAAAGCCCACTGGAAAACCGGCGACATAAATTGACTCTGGACCTAAAAAAGGACCTTCCTCGTGTCAATGTCGACCGGCAAAAAATGGAACAGGCCTTTGTCAATCTCTTAGACAATGCAATCAAGTTTACTCAGCCCGGAGGATCAATCGCCATCAACACCTGTCAAGAAAACGGATTTGTCCGTGTAGATTTTAGGGATTCCGGAATTGGCATTCCTGAACAGCATCTCCCCCGCATTTTCGAGCGGTTTTATCGGGTCGACAAGGGACGCTCCCGCGAGCTGGGCGGGACGGGCCTAGGTCTTTCTATCGTCAAACACATTCTACAGGTCCATAACGGCAAAATAACCGTGCAAAGCCGCCCTGGCCAAGGCTCGGTCTTTTCCATTTTCCTTCCTTCTGCACGTTGACTTCTTAACACAATCTTAACAATACTGATATATGTCCTTAATATATACCGGGTATATTAGGGCCTATGAAATTCAAAATTTTTCTCCCGCTCGTCTTAATGATTTTCGCTTCTTCCTGCGCACCGCGCGGTGAGCATTCTTCTAGTCGAGAGC
Organism: uncultured Planctomycetales bacterium; assembly: GCA_964499685.1. Lineage (GTDB taxonomy): Bacteria > Omnitrophota > Gorgyraeia > Zapsychrales > GWA2-47-8 > CAZCLW01. The sequence goes on from CAZCLW010000044.1 coordinate 11,435, forward strand.
ATTCCACCGGCAATTCGATCCAGATCAAAGGCTCTGACACCATGGTCAATCTGGTCCAAGCCTGGGCTGAACACTTCATGATCAAGCATCCCGATACGCTGATTGCGGTAACGGGCGGCGGCTCAGGGACCGGCATCGCGGCACTTCTTACAAAGACTTGCGATATCGCCCAATCCTCCCGCAAAATGAAAGAAAAGGAGATCGATGAAGCTCGATCCAAAGGAATTGATCCGGCTGAATTCTCTGTCGCCCTGGATGGCCTGGCCGTTACGGTCAATCCCCAAAACCCTGTCGATCAGCTGACGGTTGATCAACTGGCCGATATATTTACGGGAAAAATCAAAAATTGGAAAGAAGTGGGCGGCGATGACCTTCCTATCGTCCTTTTGTCGCGCGAGGTGAACTCGGGAACGCATGATTATTTTAAGGAGCATGTCTTGCGTAAAGGTGATAGTAAACGCAAGGATGAATTTGCCAAAAGCTCTCTGCTCATGCCTTCATCGCAGGCTATCGCGGATGAAATCACTCAAAATCCGAATGCCATCGGTTACTATGGTATGGGATATACCAATCCTACGCAAAAATTCTTGGCGGTCGGCGAGAAAGCGGAAGGGCCTTTTTATCTCCCTACGATCGAGAATGTGCGCAAAGGTTTTTATTATATTTCCCGGCCCCTGCTGATATACACCAACGGCCAACCGCAAGGTCTTGTCAAAGAATTCATCGATTTTGCGCTCAGCGAAGAAGGACAGGAAATCGTCAAACAAATCGACTTTGTCCCGGCGAACTGACATGGATAACTTCAAGAAATTTAGAGAATTCCTCATCGAAAAGACTATTTATCTCTCGGGCATCATGTCGATTATCTTTGTCCTGCTTATTTTCATCTTTCTGACCAAAGAAAGTCTTTCGCTCTTTAAGAAAGTCGGCATTGGCGAATTCCTATTCGGACAAGACTGGTATCCGATCTCCGATCCACCCCGCTTCGGCATTTTGCCGATGATTTTAGGATCATTGATCGTCACGGTGGGCGCGGCGATCATTGCCGTCCCGATCGGTGTGGCAAGCGCAGTCTATATCGCCGAAGTTGCTCCTCCACGTCTTAAAGAGATCCTTAAAACAGGGATAGAAATTCTGGCGGCCATTCCAAGCGTTGTGCTTGGCTTTATCGGCATGACCACCCTTGTTCCCTTCGCCAAAGATGTCTTTAATCTTCCGACCGGATTGACCGCTTTTTCCGGATCGATCATGCTTGCTTTTATGGCCATGCCGACGATCGTCAGCATCGCCGAAGATGCCCTGACGGCCGTGCCTTACAAATACAAAGAAGCGGCACTCGCCTTGGGAGCAACGCGCTGGCAATCCTTGCGGCGTGTGGTTGTACCGGCCGCCTCATCAGGCATTGTCGCGGCGATCATGCTGGGGATCGGACGGGTGATTGGAGAGACGATGGCCGTCATGATGATCACCGGCAACGCCGCGCAAATCCCGCATTCGTTTTTTGTGCCGGTGAGGACACTAACCGCGACGATTGCTGCAGAAATGGGAGAGACGGTCCAGGGGAGCGAGCATTATTTTGCCCTTTTTGCCATAGGCATGATGCTCTTTATCATCACCTTTGCGATCAATCTGATTGCGGACTGGGCCGTCCACAGGAGATTTAAATGAAATACAATCCATACCGGACAGAAAAAATCGCCTTTGCTTTTCTGCTTCTAGCCACTGTTCTGGTCGTTCTTCCGGTCGTTTTCATCGTGATCATCATCATTCAGAAGGGTTGGAGCGCTATTTCATGGGAGTTCCTGACCGCCATGCCCAAAGCGGGCATGCGCGAAGGCGGTATTTTTCCGGCCATTCTAGGGACGATTTATCTTGTCCTGGGAACCCTTTGTTTTGCGCTTCCATTGGGTGTGTTGTCAGCCATTTATTTGACTGAGTATGCCAAAGACAATTTATTGACCCGCTTAGTCAAGCTGGCCATTATTAATCTCGCCGGTGTTCCTTCAGTCGTCTATGGTCTTTTCGGATTAGGGGCCTTCGTCATGTTTTTAAAGTTCGGCGCCTCCATCCTAGCCGGATCATTGACCTTGGCCATCATGGTCCTTCCGATCATTATCACCACATCCAAAGAGGCCTTGGATAGCGTCCCCAAATCTTTTCGGGAAGTCAGCCTCTCTCTGGGCGTATCGAAATGGCAGACCATCCGTCATTCAGTGCTCCCCTATGCCTTACCGGGTATTCTGACAGGCGTCATCCTGGCCATCAGCCGCGCGGCCGGAGAGACGGCGCCCATTCTTTTTACCGTTGCGGCTTTCTATCTGCCCAAGCTGCCACAATCCATTTTTGATCAAGTTATGGCGTTACCCTATCACCTTTATGTTATGTCAACTCAAGTGCCGAATGTGGAAGAGAACCTGCGCTATGGAACAGCCCTTGTCCTTCTCACCATGGTATTATCGATGAACTTTTTGGCCATCGTGGTACGTTCAAAATTCCGGAAAAGGAAAAAATGGTAGACCGAAAAACAAAGATCAAAGCAGAAAATCTCAGCGTCTGGTTCGATACAATCCATTCGCTGGATTCCGTCACTCTTAAGATATTTGAAAGGGAAATCCTCGGGATCATCGGTCCCGCCAACAGCGGCAAAAGCACGTTCTTGCGCTCTCTGAACAGACTGAATGATCTTAACCCCAAATTCCGCTTTTCTGGTGACATTTGGCTCGATACGCAAAACATACACCGCGAAATCAATGCCGGTCAATTGCGAAAAAGGGTTGGAATGGTCTTTGCTCTTCCTAATCCGCTACCTCTAACTATCTTTGAAAATATCGCCTACGGCCCCCGCCGCCATGGACTGAAAGACAAAGGCCGCCTTCAAGACATCGTGGAGTCCACTCTCAAGGCAGCTTATTTGTGGGATGAAGTAAAAGACAGATTGAATACGTCGGCCATGAATTTATCCGGCGGCCAGCAGCAACGGCTTTGTCTGGCGCGCACGCTGGCGGTCGAGCCGGATATCATTCTTTATGATGAGCCCTGTTCCGGTCTGGACCCCATCTCTACGGCTAAGATCGAAGAAGCCATGCTCCGGTTCAAAGAAAAATACACACAGATCCTGGTGACGAATAATACCAAGCAGGCCGCACGAGTCAGCGATCGGACGGCTTTCTTTCTGATGGGAAAGCTGATTGAATTGGATGAGACCGTAAAAATCTTTACCAATCCTTCTGATCCAAGGACCAACGAATATATTTCCGGGAGGTTCGGCTGATGTCGATCATATTTGCGGAAGATCTTAATTTACATTACAGTGATTTTCACGCCTTAAAGAACATCAATCTCTCCGTTAGGGCTAAAAATATCACCGCCCTTATCGGTCCGTCGGGATGCGGAAAGTCTACACTCTTACGGACCATGAACCGCATGAACGATCTTATTGAAGGCGTTAAGATCACAGGCCGGATCCTCATCGATAATGTCGATATTCTCGCCGCTGATACCGATCTGGTCCAATTGCGTAAGAACGTCGGCATGGTCTTCCAGCGACCCAACCCCTTTCCTTTAAGTATCCGGGAAAACATTCTTTTCAGCTCTAAGATTCACCGCACGGCTCCCCAAAAAGAACACGATGCCATTATTGAAGAGTGTTTAAAGGCTGTCCTTCTCTGGAAAGACCTTAAGGATAAACTTGATCGCAACGCTCTGAATCTTTCACTCGAACAGCAACAACGCCTCTGCATCGCCCGGCTTCTACCTGTTAAGCCGGAAATCCTTTTGATGGATGAGCCTTGCTCGGCCCTGGACCCGATCGCGACGGCGCACATTGAAGAACTGATGCGGATATTAAAGGAAAATTATACGATCGTCATCGTCACCCATAATATGCAGCAGGCGGCCCGCGTTTCCGACGATACAGGATTCATGCTTTTAGGAGAATTGATCGAATTCGGGAAGACGCAAGATATTTTTACGAATCCGCAGGACCGCCGGACCAGCGATTATATTACTGGACGGTTCGGATAAAAAAATATACAATGCCGTACTATCCCGCGAGGGCGGGCAGGAGGATCTATGCAAAGGCATTTTGACGACGAGTTGCAGCAGTTGAAGGAAAAATTATTGCGCATGAGCAGTCTGGTGGAAGAGATCATGGTCACCGCTGTTAAAGCGCTCATTGACCGCAATACACAATTAGCCGAAAAGGCGGTCAAAGCGGATAACGCGATCGACATGTTCGAGATCGAGATCGATGAATTTTGCCTGCGTCTTTTGGCCCTTTATCAGCCGCAAGCCGGGGATTTGCGTTTTATCACCTATTCCATGAAGATCAACAACGATCTTGAGCGTATCGGCGATCTAGCCGTCAACATTGCCCAGCGTACCTTGGACCTCATTAAAGTCCCCCCGTTAAGTTCTTTGGAGGATGTCCTGCAAATGGCTACAGCCACTCAAAAAATGCTCAAAGACAGCCTAAACGCTTTTGTGAATAAGGACTCCAAGCTGGCCGTCGACGTCTGTAAACGGGATGACGTTGTCGATAATCTTAACCATCAAATATTCTTACGGGCCCTTACCGACAAACCCAAGAGTCAGCCTGAAGTTGAACGCGCCATAGACCTTATCCTGGTCGCAAAAAACCTCGAACGCATTGCCGACCACTCAACAAATATCGCAGAAGATGTCATCTATATTGTCGAAGGAAAGACAATCAAGCATCACCTGTTTGAACAGAAACCCACCTAATTATTTTCGAGATTAATCCCTTCAAAAATCCCGAAAGTCAAAGCAAAACGCCTTGACTTTTCAAATAACGGATAGTAACGTATGGTATAATTTTTTTACGTCATTGATACCAACTCAATATGGAAGTCTTTACGCCGGCATCTCATAGGGAAGTTTTGGGCCTGATCACGCAGATCGCTGTTCTGCTTTTTACGGCGAGAGCGATGGGTGAGATCGCGCAACGCCTCGGCCAGCCGGCCGTCATCGGCGAGATCATGGCCGGGATCCTCTTGGGGCCCTCCTGTTTGGGAACAATGTTCCCCTTCATCAGCGGCTTCATTATCCCCGAGCACGGCGTACAAGGATACCTCCTCGAGGCCATCAGCCTGCTGGGGGCGATGTTCCTCCTGCTGATAACCGGCCTGGAAACAGATATTCAACTGATCCGCCGTCATGCCAAGACCGCTTTGAGTGTTTCACTGGCGGGGATCACCGTTACCTTTTCCTCCGCATTTTTCTTGGCACAGACTTTTCCTGACCACTTGCTCGTCAATCCACAACAAAGATTGATCTTTGGATTGTTCTTTGCCACGGCTATGTCGATCGCCTCTATCCCTGTGCTGGCCAAAGTGCTCATGGACCTTAAGATGATCCGCCGTGATATCGGGCAAACCATCTTGGCGGCCGGCATGAGCGATGACACACTCGGATGGATCTTTTTGTCCATCATTGCCACGATGGCGACCGGCCAGGCGCTGACCATGCAGACTATTTTAGGATCAGCCGGGGTCGTCCTCCTCTTTATCATAATCAGTTTCACAATAGGACAATGGATCGTCAAAAGATCGCTGGATTATATCCAGGACATGGCCATAAGCAAAGACAGGCTGCTTACGCTGGTCGTCGTTTTTACCTTTATATGGGGATCCATAGCGCAGGCCCTTCACATCGAAGCGGTCTTGGGCGCTTTCATCATGGGCATTCTTTTCGGTAAGATGCCGCGCCTGCCCCTGGCTGTTCGCCATAATCTGGAAAGCATCGCCTTGGGTATTTTTGCTCCCATCTTTTTTGCGGTGGCGGGGTTGAAGGTCAATATTTTAAGCCTTTTGCGGCCCGAGCTTATGTTTATTACCGTTGCTGTTCTTTTTACGGCGATGGCCGCCAAAATCGCCGGCACGTATGTGGGCGCACGTTTTGCGGGGCACAAGAACCAATGGTATGCGCTCAGTTTCGGCGCCGGACTTAGCGCCAGAGGTGCTATGGGTATCATCATTGCGACGATCGGTCTGACCTTGGGGCTCTTGACACAGGAGATGTTTTCCATCATCGTTGTTATGTCGCTCGTTACTTCCCTGCTTTCACCTTTTCTCCTTAAATTCACCTTGCAGCATATTAAACCATCCCCAGAGGAATTAAAACGGCTGCAACAAGAAGAGCTCAATCAGGAAAGCTTGATCCGGCGCATCCACCGCGTCCTTCTTCCCATCCGGGCGGATGAAAAGCAGAAATTTTCGGCGGCCCACCGCATCAAAGCGCGCATTCTCCAGCGTATCGGCACCAAGACGAAGCTTTCCATAACCCTGCTTTCCGTGGGGCACGCCAAGAACACCGCCCAGAACCTGGAATTTCTCAATCATGTCGCCACTCTGTTTCCCAGCCAGGAACTCGTCAAGAAGAACATCGACAATCCCAAGATCCTCGACAGCATTCTCGATGAGGCGCAAAAGTTCTATGATCTTCTGGTCCTGGGGGCCTCCCGGCCGCAATCCGGAACAAATTATCTCTTTTCTTCCATTATTGACAGCCTGGCCAGCCTGTCGCCCTGCTCGACGCTGATCGTGCACGCAAAGGACATCCCTGAGCAATGGGAACCCCGGCGCATCCTGGTGCCCACCAACGGTTCGCTCGCTGCCAAGAGGGCCGCGGAATTGGCCTTTTTATTGCCTGTCTCGGCCGAAGAAACGGTCTTTATCTTAAACGTCCTGGAACGCGACAAGGATAGGTCTTTTCTTGACCCTCAAAGCGAACCGGTCAAGCGTCAGGTGAAAGTAGCGGAAAAAATGGTGGAAGAATTGAAGAAACTGGGCCAGATGAACAACGTGAATACAGCGGTCAAGGTGGAGCTGGGCGATCCAGAAAGCATTATTCTGGATTTTGCCAAAAAAGAACAGATCGATCTCATCATTTTGGGAACCGACGTGCGGCCGGCCTCCGACCGTCTTTTCCTGGGGCCGCGCGTCGAACGCATCCTCCTCAAATCCCATTGCCCCGTCATCGTTTTGAACGCCATCTAAAAAATAATATTCGCCAAGATGCCAAAAAGAATGACCTGCGGAACAGCGATGACCGGCAGCCAAATCGCCGCTCTCTTGCCGACATTGATCCAGAGCAAGCCGATCTCCGTGTAGTCGGTCACCACTCCCGCCATTAAAAAGACAAAACTGTTCCCGATCGCCCCTGTCTGCCGGTAGATCTCAAAGGCAAACGGCGACATGGCTTCCGAGCAGACCTCCATAATGATAGCCAATCCCAGGGTCACCAGCATGCCTATAGCCGTTGGGCCCATATACTGCTGAAAGATATGGTGCGGAATATAAGCCCCCGCCAGGCTCGCCACACCGATCCCGATCAATGTCCACCAGAGGACCATGTCGGCCAACTGCATAATTCCCTTCCCGACGCCTTTGATATCGCTCTTAATTTGCGGCCATGACCAGGAATATTGCCTGAATTTATTCTTAATATCTTGGGCAAGGACAAAGTCCTCTTGGGCCGGTACGGTATTCTTGTTTTCCTCCACCCAATGCCTGGATTCCAAAACTTGATAAATGAATCCTGTGTTCAAAGCAATGATGACGGCGGCCGTTACAATATAGAGGGTTTTGACCAGCCCGAAAAAAGACAGGAACATCAAGGTGAGGGGGAAATTGGCCCAGGGGCTTGCCAAAAGAAAGGCTACCACGGCAGCTGTCGATGCTCCTTTCCGGTGCAGAGCCATGGACAGGGCCAGAACGCCACAGCTGCAGACGCTCATCAGGAAACCGAATAAAACAGCCAAACCAACCGTGCGCTTTTGCCGCCTGGCAAGAGCGTAGGAAATATATTCTTCCGGTACAAATTGATGGATCAGTCC
>CAZCLW010000045.1:0-18550 GCA_964499685.1 uncultured Planctomycetales bacterium
AGTCCTCCGATGCCCAGTCCTATCAGCATGGCCCACCATGTCTTTGAAAGATACAGAAAAAGCGTCTCGCGAAAAGGGACCAGTCCCGGCAGACTGTAGGACAAAAAACAGAAAAAGCCCAAAATAGTCAGCACCACAAGGACTTTTTGGGTATACCACGGCTTTTGTTCCTGGCGAAGCGTCGAGCCCATGTCATTATTGTACAAAAAAAATGGGAAGGCATCTATTTCTATCGATACCTTCCCATTATCCCTTTAAAACAAGAATTACTCTTGCATCGCCTCCGCGGGGATGCCGGCATCTTCGGCAGCCTCTTCAGCGGCTTCCAACTGCTCGACGACACCTTCGGGGTCTGCTTCAAAAAGCTTGGCACACGTCGCGCACAACTCGTAGGTCTTTCCGTTATGCTCGACCGTGACCATGGCCTCTTCATGAAGGGCCATGCCGCATGGACACATCTTGGCGGGTTTGACCGAACCGGTTGCTGCATCACCTTCCACGGCTAAAACGGGACTGCTGCTTAAAGAAAGGACCAAAAGAACTGCCCATAATATTTTGCGACTCATCGTCATTCTCCCTTGATTTTCCTTGATTTCATTTTAGATGAAATCAAGAGATGTACTTGCTTCTCTCAAAAAAATCAAGGAAAGCAAGTACTCCTTTATTTTTTCTTGGCTAATTTTTTGTATATTTCACACATAAAACAAACGCCCTGCCACGCTGATAGGAGAAAAAGGACGCCCAGAATTAAGGCGGCCCACTTTCCCCAGCTTATAAACGCGGAAAGCACTAAGACTATTCCGATAAAGGTCCTGGTAAACCTTTCTTCAGGCGGCATCTGCTGCCTCTGTCCCATCCACTCCTCCATTCCCTTTGTGAGAGGGATTATTCGGGTTTGATCTCTTCCTGCATGGGCACTTCCGGCAAACCCTCTTCGATCAATTCTTCTGAAAAATCGACCGTATCGTCCGTGATCAATTCCTTCTCGATGCTCACGGCAATCTTTTTCCCGTCTTTTTCCCTATAATAGACCTCGACACCATCATCTTTTTGGAGCTTATCCAATGATTCGACGTTCTCGACCGCGGTCTCGGCGTTTATCTCGTAACTCACTTCGATCTCTTCATCGCTGTCATAATCGTATTCCAAGACGACCAACTGCTCCGGCGAATGACTGACCACGATCCCGTAAGAATAGTTGATCTCCTCCTCATTCTGGGCGGTTGCAAAAGTGACCGGCCCGAGCAGGAAGCATAAAATGACCGCACTCAGGGAAATGTACTTTTTCATATTTTTGACTCCTTTTTAAAGTTTTATGTTTTGCGGGATTGGAAACGGTCCGGAAGTATTGCTATAGCATACCAAAAATCAGCCCTGTACAGAGGAAATTTTTGCTTCTTTTTAAAGCCATTTTTAGGCCCTTTGGGCCTCTTGCGTAAGGCCGGCCAAGCGCTTGGCCACGACGGGTTTTAGCATTTTCGGCGCCAGCCGCCACTGCCAATTGCCTTCCAGCGTCCCGGGTGTGTTCATGCGCGAGCGTTTGCCCAGACCTAAAACATCCTGCATGGGGAAAATGGCAGCCGCGGCCTTTGACCGCATCGCCAGTTCGATGAGGGCCAGCGGGACTTCTTTCGACGAGACCTGCCGCTTGATATAGGCGAACAGATTCTCCTTTTCTTTGGGAGGAGCGCCTTCGAACCACCCGCGGGCCGTATCGTTGTCGTGAGTGCCGGTGTAGACAACCGCATCTTCGCCGAAATTCTCGGGGATATATGGATTGGTACGGATATCGTCCCCGAACGCAAAAAGAAGTACCTTCATCCCCGGAAGATGATACCGCGCGATGAGCTCTTTAACGTCGGGTGTAATAACGCCCAAGTCTTCCGCAATGAGCGGAAGCTGCGGAAAATATTTCAAAATAGCGTCAAAAAATTGATGCCCCGGCCCCTGTTTCCACTCGCCATGAATGGCCAGCCGTTCGTGGGCCGGTATCTGCCAGAAGCCGGCAAACCCGCGGAAGTGATCGATCCGCAAATAATCATACAACAATAAATTGTGTTTAAGGCGGTCTATCCACCAAGCATATCCGGTTTGCTTCAGTTTTTCCCAATCATAAATGGGGTTGCCCCAACGCTGGCCTGTCTCACTGAAATAATCCGGAGGAACGCCGGCCACGCATTTGACCTGCCGGTTTTCATCCAAAAGAAAATATTCGGGATGTGCCCAGACATCGGCGCTGTCATCGTTGACATAAATAGGGATGTCGCCGATGATCTTCACGCCTTTACGGCCGGCGTAGGCCTTTAAGTCCAACCATTGCTTCATAAAAACATATTGCTGCCATTTAATAAAGGTCAATTGCTCGGCAAACTCCGACTTAACGCCTTTGATCGTCTCTTCCTTCCGGTCGCGGAATTCCTGTGGCCAGCTGTGGAAAGCATGATGGCCAAAATGTTCTTTGAGAACCACATAGAAGGCAAAATCATCCAGCCAGGCCTTATGCTCTTCGCAAAACGCTTTAAAATCCGCATGCTGGGCCAGCGTACCTTGAGAGCGCTGATAAGCCGAACTCAACAGTTTGGACTTGAACCGTAGGACCGCGTCATATTTGACTTTCCTCTCGGAAAAAAGCGGCTTGTCTTTCAATAAAGGATCCCCGCACCACCCTTCTTTGACCAGAAGCTCGGGGCTGATAAGGAGCGGGTTTCCGGCAAAAGCCGAGATGCCGCTGTAAGGGGAATGATGATTGATCGCTTCCGTTGGCGTCAGAGGAAGGATCTGCCAATATTTCTGTTTGGCTTCGGCGAGAAAATCAATGAAGCGGTAGGCGCCGGGGCCTAGGTCGCCGATACCGAATTCGGAAGGAAGCGATGTGATGTGGAGCAATATGCCGCTGCCGCGTTGCATAAATCAGGCCGATCACTTTGCGGGAGAAAAATTTACCTTAACCTGAAGGATCTGTCCCAGCTGTTCGAACGCATTGATCCACCGCTCGATCAAGGCATCGTGCTGAGGCTGGTTCTTTCTTTGAATGTAGAGTTGTTTGCCGATATGGAGATAAATATTTTGCGCCTTCCACAGGTCGAGATTGAGGTTCAATTCGTTCAATCGATTAAGGATATATACGATCTTCTCGATCAAGATGCCGTCCATGACATTATGCGAAAGTTTTACCATAAGCTCATTGACGCGCCGGGTGGCGGTAAAACTTAGATCCGCGCGGTCGCGCTCAAAGGCCCAGCGCTTGAGCTCCGCGACCAGATTATGCAGGCGTTCCGCGTCGATCTCTTCCCTTTCAAGGATCTGCATAAGATCGCGGTTATAGATGAACTCGACGACCGCCAATAACGTCTTGGGCAAAGGCAGGCGGATATTGTCTTTGATCTGCATGAGCGGATAATAGCTTTCGTAGATCTGACGGAAAGAGCCCTCTATTTCCTCCGTGACGAACCGCAGAACATGCTTCAGTATTTTCTGCTGCTCGTGCTTGAACAAATGCCACAGGGAATACTGATAGGCCCCGAAATACGCATTGATGATGTTGACAACTTCGGGGATATTGCTGGCCATGAACAGCTGCAGGATCTGCGAATACATGATGGTGAATTTTTCCTGCTCCAGGCCGCTTTCCACCCCGCCGATCAGATTGTGGTCGCCTAAGTGCAGGACGGCAAAACTGAAAGAGGTCCGTTCAAGCGTAATATTGGACTGGATGCTTGCCCGGCCGATGACCAAGCGGATCCGCCGCATCTCTTTAAGCTCGCTTTGTTCGCGCTGTACCGTAAAACAGTACATTTGCGCCTTCTCCGGATATTCCTCAAACAAGGACATAAAAGCGTAATGCGCTCCTACGGCCAGAAGGTCCACCACCGCCGGTTTGACAAAAGTGCGGTAAATAAACGCGCCGTCCTTGTAGGCTTCGTTATTGCTCTTGGCCTTTTCCAGGATCTTTAAAAAACCCGCTTCCAAGTCCATGCCGCTTATGTCCTTGGCCAATTGGATGGCCCGGCCGGCGTACTTTAGGCATTGGACCGGTTCGATGCCGGAAATATCGTCAAAGAACCATCCGCAACTGGTGAACATAAGCAGGGCATTGCGCTGCATTTCTAAAAGCTTCAAGAGGCGGATGCGCTCGGTCTCGGAAAATTCCCTGGGCGCAAAAGCCGCAAAAAACTTATCGACATTTTCAGGTGAGCGGTCCAGGATAACGTCGATGTAGGCATCGCGGGCCGACCAGGGGCTGAGTTTAAGGTCCTGCATATGCTGGACGTACAACGGGATCAATTCATCCCGCACCCAGTCAAAGGCCTCCCGCAACGGCGTGCGCCATTGCTGGTTCCATGCCGGCTGGGCCCCTATGCGGCAACCGCAATCTTTGCGCCAACGCTCCACACCGTGCGCGCAGCTCCAGGACGTATTTTCAATGACCTCCACCTCATGGTCCGGCGGGAACCGTTCCAGGTATTCGCCGTAAATCGTGACATCGACCAGCTTGTTCTTTTCGATGAACTGCAGGCAATAGGCCAGGGCCATGTCACCGAATTTGTGATGATGGCCGTAACTTTCTCCGTCGGTCGCCATGTGGACCATTTGCGGGGTTTCCAGATGGGGATCAAAGGCGTTCACGAGACGGCGGGCAAAATTCTCGCCGTTATTCAAAAGTCCTTCAAAAGCGACCGCGCGGGAAACGGGCCCGTCATAAAAGAAAACATTGATCGATCGGCCTGACGGAAGGCGGCACAGGTACGCCGTTTTGGGATCGATCTTCTGGTCCGTAACGTTCTTCCAGCGGTGGTGATCCCCCATCTTCTTGACCCGCTTGGCCTGATGCGGCGCCAAAATGGTGAATTTGATCCCCATTTCCGCCATGATGTCCAGCGATTCAAGGTCGACCGCGGTCTCGGCGAGCCACATCCCTTCGGGCTTGCGTTTGAAACGGTATTCAAAATCCTTTATGCCCCACAACACTTGTGTCCGTTTGTCCCGGCTGTTCGCCAGCGGCATAATAAGATGGTTATAGACCTGGGCCAGAGCGGAACCGTGGCCGTTGAATTTTTTCAGGCTCAGGCGGTCCGCCTCCAAAATGGCGCGGTAGGTTTCGGGGTCCTTATACTCCATCCAGGAAAGGAGCGTGGGCCCGAAATCAAAACTGATCATGGAATAATTGTTGATGATGTCGGTGATCTGGCGATTGCTGTCCAAAATACGGGAGGCAGCATTGCGAGCGTAACACTCGGAAGAGATCCGCTCATTCCAGTCATGAAAAGGATAAGCGGAATCCTGCCACTCCACCTCTTCCAACCAGGGATTTTCACGGGGGGGTTGGTAAAAATGTCCGTGGATACAGATAAATTTTGCGGTAGCCACTAACGTCTGCTTTCTTTTTGAACGGCGGCTGGCCGGCCTATTTCAATTCCAACTTTTTGAACAAAACAACGCCTAGCGGCGGCACGGTGATGGAAATGGAGACCGGCTGGCCATGGAAGGGGATATTCTCGGCCATCTTACCGCCCAAATTTCCTTGACCGCTCCCGCCGTACTCCTGCGCATCGCTGTTGAGCAGTTCTTTCCAATAACCGTGATGCGGAACGCCGATCCTGAAATCATAGTGAGTTGCCGGCGTGAAATTACATACGGCCACTATTTTATCATCCGGGTTATATCCTTTTCGGATAAAACTTAAAACGCTCTGTTCATAATTGTTCGCGTCGATCCATTGAAAACCTTCCGCGCTGAAATCGTTCTGAAAAAGGGCCTTTTCCCGCCGGTACAAGGCGTTCAGGTCCTGCATCCATTTGGCCATTCCCTGGTGCGGAGGGAAATTCAGGGCGTGCCACTCCACACTTTGTTCATGGGACCACTCCGGCCACTGTCCGAATTCATCGCCCATAAAAAGTAATTTCTTGCCCGGATGGGCATACATGTACCCGTAAAGCAGCCGCAGGTTCGCGTACTTTTGCCAGTCATTGCCCGGCATCTTGCCGAACAACGAACCTTTCCCGTGCACGACTTCATCGTGCGACAAGGAGAGGACAAAATTTTCAGTAAAGGCATACAAAAGACTGAACGTGAGTTCATTGTGATGATACTTGCGGAAGATCGGATCTTTGGAGATGTATTTAAGGGTATCGTGCATCCACCCCATGTTCCATTTCATGCCGAAACCTAATCCGCCGGAATAGACCGGACGCGACACGCCTGTCCAGGCTGTCGATTCTTCGGCAACGGTCTGCACCGCCGGGAAACGCTCATAAATAACCTGATTAAGCCGTTTTAAGAAATCGATCGACTCAATGTTCTCATTGCCGCCATAGTGGTTCGGGATCCATTCGCCGTGTTTGCGCGAATAGTCCAGATAGATCATAGAAGCGACCGCGTCGACACGGATGCCGTCGATATGGTATTTATCGAACCAGAAAACAGCGCTGGAGGTCAAGAATTCCCGGATCTCGTTGCGGCCGTGGTTAAAGATATAGCTGTTCCAGTCAGGGTGAAAGCCTTTGCGCGGGTCCTCATGCTCATAGAGATGCGTGCCGTCATAGTAGGCCAGCCCGTGCTCGTCGGAAGGAAAATGCGACGGCACCCAGTCGAAAATGACGCCGATATCGTTCTGATGAAGCTGGTCGATCAGATACATCAGGTCCTGCGGAGAGCCGTAGCGGCTCGTGGGCGCAAAATATCCGATGGATTGATACCCCCAGGAACCGTAAAAGGGATGTTCCATCAAGGGCAGGAATTCCACATGCGTGAATCCCATGGACTTAATATAATCGACGAGGAATTTGGCAATTTCGCGGTAGGTCAACGAACGGTTGTTCTCTTCGACCATGCGGCGCCAGGAGCCAAGATGCAATTCATAGGCCGCCATGGGCGCGTTGAGCGCATTTTTTTGATGACGCTCCTGCATCCACTTCTGGTCATTCCAGGTATACTCAAGGTCCCATACGATCGAAGCGGTCTTAGGCGGCACTTCAAAATAAAAGGCGTAGGGGTCGGTCTTTTCCGCACGGAACCCATTGTGCCGGGAAACGATGTAATATTTATAAACTTCACCCTTTTTGACGCCGGGGATAAACCCCTCCCAGATGCCCGAAGAATCCCAGCGGGTCCCCAGCGGATGCGAGGCGCGGTTCCATCCGTTAAAATTGCCGATGACCGAAACGCTCTCGGCATTCGGCGCCCAGACCGCAAAATAAGTCCCTTCCACGCCGTTATGGGTCAACGGATGCGCGCCCAGCTTTTCGTAAAGCTGAAAGTGGTTCCCCTCCTTGAACAGATAAATGTCATGGTCGGTGAGAAGGGTCTTTTCGAAGGTAACGCCGTTCATGGGATATTTTAAAGTTTCTGGACCTTGAAAATGTGCACCGGCAGGGTGTAGGGATTAAGCTCGACATAATTCCATTCCCCCTGCCAGAGGTATTCTTCGCCGGTAATAAGGTCCGACATTTTGTATGGCTGTTCAAAATTGATCCCCAGTTTGTTCAAGGGGATCCGGACCCAGCCTGATTGAATGTGGAAGGAATCCAGATTAACGACCATCAGGACGATGTTGGACAGGTCCTCTGTTGCTCTATAATAGGAAATTAAATTGACGTTGTCCACATCGCAAAATTTCACGTTCCAGGAGGCTTGAAAGGCCGGGTTTTCCCGACGGATCTTATTGATCTGGGCGATCAAGTCCTTGAGGTTTCCCGCCTGATTGCGGTCCCAGATCTTGATCTCGTATTTTTCGGAATTATAGTACTCTTCTTTCCCTTCCAAGGCCGCCGAAACGCACAGCTCATAGGCGGGACCGTAGATCCCGTAGTTCGAAGAAAGTGTCGCCGCCAGCATGAAGCGGGAGATGAACGTGGGACGGCCGCCGTGCTGTAAATTGAACGGGAGGATATCCGGTGTGTTGGGCCAGAAATTCGGACGGTAATAGTCCCGCAAAGGCGGTTGACTGAGTTCATTAAGATACTGGACCAGCTCCCACTTGGTGGTGCGCCAGGTGAAATACGTATAAGACTGTGAAAAACCCAATTTAGCCAACTGTTGCATTACTTTAGAACGGGTAAAATCGGCCGACAGAAAAAGAACATCCGGATATTCTTTTTTGATCTCGCCGATGAGCCATTTCCAGAAAGCGAACGGCTTGGTATGCGGGCTGTCCACGCGGAAGATCTTGATGTCCTGCTTGATCCAGAAGACCACGATACTTTTTAATTCAAGCCAAAGGTTCTGCCAATCGGCGGTCTCAAAATTAAACGGAAGGACGTCCTCATACTTGAGGGGCGGATCTTCCAGGCATTGAAAGGACCCGTCGGGGCGGCGCTTGAACCAATCGGGATATTTTTTGACGTAAGGATGGTCCGGCGAGCATTGAAAAGCGAGGTCCATGGCGATCTCTATTCCGAAATTATTCGCCATGCGCACAAAATGCTTGAAATCTTCCAGTGTCCCCAGCTGCGGATGAATGGACTTGTGCCCCCCTTCTTTTCCGCCGATGGCCCAAGGGCTTCCGCAATCTTCGGCGTTGGCGCTGGAAGCGTTATTCTTTCCCTTGCGCTTGGTTTGGCCGATAGGATGAACAGGCGGAAGATAAATGACATCAAATCCCATGCGGGAAATTTCAGGCAGGAACATCTCGCAATCTTTAATCGTCCCATGCTTTCCGTTGAAACCGCATGAGCGCGGAAAGAATTCATACCAGGAACTGAAACCCGCCTTGTCGCGGTCCACCGCGACCGTCAGGGTCTTATGGTATGTCATGAACGTATTTTTGTCCGGGAATTGGCGCACCAGATAAAGCAGCTGGTCGCTTAAGGCCAGGCGTATCGATTCATTGATATTTTTCTGCGCCCGGATGTTCTTGATGAACTCCTGGATCTGCGGAATGCTTCTGTCCTTTTTGTGCTGAATGAGCTTTTCCAGGAACTCCAGGCCGAATTGCAGGTCCGGACGGATGTCTTCCACCTGCTCGAATTTTTTTAGCAGGCTTTTTTGCCAGGTCTTGAAGTGGTCGACCCAGGCCTGGATGGTGTAATGATAAGTCTCAAGGCTCTCGACGCGAAAAACGCCTTCCCAGCGGTCATTCTCCAGGAAACGCATGGGCACTTTCTGCCAGGCGCGTTCGCTGTCCTTCCGGTATAAAAGATGCGCCATGATGTAATTATGGCCTTCGGTGAAAATGTCCGCCTGGACAATCACTTTCTCGCCGACCACGCGCTTGACCGGGTATTGCCCGCCGTCCACCTGCGGAGAGACGCTTTCGATGATGATGCGCGGCAGGCCGGCCGTCTTTTTGGAGATCACTTTTGTCTTCGTCGTTGAAGTCACGATCAACTTTCCATGATCAATTTGAGCAATTCTTTGGCAGCCTCTTCCGGACCGGTCCTTTCCCAGCCTGAAAGGCCCAGGCGCGTACGGACCTGCCCGACAAAGATCTTCTGGTCAAAGAATAACTTAAAGAATTTCTGCGCCAGAGGCTCGTGCACGTCCTTGTATTGGGGCGGCCCGAACACATTGGCATAGTAGGAATGCACGATACCGTGAGACGTCGTTGTTCCTTTGCTCATGACCGTCCCTTCACGGAAGACCTTCATGGCATCATCCACCGACTCAAAACGCTCAATGGTGGTGTGCTCCTCGTCGATCTCCTCATAATTGTTCGCATACAGGATATAATCGATCTTATGGCCTTGAATAAGGTTTTCGTAGGTGGTGACAGGAAGGATGATGCGCGCGTTGATCTGATTGGCGCTCATGATGATCGCGCGGTCGATCTGTCCCAAGGCGTAACCGGGCTGCAGGTCATCGAGCCGCAAGAATGCGCCGATCTCGGTCCCATAGCCGACGATCTCACCTTTTTTGTTCGTTTCGATAGAACCCATATCATCGGCAATGATGATGATGTCCTGGATATACTCTTCCGCGAGCCCGCGCAGGGCCTCCAGCGTTTCTGATTTTCCAGCGCCGGTATCGCCGATAAAAAGGATGGTCGCATTTTTGTTGCCCTTGAGCAGAAGGCGGACCATGGCTCCGTGGAAAGGCCAGCGGCCCATTTTCATCATCTTGATGTTATGCAGCGTAAGCACCATTTTTTTCAAATAACCGAAATACCCGAACTCATCACGGTTGGGCACGGCCCCTACCAGCATGTTGTTCTTCAGATCATCGTAAAAGACCGTCGGGAACGAAGAAAAACGGTCCAGGCTATTGTCCGGCACGCCGAAGACATAAACAGCGTCCGGCTGGCGCGTTAAATCCTCATCGTCCGCCAGCTTGAACAAGTTGCATAAGGACAGGCCCAACTCAAAGAACTTCATATGGAAATAGATCAGGATGACGAGCGGCCCGACCTTGGCCGGATAGCACAGCCACTCTTCTTTCTTGAAATCCCCGATAAATTCCAGGGGGTTTTCCATGACCCGCTCAAATTTTCCCGAACGTTTGTTCATGGGCGGATTCAGGATAAGCGGCGGATACAAGAGTATCTGCCGGATAAGAGCGATGTCATTCAGCTTCTTATAAACTGGGTCCTTAAAAGGGATTTCTTTGGGGACGGAAATGGTGGCCACTTCCGCGCCGGCAATGACCTGCCGGTAAATCCGCGGATGGCTGTCGGTAATGTGTTCCTGGATATCCCGGTAAGTCCAACGGATCAAATGGGTCAGGTGCTCGACGGTGCCATGGAAGGTCCGGTAAGGCCTTTTGTCCAGGTCGCGGCCGGTCGAATCGCAGATAACAAAACGCTCGTAATTGCGCCAGTGATTGTAAATGAATTCCACGAACTCATGAAAGAGATTTTTGTCCCGGAAAAACACCTCCGAACCGGGGACCATACGCATGACCGATTCGGCGTTGACCTTGATCAGCGCCTGCAATGTCTTGACCAGGATTTCAATGCTCTGCGGCGTGGGGCCTTGTTTGTCAAAGATGTTCAATAAGAACGAATTCCGCCGGGTCAATTCATCGATCCCGCGGCGAAGGATCTCAAGGAAAAATTTACTTTCCATCAGTTCTTCAGATGTTTCGCACACATGGTCCTGAAGACGGATGATGATCTTATTGCCCGAAATAACCAGCGTCTCGTTAGCCACCGAAATCTCTCCTTTTAGTATGAATATTAATTTAAATAATTTAAATGACCTAGTATGTTACACTAAAATAAAAAAAATTTCTACTATCTTTTATAAGGAAAAACGAGGCCGGAAAAGGGCCTATTTTAAGGGTCAAAGATGTTGCAATATATGCGGTTATAGATTTATCGCCCCAACCAGGCAAGGATTGCTTGAGCAATGCGGTTGGCGAGCAGAAAATTTCCTTTAGCGGTGGCATGGCCGAAATCACCGGCAAACCGGTCTGAAAAGTAAACACTATATCCTTCTCTGCTCACGGCTTCCTTAAATATACGCTCATTGTCCACGAAAATAACATCGCCATTGTCCTGGAACAGGCGGCGTAAAGGCTCAAGAGCGCGCATGGGATATTGGGCAACAACCAGTGGTATATCGTGCCGGCGCAGGATATTGTATATCTCTTCAAAATTATTCAAGGTATTCTCGGCATAAACACCCGGGCGCGAGGCGAACCAAGCCATAAGCCGGCTATCTTTGACCCCGGGGCGGGCTTCATAATGAAGGAACCATCGGCTAAGGACCCCTTTGGGATCTTCGAGCTTCAGATCAACGGCCTGTTGAATGATTTTTTCGGCCTCCGTCAAATCTCCCTTTTCCAATAGAAGATAAGCTAACTCAGCGTAAAGATTTATGTCATCCGGATTATGCCGTATCCCTTCCTTAAGGACCGCCTCAGCTTTTTCAGGACTCCCCGCCCGATGGTAACTGTAGGCCAATTTTATATAGGCGGTGTCAGCCTTCGGATTTACCGCCAGTTGTTTCTCAAAAAGCTTTATGGCTTCTTCATACTGCCCGCGGTCCAAATACATTTCACCCAAGCTGGCGTACGCGCCCGGATGCGACGGAATGGATTGAATGGCCCGCGAAAGAACATTCTCCGCTGCCGCATATTGACCTGCAAGCTTGAACGACTCAGCCAACTCCGCATAGATCTCGATCGCGCGCTCGGAGATCCGCGCAAGCTCCAGCGCTTTCTGAAAAACTTCGACCGCCTTGTCATAGTCCCCCATGCGTTTATAGTAGCTTCCCATATTTTCGAGGGCAGGGACATAGTTCGGGTCAAGCTTCAGAGCTTTTTGCAGGGCCTCAAACTCCTTTTCATTCCGGCCCGCGGCGCGGTATAATTGCGCAAGATTGGTAAAATTCTGAGGACTGGGAGAGGCATTGACCTGCCGTTCTAATTTATTCCATTCTTTTTCCGCCGGGGAACCGCGCCGTTCTTCCATTTTTTTCCTTAAATGTTCATTTAATAAACGCAATAACTTCACGGTACGCAGGCCATAGACCGGCTTAAGCCAGGAACCCTCCTCGGCCCGGATATAGCTCAAACCGTCATTAATGCCCATCATGGCAACAACCATGTCGGGATCATACTCTTTAATATAGTGCGGTAGGTTTTGGACGATGCGGGCGGTGGTCGTCGCCGGAACACCTTTATTGATGACCTCGAACTTCATGCCGGACTGACGCTCATTGAGGATCGTTTCCAATTGGCGCGGATAGGCATGTTCCCCGCCGAGCGCCGTGGTCGATTCCCCCACGCAGAGGACCGCATAGACGCCGTCGGTCCCGGAAAGCTCCCGGTTGCCCCGCTCCTGACCGGCGAAAAATAAAAGACCGCCCAGGCGCAGGGCTATCTCGATCAAAAGAAAAGCGGCCAGTAAACCGAAAACAAACAGGCCTATCTTTTGCGCGAAGGACGTCTTATTCATCTGCGGCGATAGATTGTTGGATAACTGAAGGGTTGGAAAGAAAAAACTTTATAGGGAAGCGGCACAGGGTTCTGAAAAAAATTGGAAATGCCGGCGCACAAAATTATCGAGCTCGTCTTTAAACTCCTGCAGTTCGTTCAACATGGTCTGCCGGAATTCTTCCGGCTCATGGACCATTCTGGGGAACAGTTCCCGGTAATATTCAATACCGATGAAAAGATTATCCTTGAACTCGTTCAGATATTTACGCTGCTTCTCGGTCGGGGCCTCAATCGCTTTTTTGGCATCTTTGATGAAATACTCGACGTACATCTTCAATTCTTTGATAAACATGTGCGGGCGGTAGGTGCCGTTAAGGAGATTGATACGCCCGTAAATATGATCGACCATTTCCTTCAGCGTGGAGATCTTTGAAAAGTAGGCCATATTGGGCCCTGGGCATACGGCGGAAAAACGCTTGGAGCCGTTCCCCAAATGATAATTGATCATGGCCGGTTCGCCCAGATCGTTGCATATACAGGACTTGGTCACGACCTGATCAAACCGCTTCTGATAGGTTTCGGGGGCGAGATTTTCCTTTTGAAGCTGCTCGATCTTCAATTTTTGATATTGACGCGAGGCGGTGCAAATGGGTTTTTCGGTAAATTCCGTATTCGAGACCAGATAACCTTTCGGACAACCGCTTCCCGGCCGCCCCTTGACGACACGGCTGTCGCGTTCATCATCGCTGCAGGAATGGCGTAAATTATTGAATCGCACACCCAAAGGCGAAACGTCGCTTACGTACAGATCTTCTTCCTTGGCCGCGGATAATTTTTGCAGCGTTTGCGGATCAACGTTGGTCACTTCCGGAACAAGGAGAAAAGGTGTCGCCAACCCTACGCTGTCCACTTCATATTCTTCGTGAAGGAATTCCTTTTCCTTGGCCGTGCCGATACCTCCCTGCGCGGTGATCCTGAGGGCCGGGGCCTTGGCCAGCGTGATCTTTTCCTTCAACTTCAAAGCTTCATTGCACATTTCCATCAGGGTCTGGACCAGTTCCTGGCGTTTCTGCCTGAATTCATTCAGGATCGGACCCATCAGGAAACCGTCCGTCGGAAAAACATGCCCGCCGCAATTCAATCCCGATTCAATGCGGAATTCCGAGACCCAAAGGCCTTTTTTGGCAAAGAATTTACCTTGAATGATGGAGGAGCGGTAATCGCTTACCTTCAGGATGATTTTCTTCTTGATAAAGCCTGTGGCGTCAGCGTAAAAATCCTTGAATTCTTCCACATAGCTGTACAATTTTCGGTTAATACCGGCCGAGAAAACAATGGCGGACTGCAAGGTGCTTTTGGCAAAACCCCGCAAGGCCGCCAAGGCGTCTGAAAATTCCGAAGGCAGCTCTTGGCCGTCTTTACCGTAATTGGGCCGGTCCAGCTTGGTCATGATATTGACCTGGATCTCACCGGTGCGCATTTCCTCCCGCAATTGTTGCTGCAAAAGGAGTTTTTGCGCATGGTCGGTGCAGGCCAGCATGGAACGATAGGCTCTTTTAAGAGAAGAATTTTCCGGAAGAAGCTCAAAGTATTTCGTTATTTCCGTTCCGGACTCAAAGGCCGAAGCCTTCAATTCCTCAAACTGCTTTTTGACCAGCCGGTCGACAAGGTTGAGATAAGCGGTGATCCGTTTGGCCCTGAAGTCTTCTTCTTCGTCTGTAATGGGCACATACGGCTCGCCGCTCTTCTGGCAGTAAAATTTACGCACATTCTCAATCAGCTTGTCATCGACGAGGGAAATTACGGAATGAATACCATAACGAGCCACTTTGAGGGGTGTGTCAATGGAAAACGCGGTCCCCATGACGGGGATATGGAAAGTATGCATTATTTTTTATTACTTCTTTCTTTGGACATTTTTGGCCTTGAGGCCCTTATTGTCCTTTTCGACCTCGAATTCGACCTCTTCCCCTTCATCGAGGGTCTTGTATCCGTCGGATTCGATGGAGCTGAAATGGACAAACACGTCTTCTCCCGTATCGGAAGAAATGAAACCGTAACCCTTTTTGGCATTGAACCATTTCACTTTACCCTTAGCCATTTCTACTTGCCTCCTCTTAAGTTGTTGGACCATAGAAAATAGCAAATATGCCAAGGATAAAGCAAACATACGTCTGGAACTGTTGCTGTTACCTTTTTACGTATTTACTATCTTCTACTTCTGCTTCTTGCTTCAGACTACATTTTTTTCAAATGCTTGTCAATATTTTCCTCATCAATTTGGAACTAAACCAAACGAGGATAAACATTTGAATGGCATATATTTACAGAGGAAAATCTTATTTGCTTTGGGCAAGCTCGGCCAGGACTATTCTTTCGGCTTCCAGCCAATCGGTAATATCATTGCCGTGATTGCATCCGCGCTGTTCATACAGCTCATAGGCCTTTTTTTCGACCTTTTGGCGGATCTCAGCTGACGTATACTTTTTGGTATTGACCGGGGTAAAAATGCGTTTTGTAGATGTTTTTTTGGTTTTTAAGACGTTCATGACCATAGGACCTCCTGTATTAATATATAGGCTTTTAAAAGTATATTACTTATAGCGTATTTTATCAAAAATAGCCAGAAATCTTTTTTAGGCCCCTGATGGCGCAAGTTCAACGATTTAAGAACCATTTTTAGGCCCTCTTTCGCATTATCGAAGACCCCGAGGACCGGCAAGGGGTGTTTTTCTGCCCCAAACCCGCCTGAACACCGCATGCCTTAAACGGAACCCCTGGTCTGACAAGTACTTTAAGTTCTGTTTATAATTAATGCCGGTAAAATAGCGGATCTGCCGTTCAGAACCGGCCACGATTAGGCCTTCCGGCCGGACAATCGGCCCAGATGATCCATAAGCTTGGGCGGTAAAGATCGAATGTTGGCGCAAGCCCGTTATCGGATTTCATCGAGAAAACTAACCCGACCCCTGAATAAGGACCGTATGATCGCCGAATTCAACTTTTTGCCCGCTGCGGATCTTGCAGCCTTTGCGCTTTTCAATTTGTCCGTCGACCCTAACCAAACCGCCCGTGATGGCCTGCCCCGCCTGACCGCCGGTCTCCGCCAGGCCGGTCGCTTTTAACAGCTGGGAGAGTTCGATATACTCGCCTTTGAGGCTAAACGGTATCATGGACGGCCTCATAAAGAAGCTCGCGCTGTTTCTTGATATTTTCGTCGGCAAGATACTCATCGAGCGTCGTATGGACGCGGTCGATGGTGCCGTTGGGGGTAACTTCAACGATACGGTTGGCAACGGTCTGGACAAATTGATGATCGTGTGAAGAAAACAGAATGGTGCCTTCAAATGTTTCCAGCGCCTTGTTGAGCGCAATAATGGATTCAAGGTCCAGATGGTTGGTGGGCTCATCGAAAATAAGGACATTCGCACCGACGAGCATCATGCGCGAAAGCATGCAGCGGACCTTCTCGCCTCCGGAAAGGACCCTGACGCTTTTCAGGGAGTCCTCACCCGAAAAAAGCATCCGGCCTAAAAAGCCGCGGATAAAATTCTCGTCCTTGTTCTCCGAATATTGGCGCAGCCAATCGATGAGATTCAGGTCCGAATCAAAAAATTTCTTATTGTCTTTAGGAAAATACGCTCGACTGGTCGAGGCGCCCCATTTGAAATTCCCGCTGTCAGCGGAAATCTCGCCGGTCAAGGCCTGGAACAAGGTCGTTTTGACAAGGTCGTTGCGTCCGATCAAGGCGATCTTGTCCTTTTTCTGGACCTGAAATGTAAAATCCTTGAACATCAATTTTCCGTCAATGGATTTGCTTAAATTCTCGATGTCCAGAATATCGTTCCCAGCCTCGCGCTCCTGGCGGAAGAGCACCGACGGATATTTCCGGGAAGATGGTTTGATCTCGTCGATATTAAGCTTTTCCAGGATCTTTTTGCGGGCGGTGGCTTGTCTCGCCTTCGAAGCGTTCGCGCTGAAGCGCGCGATAAAATCCTGCAGTTCTTTGCGCTTCTCTTCTATCTTCCGGTTCTGATCGGAACGCTGGCGCAGGGCCAGCTGGCTCGCCTCATACCAGAACGAATAGTTGCCGCTGTAAAGTTGCATTTTTCCAAAATCGATATCGACGATATGCGTGCAGACCTTGTCCAGAAAATGCCGGTCGTGCGAGACAATGATGGCGGTATTGCTGAAGTCGATCAGAAATTCTTCCAGCCACATAGCGGTCTCCATGTCCAGCTGGTTGGTAGGCTCGTCCAGCAAAAGGATGTCGGGGTTGCCGAAAAGCGCCTGGGCGAGCAGGATGCGGACCTTCTGGCTCCCCTCCAACTGCTTCATCTTCAATTGATGCAGCTCGTCGGGGATACCCACATGGCTCAAGAGGATCGCGGCGTCAGATTCGGCGTTCCAGCCGTTCATTTCGGAGAATTGTGTTTCAAGCTCGGAGGCCCGCAGGCCGTCGACCTCGGAAAAATCAGCCTTGGCGTACAGAGCGTCTTTTTCCTGCATGATCTCGTAAAGTTCTTTGTGCCCCATGATGACCGTCGTCAAGACGGTATGCTCATCAAAAGCGAACTGGTCCTGTTTCAGGACCGAGATCCGCTTGCCCGGCACGATGGAGATCTCGCCGGCGGTCGTGTCCAGTTCACCGGACAAGAGCTTAAGAAACGTGGATTTGCCCGAGCCGTTGGCGCCGATCAATCCATAGCAATTTCCGGGTGTGAACGTAAGGTTCACATTCTCGAAAAGCCGCCGTTTGCCGAATTGTAATGTTACATTGCTTGCTGTGATCATGGATTTTCACCTTCTTAACCGAAAGGGGTAATTATAACATCCGAGGGGACAATAGGCAATACGGGAGAGCTAGCGGCCGAGGATGGCGCGGGCCGGCGCCCCATCGGAATTCAGGATCTTTAAAGGAAGACAGACGAGCTCATAACGGCCCGGTTTTATCTTGGAAAGGTTCAGCCCTTCAATGATCCAAATGCCCGCCCCGAGCAGGGCCTCATGGGTCTGGCGGCCGTCTTTTTTATATCCTCCGACCGAAAGATAATCGACACCCACGGTGCGTACGCCGGTTTTGGCCAGATACACGGCTGTCTCTTCGGGGATATGGACAAAATCCACAACAAAGGCATCAGTTTTCCAGCACCGTCGGGAATTGAACGTCTTAAAAAGGACCCTCTCCCCCTTGCGAATCTTGTGCTGTCGCAGCTCGGAGACTTTGATCTTCTCTTTATCTTTGATCCCGATGACCCGCGCGGGCCCCACCGTCGCCTCCAGCGGCATTTTATCCAAGCTCTTGCCGTTATGCAAAAAATGCAGCGGCGCATCCATATGCGTTCCGGTATGGGAACCCATATTCAGATGGGAAATATTGCAACGTCCGCCCTTGGCCATATCGACCGCGCGCGTGATAACAACCTCCGGATCGCTGGGCCAATGGACCATGCCGGATTTTAGGGTCGTCGAAATATCGGTCCAATGTTTCAGAACAGTCATCTTAAATTCTTTTGGGCAAGGACTTTAATGAAGCAATAAAGGGTGAGCGTGGAGATCGCGCCCCATGACAAGATCAAGAATATCCAGCCCGAGAGGGTCATCGCAGATTCTCCGCTGATTTCTGCTTTCTGTCCCAGGCGATCTTGACCAAAAAAGCCAGCGTGGCGAACAAGGTAATCAATCCCAGGCGCGTGCCCAGGATATAGGCCTGATTCTCTGGCGCGACATTTTTCAT
>CAZCLW010000046.1:0-18228 GCA_964499685.1 uncultured Planctomycetales bacterium
GTCAGATTGTGTGTGAGCCACTTCTTCATTTCTTTTTCTTATTGTGCGTTAACAAAATTTCTTTCAGGAGGTTTTCCAGGCCTTCCTTGTTCACAACGGGAATAAAACGCCCTGTCATGGCCGCTGAGACTTCCGCGGTTTCTTCGGAGACCATGAGGACGACCGCATCGGTCTGCTCGGTCAATCCCAGGGCGGCGCGATGGCGCGTGCCGACGATCTTGGCGAATGTGGGGTTTTCGGAAAGCGGGAACAGGCAGGAAGCGGCAACAACACGCTCCCCGCGGATGATGACCGCTCCGTCGTGTAAGGGAGAATTCGGCATGAAGATGCTTTGCAGCAACTCGGAAGAAATCTGGGCGTCAATGACCAGGCCGCTTTCGATATAGGGTTTTAATTTGTTCTCCCGCTCGATGGCGATCAGGCAGCCGATCTTTTTGCGCGAAAGCTTGAAGACGGCCGAGGTGATCTCTTCGATGAGCGCGATGACCTCTGTTTCTTCCAGGGTGATATTGAACAGATGTTGCTGTCCCAATCTCGCCAATCCCTGGCGCAGCTCCTGTTGAAAAATGATGAGCAAGGCGATGATCGAGATGGCAAAGAACTTGGTCAAAAGCCAATTGAGCGTCTCGAGGTTGAGGAATTGGGAGATCAAGAACGCGAGCAGCAGGTAGATCAGCCCCTTAAGGACGTGAAAGGCGCGCGTTCCTTCGAAGAAGACTAAAATACGGTAAAATACGACCCACAAAACAACGATCTCCAGAAGCGGTTTGAGGGTGTATTTCAATATCCAGACGGGATCAAAGGTCATGCTTTTTTCTTGGTTGTCGAATTCGCGTTAATGATAGCGTCGGTCATGATGACGAGGTCTTTAAGCTCGCCGACATCGTGAAGGCGGACAATGTGCGCTCCCTGCAAGATGCTTGCCGTTACCGTCGCTGCTGTTCCCATAAGCCGTTCGTGGACTTCCTTTTGCAGGATTTTCCCGATAAAGGATTTCCGTGAGGTTCCGATAAGGATAGGCTGCTTTAAGCGATGAAAAGCATTCAAGCCGGAAATCAACTGAAGATTGTGTTCCGGAGTTTTGCCGAAGCCTATCCCGGGATCGATTATAATTCTATCCGATTTAATTCCGATTTCCAAGCAAATTTCGATGGATTTTTTTAGCTCGCGCGCTATATCGTCGATTAAATGCCGATAGCGGATATTTTTTTGCATCGTCCGGGGATTGCCGCGCATGTGCATAAGAACAACGGCCGCGCCAAAATCCCTGACTGTCTTGAGTAACTGCTTGTCAGGTTGGCTTCCGCAGATGTTATTGACGATGCTTGCCCCCTCTTCCAGGGCTTTCCGGGCGACCAAAGGTTTGTATGTATCGACGGAGATCGGCACGGAAGGGTGTTTCCGGGCAAGATGTTTGATCAAAGGAATAACCCGGTCAATTTCTTCCGCCGCGCTGACGGGCAAGGCCCCGGGCCGGGACGATTCCCCTCCGACGTCAACGATATCCGCTCCCTCGCGGATTAATTTTTCCGCATAGCGGCGCGCCTGGGCGGGATAGGTGTTTTTTTTGCGGATAAGACCGTCGCGGCTGAATGAATCGGGTGTTACGTTTATGATCCCCATGATCCGGGTCATGCGGCCCAAAGGAAGGACAAACCTCCCCGCCTTTAAAATAAAATGCGGGCGGACAGGCTTCGATGAAGGTGCGGTCTTCACATTAAGGTATTAATGTTGATCTTTTGGCGGCTGATTAACGTGAGTCAAGACTTCTTCTGGGTTGGGACGTTCATCTTCCAGACGACTTTCGTCTTTTATTCCCAATAAACGGCGGGCTTCGTCGACATCAATGACTTCCTTTTCGATCAGACGGCGGGCCAACAGGTCCAATTTCTCGCGGTTTTCCGACAGCAACTTCTTCGCGCGTGTATACGCATGGTTGACCAGTTCGCGCACTTCATGGTCAATGCTTTTGGCCGTGTCTTCGCTGTAATCTTTTTGCTCCATGAGGTCCCGGCCCAAAAAGTGCGGACCATGGCTTTGTCCGTAGGCCAAGCGTCCGACTTTTTCATTCATGCCGTATTGGCAGATCATGGCCCTGGCGATCTGCGTGACTTTTTGTAGGTCGTTGGAAACGCCGGTCGTCGTATCTTTCATGGAAAGCTCTTCGGCGACCAGGCCGCCCAACAGGACGGTCATTGTGCCCAAAAGTTCATTTTTCTTAAGATAATGCTTGTCTTCTTTAGGTGGGGTGAGCGTGTATCCTCCGGCCATGCCGCGGGGAATGATCGAAACTTTAGTGAAGGTATCGACTTCTTCGATAAGGAGCGACAATAAGGCATGACCGGCTTCATGGTAGGCGGTCATTTCCTTTTCTTTCTTGGAGATCGTGTGGCTCTTCTTTTCCGGCCCCATGGTGACGCGCTCGACGGCTGCCAGCATTTCGTCCATGCCCACGGCCTCTTTGTTCCGGCGGGCGGCCAAAAGTGCGGCTTCGTTGCAGACATTGGCCAGATCGGCACCGGAAAAATAAACCGTTTGCTGGGCGATCTTCATCAGGTCCACATCGGTGCCGAGCTTTATGTTTTTCGTGTGGACTTTAAGAATGCCCTCTCGTCCCCTGATGTCGGGAAGTGCGACGACGATCTGCCGGTCGAACCGTCCCGGGCGTAAAAGCGCCGGGTCCAGGGTGTCGGGGCGGTTGGTGGCCGCGATGATAATGACGCCTGTCTGGGTGTTGAATCCGTCCATTTCGACCAGCAAGGCGTTCAGGGTTTGTTCACGTTCGTCGTTGCCGCCGCCGATACCGGCAAAACGCAAGCGTCCTACCGCGTCGATCTCATCGATAAAAATGATCGCGCCTTTGGCAGAAGTTTTTGAAGCCTTGCGGGCCTGTTCAAAAAGATCGCGCACGCGGGAAGCGCCGACACCGACGAACATTTCCACGAAATCCGATCCGCTCAGAGATAAAAATGGTACACCCGCCTCACCGGCGACCGCTTTGGCCAGCAAAGTTTTTCCGGTCCCCGGCGGCCCGATAAGCAGAACGCCTTTAGGGATTTTTCCGCCGAGGCGTTGGAATTTTTTCGGTTCTTTTAAGAATTCGATGACTTCCTGGAGTTCTTCTTTGGCCTCATCCACGCCAGCCACATCCGCAAAGGTCAATCGGTTTGTCTCCTTGTTCGTCATTTGGGCTTTGGACTTTCCAAAGGACCAGATGCGGTTGCCGACCTGGCTGCCTCGGTAGGAAATGTACCAAATGAAGAGGATCAGGGCTAAGACCGGCATGAACGAAAAGAAAAATTGGCTCCAGAAGGTCTGGGGCGGCGTGACGCTGAAATTGGTCACATTCTTGCGCAGAAGGTCCAAAAGCGCCTGATCCTCCTGGGGGATATTCAGCCGGAATTCGCTGCCGTCGGCCATGGTTCCCCGCAGGACCCTTTCGGAGCCCTCGACAAGCTCCACCTTCTGGATCTGCTTGGTTTGGGTGTTGGTTTGGACGATATTGTAAAATTCCCCATAGGTTAGCTGGCGGGGCAGATTGATACGGCTGACGGTATTGCTTTGGCTCATCAGAAGGATGAAGAGAAATCCCAGCGTGATCCACAGCATAAGGTTGCCGCCTGTCTGCGGCGGCTTATTGGGCTTTTTTCCGGAAGGAAGCGGTTTTAAGGGCTTTTTGTACGTCGGTTGGTCGGTCATATATATTTGTATTTTTCTATTTTAAATTATAATCTAAAAAAAATTATTGAGGTTTTATTATAACGAAATCCGACATTAATTCAACTTCTATTTTTTGAGGAGAATGCAATAGCGGTCATCGCGGCTTAAAGAGATCTTATTGCCGGGCAAGGTCACAACGGCGCTTAATGCGTTCTTCTCTACCAATTGTTCGATCGCCAGTGTTTGTTCGGAGGTCGGCGAGGCGCCCGGCATGAGCAGGTTCACGGCTTGGCGCAAAACAGCCCTTTGGAGGCTCGGGTGGTTGGCCTTAAGTTCTTTGAGTTTGAGCATAATTTTCCTTCCATCCCGATAGTGAACAGCGTGTTGAAAGGCATTTTCGCCCAAAGCGTTAAGGAGATCATAATCGAGCGCCGCATTAATGGCTAAATTGGTCAGGGCCTGACGGATGTTAGGGTTATATTCTTCGAGCAAGGGAATCAGACTTCGGCGCACTTTGTTGCGGAAAAATTTGGTTTGTCGGTTCGTCGGGTCAAGGCGAAAAGGGACCTTGTGGCTTTTCAGATAGCGCAAGATCTCGTTGCGGTTGATCCTGAGGAACGGGCGGATGACCGTAAAATTTCCGAAAGTCCTCTTAGGAAGAATGGCTTGCAACCCTTGAAGGCCGGTGCCCCGCAGGATGCGCATCAGGACCGTCTCGGCCAAATCGTTTTCGGTGTGGGCCAGCGCGATCGTTTTAATGTTGTTTTCGCGCGCCAGGCGGAAGAAATAATTAAATCTGGCTTCGCGGGCCAGATCTTCGACGGAAGTCTTTCCTTTCCGGCGGGCGATCTTCAGGGTGGTTGTATTGAAGGGAATATTTTTCGTTTGCGCGAACCGCTGCACGAATTTTTGGTCTTTGTCCGCGTCTTTGCGCAAACCGTGATTAACGTGCGCGACATGGACGGCGATGCCCCATTCTTTCCCGAGACCCAAAAGCACATGCAATAAGGCCATGGAGTCCGGGCCGCCCGAGACGCCCACGATGATGGTCTCGCCGGGCATAAATAATTTATGCGTCTCGACCGCGTTTTTTACTTTTTGTGCGAGCGACATAGGTCAAAAGCTGTCGAACCACTTTTTGCCGTAGACGGCAATAAGGACCAGCAAAACCACTAAAATGAAAAGAATAGTCCAAATGTCGACCATGGAAGGATTAGTAGTCGGCCAGGAATCCGCGTTTTTCCTGTCTGGCTTCCCGGTAAGCGGCGCGGAATTGGTCTTCGTATTTAAGATTGGGAGCCTTCAAGTGCATGTAAACAAGTCCCTGCCGGAGCAGTTCAAGGTTGACCATCCGTCCGTCGGGTAAATAGACATAAGCCAGGGTCGCAAGATCATCGCCCTTCTTTTGTGTATCGAACTCCAGCCGTACGTTCTGGTTTTCCATTAATTCCCGCGCTAACCCCAACGATCGTTCTTCCAGAGGTGTTTCAGGCGTTATCGGCGGTTCGATCACAAAGCCGAATTCATTGCGTTCTACTTTTTCTTTCGGAGGCAATTCCGGCGCGCGGATGCCGATGAGTTTGATTGTCTCTCCTGTTGCCAAAACGATTGTGTCGGCGTCGAGGACCTTTTCGACAAGAATGTTTTCATAATCGGTGGAAAATGTCTCAAACAGTTCTCGGGCAGATTCCGCGCGGGTCGCGATCAAGAAGAAAAACAGAATAGATACGGTCAGGCAGGATGTTGTTCGGTTCATCGGCTTTTATGGTTTGCGGTTCTGATGTAATGGTGGCGGCGACTGGATTTAAACCAGTGACCTGTCGGGTATGAGCCGATCGCTCTATCAGGCTGAGCTACGCCGCCCAAATTCAACTGCGTCTTTTTAGATTATTGGCGAGTTGCCCCTGCTTTGTAGGGACGCCGCCTATATGATTTTTTGCCAAGTCTAACAGGCTGAAATATTTAGAGTTGGATTGTAATGGAAAGCGCAGGAAATATCAAGTTAATTTTGGGTTGTTCGGGACGGAATTGAAGCTAAACGTAAAAGATGACGTATAAAAGGCCAAAGATCACCGCGAGGCAGAAAAGATAATAGTCGTTAAAATAAAAGAAATCGTTGACGCGTTCCCGCGGAGTGTAGGCGTGCTGCGTCGTCTCCTGGACCACCGTACCGGTATTTTTCATGCCCATCACTTCCGACTTCTTTAAGCGCAAAAATTGACCGGCGATGCGATAGGCCATCAGTTTCTTTTCTTCCACCAGGTCCATGACTTTTTTTTCGGAAATGCCCAGAAGCTGCGCGGTCTCGCGCACGGTGATGTATTGTGACGTGGTTGTCATGTTTACTTAATGCGCTCGGCGGCGGCCCATTCGTCGATGCGCTTGCGCTCGAATGTCCAGGTGTCGCCGTTGCGGATGGCAGGGATCTGGCCGGAATCCGCCAGCTTGATGATCGACGGCGGGTCCAGTTCCAGATATTTTGAAAGCTCGTTGAGCGTAAAGAATTCTTCCATCATTTGGCATTGGCCTTGGAAGATGGCCCCCTCGACGATGTTCAGTTTCGGGGTTGAAATGTTCCCATGGAGTGAACCGGTAGGCATGAGGACCAGCATTTTTTTGGCGATGACGTCGCCCTTCACTTTCCCGGCGATGACGATGTTTTCGCCGGTGATGTGGGCTTCGACGGTGGCGGTATTGCCGATCGTGAGTGTGCCGCGGGTATCGAGCGTACCTTGAAAATTCCCGTTGATCTTGAGATTGACGGGATCTTTAAAGCATAACGTGCCCTGCATTTGCGCGTTTACTTCGATCGTCTTCTCTTGTCCGCTTTCGTTTTCTTTCCGTCCCATTATCGCCATGGTACACTCTCCTCTTTATTTGAGTTTGCGGAAAAAGTCTTGCCAGGGTGTCTTGTCTTTGGGGTGATTGCTGACTTCTTTATAGCAAAAACAAAACAGCAAGTCAATAAAAGGGTTATAAATTTTCGGGTTACAGAAGCCGGTAGCCCAGACCGGCGATCATGGCGGCATTGTCCAAACAAAGGCTGAGCGGAGGATAAAAGATCCTAAGGTCATGCTGTTTTGAGGCCTCGGTGAGTTTGGCCCGTAGCCCTGAATTGGCCGCGACACCCCCTCCCACCAATAAGGTGCGGGTACGGTGTTTCCGGCAGGCTTCCAGGCATTTTTTGACGAGGACCGTGATCACGCTTTCCTGGAACGCATAAGCGATCTTGGGAACGGAAAAATTCGGGGCGTTTTGATTCTGCCGGGTATAGTAAAGGACCGCGGTTTTTATTCCGCTAAAACTGAAGTCCAGGGTTTCCGGCAAGTCCGCGCGCGGGAAGACAATTTCCCGGTTTGCGCCTTCTTTGGCCAAACGGTCAATAACCGGACCGCCCGGATAGCCCAGGTTCAAGATGCGCGCCACTTTATCAAAAGCTTCTCCGGCCGCATCGTCACGGGTTTGTCCGATCAATTTGAATTTTTTAAATGAAGGCACATAAAACAAACTCGAATGCCCACCGGAGACGACCAGGCCTATCGCGGGAAGCTTGGGGGCTGAGAAAGTTTTTTGATGGGCGGGATCGGTCAGGAAGTTTGCGTAGATGTGTGCGTGGATATGGTCGACTTCCGCCAAAGGCTTCTTAAGCGCGAAACTCAAGGCGCGGGCAAAGGAAATGCCGACAAGCAAAGAACCGATCAAGCCCGGCCGTTGCGTGACCGCGACCGCATCGATGTTTTTCAATTTGATTTTGGCTTTTG
This sequence comes from uncultured Planctomycetales bacterium, assembly GCA_964499685.1. GTDB lineage: Bacteria > Omnitrophota > Gorgyraeia > Zapsychrales > GWA2-47-8 > CAZCLW01. Next base: position 7,422 of record CAZCLW010000046.1, read on the forward strand.
CTGCGGCTTGATCGACCACGGCCGTGATCCATTCCAACTGCCGCCGGGAGGCGATCTCCGGGATGATCCCGCCGTATTTTTTATGCTCCTTGAGGCTGGAAACGACGACATTGGAAAGAATAACGCGGCCGTCTTTGACGACGGCCGCGGAAGTTTCATCGCAGGATGTTTCGATGCCCAGGATATTCATACGACATTAAGCCGGATCATTGAATTGGCGGTAGACCCGTATGCCTTTGAGGACGTTGATCGCGCCTTGGACTTGATTGTCGCCCAGCAAGCGTTCGCGGGCATCATCTTCTTTTTTATTTTCTTCGAACTCTTCTTTATCTTCAACGCCGTGCAACTCGACGTTACCGAAGACATCATCAACGCGTTGTTTTTTGGCATCGAGTTCTTCATCCTTCTTGGGGATGATGCGCTTGATCTCGACATCCGGGACGATGCCTGTCCCGTGGATGGAAACACCCGAAGGTGTGAGGTACTTGCTCGTCGTTAACCGTAAACCTGAACCGTCCGGCAGGGGGATGACCGATTGCACGGACCCTTTTCCGAATGATTTTGTGCCCACGATCACGGCCCGATTATTGTCCTTCAAAGCGCCGGCGAGGATCTCGCTCCCCGATGCGCTCCCTTCATTGATCAAAACGACCATAGGCCAGTCGATCAAATGCGTTGTGTTCTTCGATTTGGTGACTGTGTCCTGGGACGGATGGCGGCCTTTGGTGGAGACGATGACTTCTCCCTGCGGAACGAATTCTTCCGTGATGTGGATCGCGACATTCAACAGCCCGCCCGGATTATTGCGCAGGTCAAGGATCAGGGCATTGGCACCCTGTTGCTGCAACTGGTCCAGGGCCTTGCGGAATTCTTTATGGCTTTCTTCACGGAATTCGGTGAGACGGACATAGCCGATCTTGTCCTCCAGGACCATCGTGTCCTTGACATCTTTGATCTTGATGACCTCGCGGGTAATGACATACTCATGCACCTTGAAATCCTCCTCGCGCAGAATGGTGATCGTCACCTTGGTGCCGGGATCACCCCGCAGCTTTTTGACCGCGTCGTTGAGGCTCATGTCCTTGGTCAATTCATCCTCGATCTTGACGATCCGGTCGCCGGCCTGCAGCCCCGCATTCCATGCCGGAGTGTCTTCCAGGGGTGTGACGACGGTCAGTAGCCCATCGCGGATGGAAATTTCGATCCCGAGGCCGCCGAATTTTCCTTGTGTCTCGGTCTTCAGGTCCTTGTAATCGTCCGGATCAAGAAATTGGCTGTGAGGATCCAGCGAGCCGAGCATGCCTTTAAGCGATCCGTAAATAAGGTCCTGCGGGGTTTTTTCATCGACGTACTCGGATTGGATGGTGGTCAGCGCATAACTGAACAGTTCAATCTGCGAGTAAAGGTCGTTCTTGGCCTTTTCGTTCATCTCTTCTGTTTCAGTTTGGGCCGTTAACGTGCACGGCATCAAAAGCAATGACATCACGATGAACATCCGTAAAAACTTAAGCATTATGAAGCCTCCTTTTTATGATTTCCCCGAATTTCTTGGGGTTGCCTTTCCCTTGGCTTTTCTTCATGGCTTGTCCAACGAGGAATCCCGCCGCGCTGTCCTTACCCTGTTTGATCTGCGCGACGACCGCCGGGTTTTCCGACAGGACCTCATCGACGATTTTTTCCAGAGTGCCTTCATCCGAAACCTGCGTCAATCCCTTTTCTTTGATGATAGCTTCGATTTCCTTGCCGGTCTCCACGCGTTCGGTCAAAACTTCTTTGGCGGTAAGATTGTTGAGTGCGCCGTTGTTCAACTTTTTAATTAAGTCCGCGATGTCCTGCGGTTTGAGGGTGATCTCGCCGATGGTCTTGTGCCGGGCGTTCAGCTCCTGCAGGACAGGGCCGATGATCCAGTTGCAGATCTTCTTGGTCTCTTGGGAATGTTTTGTGCATTGTTCAAAGAAATCGGCGATCCCCTGGTCCTGGACCAGGATCTGCGCGTCGTAGGAGGACAAGCCGTATTGTTGCATGAACCGAGCAAGCTTTTTATCCGGCAGTTCCGGCAGGCCGGCGTGGATCTTTTCGACAGCTTCTTTCTGGACTACGACGGGAACCAGGTCCGGTTCCGGGAAATAGCGGTAATCATGGGCCTCTTCTTTGCTGCGCATGGGAGCGGTCATGGCTTTGGCATCATCCCAAAGCCGAGTTTCCTGGATGACCCGCTGGCCCGAGAGGACCGCCTGTTTCTGGCGGTTGACCTCGAATTCCAGGGCCGCCTTGACCGCGCGGAAGGAATTCATGTTCTTCAATTCTGCTTTTGTGCCCAGCTTGGATTCACCTTTGGGCCGGATGGAAACATTGGCATCGCAGCGCAGGCTTCCCTTTTCCATATCGCAGTCCGAAACATTCAAATACTGGAGGGTCAATTTCAAGACCGTTAAATAATCATAAGCTTCCTGGGGAGAACGCAGGTCCGGTTCGCTCACGATCTCGAGGAGTGGTGTGCCGGTGCGGTTGTAATCGACCAGGCTGCAGTTGGTGATGTCATCGTGGATGAGCTTGCCCGCATCTTCTTCCAAATGCGCGCGCTTGATGTTGATCTTCTTTGTCCCTTCCGCTGCCGGGATCGTGATAGATCCGCTATGGGCGATGGGTTTATCAAACTGTGATATCTGATATCCCTTGGGAAGGTCCGGATAATAATAATTCTTGCGGTCGAATTTGACAAAAGTGTTCACCTGGCAGTTCAGGGCCAACGCCACGCGGACGGCATATTCCAGAGCTGTTTGGTTCAATACAGGCAAGGTCCCGGGAAGTCCGAGGCATACCGGACAGACGAGACTGTTGGGCTTTTCGCCGAACCGGTTCGCGCAGCCGCAGAAGATCTTGCTCTTTGTGCTCAGCTGGAGATGCACTTCCAGGCCGATGATGGTTTCGAATGTTTCTTCAGTCATCTGGGTCATATTAATTGATAACGGCTTTCTTTGTATGCCAGGGTGTCTTCTGTTCGTAAGCGTACGCCAGTCGGAACATGGTCTCTTCGTCAAAAGGTTTGGTGATGATCTGGGCGCCGATGGGTAATCCCGCTTTGGAAAATCCGCACGGAAAAGAAATCGCCGGCACGCCGCTTAAGTTGGCCGAGATCGTATAAATGTCCGACAGGTACATGGCCAGGGGATCATTGGTCCTCTCGCCTATCTTAAAGGCCGTCGTCGGTGAGGTCGGCGTAAGCACCGCATGGCAATCCTTGAACACCTTGTCAAAATCGTTCTTGATGAGCGTCCTCACTTTTTGTCCCCGCAAATAGTAAGCATCATAATAACCGGCGGAAAGCGAATATGTTCCCAGCATAATGCGGCGTTTGGCTTCATTCCCGAAGCCTTTGTCGCGGGTTTCTTCATACATATCGACAATGTGCGTCTTGCGCAGCTGGGCCGGCCGGGACCGCAGGCCGTATTGGACGCCGTCATAGCGCGCCAGATTGGAGCTGGCCTCGGCGGTCGCGATGATGTAATACGTGGCGACCGCATACTGTGTGTGCGGCAGGGAAACATCCACAAAGATAACCCCGCAATCTTTAAGGACTTTGATGGTCTCGGTCATGGCGTCCTTGACTTCCTTGTCCATGCCTTCGATAAAATATTCTTTAGGGATGCCCACTTTAAGGCCTTTGATGTCCTTTTTCATGCTTTGGACGTAATCCGGAACAGGCACATCCACCGAAGTGGAATCGCGTTCATCATAACCCGCAATGATCTTTAAAAGCAGGGCTGCGTCCTCAACGTCTTTTGTTATCGGGCCGATCTGGTCGAGGCTCGAGGCGAAGGCGATAAGCCCATAGCGCGAAACGCGGCCGTAGGTCGGCTTGACGCCGACGACGCCGCAAAAAGAAGCCGGCTGCCGGATCGATCCGCCTGTATCTGACCCTAAGGCCCAGATCGTTTCATGTGCGGCGACCGCCGCGGCCGAACCTCCGCTCGATCCGCCGGGAACGCAGTCGGTGTTCCACGGGTTGGAAGTCGGGCCGAAACAGGAGTTTTCCGTCGAGGAACCAAAGGCGAATTCGTCCATATTGGTCTGGCCGACGAACAGCGCCCCGCCCTTTTTCAATTTTTCTATGACCGTCGCGTCATACGGCGGACGAAAGCCGGTGAGGATCTTCGAACAGCAGGTGATCTCCTGTCCATGGATGCAGATGTTGTCTTTGATCGCCGTCGGCAAAGGGTAAGCTTGGTCTGGGTCGGATGTGAGGTGTTTTTGGGAATTCAGCCGTACGTAAGCCTTGACCTTTTTGTCGGCGCGGGTGATCTGAGCATGGACCGCATCATAAATATCTTTGGACGTGGTCTTTTTTTCCTTAAGCAGGCCTAGCAGTTGGTGGGCAGTCAGTTCGTTCAGCTTCATTCGATCACCTTGGGGACTTTAAAGGACCCCTCATGCTGTTCAACGGCTATCTCCATGGCGGCCGCGGTCTTAAGTGACGGCTTGACCACATCGGGCCGTACAACGTTTTTTAGCGGGGCCACATGGGTCGTGGGCTCAACCTTTGATACGTCAAGCTTGGACAATTGATCGACGTACTGCAGGATGGCTTCCAGGTTTTTGGTCAGAGCAGTTATTTCGCTGTCTTGGAGGTGTATGCGGGCTAGGCTGGCAATATGTTTAACATCTTCTTTGGAAATCATCGCGGGAATCCTTTGCCGGTGTTGAAAAATGAAATCCTATACTAACATTAACGTATATTACTGACAAGAGATTATTGGTCTTGGCGTCATTTTTCGGCAGATGACGGCGACAATTTGGACTTGAGGTCTTCGGGGATAGGGGTCGGCTTGAATTCCTGGTTGATGCAGACAAGATACACTTCGGCATCCGCTATGAGGCGCTTGGTCTTTTTATCATAGATCTTCTGGTCAAAGACCAGCTGGGCGGCACTTGTTTCTTTAAGGCCTGCTTCGCATATTAAAGTGTCGCCGTAACGGGCGGGACTGCGGTAGTTTATGGTGCATTTACGCACGGCATACAGCATACCTCTCTGGCGGAACGTTTCCACACTCAGGCCCTTCTTTTCCAGGAATTCCGTCCGGGCTTCTTCCAGGAATTTCAGATAATTTCCGTAGTAAACAACGCCGCCGGCGTCAGTATCGTGGTAATAAATGCGTTTTTCCATAAGTCCTTTCCGAGTAGTTATTTTTGCAGTGTGGGTATAAAATGCTTGGCCAGCCAGTATTTTGAGACCAGGCGGAAGTTTATTTTTCCCTGGCCGAAAAGGTTCGTATTTTGGCTCACCTGGGAAAGCGCACGTGCGATCTCCAGTAGTGTCATTTTCCCTCCGTTGTGCCTGGTTATGTACCAGGTTTCAACGATCGTGTTGGCCAGTGAATTTTCGGTGTCCACGCAGCGGTTCTGCAGGCCCTGGAGTATCCACTTGAATTCGGCTTCCACCGAGGCGGAAGGTTCGACCTTCCGGTTTAACAGGACCTTTTCGGGATCTTCGTTTTTGGCATGCAGTAGCGCCAATTTATACGGGATTCCCTCTTCGGCGCCGACGGTCATAGGCGCAGAAAGAAGCCGCATCAGGAAAAAGATCAAAAATATTTTTCGTACGGATCTCATCGGAATGAATGATGCCTATTTTTGCATTTTTACGACGGGGTGTCAATACCAGAAGGCGATTTATCTTCAAAAATACTTTTAAAAAAGCTTGCATGTTGAAAAGGGCTATGTTATATTTCAGTCGAAAACACGCCACGGGAAACTATATTAATAGTTTTTCAGTGGCGTTTTTTTATGCCGAGATGATTTCTGCAAAGGAAAAATGAAAGTGGCAAAAGGCCAAACCACCCTGGACATTCCGCAAAACGACGAACGCCGCTATATGCCGCGTTGGGAGACGGAAAACCGCGTCATTTATCAGCGTGAATCAGGCAAAGATTATCGCGAAGGCCGCAGCCGTGACTTTCATTTTGCCGGTGCCTGTATATCGACCGACGAAAGCCTTCCTGTTAACCAAAAGCTCAGGCTGACCATCTTCCTTTCGGGTAACGAATCGGTGCAGGTCAACGGTACCGTCCTTTGGAGCCGGAGCGTCGGGGCCCAATACCTGATCGGCATCAATTTTTACGAGGTCAGCAAAAGGGTCCAAGACACCCTTCTTAAATACGCCTTCGAGGTCAAAAAAGAAGATCTCATCAAGCATTGGTATGAAGGCTGGAATTCCCCTTAGCCCTTTCTTTTTCGGTTACTCCTTCCGCTATCCTCATATAATCTTCAAGTGTTAAGTTTTCAGCCCTGCTTTGGGGGTTGATCCCTGTTTGCGCCAGAACTCTACGTATTTCTTCTTGCGGTCTTGCTGCCGATAAGGCATTCACGATGGTCTTTCTTCTCTGGCGGAAAGCGCCCTGAATTACCTGAAACAGAATCTTTTCTACTGAAGGCGCAAGCTTCCCTAAGGGTTTCCGGGTGAATTTTAAGAAGCATGAGTGGACTTTGGGGGCTGGTTTAAAGGAAACGTTTTTGATCTTAAAAAGGATTTCCGTGTCCATATGGTATCGGACAAAACAAGTGAACGCGCCGTAGGCTTTTGTGCCGGGAACCGCTTGGAGGCGTTGCCCCAGTTCATACTGGAGCGTGGCGTACAGGGATTCAAAGTGCTCAGGATGAGCAATGATCCGTTCCAGGATGGGTGTTGAAATATAATAAGGCAGATTGCCGATCACTTTGAGCCCTTTAGGAAAACGGTTTAAAGGGTATTTCAGGAAATCGGCATGGATGACCTCAACATTTCCCGCTTGAAATGTTTTTTTAAGATCTTCGGCCAGCGCCGCATCGGCCTCAATGGCAATGACTTGTTTTACCCTTGCGGCGATCTCTCCGGTCAAAACACCCAGCCCCGGGCCTATTTCCAGCACGGTCTCATGGGGTTTTAGGTCACAGAAATCGATTATCTTCCGCTGAATGTTCAGATCGATAAGAAAATTTTGTCCCAAATGTTTTTTGGGGACAACCGTCTTTGTGTCGGTGCCTATTCGAAAGCGGCGGGCCTTAGCGGTCATGGGAAAGCAGCGCGGCCAGCGTGATGGCCTGCGCCATGGAATGATGGTTAGCTTTGTTTTTTCCGGCGATGTCGAAGGCGGTGCCGTGGGCCGGAGAGGTGCGGACAAATGGCAGGCCGATCGTCAGATTAACGAGTTCTTGGAAGAATAACGTTTTGACCGGGATGAGCCCCTGGTCATGGTACATGGCGACGATGCAATCGAACTTCTGGTAGCGTTCCATGGCAAATAATGTATCCGCGGCAAAGGGCCCCAGAACGAGCGCTCCTTGCCGCTGGGCCTTGCGTACCGCGGGCACGATCTTTGTTATCTCTTCTTTGCCGATCGTCCCTCCTTCGCCCGCATGCGGGTTCAATCCGCAGACAGCCAGTATGGGGAATTTGATCTTGAATAATTGCTTGAGAGTTTTTTGGCTCAGCATGATCGTATCGAGAATGCTCTCTGTGGTCAGGATTTGTGGGACCTGGGCGACCGGAATGTGCCGTGTAACGATGATGGTGCGTATGCGCGGACCCACGAACATCATGCCGAATTTTCTGGTCTTAAAGGCCTTGGCCAGATATTCCGTGTGGCCTTCGAAGCGGATGCCGGTCTTTCCGATGTTTTCCTTGGATAAAGGGGCGGTGACGAGCCCGTCGATGGCGCGGCTTTTTAAAAGTTTGATTCCATGGTCCAAATAGCTTAAGGCCGCTTGAGCGCTTTCCTGGGTCGGTTTTCCGGGCTTGATCTTTTTGACGGGATTGCGGAGATCTTCCAGGCGGCAGTGGCGGGGCAGATTTTTGATAAAAGCCGTATCACCGATCACGATAAAATCGGCGATATTCCGGGGCAGCCGGGCTAAGGCCTTGGCTGTGATTTCCGGGCCTATGCCGGCCGGATCACCCAAGGTAATGCCGAGGACGGGTTTAGTCCTTGATTTCGACATAAGCTTCTTGCTTGAGTTTATCGAGCCATCGCAGAAAACGCTCCCGGAATTTCATCTGGAATACTCTATCGGTGATCTCAGTCTTGACCTTTTCAATGGGCGGGATTTCTTCCGGGATCTTGCCCAAAAGTTTGAAAATGAAAATGCCGTTATCGGTCTCAAGCGGCGGAGTGATTTCTTCCACGGCAAGTTTAAAAATAGCCTCCTCTAAATTGGGTAAAAGATCGCCCTTTTTAATGATACCGATCCCCGGTGTGTCGGAATACTCTTTGGCAACCTCACGGAAATCGGCACCTTGTTTAAGTTTTGCATACGCTTCCTTGGCCCTTTGCCTCTCCTCTTTTTGATCACTCTTGTATTTAATGAAGATGGAATCCAGGTTAAGACGCAAAGGGCGCTTGAATTCATCTTTATTTTCCGCGTAATATTCCGTAACTTCCTGAGGATTGACAAATATCTTGGAGCGCACTTCCATATCGGCCATGAATTGGATCAGATACTGTTCATTGATCTTGGTGCGCAGATCGGTGATCGAAAGGCCTTCGGCGGTCAGCGCTTCGATAAAGGCCTTCTCGGAAGGATATCTTTTGCGTATTTCTTCGATCCGTTCGTCAATAAGCCTCGGCCTGATCTCCATCCCGGCTTTTTTCGCGGCCTGTATGATCAGCCGGTCTTCGATGAGTTTCTCCAGTCCGCGCTGTTCCAATTCGGCAATGATCTGTTCGATCTCTTCTTCGCTTTTTCCTTCGGAACGCAACTGCAGATAGGAGGCGCGCAAATAATCGCTTAAGTTTTTTAAGGTGATGACTTCATCGTTGACGACTGCGATGATGGCATCATTGAGGGCGAAGGCCGGCGGATGGCATGTTAAAATGAAAATAACGATTAAACTGGCAAGGCATTTGTTAATTTTGAGATACATAAGGCTTGTACGTCTCCTCTTTTTTTAGGTGTTCGACGGATTCTTTAAGCAGGCGGCAATACAGATCAAAGCCGATCGCCGTAATATAGCCGTGCTGTTCTTCTCCCAAGAGATTTCCCGCTCCGCGGATCTGCAGGTCTTCAAAAGCAATGTGGAATCCCGCGCCCAGATCGCTGTGTTTTTCTAGCGCTTTTAGCCGCGCTTTCGCAATGGTCGAAAGCCTTGCCTGCGGCGGAACGATAAAATAGGCATAGGCGTGTGCGGTGAAGCGCCCCACGCGACCGCGCAGTTGGTGCAGCTCGGAGAGCCCGAACCGGTCGGCGCGGTTGACGATCAAGGTATTGGCATTGGGGATATCGATGCCCGACTCAATGATCGAGGTGCAAATTAAAATATCGATCTCATTTTGCAAGAATTTTAGCATAATTTCTTCCAAAAGTTTAGGGGGCATTTGACCGTGGGCAACCGACATCCTGCTCCCCGGGACCATGCGTTTAATAATGAGTGCGATCTTTTCGATGTCCTCGACCCGATTATGAAGGAAGAAGACCTGTCCCTTGCGGTTCAATTCCCGTACGATCGCATCTTTGATGGTATCTTCATCGAACTCCGTGACGACGGTGGTCACGGGCTGGCGGTTTTGCGGCGGAGTCGAGATGACCGACATGTCCCGCGCACCGGCGATCGCCATATATAAGGTACGCGGAATGGGTGTCGCGGTCAGGATTAATACATCGACGAGGACCTTGAGGTGTTTTAGGCGCTCTTTGGCCTTCACGCCGAAACGCTGTTCTTCATCGATGACGATAAGGCCGAGGTCTTTGAACCGGATATCTTTGGACAACAGGCGGTGCGTACCGATGACCACGTCAACGTTGCCTTCGCCAAGGCCTTTGATGATCCGCGTTTGCTCCCTTTTGGTGCGGAAGCGGCTCAGCATTGCCACATTCACGGGGAATTTTTTCAGGCGCTGGGTAAAATTGTAATAATGCTGCTCCGCCAGAATGGTCGTGGGAACAAGGACACAGACCTGCTTGTTGTCCATAACCGCCTTGAAGATCGCGCGCAGCGCGACTTCGGTTTTGCCGTATCCCACGTCGCCGCAGAGCAGGCGGTCCATGGGTACGCTTGCTTCCATGTCCCGTTTAACCTCTTGAGTCGCCTTGGTCTGGTCGGGTGTTTCGGTAAATGGAAAAGTCGCTTCGAATTCTTTTTGCCAGGGCGTGTCCGGAGAAAAGGCGTAACCCTCCAGCGTTGCCCGCAGGGCTTGCGTATGCAGAAGCTGGGCCGCCGTCATCTGGATCTTTTTTTGGATCAGCGTGCGCACCCTCTTCCATTCCTTGCTGCCTAATTTATAAAGACGCGGCGGTCGCTTTTGAAAGCTGACATACTTTTGCACGAGATGAATGTCGTGCCGCGGGACAAAAAGCTTGTCCCCTCCTTCATAGGCGATGACCAGATGCGGTTTCTGTTCGCGGTTGATCTCAAAGTCCTTGATCCCCAGGAACTGGCCGATGCCGTGGTTGTTGTGAACGACGTAGTCGCCGCTTTGAATATCCACGAAATTATTGAGCGGGATTTCAGCATCAAATGGCGTTGCCGACTTCTTTTGTGTAGGGACGAGAATGACGATCTTGTGCTGCCAGATGTTCTTTCCGGAGGCGATATTGAAGCTGTCGATGTGGGTTATTTTGTCGTCATCCAGGCGGATGCGGATAGGAGAATCGAAGTTGACCGGAAAGATATCCAGGATCTCGCCGCGTCGGACATATTGACCTTCCTGGACGACGTTTTTGGCCTGCTCATAGTGGAAGGCCGTGAGGTCTTTTAATATCTGTTCCGTATCAACGATTTGACCGACAAAATACTTTATGGACTTAAACATTTCTTTTCTGTCGTTTCTGCCAGAGC
>CAZCLW010000047.1:0-14647 GCA_964499685.1 uncultured Planctomycetales bacterium
GGATGATAAAAACTCCAGTTACGTGGAACAGCAGCTTGGTTCGGCGGGATACTATTTTATCTTTCTTAACTTCAATCTGGTCGATGATCCGTCCAATTCCAACCGTCTCAACCGTCTGGCCGCCCGTTTGGCTCGATATACTGAACGGCCTAATATCAATTATAAGATTTTTATTATTGATTCCAAGTTCCGGAACGCCTTTTCCTTCCCCGATGGTTACATTTTTGTCACGAATTCCATGATCGAGAGCTTAAAAGACGATGATAAACTGGCTTCGGTTCTTGCCCACGAAATAGCTCATGTCACGCATAAACATGTCCTTCAGAATTATGAACGGTCCCTGGGTCGCCGTGGTATTTTGAATTCCCTGTTCGGCGATAGGATTTTTGAAACAGCCATAGAGCTCCACTACAGCCAGGCCTACGAATTTCAATCCGATCAAACCGGGCTCCGGTATCTTTACCGGGCCGGTTTTGATCCGGCCGCTATGATCGGGACTTTAAAGCTTATAAAGGATATCGAAGCGGAGGATGAAAAGATATATGAAGAAGACCTTAAAAGTGATCCAGAATTGCGGCGCTCGGTGCAGAAAAAACTTGTCAGGACCCATCCGGAAACGGAAAATCGCCTGGTTAACGCCGCGAATTTCTTAAATACAGTGAAAGAAACCGAAACCATTCAATATAACCCTCAAGATTTCAATTTCTGAAGGTCCACATGGCAAAGAAGATTTTTTTGCTGATTTTGACTGCCTGGTTCTGCTCGGGGTGCGCCTCGACGAACTACTTTCCGCTTAAAAATCAAAAGTATTTTTCTGCCGAGAAGCCAATAAAGCGAAGAGTCTTTATCATGCCTTATGCCGTAGACATCTACACATTTCTGGATACCATGAATCCCAAGGAGAAGCTTGATGCCAAGACAAAGGCCGCGCAAGAGTTCGTCTTAGATGCGCTCAAAAAGGAGCTTGTTGAAAAAGGGTATCAGGTCGCCGGCCATATTACCATAGATGACCTCGATGATACCAAGAAGGTCGATGAAGACCTCGATTTTTCTATCGCCGAAAATTTCGAAGAACTTAACAGTGCTGTATACTCGATCAAAGCCAATTTGAATGATGAGAAGGGCATTGGCTTTGATTATTCGTTGGGTCTCCGGGCCAGGGATCTTGCCGAACGGCTGCCGGAGCGCCCGGACCTTTTGCTGTTTGTCGTTGCAAACGGATATGTCATGAATCTTTCTTGCCTGGAAAACAATGCCTTAACAACCATGGAGGCCATCTTTACTTTAGGATTAAGTAAGCTTACGCCTTGCATGGAAGACAGTATGCTGTTGGAGGCCAAGCTGATCGATGCCCAGAGCGGGGATATCATTTTTGTCGATACGGCTTATGGATATTCACAGTCCTTTCTTATTCAAAAGCATATTGATGCTGTAGCCAAGAATCTTTTTATGAAATTTCCTCTACCCGGAGAATAAAATGAGCGGTCTTTTGCGGGTTTTGCTGATTATTTTTTTGGTCGCCTTGGCCGGTTGTTCAACGCTTGAATCGCGGACATTGCCTGCCTCTCAAAAGAATTATGATTTCCCGGCTTATACCGTTAATCCTTTAGCAAAGGCGGAATGGCGTTTTATTGGAGAAAACCGCAACCTCCAGAGTGTCAGTCTTATTCACGCGGACAATCAAGCCACGATGTTTTTCTGGATCCGTCCCGTATTGAATCGTGAGCCTGATGAAGAGACTCAGGATGATATTATTGCCTATTTTCAGGATAAGCACTTAAAAGAGTTTAAGCTTTCTCCAGATATAAAGCTGGAAGAGCAGAAAATAGAGACTTCCGGAGACCAACTGAATGGGCGGGATTATAAAGTCCTAAAAGTTAATTATGATTACGAAAAGAATAGTTATGAGGTCATCATCTATTATACAGTAGGCAAAGATGGGCAGATCCTTTACAGTTGTTCGCTTTGGACCAAGCTTACCCAAAAGAAAGAAGAGGGATGGTACGACAAATTAAAGACCGATTTGCGTAACACCCTTGAGAAGGTCGAGTATAAGACCCCCGAAGCAAAAGACATGGTGATTTTACGGGTTAATTATGCGTTTTCCGATTTTTCAGAGAGCGCTGAGGATAAATATCTTTCGGAAAACCGGCAAAAACTGGAGCAGCGCTATCAAACGGCAATAGCTGAATTAGAAAAATGGCTTGATTTTAAGCCGAATAATTTTAAAGCTTATAATCTTTTGGGTGTTTTGGCGACGTATAACGATAAATTTGAGGCGTATGGTGAAAATTTTGATAAGGATAAAGCGCGGAAATATTTTAAAAAAGCCATAGAAATAAAACCTTATTTTAAGGACGCACATATCAATTTAGCCAAATTGTATAAAAACACCAATCAAATTGAAAACGCCATTAAGGAATATGAGCAAGCTTCAGCTATATCTCCCAATGATGAAAATATTTATTATGAGATCGGTAAAATATATGAAGAAAAAGATGATAAAGTAACGGCCAAAAAGTATTATGAAAAAGCTTTGCGTTATTGGGGAAGTGGCTTTGCGACCAGAGATGAACTAAAAAAGAAAATTAAAAATTGGTAGCAGGGATAGTATCGGATGGTAATGCCCGCTTCTGGTCTGGGAGGCGGGTTGTTTTTTGTAACTTTTCGAACCTTTCTACGTTAAATCAACAAGGAGGGGTGACATGAAACGTCTTATTCTATGCCTTTTGGCGGTCTTTTGCGTGTTCTTCGCCGGATCCGGTGCACAGGCCCAGCTGCCGCTGCCGGACCTCAATATCCAGCAGAATTACGAGAACGGCCAGAAAAAGATGGAGATCAAGACCGAGGACGGAAAGTACATCATCCGCGAATACGGTCCCGACGGCACCCTCACAAAGGAAACGATAGAGTCCAAAGATGAACTGATGAAGAAGCGGCAGGAGGAAGAGGCGCGCAAGGCGGCGCTGAAAGCCCAGGCAGCCGCAAATTCCGTGCCCCAGGAACCCCAAATACGCGAGTATCTTAAAGGTGTTACTCTGACCCCCGCGATAACCTGTACCCGGATGCTTTGCACGCCCATGCCTCAGCCCGGGCCCAATTGCCGGCCCTGCAACCGGTGTTCGCATTCAGGAAGGTGGCACGCCGCGTACAGCGGTATGCATATCGAGGCTGTTTCGCTTTCAGGCCCGTTCCCGCTTTGCGAAGGCACCACCAACGAGTGCGATTCCTGTCAATTTAAAATCAAGGCCGACGGTTATATTGTGGATTATCCCGGCAGCCGTTTCCCGAAGTTCCACGCTGAAACCTGGAGCATTGCTGAGGAGGGAAGATGAGACATCTCATTTTGTGCCTTTCAGTCCTTCTTGTATTTTTCCCGGTATCCACGGGCCATGCCCAGCTGCCGGACCTCAATATCCAGCAGAATTACGACAACGGCCAGAAAAAGATGGAGATCAAGACCGAGGACGGGAAATACATCATCCGCGAATACGGTCCCGACGGCACCCTCAAGACCGAAACGATCAAATCCAAAGAGGAATTGATGCAGGAACAACAGAGAGCCGAGGAGCCGCAGATATTGGAATACAAAAAGGATGCCATCTTGGTGCCGCGCATAGGCGGCGGGGGATTTCAGATCCAGACATATTGCGTCCATGCAGCGCCCGGTCCGGGTTGTGTGCCTTGTAACAAATACCGCCATGTTGGATGGCTTGAGGAAGAGACAAAGCGACCCGCCATTTCCCTTGCGGAGCCTTTTCCGGTTTGCAGTAATGTGACCGATAACTGCAACGCCCATGAATGCAAGATCAAATTAAAAGCCAGCGGCTATTTTATCACCGGCCCGGGCAGAGAAGGCTTGCGTTTCCACGCCGAAACCTGGAGCATTCTCCAGGAATAGATTTTCCGCAAAAGAGGATGGGCTGTTTTTTTAGGAGAGAAAAGTAGCCTGTCCTCTTTTTTTCGGATAAAATTACTGTATGGCCTTCCTGCGCATGCCTACGTATTCCATTATCATCCCTGTTTACAATGAAGAAAAATCCTTAAAAACGCTTTATGCCGAGATCGAAGAGGCGATGGCCGCCCTGGAGGGCGAGTTCGAGACGATCTTTGTCGACGACGGCTCTTCGGATTCTTCGAGGGAGGTCATTCAGGAGATGCTTGCTTCCCGGCCGGGCCGCCTGCGTCTGATCCCTTTGGAACAGCACCGCGGTCAGACCCATGCCCTGGCCGCAGGGCTGGAGGCGGGAACAGGCGATATTGTCGTGACCCTGGACGCCGACCTTCAGAATGATCCGCGCGATATCCCCCGGCTTGTCAAAAAAATGGACGAAGGCGCGGACGTCGTGTGCGGATGGCGCCGTTCCCGTCAGGACAAATTCTTGAAAACCGCCCTTTCCCGGGCCGGGAATTTCGTTCAGCGTTCCTTGACCGGTTTGGCCATCCATGATGTTGCCTGTACGTTACGGGCCTATAAAAGGCATTGTATCCCGGCGATCGCGCTGAAGACAGAAGGAGAACACCGGTTCATTCCATTAAGTTTATTTCTGCAAGGGTACAAAATCGCGGAAGTGGTTTCGCATCACCGGCCGCGGAAATACGGCCAAGGAAAATACCGGCACAAGAGGATCTTTAAGGTCATTGTTGATTTCTTAAAACTGATAACAGTCCAAGAAAGGTGGAAAAATAATCCCTCGCCATAAACTATTATCCCGCTGGGTCCTGGTCCTGCTTCTATTATTAGCGGCGCTCGGTTTTCGTTTAAGGGCCGCCGACGATATGCCGATGGTCTTTGATGAAAAGTTGAAGATGGCTGTGGCGGCGGATCTCGCCGCTACGGAAGCGGAAGGGGCGCCTTTACGGTGGGTCAACAGAAGGATCTCGCACTCTCTGGCGAGCGTCTATGTGATGATGGCGGGGCAGAGTTTTTTTTCGGATGATCTCTTCGGTGCCCGCCTGTTTTTTGTTCTTTTCGGGGTGCTGGGCATTTTCTTTGTTTTTCTGCTGGTCAAAGAGAACTTGGGAGAAACTACTGCGCTTGTGGCATTGGCCTTGCTGGCGTCCGATCAGTTCCTGATCGGTGAGACGGCCCAGATCAGGGAAGAGTCGCCGCTTTTGTTGTGTGCCGCCGCGGCCATGTATTTTTTCTTTAAGGCCTTAAAGGGGCGCCCGGCGTGGATCATCCCCGCGGCCGTGTGTCTGGGGGCGGGTGCGCTTTTCAAAGAGATCATTATCAGCGTAGGCGTATCTTTTGTCCTTTTTATCACCGGTTCCCCAAAATACCGGCGGTATTTCAGCCGCCGGGATATCATTGTCGCCTGCGTTTTGATCTTTCTGATCGTTCTGCCTTACGCGGCCGCCGGACTTGCGGAAGGGTTTGCTCATTATCAGCAGGAGTTCAACGGTTTCGGCTTCAGCTTGCGGGTCATTTTTCTTTATTTCGGCGAGATCCCTCTTTGGCTGCGAAGTCAGGCCGTGATCAGCCTGCCCGGAGAGATCAGTTCTGAATTCCCGGTTGTCCACTGGGTCACCGGCTTTTTGATCATGGCGGCCGTCTTTTACGCGCTCAAGAAAGAGGACCGCCGGCACGAGCTCATCCGGTTTTGCCTGATCCTTTTCGGCGTGGTGGCGGCCGTGGCGACATTCTTTGACCCTGCGCTGCTTGATTCCCATTGGCGGGCGTCGCTCTCCGTTTATCCGGGACTGATCATTCTGGCGGACCTCTTGGTAAGTTTCAGCGGCCAGCGGAAAGGGTTCAAGGCCGCGACGGCCTTGCTCCTATGTTATCTGTTCGTCCGTGCATTTTATATTTTACCCGCATAATGATCAGTGCATAAATTGATGAAGAATATCCTATCTCCTGCAAGCGATAAACAAGATCACGGATGGAAATTATCCATTGCGATCATTCTTCTGCTTTACGGTGTTTACGCAGGCGGTATGCTGCTGTTGTCAAAGATCTCCGGGGTTGGATTTAATGATGTGAATTTATTCCAGGCCCTTGATATCCCTGTGGGCGGAGTATTGATCTTTTGGGGGATCTATCTCGCGGGTGCTGCCTTGGTGTTTGTGGCTCCTGGTCTTTTGTTCTGTTGCCGCGCGCTCCGGGAAGAAAAGAGGGCGGGTACGGTCGCGGCATGGTCGTTTTTGATCAGCCTTTTGCTGATGATCTGTTCAATAAGTCTTTATAAGCTTTTGACTTTCAATGCATTGAACAGGACCGCGCTGCTGATCATCGCTGCGGCCGTAATTGTGGCCGGAGCTGTCTATTCAAGAATTCAGAGCGGCAACGGCCTTTATGTTCATATTTTTGACCGTTCGCGTTTTTCGCTGCGCACACTGGTTCCCTATTTATCGCTGGCCATTGTGATTTTATATTTTAGCAGTCTGCATGACGGATTGTTCGCCAGGGATACGGCAGCGTATTCTTATCAGGAATCCGTTGTGCTCGCCATCCCGCTGGGATGGCAAGGAGATGATCTTGAAGCCTTCGGCCTTGCCGACAGCTTAAAAAGGCATATTTGGCCTTATTGGGACCTGGAATACGCCGATAAATTCGGCTATGTGCTCACGGACCCCCCGCTTAATGCCTTTATGAATTTGTTCTGCATTCTCCTCTTTGGTGAATCTAAAGCTTCCTTGGCCGCGGGCAATGTTGCGTGGACACTGATTCTATTTTGCATGATCCTGGGAGCGGGAACGAAAGGGAAGGGGCTCAGGGTTTTTTTGTGCGCTGGGCTGATGTTCGGCGCTTTGCAATTCTACCTTAAAGACCCGTGGGGTTTCTTGTTGCCGCAGCATTTTCAGGTCTTTCTATTGGTTGTAATGTATGCGGGTTTGATAGATGGACGACACTGTCTTTCTTTCTGCTATGCGGTCGCGGCAACACTTGTAAAATTTTACAGCGCTTTTTTTGTCGGTTTGGCGTGCGTTTCTTATGGATTGTTTTTCGGAAAGGAAAAGCGAAAGGCCGCTTGGTCTTTTCTGGGAAAATACGGATCATTTTTGGCCGGTTTAGGCGTATTCGGCATACTGCTCGGTTATTTTACAGGCAATCTGGATGTTTATTTCAGGACTTTTTTGGTCGAACATTTTAACCGGGTCGATTATTTTGATCAACTGGCGCGTTTTTTTCCGCAAGATGTCGTTTATCCTCCCCGGTTCGCCATGGAGAACAGCATGAGATTCCTGGGCTGGTGCCTTGAAGGGACAATGTATCTTTTTCCTGTCATTTTCCTTTTCGGCAAGAACAGGACCGAAAATTTTTATGCCTTCATCGCTGTCACTTATTTCATCCTTGTTTTCCTTAGCCGGTATAATTTGCCCCGGTATATCATTCCGCTTGTCCCGCTGGTGGCCATTATCGCATGCAGCAAGATAGAAGGGGTCATTCAGGCGGGAAGGAATAAATGGTCCAGAGGCGCGTGATGCACTATCTTCCAAAGAATTCCAATCTGGCTATTTATGCTTTTTTGACGGCCGTCGCGCTGCTTGTCGGAGTATGCACGCAGTGGCCGGCCTTATCCAGCCCGTATGTGATCATCGAAGACGACGTGGCGCAGCACACTTATTGGATGGCCAAATACCATGATCCGGAGCTTTTTAACGATGATATCTATGTGCAATACATCGATTTTATGCTTCCGGCCGGCTTTAAGGCGGTTTATTATGTCGGCACTTTCTTGACCGACCCGGTCACACTGGGAAATGTATTGAGCCTGATCCTGTTTGCTTTAAGCGCCGTTTTATTTTTTAAGCTTGGGTCAGCGATGCAGGGTGTTTACGCGGGACTTACGCTGTCGCTGCTCTTCATGTGTTTTCCCTCGCACATCCTTTCTTTCGCGGGTGGGCTGGGGCGGGCCTTCGCGTATCCTTTGCTGGCCGCTTTTTTGTATTATCTGCTCCGGCTGAACTTGCGCGCCTGTATTGTTCTCCTTGTCCTGCAGATATTTTTCTATCCAGGGGTATTTTTTATTTCCTTTCTTGCTCTGGTGATGGTCCTTATCGGAGAGAGGAAGTTTTGGTCAAAAGGAACGTTCCCCGCGCTGTTTATCCCGCTGGCCATTTTTGGGGCCTACATGCTGTATAAAAGCCTTATCAAGCCCGCGTTCCTGGGGAACTTGACCGACATCGACGTCATTTTGGCCAATCCTGACCATCCGGTTTACGGAAGATCGCAGAACGTTCCGCCGCAGA
The DNA here is from genome assembly GCA_964499685.1 of uncultured Planctomycetales bacterium. Taxonomy (GTDB): domain Bacteria; phylum Omnitrophota; class Gorgyraeia; order Zapsychrales; family GWA2-47-8; genus CAZCLW01. Next base: position 8,197 of record CAZCLW010000047.1, read on the forward strand.
GCCTATGGGTGGTGACGCGGGATTTATTGATGTCCCATAAACTTTTTATCATCGGGTCGTTTTTATTTGTCCTTGCGGCGTTATCCGACTTGAAGGAAAGAAAGGCTGAGGCCCTCCGGAAGTATTTGGTGATCCTGTCGCTGTTCGTGGCCAGTGTTGTCATGTATCAGGTCTCGAACGCGGTCTTATTGAAACTTCACCTGCCCATAAAATACGTGCGCTATTCGTTCCCCTTGATCGGTCTCATGGTGATCGCCACCGGCGCGGGATTCGCGTTTTCCAGGATCACTTCTCTAAGGTTGAGGATGATCTTTTTGGGCGCGATCGGCTTGGCGGTCTTTTTTATGTATCCGCCTTTAAGCCTTTTTATTCACCAGTCCCAGGCGCCCGGCGTCCATTATGTCCGGCGCGACATGCCCGACATCGACCAGCAGGCGTACGAGGAGCTTTATGAGTACATAGCGATGCTGCCCAAGGACGCGGTCATTGCCGCCAACCCGCGTTTGTCGGACTACATTTCGGTCTTTTCGCAACGCAGAACATTCCTCAAGTATGAAATGTCTTACCCCTGGTTCGACAAGTATGCTCAAACGGTTGAACAAAGGACCCGCGATTTCTACCGGGCCTATTATTCTGCGTCCCGGGACGAGGTCCATGATTTCTGCGTCCGGCACGACGTGGATTACATGGTCGTCACCAGGGATGATTTCTCGAAAGAAGCAAAATTCGCTCTTGAGGATATCGGGGAAAAGGATATCATATATCGTACAGAAGATGAAAAGATCGCTGTCTTTATATGCCCGCGTTAAAAAAGGAATTTTTAATGGGTAAAAAGCTTGTCGTGCAGATCCCGGCTTACAACGAAAAAGACGACATCGGCCGCGTCATCAGGCGGATCCCGCGGTCGATCGACGGTATCGATGCTATCGAAGTCGTGGTCATTGACGACGGGAGTACGGACAATACACTGGAGGTCGTCAAACAGGCCGGCGTGAAGCATGTTATCCGTTTTGAACAAAACCGGGGGTTGGGAGAGGCGTTCAAGGCGGGGATGGCTTATGCCCTGGACCTCGGCGCGGATATCATCGTCAATATGGACGCGGATGCCCAATATTGTGAAGCCGATATCGCCGCGTTGGTCGAACCGCTTCTTACCGGGCAGGCGGATGCGTCGATCGGCGACCGCCGGTTATCGAAGATCGAGCAATACCCCAGATACAAACTTGCCGCCCAAAGCGCGGGGAACAGGCTCGCCGGAAAATATTTCCGTATGCATGTCCCGGACGCGACATCGGGCTTTCGCGCCTTTAGCCGCCGCTCCGCTCGACTGCTTCAGGAAACATTAAAGAACAGATACACGTATACGATCGAGTCTTTGGGCATCCTTTCCCGGAGCGGTTTATCGATTGTTTTTGTCCCGGTCAGCATTAGGTATCCGACCCGGCCGACCAGGCTGATCAAAAGCAGGGCCTATTATGTCTTTAATTTTATATCGACTGTTTTTAGATGCGCTTTTCAGGAGACATCCCGATGTTAGCGCCGATCATCAAGAACCTCATCAAGCCCGATAATACGCCTTTGTATTGCACGTACACGGTCACCTGGCGGTGTAACGCCGGGTGCACCATGTGCACTAACTGGAAAAAAAAGTCTTCGGAAATGAGCGTTGCGGATGTGGAGCGCGTTTTCAAGAAGATCCCGTCCCTGACGGCCGTACGGTTGACGGGCGGGGAACCGTTCGTGCGGCCCGACCTCGTAGACATCGTTGATGCGATCATCCGCGGCACACGCGTAGAAGTGGTGATGATCACGACCAACGGCATCCTGACGGACCGGGTGGTCAATTTTATCAAGACCTCCAGGGCCAAAAATATCCGGTTGAAAATATCTTTGAACGGATACGAAGAGAGCGATGATAAGGTCATGAATGTGCGGGGCGCGTTTACCAGCACGATGAACACGATCAAAGAACTTAAAGCGCTGCAGGGTACGTACAAGTTCTATTTCGGCATCAACCACACGATCTTTAACATGGCCTCTTACCGGGATTCACAGAAGATCCGTTCTTTATGCAAGGAACTTAAATTATCCTATTTGCCGGTCGTTGCCTACGGAAGAGTCCCTCTTTACAGCGAACGGGACAATGAGAAGGTGATGGACCCGGCGAGTGAAAACCATTTTGATTTCAAGCCTGAGGAAGTGCGCATGATCGTAGAGGAGCTCAAACAGGCCGCCGGGGAGATCGAAAGTCCGATGGAGCGGATGTTTAAAATGTTTTACCTAAAAGGAATAGATCCGGCCCAGCGGCCGAAAAACGTCAATTGCCGGGTCCTGCGCAATCATATCCGCATTCTGCCCGACGGCAACGTGCCGGTATGTTTGTACAATCACACCGCGGTGGGGAATCTCCTGGAGGAAGAGTTCGAACAAGTCTGGAAAGGCCCCCGGATCGAAAAGCAGCGCCAGTGGGTGGATAAGTGCAGCGGATGCTGGGTGCAGTGCGATATTTTCCCGAACCAGATCTATTCCCGGAACCTTATCCCCTTTGTCGGGGAGGCGATCTTCGGCGGATCAAAACCATGAGCATAGCCCAAAAGATCAACATAGGAGCGGATATCGTCAAGGCCCGGGTTTTCGGCCAAAAGCGGCCTTTTTCCGTGAACTGGTCCTTGACCAACCGCTGCAATCTGAGCTGCTCTTACTGCAGTATTCCCGACCGGGAAGGCAAAGAGCTCAAGACAGAGCAGATGTTGAAGCTTATCGATGAAATGGCGCAGGCCGGCGTCATCAAGCTGGGATTGTCCGGCGGAGAGCCGTTATTGAGAAAAGACCTCAATGTGATCATCGACAAAGCGAAAGAAAAAAATATTTTTGTCAGCCTGACGACCAACGGGACATTTGCAGAAAAATGGCTCCCCACTTTACGCAAAGTGGATTGCCTCTTGTTGAGCATGGACGGCGGCCAGGAGGTCCACGACCTGACAGGCAAAGAGGACGTTGACAAGCTGATCGATTGCATACGCCTTTTGAAGGCCGAGGGCGTAAAAATGGCCATCTCCGCCGTGCTCACACGGCCTTCCATCCAGAACCTTGATTATTTATTCCGGCTCTCGGAAGCATACCGGATACCGGTCGCGTTCCAGCCGTACTCCTATTTAAAATTCCTTTCCCTGGCTAAAACGAAGAATTGCGATATCGCGCCCACAGCCGACGAGACGAAGGCGGCGGCGGAAAAGATCATCAGCGCCAAGAAAAGCGGGGCACTGGTCCTTAACTCGCATTCTTTCCTTGAATTCGTTGCCGGCAGGAACCATTTTGATCCCGCCAAATGCCTGGCGGGTGAACGGTTCTGCTACATCGACGCGAACGGAGACCTTTATCCGTGTTCGCCGATGACGGAAAGGATGGGGGCGGCCAATGTCGCCGAGGTCGGGTTTCAGGAAGCCTTTAACCGGATCCCTGAATTTTCGTGCGGCAAAGGCTGCACCATTGCCTGCTACATTGAGTACCATTATTTGTTCTCCCTGCAGTGGAGATTTCTGAATGACCTGTTCAGGGTTTACATGCAGCGCAAAATGTCGTAAGGTTTTTCGTTGATATGAAAAAAAATTTATTTTTGAAATGGATAGGAGAACACCGCTACGGTGTTTTTTTTGTTTTCATCGCCGCGGCCTATTGTTTTCCTTTTTTGGGCAATATTTCGAATTGGGGCGGTCTGGACTGGGACCAGTATATGTTCTGGCATGAGGCCCCGCGGGTCTCGATCCTCCAATACGGTCAATTCCCTTTGTGGAACCCCTTCGCCGGAGGCGGGAACGTCCTTCTGGCCCACCCGCAGTCCTGCTTTCTTTCTCCATTTTTTATTTTAACACTGGTCTTCGGCGCGGTTATCGGTGTCAAACTCGAAATGACTCTGCTATTTCTGATCGGCCTGTTTTCCGCTGACCGTCTGGGCCGGTATGTGGGATTGAGCCGGGGAGCGTCCTTTTTAAGCGCGTGCATCTTCATGTTATGTGCCACCAATGCCCTGCACCTGACCGAAGGGCATATGGAATGGTCGTTTGTCGGACTTGTCCCTTTGGCGGTGCTGTTCTTTCTTAAAGCGATAAAGAAAATAAAGTATTTGTTCGCCAGCGCGCTGGCCATTGCCGTTATGTTCTTGGGCGGGGACGCTTATCTGTTCATTTTTGCCATGATCTATCTTTTTATTCTGGCGGTGTGCCTGGCCATCGGGAACAAGCAGGCCGTTTGGGTTAAGAATTTTTTTATTTTGTGTTTTTGTCTGGCCGGGCTGGTCATGGTCAAGCTTCTGCCGACAGCCGAATTCTATTTGGCCAATCCCCGCGTTACCATAGAGGGAGAGGACAGGATTGGACGGAATATCCTCTATAAAATGTTTTTGTCCCGGGACCAGCGGGAATACTATGATCAAACGACCATGGCCCACATTTACGGCCGGCTCGACGGTGATTATCTCAGAAAGGGATGGCATGAGTACGGCGCGTATCTGGGGCTGATCCCGCTCGCCCTGGCCGTGGTCGGCCTGATAAGATCAAGAAGGATCTATTATCTTATTTTTCCCGGCATTTTCTTCGCGCTGTTGGTCCTAGGCGACTCATCGCCTCTTAACATCTGGAGGGTCTTAAAAGGGCTGCCGGTCTTAAGCGGGCTGCAGTTGCCCAGCAGGAATGCCATTTTTGTCGTTCTGACATTAAGCATGTTGTCTGGTTTAGGACTTGATTATCTTAAGAATTTATCAATGAAAAACGTAAAGGCGGGACCAATAGGATCCTGGAGCCTGTTTGCCCTTGCCGCGTTCGTTGTTTTGGATCTCCTTATGGTCGATCTTGCTGTCCTGAAGACGACCTTTTCGCTTTTGCCTGTCACGCGAGGGCACGATGGCTATTTTTCGCACCGCGAGGATAAATTGGATATTTACGACAGGCCTTCGCGCAGCAATATGCTCTCGATGCTGTTCTCCGGCAAGGGCACGGTCAATTCTTATGAAGTCATGAGCGTCGAGAAGGGGGAGCTGTACATTGAATCAATGGATGAAACGGCGCTTGATCAGTGGAAAGCAGGCACGGGGGAAGATTTTAATCCGGAGATTGGGTTGAACCGCTCCTATTTCTTTTTCGATAAGGTGCCGGATAGCGCGGAAGATGTCGGGTATTATTCCTACTTTTATTCGCCGCGGCTTTCTGAAGGCTTGATCGTTATCCGGAAACTTTGGGGGCGGGTGGACCTGATGGTCAATGACACACGTATTTATACCAACGAGGAAGGTATGGCCGAGGACTTGTCCGATGAAACGGAATTATTCCGGATCAACCAGGGCTGGAATAAAATAGCGATCCGTTTTTATGCCGGCAGCCGGTTTCGGTTGGCCGAGTTCAGCCGGCCGCTCAGCCGGAATTATTCGGTCCGTGAGGACATCTATTTTGACGCCGAACGCCAAGCAAGAGAATTTCCCGAACGGCAGGCGGAAAATCACATTTTTATTCATAATCCCCATCAGGACTTTCATTGGGTGGAATTTAGTCCCAACAAAATGCGCGCGGACGTATCGTTATCACAGGAAGGAACGGTTTCCCTTAATCAAAATTTCTATCCCGGGTGGAAATTGGAAGTGAAGGACAAGGGCGGGAAGCGCAAAAAAATACCTGCCGTCGAACACGATGGGCTTCCGTCCATTGAACTGCCGGCAGGAAAATATGAACTGGCATTTGTTTATGAACCGGACTCGTTTAAGATCGGACTATTGATCAGCATGGTCACGTTTGGCGCCATGGTGTATATTTTCAAGAGAGAACTATGAGCGAGGTTCGTAAGCCTAATTCTTCTTTCCTTCGAGATGTGCTCTGGGCAGCGGCGATCAGTTTTGTCCACATGGCCGTCAACGGCTATTATTTCAAGAGTGAGCCCGCCCTGATCTTTACCCTCGCCAAAATCTACGCCTATCCTGATATTTATCCCGGCGATATGATCCATGCGTTCGGCATCAAGTCACTTTTGATACCTGTCCTGGCCTTCTTTGAGAAATTTCATTCCGCTGAATATCTGGCATTTTTCAGTTATGTTGTCGGGCTCATCGCGTTCTATTTTTTCTCATTGAGGATAGCGCGGTTGATCTCTCAAAATAAGTATTCCGAGTATTTATTTGTCCTGTTTTTGGTCTTTGCGAAACCGGTGCTGGGAGGATCCACAACGTTCCTGCCGTATTTTTCGTATTCGACCATTGCCGCGCCTTTGATGCTGTTTGCGACCTATTTAATGCTTAGGGAGAAACCGGTGCTGGCAGGGGTGTCGTTGGGGCTGTTGTGGAATTTTCATCTTCTTTCCGCCTTTCCGCTGTATATCTTTTTTGCCCTTTTCATGATACTGGGCGAGTTTAAGAACAAGAAAGACGTTGTGGCGGGCTCATTATGGGCCCTGCTTATGGGGTTGCCGT
>CAZCLW010000048.1:0-14645 GCA_964499685.1 uncultured Planctomycetales bacterium
CCTCTCTCAGCGCATGGAGGCCCATCAGGAAAACGCCCTGGCGCTGGCCCAATTCCTGGAAAAACATAAGAACGTCAAAAAAGTCTATTATCCGGGCCTCAAAAGCCATCCGCAGCAGGACCTGATCAAGAAGCAGATGAAAGGCTTCGGCGGCATGTTGGCCTTTGAGCTGGACACGAAGAAAGTGCCCTTGGATAAATTTTACGGCAAGTTAAAATATTTCTCGTTAGCGGAATCTCTCGGCGGTGTTGAATCGCTGATCGAAAGCCCGTGGTTCATGAGCCACGCCTCCATGGGCGAGCCTGCGCTTAAGGCCTCCGGCATCACCAAAGAAATGGTCCGCGTTTCCGTCGGGATCGAAAGCGCCCAGGACCTGATCGACGATCTGGCGAACGCTTTAAAATAGGGTCTGTCCCTATTTATCATGTACAATTCTTCCCCCAAAGAGTCGAGTACCTATCTCTCCGACCCCGATGTCGTTTTGATGCTCGAGTTCCAAAAAGGCGATAAGGCCTCCTTTGAGACCCTGATGCACAAATACTACGGCCGGGTGCTGAACTTTATTTACCGGTTCACCGGCCGTCAGGAGTCTGCGGAGGACCTGACCCAGGAAGTTTTTACCAAAGTTTATTTAAATGCCCGTTCTTACCGGCCGCAGGCCAAATTCCAGACCTGGTTATTCACCATTGCCCGCAATCTCAGTTTGAATGAACTCCGCCGGGCGGGCGGCAAGAACCTTTCTTTGGACGCCACCTTCGAGGACGATGAAGGCTCGGCCATGGTGCACCAGGTGGAGGACGGGAATTCGCCGGGACCCGCTCAAAAGATCCTGGAAGAGGAAAAGGCCGCGCTCATTCAAAAAGCCATTCAGGAGCTTCCCGAGAACCAGCGCACCGCCGTATTGCTGCGCCGGTATGAAGAGTTTTCGTATGAGCAGATCGCCAAGGCCATGGGCTGTTCGGTCGAGGCGGTCAAATCGCTCTTGAACCGGGCCAAGGAGAGCCTGCGGACCAAGCTGGCCAGGCTGATAAAAGACTAAATTTTACCGAAACTTTTTTATATATATAGTGTTTAATACATTGGAGGTTTAATCCGATGGAATGTAGCGAAATCAAAAGGCTTTTGCCCCTGTTTGTGGACGATGCGCTTGAGCCCGAACAGAGGACCGATATTCAGGTCCACTTAAGCTCCTGTCCGGAATGCCAGAAGGAATTCCAGGCTTACCGGCGCTCATGGGAGATTTTGGATGAGGCCCCGGAGCTTGAGCCGGACCCGGCCTACATGTCCCGGTTTTGGACCAATTTGGGCTTGCGTACACCCTGGTACCATACAGCGGGTGAATTCTTGCGTAATAAGGTCATGGCCCCGCGCATAGCCCCGGTGTGGATGACGGCCTGCCTGCTTCTGGTCTTATCGGTTTTCATCGCCCGGCAGTACTGGCAGATCCAGGAAACAGAGATGCTCTTGACCAGCTTGCCCCTGGAGGAAGTTGAGCTCATCGACAATATAGAGATCGCGGAAAATTACGAAATTATCGAGGACCTGGAGGTGCTCGAGAACCTTGAGGTCCTGGAAGTTTGGGAAACCTCATAATGCCGTTGCGTTTTTTTCTTATTGCCGTGTTATTGCTCACCTCTCCGGCGGCCGCGGAAGAACAGGCCGAAGAAGAGGTTCTGAGCGCCGAAGAGCAGGAGATCATAGAGAATCTGGAACTGCTCGAAATGCTTGAGCTCATAGAAGAGGACCCCGAGCTCTTCATCAATTATGATGTCGTTGATTATCAAGACGAATCTCTCAACACCGAAAAGGACGGTGAACAGAATGGATAGATCCCGCTTATATTTTTCGCTGCTTAGTTTATGCGTATTTTTCTTGGGAGCGCCTGTTTCCGCTTCCGCGGTGGATGAGGCCGCGCCTACCGCTCAGGAAGTGTCCTCCGACAAGGCCGAAAAGGTACGGAAATGGCAGAGTCTTTCACCGGATGAAAAGGACAGACTGCGCGAACGTTACCAGCGTTTTAAAAATTTCGATCCTGACCGCAAGAAAGAGATCCTGGATAAATACCGCCGTTATAAAAGATTAAGCCCGGACCAGAAAGGCGAGATCCGTCGTAATTGGAAGCGCTGGCAGGAGGCCTCTCCGGCCCAGCGCCAGGTATTCCGTGAAAAATATAAGCGGTGGCAAAATTTAAGCGATTCCCAAAAGCGTAACCTGAAAGAACGTTATCGCCGTTTCCGTCAGTTGTCGCCGGATAAAAAACGGGAACTCCTTCAAAAAAGCGACCGCTGGCAAAAATTGTCGCCTGAAAAACGCCAGGACATCCGCCGTCAATTGCAGGACAAAAACCCCAAGCGTTTTAACCGGTCAGGGGATTTCCGCAAGCCTATCCTGCGCCGTAACGGCGGAGGGGGCGGCCGACGCTAACCTTGCCAAAACCCGCCGTTTTTGTTATTATGACTCCCGTAGTCCGTTCTCTTCATTCCATCTAACATAAGGAACCGTTGTGAAAAAGTTGAATCCCCTGGCAGCGCTCTTTGTTCTGACTTTTTTGTCGAATGCCGTGGCTGCCGGCATTACCTTGAACGATATCGAGACGGCGGTCCTTGAAAAAGATTTCCTTCAGGCGGAAGACCTCAGCCGCCGGTTTATTGCCGGCAATCCTTCCAAACATGATTCCGATGAGGCCCAATATTACTTAGGCTTAAGCCTGCTTTGGCTTGGAAAGCACCATCAGGCGCACGATATCTTTACCCAGCTTTTGAGTTACCGGCCCGAAAAGAAGTTGCGCGACAAGGCGCATTTGGGTATTATCGACGCGCATTATATGGACGGAAAGTATGAAGAGGCGGTCTTGCTTTCCAACCAGCTTTTGAAATTAAGTCCGCGTTCGGAATTGGAAAGCCTGATCTATCTGAAATTGGCGCGGGCCAATCTGAAATTAAGCCGCTGGGAAAATGCCCAGAAGTATCTTAAGCGGATCATCAAAGAATTCCCGCAAAGCCCTGAAAGCGCCTTGGCCAAACAGTTGTTGGAAGAAAAGCAGTATTTTGCCGTCCAGGTCGGCGCATTTCTGGATAGAGGAAAGGCCGAAAAACTCGCCCTGGACCTCAAACACAAGGGTGAGTATGCGTACATCGTGGAAACGGTCGACAGCAGCGGCCGTCAATTCTTCCGCGTGCGCGTGGGGCAATTGGCCGTCCTGGATGAGGCCAATAGGCTCAGCCACAAATTATCGTCCCAAGGTTATCCTGCCGAAGTTTATCCCTAAGTGCATGATCTTCCCCGGAATCGTTTTTATCGTTGGCCCTACCGCTGTCGGCAAGACAGAGGTTGCTTTACGCGTGGCCCGGAAACTGAACGGCGAGATCATCTCCTGTGATTCCATGCAGGTCTATAAGGAGGCGGCGGTCGTGACTGGAAAGCCATCAGCGGCCCAGCGAAAAAGCGTTAAGCATCACCTGGTCGATGCGGTGGCGGTGAAAGAAGATTTTGATGTGGCCGAGTTCAGCCGCCGCGCCATAAAGGCCGTCGCGCAGGTCCATCGCCGCAAAAAACTTCCGGTCGTCGTCGGCGGAAGCGGTTTATACGCGGCGGTCCTGCTCGACGGAATTTTCAAAAGCGGTGCCTCCAAAGAAAAACGGCGCCGGGAATTGAACGCGCAGTGCCGGAAACATGGTACGACGTCTTTGTACGAAAGGCTTCAAACGCTCGATCCGGCCGCGGCCGGAAAAATACATCCCAACGACAGCCGGCGTATTATTCGCGCTTTGGAAGTGGGAATGGCGGGCAAGCCTATATCAGAATTGCAAAAGAAACGGCAGGGATTGTGGGGAAAGTATGATATTGTGGTCTTCGGCCTGACCATGGACCGGCAGGAGCTTTACGGCCGGATCGACGGCCGCGTGGAAGAGATGTTTCGCCGCAAAGCGGTCGAAGAAATACGAAAACTGCGCACAATGCCTTTGAGCCGGTCCGCTTCCCAGATCATCGGCTTTAAGGAGATCGGTGGATATTTGGACGGCGCCTACGATCTGGAACGCGCCAAATATTTAATGAAGAGAAATACGCGGCATTTTGCGAAACGGCAATGGACGTGGTTCCGGCGTGACAAACGTATCCAGTGGATCGAGATAAAAAAGGACGAGACCGCCGGCGATATTGCCGACCGCCTTATCCGTATTTTAAATTTAAAGAGGAATAGAAACGATGGGTGAGAGAGCCTTATTGGCGATCGTCGATCACAAGGTCAGACATAAAGACGGCTGGCCGCTGGATGATGTCATCAAAGAAATGGAGGACCTGGTCATTGCTTCCCGCGGCGAGGTCGTCCATTCCGTTGTCTGTCCGGTCGATAAGCCGACTCCAGGTTATCTGATTGGCACCGGCAAAGTTCAGGAAATTGCGGAGCTGTGTCAAGTCCATAAGATCCAAACCGTTATCTTTAGCGAAGACCTTAAGGGGACGCAGCAGCGCAATATCGAGGAGATCCTCACGCTGAAGACGATCGACCGTACGCAGTTGATCCTGGACATTTTTGCCCGGCGGGCTGTTTCGCAGGAAGGTAAGATGCAGGTGGAGCTCGCCCAGTTGGAATATCTGTTGCCGCGCCTGGTGGGAAAAGGCATTGAGCTTTCCCGGTTGGGCGGCGGCATCGGTACTCTGGGGCCCGGTGAAACCAAGCTGGAAGTCGACCGGCGGCGCATAGGGGCGCGCATCGCCCGGCTGAAACAAAACCTCAATAATGTGGCCGCCGACCGCACGCTCAAACGCAAGAAAAGACAGGAACAGGGTATTCCCTTGATCTCGCTGGTCGGCTACACTAACGCGGGCAAGTCAACTCTGCTGAATGTACTGACCGGTGCCAGCCAGCGGATGCACGAGGGCGTGTTCACCACGCTTGATTCGCTTGCGCGCCAATATGCACTGCCCAACAAACAAAAAGTCATTGTTTCTGATACCGTCGGCTTTATCCATGAACTTCCGCACCATCTGATCGAGGCCTTCAAGGCCACTTTGGAAGAGGTACGGGAAGCCGATCTTTTGCTGCATGTCATCGATGTCAGTCATCCGCTGTTCCGCAATCTCTATGAGGCGGTCCTTGAGGTGCTCGAGGCCCTGAAGGCTAGCGATAAGCCGACGATCATTGTCTTCAATAAGATCGATAAACTGACCGACCAAAGCTGGCTCAAAGACCTTCAGCGCAATTATGAAAACGCCGTATGTATCTCCGCCCTGAAACAGGAGGGGATCAACGAGCTTAACGCCAAGATCGTGGAAATGCTTTCCTTCTTCATGGAAGAGATCGATGTCGACCTTCCGCTCAACCGGATGGACCTGGTCAATCTGGCCCACACCGAGGGCCAGGTTTACGCGGTCAAATATTATAACGACAAGATCAACCTGCGCGCGCTGGTGCCCGCCAAAATATCCGGCAAGTTCCGCTCCTCATTCTAGCTAATTATTACAGTTAGATTATCTAACTATTCCTGTAAGAAATTCTTGACAGTGACGTGAGGCTGTGCTATTCTTAGACTGGAGTTGAGGACTATGGCTATCAAGAATAAAGGAGAGATCAGAAAAGTCCCGTCGGGAAAGTTCACGGTGCACATCCATCCTGAGGCGCCGGTCTTTATCATCAGTGTGGTAAGCGAAATGGTGGAGATCCCCATCTGGACCCTGCGCCGGCTGGATGAAATGGGCATCGTCAAGGCCCAGCGGGTCGGGAAGAAAACCCGGTGCTATTCGCAGTCGCAGCTCCGCGTCCTCAAATACGTGCATTATCTTATGGAAGAAAAGGGAGTCAACATCAGCGGCATCAAGATCATTTTAGAATTAGGAGAAGAGGTATGATATTTTTTTATCCGGAATTTAGCACTCTCGTCAATAGAGTGATACATATTTGGTTAAACCCTATAAACATCAAACTTAAGGAGGTGCCCTATGAACTTAACACGATGGAAACCCAAAGAACATGATCCGTTCCAGGAACTACTTCAGCTGAGCAACGAGCTGATGAATTTCTCGCCGTTCCCGGCCAATGACCGCGGCAGTATGCGCGGTTGGCTGCCGGCCATGGATGTCACCGAGGATGCCAATAGTATTACGGTGAAGGCCGACTTGCCGGGATTAAAAAAGGAAGATATCAGCCTTTCGCTCAACAATAATTTCCTCACCATTAAAGGTGAAAGGAAAGAGGAAAGCGAGAAGAAAGAGAAGAACTATCATAGGGTCGAACGGTCCTATGGTGTTTTTGAACGCAGTGTGGACTTGGGCGTCAATGTCGACGGCACCAAAGTCCAGGCCAATTATAAGGACGGTGTCTTGGAGATCATTATTCCCAAGGCGGAATCGTCCAAACCGAAACAAATAGAGATCAAATAATGTCGTTATATGTCACAAGTCACATGTCACAAGTAAAATCTCCGTTTACTAAGGTCTGCAGCTTTGCAGGCCGGTGACATGTGACCTGTGACTTAGAGGAAATAACTATGGTACGATTAGACAAATTCACCCAAAAGAGCCAAGAGGCCATCCAGAACGCCCTCAGCCTGGCCCAGGAATTGGGCCATCAGCAGATCGAGGCCGAACATTTATCCTTCGCGCTTCTTAAAGACAAAGAAGGCCTGGTCGTCGGTCTTCTGGAGAAACTGGGGCTTTCTTCTGCATCACTATTGGAGAAGATCCAGGAAGAGTTCAAGCGTTATCCCGAAGTGGAAGGCGCCTCGCCGTATTTATCCAACAATCTTAACAAAGTCCTGTCCGATGCCCAGAAGATCGCCGTGGGAATGAAAGACGACTATGTCTCGCAGGAGCACATCCTGTTAGCCATTATCCGGAATCGTGATACCATAGTGGCGAAGGAATTCCGCCGTCAGGGAAAGAGCGAGACCGACGTGCAGGAAATTCTAAAAGAGATACGCGGAGGGCAGAAGGTGACGGACGCCAACCCGGAAGAAAAATATCAGGCGCTGGAAAAATACGGACGCGATCTGACCGAGCTGGCCAGTAAGGGCAAGCTCGACCCGGTCATCGGGCGCGATGAAGAGATCCGCCGGGTGATCCAGGTGCTTTCGCGCCGGACCAAGAATAACCCTGTTTTGATCGGCGAGCCGGGTGTAGGCAAGACCGCCATCGTGGAAGGCTTGGCGCAGCGGATTTTTTCCGGCGATGTTCCGGAAGGATTGAAAAATAAAAAAGTGGTGGTTTTGGACATGGGCGCGCTTGTGGCCGGTTCCAAATACCGCGGGGATTTTGAGGACCGTCTTAAAGCCGTCCTGAAGGAAGTCGAAGCCAAGGAAGGCCAGATCATTCTGTTCATCGATGAGCTGCACACTATCGTCGGCGCCGGGAAAGCCGAAGGCTCGATGGACGCTTCCAACATGCTCAAGCCCGCTTTGGCGCGGGGCATGCTGCGTTGCATCGGCGCGACCACTCTGGATGAATACCGCAAACATATCGAAAAAGACGCCGCCCTGGAGCGCCGTTTCCAGCCGGTCACGGTCAATGAACCTACCGTCGAGGATGCGATCGCCATCCTGCGCGGACTGAAAGAACGCTATGAGATCCATCACGGCGTGCGCATCCAGGATTCCGCCCTGATCGCGGCCGCGACCATGTCGCACCGTTATATCACCGAAAGATTTCTGCCGGACAAGGCGATCGATCTGATCGATGAGGCCGCCTCGCGTCTGCGTATCGAGATCGACAGCATGCCGCAAGAGCTCGATGTCAATGAGCGGCGTATCCGCCAATTGGAGATCGAGCGCCAGGCGCTGAAAAAGGAAAAGGACGAGGCCTCCCGGGACCGCCTTAAAAAACTGGAAGATGAATTGAGCGGCCTCAAAGAGGAGAACAAGAAACTGCGTCTGCGCTGGCAGAACGAAAAAGAGATCATCGACAAGATCCGCAAGGTCAAAACGGATATCGAACAGAAGAAACTCGAAGAGGTCAAATACGAGAAGGAAGGTAATTTGGACAAGGTGGCCGAGATCCGTTACGGAACACTGGTCAATCTTGAAAAAGAGCTCAAAGAAAAGAACAAAGAGCTGGCCAAGGTCCAGTCGAGCGGCGCCCTTTTGAAGGAAGAGGTCGACGACCAGGACATCGCCGAGATCGTCTCCAAGTGGACGAAGATCCCGGTTTCCAAACTTTTGGAAGGCGAGACGCAAAAACTCATCCATATCGAAGAAAGTTTAAAGAAACGCGTCGTCGGACAGGACGTGGCGATCGATCTGGTCGCTTCCGCCATCCGCCGTTCGCGCACCGGTTTAAGTGATCCCAACCGTCCCATCGGTTCCTTTTTGTTCGTCGGGCCGACGGGTGTCGGAAAAACCGAACTGGCACGCTCCCTGGCGTGGTTTTTGTTCGATGATGAAAACGCCATGATCCGCATCGACATGAGCGAGTACATGGAGAAGCACAGTGTCGCGCGCCTGATCGGCGCTCCGCCGGGATACGTGGGTTACGATGAAGGCGGGCAATTGACCGAGGCCATCCGTCGACGTCCGTTCGCGGTCGTGCTCTTCGATGAGATCGAAAAGGCGCATCCTGACGTGTTCCATGCCCTTCTGCAGATCCTAGACGACGGCCGGCTGACCGATGGACAGGGGCGTGTCGTCAATTTCAAGAACACGATTATCATTATGACCTCGAACATCGGCTCCGATCTCATTATGGATTTGAGCAATAAGGCCGAGATCGAAAAGCGCATCGAGTCCGCGCTGAAGGCGCATTTCCGTCCGGAATTTTTGAACCGTATCGACGAAAAAGTGGTTTTCAACCGGCTGACCGAAAAGGACATCCGCCGGATCGTGGACATCCAGCTCGGTATATTAAAGAACAGGCTCGGAGAGAAAAATATCACCTTGGACGTCAGCGACAAGGCCAAGGATTTTCTGGGCCGGCAAGGATACGACCCGGTTTACGGGGCCCGTCCGCTCAAAAGAGCCGTCCAAAAATACGTCCAGGACCCGGTCGCCCTGAAACTTCTGCAGGGGGACATCAAGGAAAAACAAACGGTCCATGTCGAGGCGGGAAATAACGGAGAACTTTCCTTCAAAACCTGAAAAAGTAGGATATAATGGCGGGGCAAAACAAAGGATAAAGAATGACCTGGTGGATCATTGCGATCATTGTGCTCATCGTGGCGGGGATCATTTTCCTTACCGGAAGTTCCCCTTTGAAGAAAAAGACGCGGCAGGAGTATCTTGAGGAACTGAGCCGTTTTCTGGAAGGGCAGCTTTCGCCCCTCGAAGAAGGGACGAACAACTATCAGATCGCTTTTAAGTTCGAAGGCCGTGATTTTGTTTATGAAGACCTGGAGCAGGAAGGGTTTCAGGAAAAGGTCCACAAGGCCTTTTTGAAAACCCAGACCAAGAGCTCTTTGACCATGGACTTTACGGAAGAAGTCCGGATGACCATCAAGTCCCGGGTGGTGCAGGCGTCCGAGATCAGCGACAAACCCATCGAGAAATTAAATGTCCCTAAATCTTTGAAGAAGTTCAAGATCTTTGCCAACCATATCGAAAAGGCCAATGCCCTCTTTGATGACCCCAAGGCCCTACGGATCTTTACGTATTACGCGAATACCGGCCTCCGAGGAGAGGCGGTCATGACCTTGCGGCTTCAGACCGGTCTTATTATTCTGGAATTCACTTCCAACATGGACATGCGGCCGAATTTATTTGAGCTGCTGCATAGCCCGGCCAAGATCGAGCAAGACCTGCGTAATCTCATTTCTTTGGCGAAAATCCTTGAAGAATGAGCTGGGCTGAACTTTCGAGTTGACAAAAAATAGGGTTTCATATATTATTCTTTGGCAATCACACACCCTGAGTGCCAAAAACATCGAAATATAATATAAATATTAAGTTTAATCATTAAAGTGAGGGATCGATATGTCACCGCGAAAGGTTGATTATCGAGAAAGAAACAATCTGATTTTGGGTTTGGTCATTGATCAATACATTAAAACGACCACACCGGTCAGTTCCGGGTATATTTCCGAGGCTTTTGGTTTAGACTTAAGCCCGGCCTCGATCCGCAACATCCTGGCGGAGCTCGAGGAAGACGGTTATCTGACGCATCCGCATACCTCCGCGGGCCGCGTTCCTACGGAAGAAGGCTACCGGTTCTATGTGGACCATTTGATGCATCAGATCCAGCTTTTGGAAGAGGAAAAATCGCGCATCCAGGCGGAATACCGCCGCCAGATGATGGAGCTGGAGGTTTTATTGGAAAAGACTTCCGAAGTCATCTCCAATATCACGCATTACACCAGCATCATTTCGGTGGACGGAAAAAACAAACTGATCTGCCGCGGAACGAATTATGTGGTCGGTTACCCGGAAACCCAGAACGTGGACCAGATCCGCCATATTTTAAGCGCCCTGGAAGAAAAAGAGCGGATCCTGCAGCTCATCAACCGTAATTTGGAAGACAAGATCCAGGTCTACATCGGAAAAGAACTGCAGTGCTCCGAAATAAACAACTGCTCTCTGGTCGTTTCGCAGTATAAGACCGTGCAGGGTAACAGCGGCCGCCTGGCGGTGTTGGGGCCGACGCGCATGAATTACAGCCGCGTGGTGTCCGCGCTGGAATATCTGTCAAACCTGCTGAGCAAAGTCGGAAAATAAAAATGTTCAAGAACGAGAAGAAACATAAAGTGGAAGAAGAGGCACAACCGGAAGGCGAGAACGCCTCGGCTGGCAAAGCCGAAAAGCCCGTCGAGATCAAGGAAGACGAGCTCAAGAAATTGACGGCGGAAGCGGCGGAATACAAGGACAAGTACCTGCGGCTCTACGCCGAATTCGAGAACGTCCGCAAGCGCACCGAGCGCGAAAAACAGGAGTTCGTCAAATACGCCAATGAAGGCCTCTTGGGCGATTTTTTGGGGATCCTTGACGATCTGGAGCGTTCGGTCGAGGCCGCCAAGGCCAATCATCAGGATTATGCGGCATTCCTGAAAGGGATCGAAATGGTCATGGCGCATGTGTATGAACTTTTAAAACGGAACGATGTCAAGCCCATCGAATCCGTGGGGAAAAAATTTGACCCTTACTGCCACGAGGTCCTCATGCAGGAAGAAAGCGACCAGCATGAGGAAGGGACCGTGGTGGAGGAATTTCAGAAAGGCTACTACCTGGCCGGCCGCGTGATACGCACCGCCAAAGTAAAAGTGGCCAGGAAAAAAGATCAGGAAAAACAACCAGAACATTAATCTAGGCGAATCGGGTTTCTTTGACGGAGCTCGTTGGCACTAAGCCCCCGCCTTGGCGGGGCAGGGAGGACAAAACTATGAGTAAAGCAATCGGAATTGACTTAGGAACATCTAATTCGGCGGCAGCCGTTATGGAAGGCGGCCGTCCGGTCATTATCCCTTCCGCGGAAGGCGCAGGGGTGGCCTCAGGCAAGGCCTTTCCGTCGTTCGTCAGTTTTACCAAGGACGGACAGCGTCTGGTCGGTGAGCCGGCACGCCGGCAGGCGCCGATCAATTCGGAAGGGACCGTCTATGCGGCCAAGCGCAAAATGGGGACGAGCGACAAATTCAAAGTGTTCGACAAGGAATTCACGCCCCAGCAGATCAGCGCTTTTATCCTGCAGAAGATCAAGGCGGATGCCGAAAAATATCTGGGCGATACGGTGACCGAAGCGGTCATCACTGTCCCGGCGTATTTTAACGATAATCAGCGCCAGGCCACCAAGGACGCCGGCGAGATCGCCGGACTCAAGGTCTTGCGCATCATCAATGAACCCACCGCGGCCTGCTTGGCTTACGGTCTGGACAAGGCCGGTAAAGAACAGAAGATCATGGTCTTTGACTTGGGCGGCGGTACGCTCGACGTCACTATTCTGGAAATGGGCTGGGACGCCGAACATAAGGCCGGGACGTTCGAAGTTTTGTCCACCAGCGGCGATAATCATCTTGGCGGGACCGACATGGACAATGTCCTGATCGACCATATTATCCAGGAATTCAAGAAAGACAGCGGCATCGATCTCAAGAACGACAAGATGGCTTTTCAGCGTCTGCGCGAAGCAGCCGAAAAAGCCAAGGTCGAGCTTTCCAGTACAGTGCAGACCGAGATCAATCTGCCGTTCATCACGGCGGATGCGAGCGGTCCAAAGCATCTTACATTGACGTTAACCCGTGCCAAATTGGAATCCCTGGTCCAGCCGATCATCGAGCGCTGCAAGAACCCGGTTGTCCAGGCCCTCAAGGATGCCTCGGCCAAATTAGGGCATGACATAAAGGTCGACAAGGTCATCCTCGTCGGCGGTCCGACCCGTATGCCGATCGTGCAACAGTTTGTAGAGCGCGAAGTGGGGCAGAAGATCGAGCGCGGTATCGACCCGATGGAATGCGTCGCTTTAGGCGCGGCCATCCAGGCGGGGATCGTCCGGGGTGAAGCCAAGGAAGTCCTTTTGCTCGACGTTACCCCGTTGTCGCTCGGGATCGAAACGTTAGGCGGTGTTTTCACCAAATTGATCGACCGCAATACGACCATCCCGACCCGCAAGAGCCAGGTCTTCTCAACAGCGGAAAATAACCAGCCGGCCGTCACCATCCGCGTTCTGCAGGGTGAGCGGCAGATGGCCAATGATAACGCAGAATTGGGGCGCTTCGATCTCGTCGGTATTCCGCCGGCACCGCGCGGTATCCCGCAGATCGAGGTCACCTTTGACATCGATACCAACGGTCTCGTCCATGTTTCGGCCAAGGACAAAGGCACCGGCAAAGAACAGTCTATCCGTATCACGGCGCCGACCAAATTGTCGCAGGAAGAGATCGATAAAATGGTCAAGGAAGCCGAGAAGTTCGCGGAAGAGGACAAACGCCGCCGCGAGGAAGCGGAATTGCTGAACCAAGCCAACAGTTTGGTCTTCGCGACGGAGCAGTCGCTTAAAGATTACGGCGAAAAAGTCTCGGCGTCAGATAAATCCAATATCGAGAAGGAATTGGAAAGCCTGAAAGAGGCGATCAAGACCAAAGACAAAGATAAAATTAAAAGCGGCATGGAATCGCTCCAGAAGGCCAGCCATCAACTGGCGGAGGAGATCTATAAAGCGACCGCGGCCCAGCAGGCTGCCGGAAGCGGGGCCGGCGCGGGTGCCGGAGCCGGAGCGGCCGGGGCGGAAAGTTCGGCCCAAGGCGCAGGCCGCACCCAGGAAGAGCCGAAACAGGGCGGCAAAGAGGATATCATCGACGCTGATTTTAAGGCATCGGATGATAAAAAGTAAATTTGAAACGCGATTATTACGAAATATTAGGCGTCCCTAAAAGCGCTGCGGTCCAGGACATCAAAAAAGCCTACCGTTCGCTGGCGCTCAAGCACCATCCCGACCGTGTTCCGGCGGATAAGAAAAAGGAAGCTGAAGAGAAATTCAAAGAGATCTCGGAAGCTTACGGTGTTCTTTCCGACCCGCAAAAACGGCAGATGTACGATCAGTACGGCCACGCCGGTATCGATCAGCGCTATACCGCCGAAGACATTTTCAAGGGCGCGGATTTCAGCAACTTCGAAGACATGGGACTGGGGGATATTTTCAGCCGGATTTTCGGAGAAGCGGGTTTTGATATTTTCGGCGGCGCTTTCGGAGGAAGCGGCGGAGGCGGACGTCAAAGCCGCGGCCGCAACATCCAGTATGAAGTGGAGATCACGCTGGAAGAGGCCTTCAGTGGCCTTAAAAAGAAGATCAAAGTCCCGCGCCACGACCAATGCGAAAAATGTAGCGGTACCGGCGCCAAGCCGGGGACCAGTTTAAAGACCTGCCCTACCTGCCGCGGACAGGGACAGATCGTCATGTCCAGTGGATTTTTCCGGATGGCTCAGACCTGTACCACCTGCGGCGGCCAGGGAAAAGTGGTCAGCGAGCCCTGCCCGGATTGCCAAGGCAAGGGCACGGTGCGGGTCACGCGCAATATCGACGTTACTATTCCGGCCGGTGTTGACAATGATTCACGCCTGCGGGTCCGCGGTGAAGGAGAATACGGTCCGGCCGGTAACGGTGACCTGTATATTTATATCAATGTCCGCCCTCATGCGGTCTTCCACCGGGAAGGGATCGATCTGCAGATGGAGCTTCCGGTCAGCTTTACCAAGGCCGCCTTGGGGAGCGATGTTTCGGTGCCCACGATCGACGGAGAGGTCACGATGAAGATCCCGGCCGGAACGCAGAGCGGAAAGATCTTCCGGTTAAGGGAAAAAGGCATGCCGCAGGTCAACGGACGCAGCCGCGGTGACCAGTATGTGCGCGTCATGATCCACGTGCCGACCCATTTGACGGCCGAACAGAAACGGCTATTACAGGAATATGCCCGTGTCAGCGGAGAGGAAATAAAGGAATCTTCCGATTCCATCGCGGAAAAAATTAAGAAGGTCTTTAAATAACCACAGGAGAGTAGAAAACCATGCCAACCTACCAGTATGAGTGTTCAGGATGCGGACATTCTTTTGAGATGTTACAGTCCATGAAAGACGCCAAGCTGCGCAAATGCCCCGAATGCGGAAAATTCAAGCTCAACCGCCTCATCGGGACGGGGAGCGGTCTGATCTTTAAAGGAAGCGGCTTTTATGAGACCGATTATAAACGGAAAGACAGTCCCGCCTCGGAATCAACCGCGAAACAGGCGCCTAAAACTTCCT
>CAZCLW010000049.1:0-5390 GCA_964499685.1 uncultured Planctomycetales bacterium
AGTGACACCGGCATCAACTGGCTGGACATCGATGTCTTAAGTGATGCGGGCATTAACTGGAGTGATTTTGGAGTTCTAGGGGCCTCGGGCATCAACTGGCTTAACATAGGCGAGCTCTCCGACGCTGGCATCAATTGGGGTAGTCTTGGAATCATGTCTGATGCGGGCATTAACTGGGACAACATCGGCGCCTTGACCGACGCCGGCATAAACTGGAGCGACATCACGGTCCTTTCCACGGCCGGGATCAATTGGGATGATATGCAGGCTTTGAGTACCACAGGTATCAACTGGGTTGACATCAATTCCCTGACGCAGGCCGGCATCAACTGGCATGACATCGATGTTTTGACCGATGCCGGCATCAACTGGTCTGACTTGGATGTCCTGAGCGATGCGGGCATTAACTGGCAGGATATAGATATCATGAGCGACGCCGGTATCAACTGGGCCGACATTGAAACCTTGACAACCCGGGGTATCAACTGGAACGACATCGCGGCCATGGGGGCATCCGGCATCAACTGGGATGATCTGGCTTATATGACCGGTTCCGGCATCAACTGGGCCGATATGAGCGGTTCCTCGCGGGCCGGCATCAATTGGAGCGACCTGGCCAATATGACACAGGCGAATATCAATTGGAGCGGGATCGCCTATCTGGCCACCAATGCCCAGACATTGGTCGACAATGTTTCGACGATCCTGACAACCATCAATTCCCTTAACACAAAGATCGGTGAAACCGATGATACATCGACCGATGATACGCTCTTTGGCAAAGTGGCGGAAGTTTATGCCGCGGTTGCGTCCATCGGCGGCGATCCCAACCTGTCGACTAATATTTCGTCCATCTTGAGCGTGGTTAATAATCTCGAAGAGGTCATTGGAGACACGACCGATACTTCATCCAGCACCACCGTCTACGGACAGATTACAGCGGTCAAAGATTATGTGGATACGGTAGAGACATCCATTGGTGCGAGCACGGATACGGAAACAACCACTATCTTCGGGTCTTTGTCGAACCTGACAACCATTAAGGAAAATGTTGATAAGGCTAAAAACAGCGCCGGCGCCGCCCTTTCCGAAGCACAATCGATCCGGGATGAATTGGGCGCCGAGGGCATGACACCGACCACCTATGAACGTCTTAAGAAGCTTACCGATGCGGTCAATGATTTAAGGACCGCCTCGCAAGCCATTTCGGAAAGCCAGTTGGAAACGAAGAAAGTGGCCACCGATATGCTGCAGACGCTGACCAATTTTGTCAATGAAAGCGCCCGGGCCTTGGGCTTGGCCGGAGATGACGAAGAGGGTACAGGCGGCTCGGGCGGTCCCGGCGGGCCGGGCGGTATCGGCGTTGAGCCGCTGACCGAAGAAGAGGCGACCGATGAAGAAAAAATCCAGCAAAAATTGGATGAGATCAATGCCAAGCTGGCAGCCATCAAAGAATCGATCGAGACAGATACGGTCGTTGTGAAGTCGTGGTTTGAAAGCGGAGGTTAATGGATGCAGAAAGTTTATTATGCGCTAAGCGCTTTGATTTTATTTTTATTCATGGGGGCGAGTCCGTGCTGGGCTGACTTGACCATCAATCTGGTCGCAGTCAATGCTTCCGAGGAGGTCAAGAAGGTCCCCGTTAAATTCTATCTTCCCAAGGAGTTGGACCCCGAAGACGTCAAGGAAATGGGCCCTCTTAAAATGGATTATGATGTCGACCGGGCCAATTATTTCGTTCATGGGGATTTTGAGTTCCAACCGAAAGAGACAAGGACCTTCAAGCTCACCGTTGCGGATGTTTGGGTGGTGACGGAAGAGGAGATTGAGCTCCTCAAGAAACAATTGGAGGCGAATTTGACGCTTATTAAAGACCCTGAGAAGCATTCGGCGGCCCAGGTGGCCCGGGACAGGATCGTCGCCCGGTTGGACTATATCTTGGCCCAGCAGATCAGTTATTCGGCCAATATCGAGCGGCGTATCGACGAGTATCGCGCCTATGTAGACGTTCTGGAAGATATCCGCAATAAGATATTTTCCCTCGAATTCTTGGAGCAGCAATCGTCGGATAGCGAACTCGACGATACAAAGACGGTCAAGTTCATCCTGGAAGTCAAAAACCCGTCGGATACGGAAGAAAAGACATTTCAGCAGAAACATTATCTCCCTAAAGAAATATTGTCCGAACATGTTGTCGATGCCCAGGGTTTTGACATTCGTTTCGATAATGAAAAGCAGAAGTATTATCTGACCAAAGAGGAGAAATTCGCTCCGGCCGAGGTCAAGAAGTACGAAGTCGTCATCCGCGATATATGGCATTTGCCGATGGGCAAGATCGACAGTCTCCAGGCGCGCGCGGAAAACGCCATGGTCGAGATAACCGACTCATCCTTTGCGGAAAGCGGGGACTACCTCTTTGAACGCGTCAAGGGGCGCCTAGATGAGATCCGCGATGCGCAAAAGGAGGGGCAGCCAGTGAAGGATTACATCGGGAGCTTCCGTGTCAATACACGGCGTTACGAAGCGGCTGAGAGCGATGTACATAAGCTCGAACAAATGTTGGCGATTGTCCGGGCGAAAAAACTCGAAGAGTTGGAGAAGGGAAAAGTCAAAAATATCTTGCAAAAATTACAGGCCCTGCGCGGTCTGGCCGCCTTGTCTGAGGCGATCTTCAAAAAAGGGATCTCGGTTACGGCTACTTGGCGTATCATCATGGCTACTTTAGTCTTTATTGCGATCTTTACAGCGTGGAACTTCATGACGTGGGCGGGGCGGGCCAAGACCATGGGAGAAGAGCACGGCCCCAAGAAAGGAGAATCCATCAAAGAGGTTCCCAAGCCGGGAACGGAAGCCTCTGCGGCATAATAGGATGGAAAATTTTTACTTTCTGTCAAAATCAGAAAAAATGCTGTGATATAATGATGTGCTAATCAAAAATAAAGGATCGTCATATGCCAGATCTTCGTTATACGGAAGAAGGAAGAATCCGCGTTATCCGCGGTTGTATCGTTATCGTAGAAGGCTTTAAAAGCTGTATCAACGGTCAGGTCATCCATTTCGGGTACGGGACCAAGGGGACGATCATTGGATTTGATGAAAATGAAGCCCAGGTTCTGATCATCCGCCAGCAGGAACAGTTAAAAACAGGTGATCGGGCCATTGCGACCATGGAGCCTTTTGAGACCCCCGTAGGGGAAGCCTTTATCGGCCGTATCGTTAACCCCTTAGGAGAGACCATGGATGCCCTTGGACCGCTTAAGGCTGATGCGATGTATCCGATCTTCATTCAAGCCCCTTCCATTTTGGACAGGAAAGAGTTGAATAAAACCCTGGAAACGGGCATCAAGGTCGTCGATTGTATGATCCCCGTCGGGTTCGGCCAGCGAGAGCTGATCCTGGGTGACAAAATGACCGGAAAGACGACGATCGTCACCGATACCATCATTAATCAAAAGACAACCGGTGTTGTTTGTATTTATTGCGCTATTGGGAAATCCTATTCGGCCTTAGGGAAGGTCGTCCAGCTTTTTTTGGACTATGATTGTTTCAAGTATACTTGCATTGTGGCCGCTCCGGCTTCCGCGCCTCCGGGTCAGTTATATCTGGCCCCTTATGTGGCCTGTTCGATTGCCGAATATTTTCTTCATAAGGGTAAGAATGTTTTTATAGGGTTCGATGATTTTACCAAGCACGCCTGGTCTTACCGCGAGATATCTCTTCTCTTGGGCCGCGCACCGGGGCGCGACTCTTATCCGGGGGATATCTTTTACCTGCATTCCAAAATGATCGAACGCGCCTGTTATTTGAACGACGATCTCGGCGGAGGTTCCATTACGTTCTTCCCGATCGTTGAGACCCTTGAAGGCGATCTGACAGGTTATGTTCAATCCAACCTGGTTTCCATGACCGACGGGCAGATCTATTTGAGCGCGCCGCTTTTCGGTGAAGGGCAAAAACCGGCCGTCGACTTAGGCTTGTCCGTTTCACGGGTCGGAAGTAAGGTCCAGTGGAAGGCGATCAAAAAACTTTCGGGTCCCTTGCGGTTGGAGTTCTTGCAGTACCGTGAAGTCATGCGCGTCTCGAAGTTGAAGACCTCGGGGCAGAGCGAGGAATCCCAAGCGCAGATGAAGGCCGGCGAAATCCTCACGGAAATTCTCAAGCAGGACCGTGACCAACCCGCGCGCATGGAAGCTCAGGTCATTGTCCTTTACGCGTACACTAAAAAGCTGCTGCACGAATTGACATTGGACGAGGTGCGCATCTTTCAGACAGAGATCTATGATTTTATCAATAAAAAGAATTCCGATGTAATGAAGAAACTGCGCGAAAAGCGCGATTATGATGATGAAATGGCCAAAATATTCGACGAGGCGCTTAAGGAATACCTTGATGCCATGAAACAGCGTCGGCCCAAAGAAGAACTGGATGTCGAAGAATCGACCGGTAGCAACGTGGGTGTCGATGCGCTGGATAAGGCAACTACAAAAAAGAAGGAAGAGGCGAAGAAGTAACGTTCTATGGCCCAAAAAACATACCGTCCGACATTCAAACTTTCGGTGATGACGCCTGAGGCGCTCCTCTATCAAAACGAGGTGGAAAGCGTATTCCTGACCGGTGACCTGGGTGAATATGAGCTGCTTCCGTACCACTATCCGGTCTTGGGCATTCTTCAACAGAGCAATATCATCGTTAACTGGAAAGAATCGGTGCCGATCAAGTTCGGTTTGATAAAATTTTTTGCGAATGATTGCGTTATTTTGGTCGAAGAGATCGACCGTCTGCGGCCGAAGAAGACGAAGAAGGCCGAAGACATCGTGATCGACGACGATTCCAAAGTGTAATCGACTTTAGGAGAAAGCTACCATGCAATGGGCAGAAACATTTTTGATCATTTCCATCATGATGGTCGCCGTCATGGGGCCTTCGGTGGTCATTGCGGTCTTGGGCTACGCGGTCATCAAGGCTTTGAGCCGGAATCCGTCGGCGGCCTCCAAGATCTTCATGGGCATGGTGGTCATGCTTATTTTCGTGGAAGCGATATCGATCATTGCTATCTTGATCGTTTTCCAGCTTTTCGGAAAGTAGGTGAAATATGGGCTCAACGATGGTGGTCTTTGTAGGGATCTTTACGGTCTTGATCCTCATACCTTGTGCCGGGATTGCTTGGTTAGGAACAAGGTTTATTAATAAACTGGGCCGGTTTCCCAGTAAGACCCCAGCGATCCAAATGAGCGTTGTCCTTAAGTTGATCATACTTGAGATCGTTTCGTGGACTTTGCTTTTACTGTTTTTTAAAATTTTGGTGGCGGAATAACTTTTACAAAGGAGCCAAGATGAGCGGCATGCTGATCATTCAATTCCTCGTCCTTACGTTCGTGGTAAGCGGCGTC
>CAZCLW010000049.1:5400-14450 GCA_964499685.1 uncultured Planctomycetales bacterium
TATTCGCGTTAAAAAAGACCATGTACGACAGTACGCAGGGCGCTGTCAATCGTCTCAATAAAGAAACGGAAGAGGTCCGGGCAAAGCAGGCGGAATTGAACGAAAAGATCAAGCAGGCCAATGAGGAATTGCAGAAACGTCAGAAGGAAGCAGATGCCTTGGTCGCCAAAATGAAGGAGCAGGCTGAAGAAAAGGCCAAGGAGGAACGGGAAAAGCTTTTGACGAAGGCGCGGCAGGAAGGCGATGAGATCATCGCCAAAGCCCAGGCCACCAAGGATGCGTTGAAGCGCTCTATCGAAAAAGAGATGGATATCAAGGCCGTCGATGTCACCGCCGACATTCTCGGTATCATTTTCAGTCAGAAGGCCAAGGACGCGTTGCATGAGAGTTTGTTTATGGATTTTCTTGAGGAGTTGAAAAAAGTGGATATGAGCGTTATTACCCAGGAAGTGGCTGAGGCGGAAGTGGTCACGGCCGCGCCCTTGGACAAGAAATACAAAGAGCAATTGTCTGACTTCCTCAAGTCAAAGATGAAGAAAGAGGTGAGCATTAAGACTTCCGAAGATCCCAAGATCATCAGCGGGGTTGTCCTGAGGTTCGGCAGTTTGCAGCTCGACGGAAGCCTGAAAAATTTTATACACGAGGCCGCCGTCGGCCTCAAAGAGAAGATCGAGAAAGGGGCTTAAGGCACTATGGGTAAAGCCATGCGCATTAAAAGCGACTTGGATGATATTACGGAGCTGGTCGAGATCATCCAGGTCTTAAAGGACGTTGCGGACACCAAATTCCATGATTTGGCCAGCCGCAAGGACCGCTTTTTACGTTTCGGCGAATCCTTCGTTGAATTTTTCCGTATGATCAGCCTGACTGAAATTCGGCATCCTCTGGTTTCGAATGACAATCCAAAAGTCGCCATCGTGGCGATCACGTCGGAAGCCGGTTTCATGGGCGACCTGAATTCCAAGGTCGTCCGGGCGGTCTTGGCAGAGAAGGACAAATATCCCGACAGCGTCGTCGTTCCCGTCGGTAGAAAAGGGGCGGACAAGCTTTCTTTTTTAGGGAAGGACATGAAGGTGTTTGAAAATATCGAGGAGACCGGACTGTACGAAATGTCCATCCGCATCAAGGACTATCTGATCGATGAGGTCATGTCCGACCGCTTGGGGAAAGCCGTGGTCGTTTATCCCTGGTCTAAGACGTTCAATCTCCAGAAGCCCCGGGCGATCAAGCTCTTGCCCTGCGATGAGCTCTTGACCAAGCAGCAGGAGTTCATTGACAGCATAGAAAAAGTATTGTTGGAATCAGATCCTATTGACATCATCGGTTATTTGGCCGACATGTGGTTGGTGTGCCGTTTATATGAAATGATGCATGACACCTCCATATCGGAAGCGGCGGCCCAGTCCCAGCAGCTAGAAGCCAGTATCCAAAAGATGAAAAAAGACAAACGCAGTATCGCGACGGCTTTTGGTAAAGCCCGTAAATCCGATATCGACAAAAGCATGCGCGAAGTCTTTACTTCCCGCATGATGACCAAGCGATAATTTAAGGAGGACGTACTTGATGAGCGAAAACGTTCCGCCCTCAGAAAGAAAAGAAGCGAACCCTGTAGAAAAAGTCGCGGTCGAAAAGACTCACACCACCGCACAGAAGGCCGCGGAATCTCAGCCGGCGGCGCAGGCTAAGACCACGGAGCCCAGAAAAGGTTTGGGGCATGTTATCTCGTGCCAAGGTCCGGTCGTGGATATCCGTTTTGAGAATACCGCGGACATCCCGGCGCTCTATGACGTTATCGAGGCCTATACGTACGATAAGCGGCGCCTTATCTTGCAGTGCGCCGAGCATTTAAGCAGCAAGGTTGTGCGCACGGTCTCCCTTATGGACACATTGAACCTGCAATTGAATGCCCCTTGTTATAACACCTTTAAACCCATTGCCATTCCGATCGGCGATGAATGTTTCGGCCGCGTTATGGATGCGACAGGAGCCCCTATCGACAAGGCTGGGCCCATCAATACAGGCGTGATCCAGCCCATCCGGAGTTTGATGCGGGCTCATGGTTATGATCTTAATAAGAAAAAAGCCGCCAAGGCGGAAGTTCTTACCACGGGGATGAAATACGTTGACCTGCTTTATCCTTTGGTCAAGGGAAGTAAAACGGGGATTATCGGAGGCGCCGGTTGCGGAAAGACCGTTGTTATCTTGGAGCTCATCAACAACATCGTCAAGGCTTACGGTGGCGCCTGTGTTTTTGCGGGGATCGGTGAGCGCATCCGCGAAGGAAATGAGCTCTATTACGAGTTGAAAACCCACAATCTCTTAAAGAACGTCATGCTTGCTTTCGGGCAGATGGACCAGCCTCCGGGAGCCCGCGCCGAGGTCGTTAATGCAGGCATTACTTTGGCTGAATATTTGCAGAATAAGAATAAAGATATTTTGCTCTTTATGGACAATATTTTCCGTTTTATCCAGGGAGGCCAGGAGATCTCAACACTTTTGGGTCGTGTCCCTGCGGAAACCGGATATCAGCCGACCCTCGCCTCCGAGGTCAGCTCGGTTCAGGAGCGCATCCGTTCGATCCCCGGCGGCGGTTCTGTTACGGCTTTGCAGGCGGTTTACGTTCCGGCCGACGATATGACAGACCCCGCGGTCGTTGCCATTTTCAGTTATTTGGACGGATCCATCGTCCTTTCGCGCGACCTGGTCCAAAAGGGGATGTATCCGGCGATCGATCCGCTGCGCAGTTCCTGCAGCAACCTCGATCCCAACGTCGTGGGAAGACGGCATTATGAGATCTCCCAGCGTGTCATCCAGCATTTCAACAAATATAACGGCTTAAAACGTATTG
Source organism: uncultured Planctomycetales bacterium (assembly GCA_964499685.1). Taxonomy (GTDB): domain Bacteria; phylum Omnitrophota; class Gorgyraeia; order Zapsychrales; family GWA2-47-8; genus CAZCLW01. The sequence continues at coordinate 8,249 of CAZCLW010000049.1, forward strand.
TCGCGGTCATCGGCGTTGAAGAGTTGAACAAGGAAGACCGTTTGATCTACGGCCGCGCGCAGAGGCTGCTTAACTTCATGACCCAGCCTTTCACGGTCAGCGAGGTCTTCACCGGCAAAAAAGGCGCGTTCGTCACCATCGAAGAGAACCTCGATGGCTGCGAGGGGATCCTCAGCGGAAAGTATGACAAGACCAAGGCTTCTGATTTTTACATGATAGGAAAAGCGCCCAAAGTATAACAATGATCAAATCAACAGATAAAATCCTGGCAGAAGAGCTCGTTAAGAAGGGGTTGGTTTCCCAATCCGACATGGATAAGTGTATCGCCGAAGTGCGCCCGCTACCGGAGATGGCCTTGTCAGCGTATTTGGTTCAATACGGGTTTGTTTCAGAGCAGCAGGTAGTGGACGTCCTTTCCTCGGCGCTGAATTTGGGCACCATTGATCTTAAAAACCTTGCCATTCCATCGCAAGTCACTCAAAAAGTCCCCGTCAAATTTGCGTGGTATTATAAATTTATGCCCGTGAAGATCGAAGGTAAAACCTTGACGCTGGTCAGCGCCCATCCGCTCGATGTGAAGATCCAGGACGAGATCCGCGCCAACTTGGGCCTGGAGCCGAAAGTCTTCCTGGCCCGCGAAAAGGACGTTATTGAAGCCATAAAGAAATATTACGGGCTGGCCGCCGAAACGATTGATCGTATCCTGACCAAAGAGCCTTCGGCCAAAGTTTCACAGGGGGAAACCGTTTGGGTCGAGGATCTGGAAAAAGAATCCGAGGAGGCTTCTGTTACCAAGTTTGTGAACCAGATCCTGCTCGATGCCGTCCAGAAACGGGCAACGGACATCCATATCGAACCCTACCGGGAAAAGGTGCGGTTGCGTTACCGTATCGATGGGAATTTAGTTGACGCTCATTTGCCGGCGGAGGCCAAGCATTTCTTGAGGGCTATTCTCTCCCGTATCAAGATCATGGCCAACTTGAGCATAGAAGAGAAACGGCTTCCTCAGGATGGCAGCACGGTGGTCAAGACCAAGGACCAGGACTTGGACCTGCGCGTTTCAACGATCCCGACCCCGCGCGGGGAAAGTATCGTTATCCGTATTTTACCGACCAAAGTAATGCTGTATAGTTTGGAGAAACTGGGATTAGGACACAAGGTGCTGCAGGCGTTCCGTCAGCTGCTCATGAAGCCCCACGGTATCATTCTGGTCACGGGTCCGACGGGAAGCGGAAAGACCACGACCCTTTATGCGTGTTTGAACGAGATCAATTCAGCCGACCAGAAGATCATCACGATCGAAGATCCGATCGAATATGAAATGGAAGGGATCACTCAGATCCAAGTGAACTCCAAGGTCAATTTTGACTTTGCGCGGGGACTGCGCAGTGTCCTTCGTCATGATCCGGACATCATTATGGTGGGCGAGGTCCGGGACTTTGAAACCGCGGAGATCGCCATCCGCACGGCCCTGACCGGCCATTTGGTTTTTTCCACGCTACATACCAACGATGCGGCTAGCGGCATTACGCGTCTTATTGATATGGGGGTAGAGCCGTTCCTGGTGGCTTCCAGCATCGAAGCGTTTATTGCCCAGCGTTTATTGAGGGTCATTTGCACTCAATGCAAAGAAGAGGTGCGTACGCCGCTGTTGGAGCTCAAAGAAGAGATCGCCGCTTCTTTGAAGATTTCCAATCTGGACGAGATCAAGATCTATCGCGGCAGAGGATGCGAGCACTGTAATCAAACCGGCTATTGGGGAAGGACCGCCATTTACGAAATTTTAACGATGAATGAAACCATCCGGAAGGCGGTCCTGGAAAAGCGCCGCGCCGACGAGATCAAGAAAATAGCCGTCCAGTACGGCATGACGACGCTGCGTCAGGATGGTTGGCGCAAGGTCATAGAGGGGGTCACCACGCCGGAAGAGGTAATGAATGTCACCGTCAAGGAAGAGGAGCCACCTCCCGCGGAAGAGCCACCGAAAGCGACCGGCGGGAAGAAGGCCCAAACTTCCAAAGAGGCCAAGGCCCCTTCCAAACCGATCGCAGCCAGTGTGCTCGAGGCCAAGAACGAATATGATTCCAGAGTTTATCCGCGGGCCGCGGAAAAGCTCAATATCCGGTTTCAGGTGATGATCAAAGATCCCAACGATCCAAATTTTCTGGTGACGGAGGGCGTCGAGCATTCCAGCTACACAAAGGATATCAGCGCCGGCGGAGTGCGTTTTGTTTCCAATCTTTCCATTAATGCAGGGACCATATTGAATCTAAAGATCCAGCTTTACGACGGGGAGCGCAGCATCGACTGTTTGGCGAAGGTCTGCCGCTTGGAAGATGACATCGCCGGGGTCTTTACCCTGGTGGCTTATTTCCTCGACATATCCAGCGCCGACCGTGTCAAGATCAACCAGTTCGCAAAATTAAAATTGGAGAAATCCTAATGCCGCTCTTTTATTATAAAGCCAAGAACAAATCAGCCGAAACCATTAACGGCGAAGTCTTGGCCCAGACCAAAGATGAGGCGATCGAAAAAATAAATTTTCTGGGGCTTATTCCCGTTATGATCTCCGACACGCCTCAGATGACCGCCTCCACGGCCGCGGCCAAACAGCAAAACAGCAGCAGGGGACGAATCAGCGTTAAAGAGGTTTCCGTTTTTAGCCGGCAATTGGCCAGCTTGCTCAAGACCGGGATTCCCTTGTTGCGCGCCCTTGAAATACTGGAAAAACAGACGGGCAATGCTTATTTTCGTTCCGTTCTAGGAACAGTGGGACGCGGAATAAAGGACGGTCAATCCTTGGCCGATGCCTTGGTCCAGCATCCGAATATTTTTTCACCGTTATATGTGGCCATGATCAACTCCGGAGAAGAGAGCGGTCAGCTGCGTGAAATGCTCTCCTACATGGCCGATTATCTTAAAAGTCAGGATGAAGTAGCCTCCAAAGTAAAGACCGCCATGGTGTATCCGCTTGTTTTATTGTGCCTGGGCATAGGTACCGTTATTTTTCTTCTGGCTTTTGTTATGCCGCGTGTGACCAATCTTTTTGGGGACATGAAGCAGGTGTTGCCTTTACCGACGGTGATCGTGATCCATCTCAGTGAGTTCTTGCGGAAAAGCTGGCTGTTTGTGGCGGTATTTGTGTTGAGCGCCGTCCTTTTGGTCAAAAAAGGCATAGCAACCCCGGCGGGGCACAGAATGCTGAGCAGCTTTCAGCTCAATTTGCCGGTATGGGGGCCTCTTATTTTAAAGGCCGAGATGGCTTGGTTCTGTCGTTCTATGGAAATGCTGCTCAAGAGCGGCGTATCAATTTTAAGGGCGATCAAGCTTTCCGTTCCTTTGATCGGCAATGACATTCTTCGCGAGCAATTTGAGCGTTGCCATAAAGATCTGATGGAGGGAAGATCCATGGGCCGGAGCCTGAAGCATTCCCGATATGTGCCTTCCATGGTGGGCGATATGATCGCCATCGGCGAAGAATCCGGCAGCCTGAGTTCGGCCCTGCAGAATATCGCCGATGACTATGAGCAGGATGTCCGGGAAACAATACGCGTCCTTACAACCTTGCTCGAGCCGCTTATGATCGTTGTGGTGGGTTCCATTATCGGTTTTATGGTGATCGCCATGCTGTTGCCGATCTTCCAATTGGATATTTATTCCCGCTAATGCGCAGGGTCTTGAAAATTTTTTCGATCTTTTTCATGATGATCGTTTTTTCCTCTCCGGCCTTTGGGGCGGAATGGGGTGAATTGATGGACAAGCATTTTATTGTCCATTATGCGGAAGGCGTCGGGACTGAAAACGCCCGCCAGGTCATGCGGCGCGCCGAAGAATATTATACGCGCATCGCCGACAGGATCGGGTTTACCCGGTACGCGGACTTTTGGACCTGGGAGGAGAGGGTGAAGATCTTTGTGTATGCGGACCAGAAGAGTTTTGTTCAGGGCACAGGTCAGCCGTTATGGTCTTTGGGTTATGCCGACCGGGATGCCCGCCTTCTGAAATCGCGTTCCATCGTGACCTATCTCCAAGAAGATAATTTTTTTGACGGCGTTCTGCCGCATGAGATCGGGCATCTGATCGTGAGGGATTTTTTAGGCCCCTCGGTCAAGATCCCCTTATGGTTTGATGAGGGTGTGGCTCAGCTGCAGGAAGGACGCAAGGCTTCCCTGGCCGGTCCGATCATGCGCCGGCTGGTCGGGCAACGCAGGCACTGGCCGCTGAGAGAGATGATGAATGTCGACATCCGGCGGGAAAAGAACAAGCAGCGCGTGAATATTTTTTATGCCCAAAGCGTTTCGGTGATCGATTTCATGCTCACCTCTTATGGACAGGAAGCGTTCGGCCGGCTGTGCCGGACGATGGCAAAAGGGGTCAATTTTGAAGAGGCATTGTCCAAAGCGTATCCCGGCACCATTCCTGACCTGGAGACGCTGGAAAAGAAATGGGTCGATTCGTTAAAATAGGAATTTAAGGTAACGGAGGGTTTATGTCTACAGGTAAATATGGGACAAGAAATGTCCGGGCATTCACGCTCGTTGAGATCATGTTGGTCGTCGTCATCATCGCCGCCTTGGCGGCCATGGTGGTGCCGCGTTTATCGGGCCGGTCAGAACAGGCAAAGATTTCGGTGGCGAAAACCGATATTGAATCCTTATTGCCCACCGCCTTGAAATTATATGAACTGGACAACGGATTTTTCCCCACAACCAATCAAGGCCTGGAGGCTTTGCTGGAAAGGCCTTCGACCAGTCCGGTCCCATCCAACTGGAACGGCCCTTATATCGAGAAAAAACCGGTTGACCCTTGGGGCAGACCCTACGTGTATAACTCTCCCGGTAAACATCGCGTGGATTACGACCTTTCTTCGATGGGAAAAGATGAAAAAAAGGATAGCGATGATATTGCCAACTGGGAATGATCCGCTTATAAGCCATGAAGAAATTTTTTGACCGCAAAGGGATTTCCTTTGTCGAGGTGATGATAACCGTCCTTGTTCTGGTCTCGGGGTTTACGGGTGTTTATCAGGCCTACCTAAAGTCGCTCAACGATCTGGATTATCTGACAACCCGCCTCTATGCCGGTTTTTTACTGGACCAAAAGATAGACATGCTACAGGAGTATTTTTTGACGGTGGAAGAAATACCGCCGCATTTGACGAGGACCATGGAGACGGTGAATATGGGCCGCAAGGAGAGGCTGGTCGAGTTTGACGCACAACTGAAACCGGTGGGTTCGCTCCCTAATTTGCTTGAAGTCGTCCTTAAGGCCACATGGCTCCAAAATAACCGAAGAGTGAGTGTCTCACGCCAGGCCTATTTGAAAAAATAATGAAGACCCTTAAAAGAACGAACGGGCTAACGCTTTTGGAGACGATCCTGGTCAGCTCGCTGATATCGATCGTGGCGCTGACGTTGTACAATGCCCTGTCCAACGGGCTAAAGGTCTGGGACCGGGTCCATCAGTTCGTTATCGAAGAAGATATAGCTCTTTTTTTGAATGAGATCTCCGAAGAGTTGCATAACGCCTATGTCATGGAAGAAATGCCTTTTGAGGGCCAGCCGCACCGGATCGCCTTTCCGACCATTGTATTGACCCTTGAAGACCCCAAGATCAGCGGCGGCCGCGACAACTATATTCATCAACCCGGACGCGTGCAGTATTTTTTTGATACTTCCCAAAAGAACCTTTACCGTCAACAGGCTAATTACAGCCTGGCCTTGGGGGGCCGGTTTTTCGAAAAAAGGGAAGTTTTAGGTTCCTTGAAGGAGGTTCGTTTTTTGTATTACACCGTCAATGAGGATAAGATAATTGAACTGTCCCATACAAAATCATGGCCGATGATGATCAAAGTGATGGTGCGTTTCGCGGACCTGGCAGGCAACGAGCGTGTTATGGAAAAGTCTGTTGTTATGCCTTTGTATGCGGGGGGAAATGTTTAAAAAGAGATTCCATAAACGCCGGGGTAGTATCCTGATCCTGTCATTGTGGATCCTGGGATTCCTTTCTGTGCTGGCCATCCAGATAGGTTATACCCTCCGGCAGAAGATCGCGGTCCTGCAAAGAGTAGAATCCCGCGCGCAGCTTGATCATGCCGCCAAGGCCGGCATCAAGAAGGCCATGGCCATGCTGGACTCCCAACGCGGCAAGAAAGAAAAATATTTGACCGCGACGGAAAAGGTCCTCTATCTGAATAATCCGG
>CAZCLW010000050.1:0-13471 GCA_964499685.1 uncultured Planctomycetales bacterium
CGTCTCAATTCCATGCCGTTCCAAGTGCATAACAAAATCATTTTTTTGAATGCGTCCTTATGCAAAACCCTTACCCGTGGCGCGTAAAGACCTTTGACCCCCGCCTTGATCAATCTAAGGCATATATCCGTGTCTTGCGCCAAAGTCTTCTCCGTATTGATGCCGCCGTATTGACGTAAAATTTCCCGACGAAAAGCAAAATTCGCTCCGTAGAACAACTTTTTCATGAAATCCGGACGACCAAGCTCAATCACAAAAGGCTCATTTCCATAGTCCAAAAGAGCCAAGGGACCCATCATGGACTCCTTGATCCACTCCGGCAGTTTCTTGTCGGCCAATTCGGGGAGTATTTTCCCTCCGATGAACCCGATGTCTTTTCCGTGTACCCTAAACACGCTAACGATGTTCATAAGAAAATCAACGTCGGGGATAATGCAGTCATCGTCCGTAAAGGCAACAATTTCCCCTTGTGCTTCTTTTATAGCCAGATTCATGGCGTACGGTTTACCCGGCCGGCCCTCAAAGAGATAGCGCAAGCGGCCGTTGAAATGCGGCATCAATTCTTCCACGGTCTTTTTGGTGTTGTCTGTGGAGTTATTGTCCACGACCAAGATCTCATAATCATCGTCTTCCATTTTCTGTCCCTTCAAACTAACAAGGGTGTCCTGGAGGCTGCCGCAGCGGTTATAGGTGCAAATGATCAATGTTATTTTCATGGATTCAACTCCCCGGCCATACGTAAATCTTTTTCTGGCGCGGTCTTGATATAGGATCGACGTTGCAATTTTTCCAGCTCCACCAAGTACAAAATGACTTGCGGATGGATCCACCATAAGCTGTTGGCATACCCGCGGTCAAAAAGACATTTAAACAGGCGCGGCAGCAGATAATCCATCTTCAGATATTTTGATTGCATGAAATTGCCGTGCAAAAAATACCATGCCAGATCGGCAATGAACCGGCCGCGGTGGGCGGCTGTTTGCGGACTATTAGCATCGTCATTGTCGATTGGAATATGGGCATATTGCGGATTGGCACGCTGCACAAACTTTTGGCGGAACGCCTTTTCTTCCAATATCTCGACCGGCAAAGACAGCGCATACTGAACGAAAGGAAAATAAAGAAGCGGGCAAAAGACCTTCGGAATATGTCCAAAAACAGCATGCGGACTCAGACTGATCTCGCGTCTGGAACGGTTCCAAAAATTAAATGAAACAAACGGATTTGCGGCCCCCGCAAGCTTCTTTAACTCTTTAATCAAATGTTCTTTGGCCTGAGAGAGGTCTACCTTTCGATAAAAGTTCTGGCCCAGGGTCAGCTGAAAGGTCTTTTCATCGCGCTTGTACCAATATGCAAGAAGTTTCTCGGCCGCCGCATCCCAATTGCCCGCTTTAATCAACGCGGCGCACTCCGCCTCGCCCGGATGACTCATCAAAAAAGTGCCTCCCCCAATGCCGTCATACAGGACAGAAACTTTGTCACGCAAATAAAGAGCCGTCTCCAAAATCCACGCGTGCTCATCGGCACAAAAATTTGTCTTCTCAAAATTACGCAGTTCGTTCGTAAAACGCGGGGCTTTATCTTCAATAACAACATGCGGTATATCCACCTCCTTCGCGATCCGCTTGGCCAGCTGCATATCGTCATCTGTGGATGGTGGATATTTGCGCGTAGTAACACAAAAAGCGGGCCTCTCCCCCGAACGCAGCAGCTCAAAAAGGACGTGACGCGAATCACATCCGCCGCTTAAGGTGAGAGCAAAAGGCACGCCTTGTGGCATCTGATATTGGAGGCCTTCGCGGAAAAGAGCAATCAGGCGATCCATGGCGACCTCGCTCTTGTCCGAAACCGCCTGAGGGATAGTATAATGGCCTTCAACAACAACTTCGCCGTTCTCCCAGCGCAAAGACGCCTGAGGCGGCAGGGCCCTAATGCATTGAAACGGCGTATCTTCACCGATAAAAAACCCCAAGCGCAAGAAAACGGACAAAGCGGCATGATCGAGCGAACGATCGCTGGTCATTTCCAGAATTTTGGTCAGTGAAGGTGAAACACAAAACTCTTTTCTGTCCCAATAGTAATACAACGGATAGAATCCATAGATATCGTTCATGACCTTCAAGCTGCTGCCGTTCCAAAGCCATTCCGCAAAGATTCCCTGGGGCCTACCCTTAATCAAGGGGGCATTCAGCTTATTCCCCAGAATACAGGAATGCGTTCCGGAAACCACATTCCTCCCCGCCTCTTGGCGTATGTAAAAATAAGGATCTCTCATCAGTTTCTCCCTGCGATCAATTTCCAATTCTCATCCATGCTTCTTTCAAAAGCCTCCGGCGAATATCTATCCGTAAGCACCCGGTAACCCGCGTCCCTTACTCTTTCATAAATTTCCGGATTCCCAACGGCCTGATAGGCATCACAGAAACTTTGGGCATCCTGAAAAACAAAAATATCCTGCTTATCCTTGAATTCCAAACCTTCCATCCCCTTAATAGTTGTAAGGACCGGACGACCGTAAGCATAGGATTCAAGGATCTTCAGGCGTGTCCCGCTTCCATTAAGCAAGGGCACAATGGATGCATAGGATTCACGGTAATACGGCCTTACATCGGGGACATTGACCTCAACGGTCACGTCCGGATGATCATTCAAATGCGCATAAAGCCGCTCAATCTTATTTTGGAACTTCCCGATCACGGTCAGTCTTAATCCGGGGCATTGTGCTTTGACCGCAGGCCAGATGTCCCTGAGAAACCAATTCAGGCCCTCCATATTCGGAGGATAATCCAAGGAACCAACAAACAAGAGTCGATTACGGTCCGGTGGTTGCGCCAACCTGTTCCTTTCATTAACATTAAAAACGTTCGGAATAATACCGATCTTCTCATGAAAGCGAGGATTGATCTTGGACAAGGCTTCCTCGGCGCAAATAAAGACCCTTTGAAATGATTTAAGGGCTTTTTCCTCATTGATCTTTAAAAAAATGCTGTTCTTGTGGGATGTAAAGAATTCCTTATACGAACGCCTATAAAGGTCCGACAGGATGTCATCAAAATCCACAACGATCCGCGCATACCATTTCTCCGGAAGCTTAAAAAGGTAAGGAACCGAATAAAGTTTGTTGAGGAAAATGAGATCATAGTCCTCTTTTTCCACCAGCCTCTCCAATTTTTGTTGCGATTCATGGGAATAAAATTGAGCCAACTGCCAAGGCAGAAGCATGGCGAATTTTTCCCAATAATTCATAGAGCCGATGGAATCGGCGTAATGACAACTCCGGAATTTTGCCTTGATGTAATCCCAGTCTGTTTCGTTACTTATCTTCATAGGTATAAAAAGGTCCAATTCACTGCGTTTTGCCAGGTAATCGACAAACCGCCTGCTGCGCATTTCGCCTCCGTACACGATCGGAATCGGCCAAAAAGGCTGAATATATAGGACCTTCATTTGATATTTCCCTTTGCGATCTGGAGCATTTGACCAAGATTGAACAGGGCCAGGCACTTCAGGTACATCTTGTCGATCAAAGACCGCGCGGCCGCCGACCGCACGAACAGATGCATTGTTTGGCGGAGAAATCGCAAAGGGACGCCCAGGGGTTGGTAAAACTTCTTGTTACATTCTGTTTCTAATTCCATGTATTGGCCGCGCAAGAAATACCAGCGGTAATAATAATCAAAGGTGACCTTTGCGGCATCTGTATTGTGGAAGACCTTGACGGTCGGGGTGTATTTGCCGCGCTTGCCGGCACGGAACAGTCGCAGGCAGATCTCCGTGTCTTCCGATACGGCCCTGTCCGTGGCAAAACCGCCGTAAGTTTCAAATAACGAACGGCGGAACGCCATGTTCGCCCCGTAAAATTTACGCTCATCATGGTCCGGTTCGGAATAATCGATAACAAACGGCTTTTCTCCCCAATCCAGTATCCCGATCGGACCTAAAAAGAATTCATAGAACCATTCTTCCCTTACATTGTCAAAGACGGCCGGTTTAGGATAAAGGTCCTTTAACCAAGCTGGCATATCACCGTTTATCCAGCGAGGCAGGATCTTGCCGCCAATAAAATCGACCCGCTCACTCGGAACGGCAAAGGCCTCCTGTACGCTTCGGAGATAACTTTCCTCCACCCGGCAGTCATCATCAATGAACGCCATAATATCGCCCTTGGCCTTCTCGATCGCTAAGTTGAGCGCAAAAGTTTTGCCTTGCTCAGGCTGGAACAAATAGCGCAGCCGTCCTTCAAACCGCGGGACCAGCGCTTCCACAACGGACTTAGTATTGTCCTGCGAGTTGTTATCGGCGACGATCACTTCAAAATCAAGACCATCCTTTTTCTGCTGCAGCAGATCTTCCAAGAGTTTCTGCAATTCAGGAGCCCGGCTATAGGTCGGAATTATGACGCTGATCATGCTTTTCCGCCTGCCTTTGCGGCGCGCACACCGATAATGACTTGATAACGCGGGTCATTGTCCATAAAATCCTGTTCGGAGAGGTCCTCCTGGGCCAGGGCATATAAAAATGCTGTGGCGGTAAGGACGTTGCCATAGGTTTCCACGTTGACGTTCCCCTCTCCGAAAGCTTCTTTAAAAAGCCTGCGGGCCGAGGCGGTCGTAAACCGCCAATGGTCCTGCCATGTGGTTCCTTCTTCGTAACATATCGGACTTATACCGGGAAGGGTGACCAGCACCGTTCCCTGCGGCTTCAAAATACGATGGACTGTCCGGATCGCGGCCTTTACGTCATACATAAGGTGCAGGGCCTGGGTCAGAATAACACAATCAAAACTATCCGCCGACATCTTCTCTCCCTTGGTCAGATCATCTATAATCGTGGCCTTGGAGTTGTTGGGATCAAGATGCAGGACCTCTTTTGCTTTTACGCGGGCCCCGCCGAACTTTACCGTGTACGCATCGTCTTCAAGCTCAAGGACCCTTCCCTTAATGTCTTCGCGGTATTTATCCAAAAATTTCTCAATGTAATAACGGTCGATCGGCTGGCCACGTTCCCAACCCGAATTACGGTCGATCGGAGAAGTCCGGTTTAGGCTGCCAAAACAGATCTCGGCGATCTGCGGCTCATCCTCGGGAGTGAGCCACGCCCCCGGACAACCGTGATGCTTTGCGGGCAAGACGCGTTTCAAACTGTTCTTTAAAACAGACTTCATTGCGCTCATTTCCTTATTTTTTCCAGTGTCCGCCATTGGCATTCAGGGCTGAAGACCGCCGAGCCTATGCTCACCTGGCCGCTGTCTAAGATCCGGATGATCTCGTCGCTGTTGACACAGTACGGGTGGATCATTTCGCGGTCCCACACGGAAACCTTAAGAAGGTAGATGCCGGAGGAAAGATTGATCTTGCCCAGATCGATCTCAATGGCGCCCGGGCCGTTCATCTCTTCCAGCGCAAAACCATAATCGGAAGACATCAAGGAACAGCAGAGAACGCCGTCTGAACGTATGATATCCAATTGGAACAAAGGTTTTTCGATCCTTTCGCGGGAACGGAAATAGACCCTGACCTTCAACTCCTCCCCCACGCCAAACTCTTCCCGGCTTTCCTCATCGGCAGTGTTGACGCGCACGTCTGAAATGCTCACCAACGTTTGAGTATTAAGCTTGACCTTTTCCACACCGGTCGCATCGGATATCTTATTCCGAAAATCCTTTTCGATCTTTTTGGAAATGAGGTTCTGATAGTGCGGGATAATCTCGGCGACCGGACCGTCCTCGATCACCTCTCCTTGGCCGAGCAGGATGACCCGCTTGCACAAGCTCTGAATGAGCGAAAGGTAGTGGGACACCAGCACGATCGTTGCGCCGGAACGCAGCAATTCACGCATTTTCTCGGCGCATTTAGCCTGAAAAGCCATGTCGCCGACCGATAAAACCTCATCGACCAACAGGATTTCAGGGTCCATGTGGGCGGCGACGGAAAAACCGAGACGCGAATACATCCCGGATGAATATCTCTTTACTGGCGTGTCAATGAATTCACTGACCCCTGAGAATTCCACGATCTTGTCGAACTTACGATCAATTTCTCTTTTGCGCATCCCTAGAATGGTACCGTTTAAATAAACATTCTCCCGGCCTGTCAAGTCAGGATGGAAGCCTGCGGTCACTTCGATAAGGGCGGAAAGTCTGCCGTTGATCTTGATCTGTCCCCGCGTAGGGTACATGATCTTTGAAAGCAGTTTCAAGATGGTACTTTTCCCGGCGCCATTGGGCCCCATAATGCCGACGACCTCGCCTTTCTTGACCTGGAAATTGACGTCCTTGACCGCCCAGAATTCCCGTTCAGCTAAAGGCATGTCAGAACGCGGTTCCGCGATCCGGCGTAGGAAACCCGGAATGGCATCGCGCAGGGAATTGAACTTTTCACCCTTAGTAAACTTTTTCCAGACGTTATTGAACTCAACCATATACATGGACAAAACTCCTTAAATGTTTTCTGCAAACACCGGCTCTTGTTTATGAAAGAAAGTTATCCCCAAACAAAATATCAACACGGACACCGCACCCGCGTAGCCCAGCCAAAGCAAGTCCGGCGCCTCTTTGAGTATCACAGCGCTGTTCAATGATTCCAACAGGCTTCCGATGGGGTTGAGCAGCAGAATGCTTTTCCAGTTGCCAAACTGTTTGGCAGAATAAAATACAGGGGTATAAAAAATACCGAACATTAGAATAATTTCGACGATGTATTTAATGTCCCGGAAGAAAAGATTGCTGGCGGCAAGAAAAAGACCTATACCGGTCGTAAACAATACCAGAAAAATCAGTATTACCGGCGTCCAGAGGAAGTGAATGCTTAGGCCCAGCTTGAAGATGGTTAAAATGATGGTCAAAACGACAACCGAGACCAAGAAATCGAACATGCTGGCAAAGATGGCCGCTAAAGGAAGGACGGCCCGGGGAAAATAGATCTTCGTGACCAGCTCTCTATTGCCGACGAGGCTCTGGACCGCAAAACGTATCGAACTTATAAAGAACGTCCAGGGCAGGACCTTGACCGCGATCGCGATGACACTGACTAAAGCGACTTCGCGCCCCGAAACGACCGCCATGGCCTTTTTGATCAAAACACCGGCGGAAATCGCCACCATCGGCATGAAAATGGCCCAGATAAAGCCCATGGCCGCCTGTTTGTACCGGATACGGATATCCCTGAACGTCAGCATGAACAAAAGGTCGCGGTATTTTAAAATCTCCCTGATCATCTCTCTCATAACCGGCCCCTTAATTACGACACAGCTTTGGCGCTGTGATTAGCGTATTTGTTCTTGAAATACTCTACGGTCCGCTTCAGCCCTTCTTCGAAATTGACCAATGGTTTATAGTTCAAGACCTTTGAGATCTTGGCAATGTCGGCGCGGGTGCGGAAAACATCGCCTTTACGCACCGGCAGAAGCTTGGGTTTTATGTTTTTGCCGATGATCTTGTTCAAAATATCCACCAAATCCAGGACGCTGTTATCCTGGCCGTTGGCGACATTGAAGACCTCATGCTTTATTCCCAGCGTTGTCGCCGCCAGGATATTGGCCGAGATCACGTTCTCAATGTAGGTAAAATCCCGCGATTGCTTGCCGGTCCCGAAAATGGGCGGCGGTTCATCATTGAGAATGCAGGTTATGAATTTCGGGATGACCACCGCATATTCGTCATCCAGCGCCTGCTTGGGCCCGAAGACGTTGAAATAACGCAGACAGGCCGTTTCCACGTTGAAGAATTCCGAAAAAATACGGCAATAATATTCGCCGGTCAGCTTGCTTAAGGCATACGGCGAAATAAGCAAAGGCAGCTGGTCTTCTTTTTGCGGGAATTTGTCCGTGTCCCCGTAAATCGAGCTGGAAGAAGCGAAAACAAACCGTTTAACTTTATGTTTGGAGGCGGCCTGAAGCAGGAACAAGATGCCGTTGATGTTGACCTCATTGTAGCTTAAGGGGTCTTCAAGGGACTTGGGGACGGAGCGCAGGGCGGCCTGATGAAGGACATAGTCGATCCCCTGCATGGCCTTGTCACATGCTTCTCTATCGCAAATATCACCGCGAATGAGCTCGAACTTTGTCTTCCCCAATCCTTTGGTAAATTCCAGATTTTCCTCTTTGCCGGAAGAAAAATTGTCCAGGACGCGGACAAAATTCCCTTCTTTAAGCAGCTTCTCCGCGATGGAAGATCCGATAAATCCGGCCCCGCCGGTGATCAAATAATGAGCCATACAATAATCCTTTCTGTTGAATACTCTTTAACGCTGTGCAGTCTTATAGATAACGGTAGATGTACTCTGGCAAGTGGTACTCGATGTTGGTCAGAACATGCCCCACGATCTTTGAATGTGTTTGCTCGAGCAGTTCAGTGGCCCGTTCGATAATGCCCCGCTGTGTCCGTCCCGCCTGGACTACCATCAGGACGCCATCAGCCATGGAACCGACAATACCCGAATCGGTGACCGAAATTATAGGAGGTGTGTCAACGAGGATGTAATCAAACTTGCTCCGCATGGACGTCAAAAAATCTTTTAACGCCTCTGAGTCCAACAATTCGACCGGATTGTGCGGCACAGCGCCTGAAGCGATGAATGCCAGGTTGTCAATATCGATATGGAACAATGCTTCATTGCCTGAGACCTTTCCCATCAAGACCTCGGTCAATCCTACTTTCTGCTCCACGCCCAGATATTTGGCGATCCGGCCACGCCGCAGATCGGCGTCGATGACTAAGACCTTCGGTTTCTTGGCGGATTGTGCGATGGCTACAGCCAGATTCAAACAGGTAATGGTCTTTCCTTCGGAATGTAAAGAACTCGTGACCACGAGGACCTTTGGCGGCTTGCCTTTATTCAAAGACAAGACATTGGTACGCAATATCTTATACTGTTCCGTGATAAGGGCCTTGGGATCAAAATAGGTGACAATGCGCGGATCGACACGCGAGGAACCGATCTTCTTGATGACGATCTGCTCGTGCTCGCGGATGCGTGAAATCTTGTCGAAACGCTCCAGGCGCTCTTCAGCGGCTTTTTTTAAGGCCTCGGTGATCTTTCCCATTCTATTTATCCTTTCTGTAAAACCGTGCGTTGAATTATTGAGGAATAACCTCAGCGGCTGTCGTCATGCTGTTGCGCAATTCCCTTATTTCATTGTTAAGGCCGATATAGCTGTCCATGAGCTTCTGGCTGGTTGACTCCAATTCCTTCATCTGAACACGCAGAAGGTTATTCTCAATGCTCACCTCATCGATCTCTTTGAGAATTTTCTGGTTATCGGCCTGAAGGACCTTTACCTGGCGGCTGAAGTCCCTTTTTACGTCGTGATAATTGACGTTCAGCGTGTTGAACCCCTTTTGCAACTGATTCAATTTTGTCTCGTAGGTGCCCATACCCAAGACCAAGTGAGATGTCGTCGAGCGCATTTTGGACAACTCGCGCAGGATATTATAATTGATCAAGGTAAACAAGACACCGACAATAATGATCATGATAAGCACCGGGAGATATCCCCCTTGGAATTTGGCCGACACGGAATGATGGCCGTTCGTTTCATGATGGCCGTTATGGTCTGCTATCGGCAAAACAGGCTCAATAGGCCCTAACGGTGTCCCCATGCCCTGACCGTTATTCATGAGGACTGTATACTTATTTTTCCGTACATCCTTCACGTCTTTCAAAGCGTCCAGGATTTTGCTCATTTTTATTACCTTCCTTAGTCCAGGTTAACGACCCTTTCTTAATTTAAGTTCGACATCTTGGCAACATGCTTTATTCGGCGAACGATCAATTTGCCTTCCCTGTAGGCTTCCCGCACCAGGTCTTTCCGTAAACCGGTACGCTGGTTCGCTAATTCCAGGGCCGAAACCGTTAAGACAACGGACTCGATCGCCTGGTCCAACGACTTTTTCTTCTCTTCCTCCGACGAACAGACCGTGCTTTTGGCGATATGATGAGGAATGAGCAGAGCGGAGCGCTGGGCCAGCGAAGGAAAATTAGCGCCTTCCTGCTTGGGCAGATGCTCCACGATCACACAAATTCGGTTAAAGTAGGCCACCGCCTTGTTCCATATATCGAGTATTTCTATTTTCAACAGTTCTGTTTTAAGGACGTTCATTTTCGCACTTCCTCTGCTTCGAATTTGGCATGCGCATTGGCGCCGCCTTCGCATACGATCTGGGCGAGCGGGGATTCCTTGATGACTTCCCGCATAAGATCTTCATCGATCGTGGGCTTTTCATAGATAAAACCGTTCAACAAGGCGCTGTCACATATCTGATTGATCAACCGGGGGACACCGCCGGAGAACTGATAGATCATCTCGACGGTCTCGGGGGTAAAATAAACGCGGTTCGTACCGCTGGCGATATGCAGGCGGTGCCCGATGTACTCACTGACCTCGGCGCGGGTCAAAGGAACAAGATGGAAATAGACCGCTATCCGCTGTCTTAACTGCTCAAGATTGGGCAAGGCCAATTTCTTTTTCAGTTCCGGCTGCCCCAGAAAAATGATCTGGATCAATTTCTCGCTTTCCGTCTCCAGATTCGACAGGAGACGGATCTCTTCCAGAACGGAGGGCTTGAGATTCTGCGCCTCATCAATGATCAAGACCACATTATTGTCCAAACGAAGCTGCTCGATGAGGTATGTATTCAGCTGGGAAAGAAGCCTGGCCTTTGAGCCGGCCATGTATTCGATCTCGAATTCTTCCAAAATGGTCGAGAGCAGGTCTTTTCCGCTGATATGCGTGTTCGTGATCAGCGCCACCTGGGTCCGGCCGTTGAGCTTATTGAGCAGCGTCCGGCAAACGGTTGTTTTTCCGGAACCGATCTCGCCGGTGATGACGACAAAACCTTTGCGCTGTTCAATGGCGAACAAAAGACTGCTCAAGGCTTCCGTATGCTTCGCGCTTTGATAGAAAAAGCGCGAGTTGGGCGTCATATTGAATGGGGCTTCGTTAAATCCGTAATATTTTAAGTACATTATTTCCTCTTTATTTGATCACTGAAGTTAAGGTTACCGTCAAGGCGATCATGGTTATCCCTGCGATGAACGTAAGGCTGTAAAGCCATCTTTTCCTTTCTCTTTCATGGCGGACCAAAGCTTCCGTCGTGATCTTGGAAATGGCCCCCAGCAGCGGGATGCCCAGAAAATTCTTGGCCTCTTCCACATCAAGAAAAGATTTGTCCAGGAATTCCACGGCGACGACCAGGACCACCCCCAGCATGCCGCCTAAGACCAGGCCGACCATGGCGACCAGGACCTTGTTGGGCTTAAACGGCTTGTGCGGAACACGTGGCGGGTCCAAAATAGTATATTTCGTGCCTTCTTTAGACAGCTGTAGACGTTGAGTTATCTTGGCGGTTTCGAGCCTTTGCAGCAGCATATTATAGATCTCTTCATTGACCTTCACATCGCGCGCCATGACATTTTCCAGCTTGTCGATCAGCATGACTTTATAAATGTCTTTGCGTGGATCAACACTCTCCCTCAAGGTCGGAGTTTCAGGGGCGACATTAGGGGCATCAATCGTATCCAATGCCCTCTTGATCTCATGGATAATGGGAGTCGTTGACTGGACCGCCAGGTTGACATTCTCGGTATATTCCAAATTCTGCTTCCTGAGCTCTTCTTTTTTGGCGTCGATCTGTTCACGTAAACGCCTTACATTCGGATGCATCTCGGTCGAATCGATCAACAAAGTGTTGAGTTGATCCTGGAGCTGGGCGATCTCGGCGGATTTGATCTTCCCTTGATAAACCCGCAATTGCTCCTCGATGAATACAATTGCGTCGGCCGTCTCCTGGTCCTGCATTTGTACGTTACGCTCGATAAAGATGTTGGTGATATTTTCGACCACCCGCTGTGTGATCTGCGGCTCCCGGCCTTCATAGGCGAGTTCGATGATATTGCCTGTACGCATACGGATGCGGGTATCTTCGCGCAATTTCTCGATGAGGCGTTCATATTCATATTGTGTCTTTATGTCCCGGTCAAGTTTAAGTCTTTTTACCAGCTCGACTAAGCTGTGCCATCCTAAAATGGATTCCCGGATACCGGTAAGCCGCTGCTGGACCGTCGTGGATACCGCCAAACGGTTAAACAGAGGATTGTCGGTCTTCCCTTCTTCGACCAATATGATGGTGGATGAACGGTACTTCTTGGGAAGGACCATGCCCGTGCAAACCCCTAAGACCAATCCCAAAAATGCGGGGATAAGGAGCAACTCCTTGCGCCTGAAGAATATTTTCAGATAACTTATCGGCGATACACCTTCTTGCATTTCCAACATAATAGGATCCTTTCTTAAGTTAGAACGGAGCTACGACCGTACGCCCTGTGCCGGCGGCGGTTCCGATAGGCTGCGCAATGGGATTAATGACCCGCATGGTCTTGGCCAAGAAGGTAGGCGGTATATATAAGGTATCGCCCGGTTTCATGACCAAATTTTCGCGAAGGTCGCCTTCATACAATAAAGCATCGACATTGACATCACGCTGAACGGCATTACCTGATTCAGACGGAGTGATCACTTTACTCTTCTTATTGGCCGCTGTTAATAGAGGAAGACCGGCCTGGACCAGCGCTTCGCGTACCGTGATCGTGTCGCCGCGCATATAAATTCGGCCCGGCGCGCCGACCTCGCCGATGACATAAATGACCTTGCTGTTATAACCGACGATCTTTACCGTAACCTCCGGTGAAACAATGTATGTGCTGAGCAGCTGGGTCAGGGCATCTTTGACTTGCTCTTTCGTCATCCCTTCGACCACGACGTCACCGATAAATTCATACTGGATCTTACCCTCGGCATTAATAATGTAGTTCCCGCTGACTTCGGGGTGCCGCATGACCACGACCTGAATCACGTCCTCTTTTCCAAGCGTATAGGTACTTTCATTTTCCTGGGGATCCATAATAGGTATAATCGGACGGGGATCAGCCGACGCCGGCATAACAGCCTGCGCCTTGGCATCCTGTTCAATATCGGAATAATTTAAAATTTCTGCTTCAAGAGCCTGTATATCAGGATCCGAAGGTTGAGCTTCCGGCGATTGGGCGCTCGGAGCAGTCAATTCTTGATAGGCGCCGTAGTTGCCTCTTGTATCTCCTTCCAAAGCGACAGGGCTTTGAGCCCATACAGTCGAAACGCCGATTGAACATATAAAACTCGCCATCATCAATTTTTTTATCAGTACTCTCATCGTAAGGCCTCCTTGGACCGATTTATATAGCTTCAAAGACCGCCTCATGGAATTGGCGGATCTGGAGGACATCTTCCTCCTCATAAACGCGCCATCCGCGCCAATCTCGCTTAGGCTTCCTGATCTTGCCTATCTTCTCCCAACGGGCGAGAGTTTTAGCGCTGACGCCTATGCTGTCAGCTACTTCTGTGATTGTCATCCTTTTTTTCACTTTGTTACCTCCTAATAAAGGTAGTTAATACTCCCCCAAAACTACATTTCCTTTATTGAAGCAAGTAACATGCC
>CAZCLW010000051.1:0-12989 GCA_964499685.1 uncultured Planctomycetales bacterium
TTGAATTTCACCATGGTTCGGTGGTAATCGCGGCCATTACCAGCTGCACCAACACATCCAATCCGTCGGTCATGGTCGGCGCGGCTTTAGTGGCCAAGAAAGCTATTGAAAAGGGGCTGACGACCAAGGAGTTCGTCAAGACAAGCTTTGCACCGGGTTCGCAAGTAGTGGATGAATACCTGAAAGAAGCAGGTCTAATGCAATATTTGGAACAGCTGGGCTTTCATGTTGTCGGGTATGGCTGCACCACCTGTATCGGCAACAGCGGCCCGTTGCCGCCGACGATCGCCACCGCCGTTGAAAAAAACAATCTCGTGGTGGCCAGCGTTTTAAGCGGTAATCGGAATTTCGAAGGCCGCATTAATCCCTTGACACGCGCCAACTATCTGGCCAGTCCGCCGCTGGTCGTGGCCTATGCGCTGGCCGGGACCGTTGATATTGACCTAGTCAATGAGCCATTAGGCAGGAACAAAAAGGGTGAGAGTGTTTATTTAAAGGATATTTGGCCGTCCCAAAAGGAAATTGCGGATATCGTTGCCGAATTTGTGAGCGCCAAAGTATTCAAGAAACGCTATAAAGATGTCACAAAAGGGAATAAAAACTGGAACGAAATCAAATCGACAAAGTCCGACCTTTTCGACTGGAAGCCGGAAAGCACCTACATTCAGGAGCCGCCTTATTTCGCAGGGATGACTGTCGAGCCCCAACCGATCAAGGAGATCAAAGGCGCGCGCGTTCTGGTCATGGTGGGCGATTCCATCACGACCGATCATATTTCTCCAGCCGGGGACATTGCTGAGAACAGCCCGGCCGGAATTTATCTGAAAAAGCAGGGCGTGGCGCGGGCGGATTTCAACAGCTATGGTTCTCGACGGGGAAACGACCGCGTCATGACCCGGGGGACCTTTGCCAACGTGCGCTTGCGTAATTTACTGGCGCCGGGGACCGAAGGTTCATGGACCATGTATTTTCCGAATAATGAAAAGATGAGCATTTTTGACGCCGCCGCACTCTATGAGCGTGAAAATACACCCCTGATCGTTTTAGCCGGAAAAGAATACGGAACTGGTTCCAGCCGGGATTGGGCGGCCAAAGGCGCGGCCCTTTTGGGCGTGCGGGCCGTGATCGCCCAAAGCTATGAACGCATTCACCGCAGCAATCTGGCGGGAATGGGCGTTCTGCCGCTGCAATTCAAAGAAGGCGAGGCCGCCGAAAGCCTGGGATTAAAAGGCGATGAGGTCTTTGACCTGCAGGGCGTCAGCGAAGACTTAAAACCGCGTCAGGATATCGTCGTCACGGCCAAGTCCTCAGATGGCCGGATAAGAAAATTTACCGTGACCTGCCGCTTGGATACGCCAGTAGAGATCGATTATTTCCGCAATGGCGGCATCTTGCCGACCGTCTTAAGAAAACTCGCCGCTTCGTAAAAGATATTTTGGGAAAATTTTAAAAAGTGATATACTTCTATTTCCCCTCAACGAAAATTGGAGAAATTCATGAGCAAGACCATGTATGAAAAAATCTGGGAAGACCATTTGGTCCGCGAAGGCAAGGAAGAGGCCTCACTCATTTACGTGGATCTGCATATGGTCCATGAAGTGACAAGCCCCCAGGCTTTCGAGGGTTTGCGTTTCAGCCGACGCAAAGTCCGCCGCCCAGAAAAAACATTTGCGACCATGGACCACAATGTTTCAACGCGTACAAAAGAATGGTCGCTCGTCGAAGAAACATCACGCATCCAAATGGAAACCCTGGCCAAGAATTGTAAGGAATTCGAGGTCACCTTGTATGATTTTTCTCACAAGGACCAAGGTATTGTGCATGTCATCGGTCCGGAAATGGGTCTCACGCAGCCGGGAATGGTGATCGTTTGCGGGGATTCTCATACCGCCACACACGGGGCTTTCGGGGCTTTAGCGTTCGGTATTGGTACATCCGAGGTCGAGCATGTTCTGGCCACACAGACATTGCAGCAAAACAAGGCCAAGACTATGCTCATCAAGATTGACGGGAAACTCGGCGCGGGAGTTACTTCTAAAGATATCATTTTGTACATTATCGGAAAGATCGGCACAGCCGGCGCGACCGGATACGTCGTCGAATATGCCGGAAGTACGATCCGCGACCTGTCCATGGAAGCGCGCATGACCATCTGTAACATGAGCATTGAAGCAGGTGCCCGGGCGGGGATGATCGCGCCCGATGAGACGACTTTTGCCTATATCAAAGGACGGGATTTTGCGCCAAAAAACTCTGAGTGGGATTTGGCCGTGGCTTATTGGAAAACCCTGCCGAGCGACAAGGATGCCAAGTTCGACAAAGTCGTCGAGATCAAGGCCGAAGATATAAAACCACAGGTGACCTGGGGCACAAGCCCCGGGCAGGTCGCTTCGATCGATGACGTGGTCCCGGATCCCGAGAGTTTTTCGGATTCGGTCACCCGCACCGCTGCCCGCAATGCCCTTCAGTATATGGATTTAAAGCCGGGCACGCCGCTTAAGACACTGGCGGTCGATAAAGTATTCGTCGGATCGTGCACAAACGGCCGCATTGAGGATCTAAGGGCAGCCGCGAGTATCGTCAAAGGGAAAAAGGTGAACAAAAACGTCCAGGCGATCGTGGTGCCCGGTTCCGGCCGCGTGCGCCGTCAAGCCGAGAAGGAAGGTTTGGACAAAATTTTTGCCGACGCGGGATTTGAATGGCGTTTTGCCGGCTGTTCCATGTGTTTGGGGATGAATGACGATCAACTGAAAAAAGGCGAACGCTGTGCTTCATCCAGCAATCGCAATTTCGAAGGCCGCCAGGGGCCGGGTGGGCGCACTCATTTGATGAGCCCGCAGATGGCCGCTGCCGCGGCATTGACCGGCCGCATCGTGGATATCCGGGAGCATATAAAATAATGGAACCTTTTACAAAACATACCGGTATTGTCGCGCCATTGGATCGCGTTAATGTCGATACCGACGCCATCATCCCAAAACAATTTTTGCGCAAGATCGAGCGCACTGGCTTTGGCGTGCACCTTTTTCATGAATGGCGCTATCTGGACTATGCCGGCACCAAGGAAAACCCTGATTTCGCGCTGAACAAACCGGCGTACCGGAAGGCGAGCGTGCTGTTGACGCGGGACAATTTCGGCTGCGGCTCAAGCCGTGAGCATGCGCCGTGGGCGCTGTACGATTACGGTTTTCGTGTCATTATCGCCCCTAGTTTCGCGGATATTTTTTACAATAATTGTATAAAGAACGGCATTTTACTGGTAATCTTAAAATCATCGGACGTTGATGAGTTATTCCGTCAGATTATCGCCCAACCGGGTGAGAAAATAACGGCGGACTTGGAAAAACAGACGGTAACCGGACCGGACGGAAAAAATTATCCGTTTCCCATCGATCGCTTCAACAAACATTGCCTGCTGAACGGTCTGGACCAAATCGGGTGGACCGAGCAGTTCAGCGAAAAAATATCAGCTTACGAAGATCAGCACCACAAGACAAGGCCCTGGCTCAAATGATCAAAAAAACAAAATCTAACCGCAGTAAAGCACGTTCACTGCACCGTGCGTATTCATCACTTGTTGTCGATGGATATGAACGCGCACCCAGTCGCGGCATGTTGCGCGCCGTCGGGTTTAAGGACGCGGACTTTAAAAAATCGCAGATCGGCATCGCCTCCACCTGGAGCATGGTCACGCCCTGCAACATGCACATTGACCATCTGGCCGTTCAGGCCGCCAAGGGCGTTGACCAAAGCGGCGGTAAAGCCGTTGTCTTCAATACGATCACCATCTCCGACGGGATATCGATGGGAACGGAAGGGATGAAATATTCCCTGGTCTCGCGCGAGGTTATCGCCGATTCCGTGGAAACCGTCATGGGCTGCGAAGGCTTTGACGGTCTAGTGGCGATCGGCGGATGTGACAAAAACATGCCCGGCTGCCTGATGGCCATGGCGCGACTTAACCGTCCGGCGGTGTTTGTTTACGGCGGTACGATCCTTCCGGGATGTTACGACAAAAAGAACATCGACATCGTTTCGATCTTTGAAGCGGTCGGCGCCTATGCCAATAAGCGCATCAACGAAAAAGCCCTCCACGGCATTGAATCCTGTGCCATTCCGGGCCCCGGTTCTTGCGGCGGGATGTACACGGCCAACACCATGGCCTCGGCCATTGAAGGATTAGGGATGAGCCTTCCCAATAGTTCCGCGCAAGCCGCCATTTCGAAAGAAAAAGAGCGGGATTGTAAGCGCGCGGGCGAAGCCGTCCTTAATTTGATCAAGTTGGGCATCCGCCCCTTGGATATTATGACCAAGGAAGCATTTGAGAATGCGATCACGGTCGTTATCGCTTTGGGTGGATCGACGAATGCGGTCCTGCATTTGATGGCTATCGCCCATGCGTGTAACATCAAGCTGGAATTAAATGATTTTACGCGGATAGGTCAGCACGTCCCGGTCCTGGCGGATCTTAAGCCAAGCGGTCGTTTCGTTATGGCAGACCTTGTCCATATCGGCGGATTAACTCCGCTCATGAAAATACTTTTGGATGCCGGACTTCTGCACGGCGATTGCCTTACTGTTACCGGAAAAACTTTACGTGAGAATTTAAAAGGCGTTAAGCCGTATCCCAAAAGCCAGCAGGTCATCCGCCCAATGGATGATCCCATCAAAAAAGACAGCCATTTGGTCATTCTTTACGGTAATTTGGCGCCGACGGGAGCAGTCGCCAAGATCTCCGGAAAGGAAGGTCAACGCTTTACGGGTGTTGCCCGTGTTTTTGAATCGGAAGAGACTGCTTTAAGGCGCATTTTGGACGGAACCATTAAAAAAGGCGATGTGGTCGTCATCCGCTATGAAGGACCCAAAGGCGGACCCGGCATGCGGGAGATGCTTTCCCCGACATCCGCAGTCATGGGAAAAGGCTTGGGAAAAGACGTTGCGCTTATCACCGACGGCCGGTTTTCCGGTGGAAGCCATGGATTTGTGGTGGGCCACATTACGCCGGAGGCGTATGTCGGCGGACCGCTCGCCATCGTGCAAGACGGCGATACCATTACGATCGATGCGGTTTCGCACCGGCTTGATGTTAAATTAAGCGAAGAAGAGATCAACCGGCGCTTGGCCGAATGGAAACAACCGCCCGCGCGCTACACCCGCGGCGTGTTGAGTAAATACATGAAAACCGTTAATTGCGCTTCCAAAGGCGCCGTGACCGACTTCTAAGAAAGGCAACTATGGCCGGCAACACGTTCGGACAACTTTTTAAGGTGACGACATTCGGCGAAAGCCACGGACCGGCGATCGGCGTTGTGATCGACGGCGTTCCTCCGCGTATTGCTTTGAGCGAGGAGGACATTCAGAAAGAATTGGATCGCCGTCGCCCGGGACAGAGTAAAATAACGACCCAGCGCAAAGAAAGCGACCGGGCCGAAATTCTTTCGGGTGTATTTGAAGGCAAGACGACCGGCACCGCACTGGCGATCCTTATCCGCAATGAAGATTCCCGCTCGAAGGATTATGAAAACCTGAAAAATCTTTTCCGCCCCGGCCATGCTGATTTTACCTACCAAGCCAAATACGGCCTGCGCGATTATCGGGGCGGCGGGCGTTCATCCGGACGTGAGACCGCCTGCCGGGTGGCTGCCGGAGCAGTTGCCAAAAAAATCCTCGAACGCGAACGCATCAAGATCATTGCGTACACGTTGGCCGTCGGTGATATCTACGCTCAAAAGATCGACCACTCTGTCATAGAACAAAATATTGTCCGCGCGCCGGATCTGGAAGCGGCTGAATTGATGGTCCAGAAAATAGAAGAAGCCCGCAAAGATTGCGATTCCGTCGGCGGTATCATCGAAGCGGTCGTTAAGGGCTGTCCGCCGGGATTAGGCGATCCTGTTTTTGATAAATTAAACGCCCGCTTAGCGTATGCGCTTATGTCGATCGGCACATTGCGCGGAATCGAATTCGGCGAAGGATTTTCCGCGACCAAAATGCGTGGTTCCGAGCATAACGACGAATTTTCAAATATATTGGGCAAAATCCGCACCAAAACTAATCATGCCGGCGGGATCCTTGGCGGGATCTCAAGCGGTGAGGACATTATCCTGCGCGTCGGGGTCAAACCGCCTTCCTCGATCGCCAAAAATCAAAAGACAGTCGACATTACCGGCGAAGATACGGAAGTCCAGGTCAAAGGACGTCATGATCCCTGTATCTGCCCGCGTGTCGTTCCCGTCGTTGAATCCATGATCGCCATCACTTTGGCCGATTGTCTGCTCCTCCAAAAGGCGATCAGCTGACCCGCACGTCTTCATGATCTCATCTTCTCCTAAAGTCATTTTGATCACCGGTTGCTCCAGCGGTTTTGGCCTTTTAATGGCTGCGCGGCTGACCGCCAAAAAACATAAAGTCATGGCCACCATGCGTGACCCCGGCCGCTCCCAGGCTTTGACCGAGGAAGTAAATAAAAGAGACGGTCAAATCGAAACTTATGCTTTGGATGTCACCAAACCTGAAACAATTCAGAAGACCGTTCAAGAAATCATAAGTAAGCACAGCCGCATCGATGTGTTGATCAATAATGCCGGCTACGGGATAGGCGGATTTTTCGAGGACCTGACACAGGATGAAATACGCGCTCAAATGGAAGCGAACTTTTTCGGGGTCCAGAATGTCTGCCGGACGGTTATCCCCATCATGCGCCGGCAAGGGAAGGGCAGGATCATAAATATTTCCAGTGTCGCTGGATTTTCGGCGTCACCCGCTTTTGGCGCCTATAACGCGAGCAAATGGGCCCTGGAGGCGTTCTCCGAAAGCCTTTATTATGAAATGAAATTCTTCGGCATCGATGTCGTATTGATCGAACCCGGGACCTATCGGACGAAGATCTTCCACGAAAACGCGCGGTATGCCAAGAATTTTGATAACAACCAAAGCCCGTATTACGCAATGTCGCAAGTTTTAAAAAAGAAAGTTTTGGATTATGTCACACCGCTGCGCAAAGACCCGGAAGCCGTTGCGGCCTTGGCCGAGCGATTGATCGAATCTCCTAGGCCCGCTTTTCGCAATATCCCGGACCTGGAAGGCCGAATACTGTATTTTTCCCGCCGGCTCTTGCCGTTCTCAATTTACAGCCGTTTTATCGAGACGGTCCTCTTCGGTAATTTCCGCAAAAAGACTTAAAGGACAAAACCCATTCGTTCTTCAAGGAACTCTTCTATGCTTTGACATTGAAGGTAGGGATTGGTACGTTTTTGATCGGCGAGGGTGGCATAGGGGGCGGGGCCGTAATCATGGCCGGGATAGATCACGGTCGAATCGGGAAACTTCATGACGACGCTATAAAGGGAATAGTACATCTTTTTTGGGTCGCTTCCGGGAAGATCGCAGCGGCCACAGCCGTTGATAAAAAGTGTATCGCCGGCGATAAGGATATCGTCGTGCTTAAAACAGTGGCAGCCCGGAGAGTGCCCGGGCGTCCAAAAACACTCCCACTCGACACTCCCGGTCTTTAACTTCGCACGGTCATCGACTTCCACAAGATTTTTGTGTTTGGGCTTTAATACGCCCAACTCATGTTTGGAGATGAAGATGGGAACGTTGTGGCGGCCGACAAACTCCGCGACCCCATTGGTATGATCAGGATGGCCGTGGGTCAAGAAGACGGCTATGGGTTTATATCCGCTCTTTTGGATCTGTCCGCACAGGAAATCCACGTCCCAAGCAGGGTCCACCACGGCAATTTCCTTTGTTTTGGCATCGCCGACAAAATATTGGAAGTTCTGCATGGGACCGACTTCCATTTGTTTAAGAATTACTTGTTCAGACATAATACTATTATAGAAAAGGTGAGAGGAGATGCCAAGACAATTTACTTGAAAGACGGCATTTTTTCTTTTAGACTACGACATCATGAAGTACCCCCACCTCACGATTAGAATTTCACGAATCGAGATTCTAAAAATAAAATTCTACCGCTTACTCGGGATCCTTTTTGTTAAGCTGCCGATCTTGGGCAAACTGATCCGCCGATTGGGAGGATACTTGACATACCTGGGGCGATTGCAGGAAAAAGAGACGGATCAGCGGGAGTGGCTGAAGGCGGCCCACCATCCGGGATCCAATTATGCTTTCGGTTATGCGCAGGAGATCCAGGAGCTGATCATGGTCGACAGGTACTTCCATGAGCTGAAAGACGTGAATTTTGACCATTCACGCCTGGTCTTGGGACCTTTTTATGAACACGTCATCCAAAAAATTTCCGCTCTTTTAAAAATGGAACCGTCTATCACAGAGGTCATCAATTTCGGCGTTAACTTTGCTTATATCGACAGTGTTCTAGCCAAAAGATTTCCTGCTGTACGTTTTGTCGGCATCGATCGCTCCGCAATAACAAAAGCTTATAATGATCATTATCTTAAGCTGACCGGCCGGGATGCCCCCAATCTGGAGATCGTAAGCCATAATGATATCTTAAAATTTCTGGAAGACCGCAAGCTGGCAGGACAGCTGTTTTTGCACATACGCACGCTGATCTGGATGCCTGAATTTTTTGTCGACAATTTATACCGTCGGCTCGCGCAAAAGGAATGCGGTTTTATTTTCGGCGTTGAAAATATCGGCATCAGCCGCCAGACAGGCAGACCTTTTGAGTTTACCGATTCTTTTCAATCGAGCGTTTATTTCCGTGATAGAATGGCCCTTCACAATTATCCCGGACTTTTGACGCGACACGGATTCGCGGTCCGCGAAAGCGAGATCTTTAAAACCAATAATCCCTACGCGGACACCCATTTTGTTAGCGTTTTAGCACAGCGAAAAAATACCCCGACTTGACAGAGCAGACAAAAATTTTATAATAGAGAAGCTTGAAAGGAGAAGATCATGGCTTTACTGGAATCCGTTCGTATTCCGTTGGGTACGCCCATGCCGGACTTTACGTTAAAAGATCCGGCCGGCAAACAATATAAAGGCAGCGAACTCTACGGAGAGAGGGGGCTGCTGGTTATTTTTACCTGCAATCACTGTCCTTATGCGATCGCCGTGTGGCCGCGCGTCGTGCGGCTGGCCAAATATTTTCGCGGTATGCGCATTAACACGGTCGCCATTAATCCGAACATCAATCCCGACTACCCGGATGATTCCCCGGAAAATATGCTCAAGAAGATCAAAGAACTGGGCATTGATTTTCCTTACCTTGTCGATGAAACCCAGCAGACGGCCAAGGCCTTTAAGGCCCAATGCACGCCGGATGTCTACTTCTTCGGTAAGAGCAGGGAGCTGGTCTACCACGGCCGCATCGATGATAACTGGCAGGATGAAGGCAGCGTTACCCGCGAAGAACTCAAAGAGGCCGTGAACAATTATGCGGCCGGGGCCCCTGTCGAAAAAAAGCAGTATCCTTCCATGGGTTGTTCCATCAAGTGGCGCGATGACGCCTTCCATTGATCCCTGAAGCAGAGATAATTCCACCTTGACTTGTACAGCAAAGATGATACACTGTCTCATATGAAACACACAGCCTACCACGCGATCCAAAACGAACAAGACAAACTCGCAAATTATCTGAACAAGCAAGGCCTAAAGCTTAGCTCCGGCCGCCTCAAGGTTTTTAAGATTATCGTCGACACTCATGGCCACTTTGCGGCCGAAGAGATCGTCAAGATCTGTCGTCAGAGAAACATTGCGGTTTCCAGGGCCACCATTTACCGTACCTTGCGCGAGCTGCTGGAGGCCGGTGTCATACGCGAGACCGCCTTTGGTGAAAAGCACCAGCATTTTGAACATGTTTATGATGAAAAACTTCATCACCATGCTCATTGCATACGCTGTCACAACAACATCGAATTTCCTGATCTTCAGGAAGATAATATTTACCGCCCACTGCTTGAAAAGAAGGGCTTTCAGATATTGGGCCACGAAATGCATTTTTACGGGATCTGCCATAAATGTCTGCCGGGCCAATAATTTTTAACTATTTTATGAGATACTGTCTCAAGAAAGGGACACTATGCGCATCTTATCGTTAGGGCTGATTCTTCTGTCGTTAAGCGCTCCGGCTCAAGCAGAAACACTGACTCATACGGGTGAAAAACCGAGGAACTTAAAGGCAGCCATGGAGGAAAAAGGTTATTTATGGGAGATCGTATATATCGGAGAATACTGGAATAACACGCGCGGTGGACTAAAAAATGATTCCAGCTATCTGTCAAATTTGGATGTTGCTTTAACGATCGACACAGAAAAAGCTCAATTATGGCCAAACGGACGGATATTCGCTTACGGACTATTCAACCACGATACAGGCAAGCCTTCGGGTGAATACGTCGGATCGCTCCAGGCGATCAGCAACATTGAAGCGCCCCGGTCCGTGCGCCTCTATGAATTATGGTATGAACATTTATTTCTGGAAAAAAAACTTTCGATGCTGGTCGGACAGCATGATTTTAATTCAGAATTTTATATATCTGAATATGCCCAGCTTTTTATCAACGGATCCTTCGGTATCGGTCCGGAACTCACGACAAACGCCAGGCCATCCGTTTTTCCGGTTGCGTCACCGGCCCTGCGGCTAAAATACATCCCAACGGAGCATTGGGAATTTTTGACTGGCATTTATGACGGCGATCCCGGTGCGGCAACAGTCAATAAACACGGGACCCGCTGGATTTTTGCCTCCGACCAGGGCGCATTCATCGCCTCAGAGATCGCCTACCATGATTTGAATGAAAGCTACCCCGGAACCTATAAGGTGGGGTTTTGGCATAACACCGGCGATTTTCCTGACTTGGTTGATACCGATATGGATGGAAACCCGATTGTTCACGAAGGCAACACAGGAGGATATTTCATTGCCGACAAGCAGGTTTATAGGGAAACTGCCGACCAAGGTTTATCAGCATTCCTGCAGATCGGCGGAACACCGGATAATATCAACCAAGTCGATCTCTACATCGGAGGCGGATTGCATTACATAGGTCTTGTCCCTCGGAGAGATGCGGATGAAGCAGGAATTGCTTTTGCATACGCCTCAATAAGCGACAAATTCGCTTCCGCCATAGGAAGCGGTCGCTCGGAAACGGTCCTGGAAATAACCTATCGCGCAAAAATAAATGAACATTTTGCCTTGCAGCCTGATGTGCAATTTGTCTTCAATCCCGGGGGTGACCCGGAACTCGATACAGCGGTTGTGGCCGGGTTAAGATTTGAATTGGCTATTTAACATATTAAAGGAGGTTGATATGAATTTCGTTAAGAAATTACTTTTTTTCATGATCCTATTGTCCTTTCACGGGGTTGGCATGGCCCAAGAAAAGCCGATCAATGTGGTCACAACTATCGGACAAATCAGCGATACGGTAAAGAACGTTGGAGGGGAACATGTCAACATTCAAGGGCTGATGGGGGCCGGGGTTGACCCGCACTTATACAAGGCCAGCGAAAGTGATGTGCAAAAGCTCGCGGAAGCCGACATTATTTTTTACAACGGTCTTTTCCTGGAAGCCAAAATGGGGGAGATCTTTGAAAAGATGCAACGCAGCAAAAAAACCGTTCCGGTAGGGGAGGCCATACCCATTTCATTCCGGCTGGAAAGTCAGCAATATTCCGGTCATTATGATCCGCATATCTGGTTTGATGTTACCCTGTGGATGGAGGTAGTAAAAAAAATCACAGAAGAGCTTGCCAATTTCGATTCCACGCATAAGGATGAATATATCCAGCGGGGCGATGCCTATATCGAAGAATTAAAGAAATTACATGGGTATGTGTTAAGCCGTGCCCATGAGCTGGAACAATCCGAGCGCATTCTGGTCACCGCCCATGATGCTTTCCGCTATTTTGGACGTGCGTACGGATTCGAAGTCATAGGTCTTCAGGGGATAAGCACGCAGGCCGAGGCCGGGGCCGCGGATATCAAGGAATTGGCTGATTTTATCGTCGAGCGGAAGATCAAAGCGGTCTTTATCGAATCCTCCGTGCCGGAACGCAATATCCGGGCCGTCCAGGATGCCGTACGCGCCCGCGGGTGGGACGTCAAGATCGGCGGCGAACTCTTTTCCGATGCCATGGGAACAGAAGGGACATTTGAAGGAACATACATCGGCATGGTGACCCATAACATCAACACCATCGTTGATGCGTTAAAAGGAGACAACCATGATCAATAAAGAAGTCCCGGCGGTTGAAATAACCGACCTGACTGTAGCCTATCGCGAGAAACCTGTCCTGTGGGACGTGGACTTTCATGCGCCGCAAGGCGTTTTGTTGGCGATCGTAGGTCCGAATGGAGCCGGAAAATCGACCTTGATCAAAACAATACTTGGTTTGGTCAAACCGGCTGCCGGCCAAATATCGGTCTTCGGTAAACGTTATCAGCCGCAATCGAAACTTATCGGTTATGTACCTCAGCGGACCAGCGTGGATTGGGATTTTCCCACCAATGTCCTGGACGTGGTCATGATGGGACGTTACGGCCATTTGGGATGGATCAAACGCCCGGGAGGGGAAGAAAAGAAAATGGCCATCGAGTGCCTGGAGAAAGTCGGGATGTCAGAGTTCGCCTACCGGCAGATCAGCCAACTTTCCGGCGGCCAGCAGCAGAGGGTCTTTATCGCGCGCGCCTTTATCCAAGATGCGCCTATTTATCTGATGGATGAACCGCTCGCCGGGGTGGATGCGGCCACAGAAAAGGGAATTATCGACCTTTTGCAGGAACTCAGGTCCAGAGGAAAAACGGTCATTTGCGTGCACCATGACCTTCAAACCTTGCGTGAATATTTTGACTGGGCCATGCTCTTGAACGTACGGGCCGTTGCGATCGGGCCGGTCAAGGAAGTGGTCAATACGGAAAATTTGCGTCGGGCTTACGGTGGCCGCGCGGCATTCCTGATGGAAGGAAAAGACGACAAATGATCTTTGATTTCGTCAAGCTTTTCGTTTCCGATTACACACTGCAGATCATCCTTATCGGCGCCTTTGTCCTGGGGATC
>CAZCLW010000052.1:0-12472 GCA_964499685.1 uncultured Planctomycetales bacterium
TGCGTCCTTCCTGACCTTCTTCGGTCATGTAGAACAGCATGGTGGCGTTGCCGGCGAGTTCCTGCAGGCCTGCCTGGCCGTCACAATCCGCGTTAAGCGCTGCCTTCAGGCATCGGATGGCCATGGGTGAATTGGATAATATTTCCCGGCACCATTGCACGGTCTCTTCTTCAAGCTTCTCGTAGGGAACGACTTTATTCACCAATCCCATATCCAGCGCTTCTTTGGCAGAGTATTGCCGGCAAAGGAACCAGATCTCGCGCGCCTTTTTTTGTCCCACGATGCGGGCCATGTAGCTTGCTCCGTAACCGCCGTCAAAGGAGCCAACCTTAGGTCCGGTTTGCCCAAAAACGGCATTGTCCGCCGCGATACTGATATCGCATAACATCTGCAGGATCTGTCCTCCGCCGATCGCGTAACCGGCGACCATGGCAATGACCGGTTTGGGACAAGTGCGTATCTGCCGCTGAAGGTCCAGGACATTCAGACGGTGAACGCCTTTTCCGTCCCTGTAGCCTGCTTCCCCGCGAATACGCTGATCGCCGCCTGAGCAGAAGGCCATTTTCCCTTCACCGGTCAAAATAATAACGCCCACCTTTTCATCGTCGCGCGCCATCTCCATGCCCTGCGAGATCTCGATGATCGTCTGCGGCCGAAAGGCATTGCGGACCTCGGGGCGATTGATGGTGATCTTGGCGATCTCGCCCATTTTTTCGTATTTGATATCGGTGAAATCAGCGGCCTTTATCCAGGATGATGGACTTGTTTTGACCGGTGCTTTTACTTGGGTTTTGGTTTGCTTTGTTTTCATGGTTTGGACCTCGCATTATGTCGAAGGAAGATTATACAAAAACCGAAAAAGACGATCTGGATTGAACGCAATACAATCGCAACCGGCAGAAGGATCGCTTGATAATCGGTCAGATTCAGGTGCGACGAAAAGGCGATGAATAAGAAATTTTGTACGATGTACCAGGCGGCGACAGCGATGAATAATTTGGGCGCCCAAGGGAGCCCCAACATCAGTGCCCCCGAAGAGAGCAACAAGGCCACCGAAACCCCCATGACAATGATGTTCTTGGCAGGGGTCAAAAGTTCGGAGATCGCCCAGCATAGGGCGCCAAGTCCGATGAGCATGTTAAAGAGACGGTCGTGTGCTTTCGACATGGATTCCCTAGGCGGCAGTCTTCGCCTTACGGGCCGATCCCGGCTTGGCGAGGGCCTCACGCACAGCCCTTTGTAGATCTCGATGCAACGTAGCGTTCTCCTCTCTATTCGTGCGGACTTCAATGATGACGGAATTCTTTTGGCGCAGGGCTTCCCGGTATGACCGTGTAAATTCATTTTGGTCTTGAGGCGCATAATATTTCAGCCGGAACATGTTTGCCGCACCTTCAAAATTAAGATCATGCGGGGTGCCGAAATATTGTTCGAATATTCCGCCGAATTCCGCGACCGGCAAAAAAGAAAATATGCCGCCCCCGTTATTGTTGATCACGATAAGGATCAAGGGCTGTTTTAATTTCGCGGTCATGGCCAGGGAATTAAGGTCATGCAGCAGGGCCAAATCGCCGATCAAAAGAGTTACGGGCTGTTCAAGCCCCGCTGAGAATCCCGCGGCGGTCGCGATATTGCCGTCGATGCCGCTGGCCCCGCGGTTGGCGCCTAATGTCACGGCATTTTTGTCGGAACGCGCATACATGTCGACATCCCGGATCGGCATGCTGTTCGCTAAGAATAAACTATGTTCCGACGGGATGTGTTCGGATATAAGATGGGCAACGCCGGGTTCGGAAATTTTTTTGACCTTATTCAATTTCAGATGTATGACCTCATGGACTTTTTGCGATGCCTCTTGCAATTGCCCGAGAACCTTATTGCCTTGCCGGCGTTGTAATTTCCTGGAAATGGATTCATAAATGGCGGATACGCTGCCTTCCATCCGCAAGGTGACCTTATGGCCGGGATCATTGCGCAGCGGATGGTTCAGGATCATGATGTAGTGTTTTAATTTTGCCTGATCAATGGCATCGTTCCAGCGTTTTGAGGTTATTCTCCCTCCGATTTGGACGACGCCATCGAACGGAAAAGAATTCGTAAACGCATCGGATAAAAGGATCTGGTCAAAATAGGGGATAATATTTTTATGCTTGGCTCCTAAGCGCATTCCCGAAGCGATATCCGGGAACACCGGCCAGTTGAGAGCCTCGGCGAGTTTAAGCACGGCCTTTTGTTCGGTGATCGAGGAAAGCTTTCCGGTTACGATAACGCCGTTTTTGATGTCTTCCAGGGTGTCACACAGGGCCTTGCTTCGGATTTCCGAAAAAGTTTGCTCAGGGGCAATGTAGTGTGTGAAGGCCTGTGGCTGTTTTTCCCAGTACGCCAAACCGGCACAATATTCAGCGAAATCCTCTTGTGCGTTTACCGGCGCAAGCGGCTCGCGATACATGCAGTTTAAGTGCACGGGCCCCGGCGGTACCCCTTTAGCGCGGTAAACCGCTTGATCGATTGTCGTCAGCACGAATTCCGGCTTGATTTCCGTGGTCGGGCAAGGCACGTCGAATTCCCAGCGCACATACGCATTATACAGCTTTACTTGATCGATGGTTTGGTTCGCGCCTGTGTAGCGTAGTTCCGGCGGGCGGTCGGCCGTCAGGACAACAAGCGGGAGCTTTTTCTTGGACGCTTCAATGATAGCCGGGAAAAAATTGGCGGCGGCTGTTCCGGAGGTGCAGATCAGCGCGCACGGCCGTTTGGCCGCAGAAACATAACCCAAGGCATGGAACGCAACACCTCTTTCGTCAAAATGAACGAAGCTTTTGGCTTTTTTATTGAGCGCAACCGCCGTTGCCAGCGGGGATGAGCGTGATCCGGGTGAGATGCAAAAATACTCGACGCCGGTACGTATCAGCTCTTCAACGATCAGCCTGGCCCACAAGTGATTGATGTTAGGGGAATCCACAGTGTTCATAAACCTAAGGCACTAAAAAATACTTTCAGTTTATTCTCGGCTTCCTCCCACTCCTCCTTCGGCCGAGAGGCATTGACGATGCCTGAGCCGGCATACAGGGAAATTTTGCTTCTTTGCACAAGCCCTGAGCGTATGGCAACGGCAAATTCAGCAGTGTCATAACCGAGGTATCCGAGGGGCGCCGCATAATATCCACGCACAAAGGGTTCTGACTTTTTAATGGTCTGCAAAGCGGTCTCTTTGGGCCACCCGGCAACCGCCGGCGTGGGATGCAGCCGTTCCATCAGGGCGGCATCATCCGCCGTTTCTAAAAGCCGGCCTTTCATGCGTGTGCACAGATGATGCCCGCCTTTTAAAGA
The DNA here is from genome assembly GCA_964499685.1 of uncultured Planctomycetales bacterium. Classification (GTDB taxonomy): domain Bacteria; phylum Omnitrophota; class Gorgyraeia; order Zapsychrales; family GWA2-47-8; genus CAZCLW01. The sequence goes on from CAZCLW010000052.1 coordinate 3,331, forward strand.
CAGGGCCGAAAATGTCCGGTCGGATTGGAACTGAGAGCACATGGGATTAAGGATATTCCGGATCCAGTCCGCGACCAATTGATGTTCGTGCCAATCCTTTTCAGAGTTCAACAGAGTGTTTTTGAGCCTTTGGTCATCGCTGCGCGTTCTTCCCCGCGGCCGAGTGCCGGCTAAGGCCTCAGTCAAGATGTTCAGCCCTTTGCGCTTGTATAGTCGTTCTGGAGAAGCGCCGAGGAACGCTGACGAGGCATCCGGTTGAAAATAAAAGTAATAGCAATTGGGAGAAATGCTTTTTAATCTCGCCAAAATATCCAACGCATTGAGATCTTCAGAAAATTCGAGCAGGACCTGGCGGGCCAGGACCACTTTTTTGAGTGTTCCTTTATTGATTTTCTGGATTTGCGCCAACGCGGTCTTTTGCCATTGGCTCAAAGTCGGACGGTCGCTCCGGGTTTTAAGAAGCGGTTTTTTTGTCTGGTGCCGGGCTAGTGCGAAAGAAAGTCCGCTGAACTGGCTTATGATCTGAGCGAAATGTTTTTCGGTGTATTCAAGGCGATTCAAGTTGCAAGCAAAAACCGTTTCCGCGCCGGTCCGGACGATTTCAAAGCGCGGTAGGACAAAATAACATTTTCCAAAACTTCCCCATGGCGAAGCAAAATTATCGGCATCAAAACAAAGTCCGCCGTAATAGCGCACCCTGGAATTAAGCGGAATCTTCTTGATGATTTTTCTTAAAATCGTTGCGGAAGACCCGTCGGTGTCCGCTACAATGTCCGCGTGCCCGATGCCGGCTGCCTCCAGATCTCCCTCGCGGTCTGACCAGTAAATCCGCTGAGATGCGGTTTGCTGTTTCAGCCATTTTAATGCATCGCAAGGCTCAATGGGTATTTCCAGACGAACCGTCTTTCGCTCGGAAGGTAATGACCGGAAAAATTCTTTCAATTGTAAGGGAAAAATTTCCCTGATATCCGATAACCCAAGAACGCTCGTTTCCATTAGACCTTATCTCCCTGATATATGCTGGCAATACCGAATGATAAAGTGTTAGCCTTCACATTGCGGAAATTCGCTTCTTCGAGGAGCCGGCAGAACCGTTCTCCGTGCGGGAACTCTTCCACCGTTTCATTTAAATATTTATAAGCTTCATAATTCCCTGAGAACATTTTGCCTAGGAACGGGACAATGTTCCGCAGATAAAATAGGTATACTTTTTTGAAAACGGCGTTTGAAGGCAAGGAAAATTCGAGAATAAGCACCCTTCCGAACACCCCCAGGACACGATGGGCTTCTTTGAGGACTTTTTGCGGGTCCTCTGTATTGCGGATGCCGAAAGCCATGGTGACGACATCGAATTGTGCATCTTCCAGGGGTATTTTTTGCGCATCGCCGTTCAAAAAGGTGACTTTATCGGATATGTTTCGGTCATTTGCTTTTCTTCGGGCGATTGTCAGCATTTTTTCGGCCATATCCAGGCCGCAGGCAGAGCTTATTTTAGAGGATTTTCTGATAAGTGAGAAAATTACGTCGCCGGTCCCTGTCGCCAGATCAAGAAGCCTTTGGTCGCCCCGGCTGGGGATAAAACCATACAGCCGGTGTCGCCAATAAATATCCAAACCGCCTGAAAGTAAATGATTTAAGAAATCGTAGCGGCCGGAAATATCGTTGAACATTTGCCAGGAGGTGGCTTTTTTAAGGACGGTGTCATTCATGTGAATTCCCCGTAAAAATATGAGTAATCCTAACACAATTCAAGGGGGATATCAATCAGCATTTGAGGAGAAGGAATGCCTAGGAAGAGGAGTGTGAAAGATACCGTTCGGCTTCCAGCGCGGCCATGCAGCCGCTTCCGGCCGCGGTCACGGCCTGACGGTAGATCTTGTCCTGCACATCGCCGCAGGCAAAAAGGCCCGGGATATTTGTCTGGGTTGTTCCCGGCTTGGTTTTGATGTAACCGTCCTGATCTAATTCGACTTTGTTGCCTAAAAAGGCAGTGTTGGGAAGGTGGCCGATGGCATAAAAAAGGCCGCTGGCCTGAAGGATTGTGTCGGTATTGGTCTTAAGATTACGCGCCTTGACCGCGGTTAGAAATTTTTCGCCGATTGCTTCCACAGCGACCGTGTTCCACAACACTTCGACCTTTGGGTTGGCAAGCAACCGTTCCTGCATGACCTTAGAGGCCCTTAAGACATCCCGGCGGACTAAAACACTTACCTTGCTGCCATATTTGGTCAAAAACGTAGCCTCTTCCACGGCCGTATCCCCTCCTCCGATCACAACGAGAGGTTTATTGCGGAATAACGGCAACGCGCCGTCGCAGACCGCGCAGGCGGAAATGCCTCTCTGCCATAAGCGGTCTTCGCCGGACAAATTAAGCCGTTTGGCGGTTGCGCCGGTTGCGATGATGACCACCCGGGACTCGACCGTTTGGGTGTCGGTCATGACCTTAAACGGCTTAGTGAATTCGATCTTGGTAACGGTTTCGGTGACGATCCTGGCCCCGCAATGAATGGATTGCTGCCGCATTTTATCCATCAATTCGGGTCCTTGGATTTTTTCAAAACCGGGATAGTTTTCCACCTCGGTCGTTGTAGTGAGTTGTCCTCCGGCGGCGACACCACCGGCCAATAGCCCCTCAAAGACAAGCGGGTTAAGCTTGGCCCTTCCGCAATAAATGGCTGCGGTATGGGCGGCCGGGCCGGAGCCTATGATGACAACTTTTTCCATGACGGATCAGATAAGACGATAGCTGTTGAGTAGGTCGGCACGCGATTTGGGTTTGGCTGCTTTGATTTGTTCGCGCATGATGTCGTCATAGCAGCGCTTGTTCGGATCTCGGTAAAAAAGACCGAAATAGCGTTTTGGGTCGATCGCTAGCTTAAAGGCCTGTTCCATGCTGCCTGGGTCATGCTGGATGACTTCGGCTTTTTCCGCGAGACGTTTATCCGGATTGATCCCGTTTGGATGCGACAGAAAAGAAAACCAGGAAGTGGTTTTGTGGTCAAAGTTATCTGGATCGAAGTGCGGGCACCGTTGGGAAATATGCACCACCGCGAACCCTTTATGATTGAAAGCGGCATTCACTGTGCTTGCCAAATGATCGGGCATCCAATCGGCGGTGCTGGCGATAAATGAAGCGCCGACTCCTAATGCCAGCGCAACGGCATTGAGCGGCTCCAGGTAGGTTCCCTGGGGTTGCGTCATGGTTGGATGGCTTTTTCGCGTGGTCGGTGAAGTCTGGTTTTTGGTGAGCGCGTAAAGTTCGTTGTCATAAAGCAAGAATGTGCATTTGAAATTTTTGTTTATGCCATGGATAAAATGATTGCCGCCGATACTTAAAGCATCGCCGTCGCCGGAATGGACGAAAACATTCAGGTCCGGACGGGCAAGGGCAATCCCCAAGGCGATCGTGATCGGACGGCCGTGAATGCCGTGTACGCCGTAAGTGTTCATATAGTTCGGGGCTCTTCCGGAACATCCAATTCCGGAGACGTTCACCGTGTGGGCCGGATCAAGCTGCTTATCGGCGATGAAGCGCTTCAAGCCCATTAAAATGCCGAAATCCCCACAACCGGTGCACCAGCGCGGGTTTTCCGTATGCAGTTCCTTTACGGTCAAAGGCGCTTTGGGCGCCTCGGAAGATTTTATATTAGGGGTGATCATTGTCTTAATAACTCCTGGATTTTTTCTTTAATGACACGCGGACGAAGCGGTCTTCCGGTGGCCCGCGAGATCATGGGTTTGACATCGATTAAGGTTTCAGAACGCAGCAACATGGCCAAGGGGGAAGGTTTAAATTCATCCCCATAGGCCAATTCGACAGTGACAACGCGCTTATAATTCGCAAAGATTTCTTTAAGCATTAGAGGCAGTGGATTGACAATACGGAAATGCATGCCCGCCGCTGAGACCCCTTCCTGGATGCAAAGGTTGATCGCCTCTTCGATCGCCCCGCGCGTGCTTCCCCATCCCACGATCAAGACTTCTGCCTTGTCGGGACCGAACATCTCGGGTTTGGTCAAGGCACGGCGCACATGATGCACTTTTTGATTGCGGATCTGATGAGAGCGGTGGTGGGTTCCGTGAAAATAATTGACCGAACCCTTGGCATCGGTATTTAAACCCGTTACGCGCCGCATCCCGCCGGGAGTGCCGGGAACGGATTGCAGATCGCGGACCATGTCAATATGGTCGGGCAGCCGGCGCAGACGAAAGCGCTCAAAAACAAAATCAGGGACATCTTCGATGCTGTCGACCTGACTGGGCTTCATCATGTCGATGACTTTATAGCTGTTGGCAGTTTGAAAATCCGTCATGATAAAAACAGGCAGCCGCAATTTTTCTGCCAGATAACGGGCGATCTGCGGTGCATAGAAACAATCGATGACGTTGGCGACACTGATGACGATCTTGGTATTGTCGCCATGGGCGCCGAACATGACCGCCGGCAGGTCCGATTGCTCTGTTTTTGTGGGCATGCCTGTCGACGGACCGGCGCGTTGGGCATCGATAATGATGACGGGGACTTCGGCCGCAGTCGCGAAACCTATGAATTCCTGTTTGAGCGAAAGGCCCGGGCCGGATGTGCAGGTTATGGCCGGTACGCCGCCGTAATAGGAGCCGATCGCAACGCCGATGGCCGCGATCTCATCCTCGGCTTGATGTACGATCCCGCCATAAGACGGAAATTCCTTGGCCAGCGTATGCATGATTGACGAAGCCGGTGTGATCGGATAGCCGCTGAATAATTTTATCCCCGCATCGATAATGCCCATGCTGAGGGACGTATTGCCGTCGATGAGGATCTTTTCGGTATCGCGCGGCTTGGCGGCCACATCGAAGGACAGTGGAATGTTATTTTCGGCACAGGTAAAACCGCGGTCAAAAAGAAGCAGGTTTTGCCTCAGGACTTCTTCGCTCAATTTCTTGCCGAATATCAATTTTATTTCTTCGATCATAAATTCTTTTGGAACGCTGTAGATATTGCTGAGCATGCCAAGATAGTACATGTTCTTACCCTTGCCCCCGATGCGCTGCAAGATTGCTTTGGCATCCGCATCGACTTCGAAGGGATGAAGCTTTAAGCCCATTTTAGCGACACGCTTGCAAACCTGCTCATAGGACTCGGCGTTGGTTTGTCTGTCCCCCATGTCGAGGATGATCTCACACTTGACGTTTGTTTCTTCGTCATCCAGTCTCCGGTCCAAAACGATTTCATGGGAGGCTAAGATAAGGTCGGTATCGTTGCCGATGTTGGTGATGTCAAAATCCGCCAGACGTACCGCAACGCCGGAGAGCGCCGGCCGGGTGCGCGGCGGCGGGCTGATCTCAGCCGGGATCATTGGCTCGATGTAAACAAATTTGCCCATTTTGGCAAAGGTCATGACCAGAATGTCCCCTGCTTTTTGGGCGCCAAAACCCGCATCCATCAGCAATTCGAAGCGGGTGACATGGCGCGTTTCTTTCATTTTTTGTACGGTAGCACTCATAAAACCTTCCATTTCTTATACTTAGGATTTAAATTGACTATATCACTTTGCGCTTTGAACGCAATAATAAACTGAAAAATTATGCGCCCTGCTTTTGTAAAAACGGCCGCAAATCGGCTAAACCTTTAAGAAGAATGTCCTGCTCTGACGAAACCTGTTCGTCTTGGCCAACAGCTGTTTCATTTTTTAATAATTCATCGAGTCCGTGATCGGACTTGATCGTGAATCCCGCGTCCTTGATCATCTGCAGGGTTTTAACCCGCGATGCCCCTTTCGCATTTAAATACCCTTGCAAAAAAAGCGAGTTAGCCGGATAAAGGGCCATGACTTCCAGGCTGCGCAAATGCAGCTCTCTTCCGGCCGCGATACGTATTTCCGCTTTCGGGTTGATGAAGCGAAAGGCGCAAAGGACGCGCAAACAAAAATCCGGCGTTAATTCCGACGGGTTTCTAACCGCTGTTCCTTCAATTGGGATAAGAAAATTAACGGGTATAGAAGGAGACTCGAGGTCCCGCAAGGTATAAGCCACTTCCAGAATATCTTCATGTGTTTCCCCCATTCCCACAATCAATCCGGAACAGAGCTCGATCCCCGCGGCCTTAGCGGCCTTGAGCGTATTCAAGCGGTCGTCATAGGTGTGCGTCGTACAGATTTCGGGGTAATGCCGTCGAGATGTATTCAAATTATGATTAAGACGGTCCAGGCCGGCGTTTTTGAGGACACGGGCCTTGTCGTCGTCTAATAATCCACAGGAGACACAGATCTGTATCGGATATTGTGATTTGATTTTTTTGATTAATTGAGCTAAATGTTCTGTCCTTCGGGCCGACGGGCCGCGCCCCGCAAAAACCATGCAGTAGCGGAACGCGCCGGACTCGTAGGCCTGTTTGGCCTCGGCCAAAATTTCGTTTTCCGGTTTCAACGGATATTCTTTGATGTCGCTTGCGGCAGACTTCGCCTGGACACAATAATGGCAGTCTTCGGCACAATGCCCGTTCTGGGCATTATTGATGATGTGCACGGTCACGTCGTTGCCGTGATAATGCTTGCGTACCTGATAAGCCGCGTCCAGCAAGGGAAGCAATTCAATGTCCGGAGAAGTCAGGATGGACTGCGCAGTTTTTTGATCGGGGATTTTCCCGGCGAGGCTAGCCTCGGCCAGGTCCGAATAATATTGTCGCTTCATAAAATATTTATGAGAAGGCGATATGACCGCCTCTTGTTTTATTTTAAGGCACGGGGGAATAGACCGTGTGCCCTTTTTGCTGAAATTCTTTGGCCTTGTCCTTCAAGCCCTCGGCAATGGCTTCCTGCTCGGTAAGGCCGTGCGTTTGGGCATAAGACCGCACTTCCTGTGTTATCTTCATGGAACAAAAGTGCGGGCCGCACATCGAACAAAAATGCGCAACTTTTGCGCCTTCGGCCGGCAATGTTTCGTCGTGATAGCTCTCGGCCGTCTCGGGGTCTATCCCTAAAGCGAACTGGTCCCTCCAGCGGAATTCAAAACGCGCCTTGGAAAGGGCATCGTCCCATTCTTTGGCCAACGGATGACCCTTGGCCACGTCCGCGGCATGGGCCGCTATTTTGTAGGCAATGATCCCGTCTTTGACATCCTTTTTATTGGGAAGCCCAAGGTGCTCTTTGGGCGTCACATAGCATAGCAGAGCCGTCCCGTACCAGCCGATCATGGCCGCACCGATCGCCGAGGTGATGTGGTCATAGCCGGGCGCGACATCGGTTGTCAAAGGACCGAGCGTATAGAACGGGGCTTCCTTACAAAGCGTCAATTGTTTGTCCATATTTTCTTTGATCAAATGCATCGGGATATGGCCGGGGCCTTCGATCATGACCTGGACATCGTGCTTCCAAGCGATCTCGGTCAGCTCTCCCAGCGTTTCCAATTCGGCAAACTGGGCCTCATCGTTGGCATCCGCAATGCTTCCGGGGCGCAGGCCGTCGCCCAAAGAGAAACTTACATCATATTGTTTCATGATCGCGCAAATTTCTTCGAAATGCGTATAGAGAAAATTTTCCTTGTGGTGCGCCAGGCACCATTTCGCGATAATGGATCCGCCCCGGGAAACGATCCCTGTCATACGCTTGGCGGTAAACGGAATGTAACGTAGCAAAACGCCCGCATGAACGGTAAAATAATCCACTCCCTGCTCGGCCTGCTCAATAAGCGTGTCGCGATATATCTCCCATGTCAGGTCCTCGGCCTTACCGTCCACTTTTTCCAGGGCCTGGTAGATCGGGACCGTGCCGATCGGCACCGGCGAATTCCGTATGATCCACTCGCGTGTGGCATGAATGTTTTTTCCCGTCGAGAGGTCCATCACCGTATCCCCGCCCCAGCGGATCGCCCAGGTCATTTTCTCGACCTCCTCGGCAATGCTGGATGAAATGGCGGAATTGCCGATATTGGCATTGATCTTGACCAAGAAGTTCCGGCCGATGACCATGGGCTCACTTTCCGGGTGATTGATGTTGACCGGAATGATCGCCCGTCCGCGCGCCACTTCACTGCGGACAAATTCAGGATTGCAGCGCTCGCGGATAGCGACAAATTCCATCTCCGGCGTGATAATGCCGTTACGGGCATAATGCATCTGTGTTACGTTTTTACCGGATTTAGCGCGCAATGGCTTACGGACCGACGGAAAAAAGTCTTGGGCCGTTGCTTCCATTTCTCGGCGGTATTCCGAACTCGCTGCTGCGAGCTCTTCCACATCATTGCGAGACTGGATCCAGGGCTTTCGCAACAAAGGCAATCCTTGGGCAATGTTGACTTTAACATCAGGATCGGTATAAACGCCGGAGGTGTCGTACAAACGGACAGGGGGATTCTCTGTTTTTGAGCCGTTTGTCCCTTGCGTGGGCGCTTGAGGCACTTCTCGGAACGGTACGCGCAAACCCTTATAAACCTTCCCCTCTTGGTAGGTTTTGCGGGAACCGGGCAGCGGTGTATAGCTAAGATCCAATTGATGCGGTGAAATTGTATATTTCGATGAAGGGCTTTCGTCCTTCTTGTGTATGGTCATGCGATCGGTCCGTTAAAATTAAATATTAAGGTATTATAGTACAAATAGAAAATAAACGCAATACGGCCTAGGAAAATTCAGGGTTAAAAGCTGATTTTGGCTGGAAATCAACTAAAGGAGGTCCCGCAGCCGCAACTGCTTTTGGCATTGGGATTTCGGTACTTAAAACCGCTCTCTTTGAGCGTATCGACATAGTCGATCTGGATCCCCTTAAGAAAGCTGGCGCTTTCCGGATTGACGAATATTTCAAGGTCCCTCTGCTTGAAAATAAGGTCATTCTCATACGGGCCTTTTTGAAACCGCATGTCATAAGAAAGCCCGGCGCAGCCGCCGGTTTTTACGCTGACCCGCAGGGCATAACCTTCCTTGCCTTCCCTGGCCATCATGTTCCGGATCTTGGCGATCGCGGCATCGGTCAGAGTGAGCAAAGGCTCTGAATTTTGTATTGTTTGCTGAGGTGCATTTTCCATTTTTTACTCCTACTAAGAATATACCATATTCTCTGAAGCGCTAAAACGACTATTTCTTGGCGTAAAAGAGCGCGATGCTGCTGGTGAAACCATGGAGGAAATTATGCCGTCCGATGGGACCAACTTCTCCGGCGCAAAAGAACCC
>CAZCLW010000053.1:0-12066 GCA_964499685.1 uncultured Planctomycetales bacterium
CTCTGGTCGATGAATTGGAAAAAGGCGGAAGTACGCATTATCGTCTCTCTGTGCATAAAAAATCTCTGTGGCATATCATTCGTTCGATCAGGGCCTTGCGCAAGATCATTCTTGAAGAAAACATCGACATCGTTCATGCGCGTTCACGCGTCCCCGCCTTGATCGCTCATTTTGCCTGCCGCGGGACCAAAGCGGTTTTTGTGACCACCTGTCATGGGTATTATTCCAAACATTTGTTCAGCCGTCCGATGGGATGGGGAAAGCGGGTGATCGTTCCCAGCGAAGTGATCGGCCGACACATGATCGAAAATTTCAGGGTGCCTTCCGCAAACATCCGGCTGATACCCCGCAGCGTTGACTTGGAAAGGTTTAATCTCTCCCGACAAGAAAATCCCGGCAAATCGCGTTTTAACGTGATCATGATCGGACGCATCACACCGCTTAAAGGGCATGCTTATTTCTTGCGGTCAATGGCCAAGGTCATCCGGTCCATGCCGTATGTACGCATTTGGATTGTTGGGAACACACCGGCGGGGAAGGAGGCTTACCGTCATGAGCTGGAAATGCTGGTACAGCAATTGGGGCTTAAAGATTCGGTGGAATTCCTGGGGAACCGTAAAGATATCCCCCAACTGCTCGCGCAATCGGATGTTCTGGTCCTCTCCACGATCACTCAGGAGGCCTTCGGACGTGTTATCCTGGAGGCCCAGGCCGCCAGCGTTCCGGTCGTGGCGACGAAGGTGGGCGGCGTCATTGAGATCATCGAGCATGAAAAGACCGGTCTCCTGGTCCTTCCCAAAGACATTGATGCCATGGCCAATGCGGTCATGCGCCTCCTGAAGGACCGCGCCCTGACAACACAGATTGTGCAGACCGCCCGCAAGAAGTTGGAGATGAAATACACGCTCAAGAACATGGCCGAAGAAACCATGAAGGTCTATGAAGAAGCGCTCGACAGCATGAGGATATTGGTTATCAAGCTGAGCTCTTTAGGGGATGTGATTTTGACAACGGCTTCACTGAAGGCTTTGCGCAAAAAATTTCCTCGCGCCAAGATCGCCTGCTTGGTCGGAGAAGAGTCAAGAAAGATCCTTCAGCGGTGTCCTTATATCGATGAATTAATGGTTTTTGATTCCCGTGATGAGCATAAGGGCTGGTGGAGGACGGTACGGTTCGGTCTTGATCTGATGAAGCAGCAGTTTGACACCGTGATTGATTTTCAAAACAACCGCAAGAGCCACCTCTTGACTTTCTTGAGCTTTCCCCGCAGCAGCTACGGTTATAACAACGGTAAATGGGGGTTTTTCCTGACTCATCCGGTCGTAAATCCCGTAAACGACATTCCGCCCGTCAAACATCAATTCCAGATACTAAAAATGCTGGGGATTGACTACGAGGAGCAAACGCAATTGGAATTATGGCCGTCTGAAAAGGACAAGCGGTATATCGATGAAATGTTTAATGCGGAATGGCTTTCCGACCATCCCCACATCGTCGGCATCAATATCGCCGCTTCGGCGCAATGGGTGACCAAAAATTGGCCCATTCGGCATCTGGCTAAATTGTGCGATATTCTGGCTCCGGACAATATACGCGTTGTCATCACCGGGATGGACAAAGATAAACCGGCGATGCGGGAATTGATCGGCATGACCAAGACAAAGCCTGCGGATTTCGTCGGCAAGACGGATATCCTGCAGTTGGCCGCACTGATCAAGCGGTGCCACGTGTACGTGACGCCTGATTCGGCACCTTTACACATTGCCGCTGCGGTGCAAACTCCTATTGTGGCTTTTTTCGGGCCGACGGCTTCCGCGCGCCATCGCCCTCCGGCCAAACATTGCCATATTCTCGAGCGGAAACTGGATTGTGCGCCATGCTACAGCAAAGAATGCCGCATCAAGACGCATACGTGCATGCGCGACCTGTCGCCCGAAGAGGTGGCTGGACACATCAGGGAACTGATGAAAGTAAAGCGATGAACATTCTTTTTTTGACCACACATCTTAATACCGGCGGGATAACCAGTTATCTGGCATTGCTATGCCGCGGGCTCAAACGCCAAGGGCATGAGGTATTCCTGGTAAGCGCCGGAGGGGAATTGGAAAAAGATTTTTCAGCGATGGGTGTCCATACCAAGAGCATGAACATCCGCACAAAATCTGAACTGAATCCGAGGATTTATATAGCTGCCTGGCGATTACGTGATTATGTTGAAAAAAACAACATCGATATTATTCACGCGCATACGCGCATCACGCAGGTGATGGGCCGGCTGCTGGGTTCCTGGAGCGGCCGCAGATACGTTTCCACCTGTCACGGTTATTTTAAGAACCGCTTGGTCCGCAGATTAATCCCTTGCTGGGGAGAGGGGGTGATCGCTATCAGCGAGGCGGTCGCTGATCATCTCGAAAAGGATTTTTTTGTCCCCCGCGACAGGTTTGTTACGATCCGTAACGGGATCGACCTGGCGCAATTTCCCTTGATCGGCGAAGAGGCCAGGGCTGCCTGCCGTCAAAAATACAATATCGACGGCGGAGCGGTCATCGGTATCATCGCGCGCCTATCCGACATCAAAGGCCACGATGTCCTTATTTGGTCGATGAGCCATGTTGTCCGGACCTTTCCCGACGTTAAGTTGGTGATCGTCGGGCAGGGAAAGGAAGAGGAACGATTGCGCCAGATGACCAAAGAATTGAATTTGGAAAAACATGTGATCTTTTTGCCGCTTACAGGAAGACCAACGGAAATACTGCCGCTCTTCGACATTTTTGTTCTACCTTCCTACAAAGAAGGCTTGGCGTTGGCTTTGATCGAAGCACAGGCTTCGGGGTTGCCTGTTGTGGCAAGCCGTGTGGGCGGTATCCCCGAGATCGTTATGCATGAAGAAACCGGCCTTCTGGTAGAGCCGGGGAACATTGATGCCTTGGCCCATGCGATCCTGGTTTTGCTGCGCGATTTGCCGCGCGCACGTGCGATGGGCCGGAGGGCGCATGAAGTCGCTGTGCGGTCTTTCAGCGCGGAACGGATGGTCCAAGAAACAATCCATTTTTATCAAGAGATGTTGAAGGTGAAAAGCCCTGCATAATAAAATGAAAAAGATCCTGGTCGTAAACGTCAATTGGGTAGGGGATGTGGTTTTGTCCACGCCGGTTTTTAAAGCCCTCAAGGATAATTATCCGGAAGCATTCATTAGTTGTCTGGCGGTGCCGCGTGTCCGGGAAATATTAGAGAGGTCTCCCGGCGTTGACCGGATCATTAGTTATGATGAAAAGGGCATCCACAAAACGCCTTGGGCGAAATTGAAATTGATTGCCGCTTTACGCCGGGAACATTTTGACGCAGCCTTTATTTTACACCGTTCTCTGACCAGGGCCCTGTTGATCTTTTTGGCCGGCATTCCGCAGCGCATCGGTTACGCGACCAAGAACCGCGGTTGGCTGCTCACCCGCCGAATCTTTGAACCCGTAGGCAGTCTGCACCGCAGCGACTATTACCTGAAGGTCATAGAAGCGTTCAATATCCGGGTCAATGACCGTATTTGTGAGCTCAAGCCCGGCCCTAGGGACAAAAATATCGAAGACATGCTTCGCGGAAACGGCATCACCGAAAAGGATTTTCTTGTCGTTGTGCACGTCGGAGGAAATTGGGACCTTAAACGTTGGCCTCAGGACAATTTTGCCCTGCTGATCAAACAGTTGGCATCCCGGTATCAGGCTAAGATCGTTATCCCCGGTACTAGGGAGGATATCGGCTTGGCGCAGGAGATCGCTCGGGCAAGCGGCATTGATCCGGTCTTGCTGGCCGGAAAAACAAACTTAAAGGAATTGATGACCCTCATGGAACGAGCCGATCTGGTCATTTCCTCGGACTCGGGGCCGGTCCACATTGCCAACAGTTTAGGAGTGGATGTGGTCGGCATTTTTGGTCCCACGCGGCCGGAAGTGACCGCGCCGCGAGGAAAAGGACGGGTTTTTATTTTGCAGAAAGATGTCGGCTGCAACCGGCATCCATGCTATTTTCTGCAATGCCCCGACAATGTCTGTATGCAAGCAATCACGGTGCAGGATGTTCTGGAGACGATTGAAAAAATCCGAAATTAAGAATGTTTTGGTCATTCTGCTGAGCAATATCGGCGATGTGATCGTCACTTTCCCGGTATTGGACGTCCTGCGGGGGGAGTGTCCTCAGGCCAAGCTGTCGGTGGTGGTCGGCCCCAAAGGAAGAGCGCTCTTCGAAGGGAATCATTCTATCCACCGTGTTTTTATTTTTGATAAACATCAATCTGTTCCCAAAACGCTTGATTTGCTCAAGAAGCTCCGGCGGGAACAATATGATCTGGTGATTGATCTGCGCAATACGGCTTTTCCCTTTTTTATGCGGACACGTCGGCGGACATCGCCGTTCATGCGCAATTCCAACACCATGCACATGCGTTTACGGCATTTACAGCGCCTGCAGTCGGTGCTTGAATTTAATAAATCCGATTACCCTAAAGTCTCCCTGCATATCCCTGAAAAAGACAAAGAATATGTCCGCGGCCTTATTAAGGATGAGATCAAGGACAGTCAATATATCGTCATTTGTCCGTCGGCGGCAGACCGCCGCAAACGCTGGTCGGAAGAAGGTTTTGCCGAGCTTTGTGACCGGCTGGTTGCGGCTTTTCCCATGAAAGTGGTTTTGGTTGGGGAAGGAGAGGGGCAGGGTGTAGTGGACCGTATCGTGGAGAAAATGAAGCAGCCGGCGGTCAAATTGAACGGCCGCACAACGCTTCTGCAATTGGCTGAACTGTTACGGCTTTCTTCTTTGGCGATCGTCAATGACAGCGGCCCTATGCATCTGGCCAGTTATTTGGATGTGCCGGTCATGACTTTATTCGGTCCGACCGATCCAACGACCGCGGCTCCCTGGGGCAAGGTCAACTATTTTATCAAAAAGGACACTCTGTGCGCGGCCTGCCGGAGGCCTGGTTTAAATCTGCCGCACGAATGCATGAAGGCCATTACCGCCGAAGAGGTCTTCGGTGTCATCCGCTTAACACCGAAAGGATTTTCGTTTGCATCCCATCAAGGAACTTAAGAATATTCTGATCGTCAGGACCGATCGTATCGGCGATGTTGTCCTTACAACGCCGGCGATCGAGGCGCTGCGCAAAGGGTTTCCGCAGGCCAGGATCACGCTTCTTGTTTCGCCGTTGACCTATGAATTGGTCGAGGGGAACCCGAACGTGGATGAGATCCTCATCGATGACCGTGAAGGCGCCCATAAAGGTTTTTTTGGTTTTTGGAAACTTGTGTTCATGCTCCGCGCCAGAAAATTCGACTGTGCGATCATTTTTCACACTAAAAAGCGCACCAATATGCTGTGCTTTCACACAGGCATTCCGCGAAGAGTGGGCTACCGGAATGAAAAATTCGGCTTTTTACTCACGCATCCCCTCAAGGATCTGCGTAACCAGGGGATCAAGCACGAGTCGGAATATTGTTTGGATGTTGTCCGGTCGCTGGGGATCGCAAACGCCGGCGGGAAAGTCTATATTCCCATTAAAAAGGCCAATGAAGAATGGGCGGAAAAGTTCCTTTTGCAAAATGGCATAGCGGGAAAGGGTCGCATAGTCGCGGTGCATCCGGGGGCAAGCGGACCGGAAAAAAGCTGGCCTTTCGGGAATTTCATTGAGGTCGTGAAGTGCTTTATAGAGAAACATAAGGCCTGCGTTATATTGGTAGGCGGTTATGGCGCTACTGTGCCTGCGGCTGAGATCAAAGCGAAATTCAACCATTCCGTATGGAATTTGGCCGGAAAGACTTCCGTGGGTCAGCTGGTGAGCCTCCTTAAGCGCTGCAGTTTTCTGGTTTCGAACGATTCCGGTCCCGTGCATGTGGCGGATGCGGTAGGGACACCTGTTATTTCGGTCTTTATCCGCAACAGCCCCGGCATTAATCCTGAGCGCTGGCGGCCGTTGGGGAACAAAAATATTATCATAGCGCCCCCGCGGACCGAAACCGGGGCTCCGGCAGCCCCCATCCCCACGGAGAGAATCCTAGAAGCTGTTGACGCCCTATTTAAACTGTGTTAAAATCAGCACCGTTTTCAAAAATTTTATAACTCATTAAAACAATTTAACTTAAAGCGAAGCAGGGCTTTATGAGCGACAATAAAAACATCATTTCCAAGTTTAAAAGCAAGAGTATTTTGGTCATCGGCGACCTTATTCTGGACCAGCACATTAAAGGCCATGTATCGCGGATTTCTCCCGAGGCCCCTGTTCCGATTGTCCTTCAGGAAGGGCCGTCTACCTATACGCCGGGAGGGGCCGCCAATGTGGCCAACAATTTGAAGGCGCTGGGGGCCAATGTGGCACTTGTAGGCTACTTGGGAGATGACCAGGAAGGCGATATATTCTTAAAGGAGCTCCAAAAACGTAAAATTTCCACCCGGGGTATTTTTGCCAACAAATCCGTCCCCACAACGATCAAAACCCGCATTATCGCCCAACATCAGCAGATGTTGCGTTTGGACAGGGAAAAAGTGGTTTCGTCTGCAAGCGAAGACATTCAAAAAAAGATCATCAGTTTTATCCGCGGCCATATCGCGATGTTCGATGCGATAGTGGTCTCGGATTACGGCAAAGGCATGATCAACGCGGGTTTGTTGTCGGAAGTCTGTTCCCTGGCGCGGGAAAAGGGCAAGATCATCACTGTCGATCCCAAGGTGGAGCATTTTGTCTATTATCGGGGAGTGACCGCGATCACGCCGAACAAGAGCGAGACCGAAAACGCCATCCGTAATTTGATCATCACTCAGGTCGACCGGCGTAAGCTCACTTTGACCAGCGACCGCTTGTCCACCTTGCCGGACATCATTGCCGCCGGTCAGCAGCTCTTGCGGTTCCTGAACCTTGAGTCCCTTTTGATAACACTGGGCGAGCAGGGCATGTGTATTTTCGATAGAGGCAAAGATCCGGTCCATATCCATACCAAAGCACGGGAAGTCTTTGATGTGACCGGCGCCGGAGACACCGTCATTGCCGTTTTCACCTTAAGCCTGGCCGCCGGAGCCAGCAAGCTGAAGGCCGCTAATCTGGCCAATTATGCCGCCGGCATTGTCGTCGGAAAAATGGGAACCGCCACCGTGACCCGCGATGAATTGCTGGAAGCCCTTAAGGAAGACAAGGGCGCTCACGAAGCGACAAAGATTTCCGCCTAAAAATGAAGATGAAAGCCGTTGGAGTCATACCTGCCCGTTGGGGCTCGACGCGATTTGAGGGAAAGGTCCTGGCCAGGCTCAAAGGGAAATACCTTATCCAGCATGTTTGGGAAAGGGCCCGTAAAAGTAAGTCGCTCGACAGTGTTCTTATCGCCTGTGATGATGAGCGGATCATGAAGGCCGCCGAAGAATTCGGCGCCAAGGCCGTGATGACATCCAAAAGACATGTCTCTGGCACCGACAGGATCGCGGAGGCCGTCGGCCCCATGGCCGTCAAAGTCGTCGTCAACATCCAGGGCGATGAGCCCCTGATCGAACCCAAATTGATCGATCATCTGGTGCAGACCATTTTGGATGATCGAAGCTGCCTGATGGCCACGGCGGTCAAGGCGATCGAGAATAAGGAAGAGCTGGATAATCCGAACGTTGTTAAAGTGACCATAGATCAAAACCGCAATGCCTTGTATTTTTCGCGGTCGGTTATCCCGCATAATCGCGACAAAAAGAAATTCGATGATATCAATTATTTAAAGCACTTAGGGATCTACGCGTACCGCAAGGAATTTTTATTGAAGTTCAAGGATCTGCCAAAATCGCATTTAGAATCCGTTGAGAAATTAGAGCAGTTGCGCGTCCTGGAAGCCGGCTATAAGATCAAAACGATCGAGACCAACGCTGACACGATCGGCGTGGATACGCCGGAAGACCTTGCTAGGGTAGAGCGTCTTCTCAAATAATATGGCCCAAACAATCCAGCTTAAGAATATCAAGATCGGCGGCGGCCGGCCGTTTGTTTTGATCGCCGGGCCTTGCGTGATCGAGAACCGCACCATGGCCCTTAAGATCGCCAAGGACATTAAGGCGATTACCAAGCGCACCGGTGTGCCGTTTATTTTTAAAGCCAGCTATGATAAGGCCAACCGGAGTTCGATCGAATCCTTCCGTGGAGTGGGCATGCGCACAGGGTTGATCACGTTGCGCGAGATCAAAGAAGAATTGAACGTGCCGGTCTTAAGCGATGTCCATTCCGTCGAGGAAATCGAAGAAGCGGCCAATTTCTTGGATATTTTGCAGATACCGGCCTTTCTCTGCCGCCAGACCGACCTTTTGGTCGCTGCCGGCCGGTCGGGAAAGATCGTCAATGTCAAAAAGGGACAATTTTTAGCGCCCTGGGATGTCAAAACGCTCATCAAAAAGATTGAAAGTACGGGTAACCGCAAGATCCTGCTGACGGAGCGCGGTGTGAGCTTCGGCTATAACACCCTGGTGAGTGATTTTCGCTCGCTGGCCATCATGCGCGCAACCGGTTATCCCGTTGTGTTTGATGCCTCGCACAGCGTGCAGCAGCCCGGCGGGCTGGGGCATGCCTCCGGCGGGCAGAGCGAGTTTATTCCGCTCTTGGCCCGTTGTGCCGTTGCGGCCGGATGCGATGCTGTTTTTATGGAAGTTCATCCCAATCCTAAAAAGGCCTTGTCGGACGGACCGAATATGCTCCCTCTTAATCAGCTTGAAAAATTATTGGTTGATCTTAAAGCGATCGACCGCATAGTTAAGAAATAATCTTATGTCCATCAAGCGTGCCAAAGAAGTCATTAATATCGAAGCCCAAGCCATCAGGGACTTGAGCAAGCAGCTCAATAGAAATTTTTTGACGGCGGTCGAGTTGATCGCCAAATGCAAGGGCCGCGTCATTATCAGTGGCATGGGCAAAACCGGCATCATCGGGCGGAAGATCGCCGCGACGTTATCATCGACCGGAACGCCCAGCATCTGGATGCACAGTGCCGAGGCCGTGCACGGCGATTTGGGGCAGGTGACCCGCCAGGATATTTTGATCGTGATTTCCAACAGCGGCGAGACCGAAGAGACCAAACGGCTTATTCCTATCATCAAGAAGATCGGCGCGAAGATCATCGCCTTGACCGGCAGCCCAAGATCAACATTGGCTAAGTATTGCGACGTGGTCCTTAACGTATCGGTCAAGAAGGAAGGGTGTCCGCTCGGATTGGCGCCGATGGCTTCGACGACCGCCACGCTGGTCATGGGCGATGCGTTGGCCGCCTGTTTGATCGACCGAAAAGGCTTCAAAAAAGAGGATTTTGCTTTGTATCATCCCGGCGGTTCCTTGGGCCGCAAGCTCCTTCTCAAAGTAGAAGACATCATGCGCAAAGGCAATGCCTTTCCCAAAGTTTCCGAAAGTCGTATTGTGAAGGATGTCTTGTTCTCCATAACGCAGTCCAGGTGCGGCTCGGCCTGCATCGTGGATAAAAAAGGAAGATTCGCCGGGATATTTACCGACGGGGACCTGCGCCGTCACTTGAAGGATGATCCTCAACTTCTGCGCCGCAGGGTGAAGGACGTCATGACGCGTCATCCCATCACTATTTCCAAAGACAAACTGGCTGTCGAGGCCCTGCGCATTCTGCAGGAACGTAAGATCGATGAGTTGCCGGTCTTAGACGGCCATTCCCGCGTTGTCGGGCTTCTGGACGTTCAAGACCTTCTGAAAGCGGGATTGGTCTAAATGAAAACGAAAGTTTCCAAGATCAAAGTTCTCATCATGGATGTCGACGGTATCCTTACCGACGGACGGATCATCATCGACAGTCAAGGTAAAGAGATCAAGGTGTTTGATGTCAAAGACGGGCTTGCGATCGTTCGTTCAAAACAGGTCGGTTTAAAGACCGCCATTATCAGCGCCAGAAGCGCCGAGGCCGTGCGGGTGCGGGCCGAGGACCTCAAGATCGACAAGGTCTATCAGGATGCGAATCCCAAATTGGAAGCCTATGAGAAGCTGCTCAAAGAATTCGGCGTTTCGGACGCGGAAGTCTGTTTTATGGGCGATGACTTGCCGGATCTGCCGGTTCTGCGGCGGGCCGGTTTTGCCGTGACCGTGCCGGATGCTGTTCCCGAAGCCAAGAAGATCTGCGATTATGTCACAAAAAAGGAAGGCGGCCGGGGCGCTGTCCGCGAAGTGATAGAGCTGATCCTGAAGACACAAGGGAAATGGAAAAAATTAATTCCTTAAAGTATTTTTTTGTTCTGAGCGTTTATTTCTTGGTCTTTCCGGCCCAGCCGGCCCGTGCCCAGGAGGATGCTTCGACACCGCAACAATTCGAGGGGTTTAACCTCCAGGGTTACACCGAAACAGGCGAGAAATCTTGGGACGTCATGGGCGAGACCGCGAATATCATCGGCAATCTCGTGGAGATGACCAACATCACGGCCAATTCTTACGGTGAACAAAAGACCAACCTCACGGCCAGGACTGGCACGATCCAGAAAGATACCGGCAAGATCCATTTGGAACAGGACGTCGTCATCACAACGGAATTGGGCGCTCAGCTCAAAACGCATTCGATCGACTGGGACAGGAATAGCGACCTGGTCAGCACGAATGATTTTGTGACGATCACCGACAAGAGGATGAAAGCGACCGGGACCGGCATCGAGGCCCATCCCAATCTGAAGATAGCCCAGCTGAACGAGGATGTGACCGTCAATATGACACCGGAAAAGGGAAAGCCCGAAGAGCGTCAGCCGATCAAGATCACCTGTGACGGGCCGCTGGAGATTGATCAGCTTAAAAATTTGGCGATCTTTAATGAAAACGTGGTGGCCACTCAGACAGACCGGGAGCTGAAGGCAGATAAAATGGAAGTGTATTTTGACCCCGTGACCAGCAAGATCGTCAAAATGGTCTGTACGGGCAATGTAGAAGTCACGCAGGCCGGGAATAAAAGTTATTCCGACAAAGCTGTCTACACGGCAGCCGATCAGCGGCTGGTCTTGACCGGCCGTCCGAAACTTATCCTGATGACCGAAAGCACCGGCGGAGAAGAGGGCGGTATGCTTATAGAAGGGTTGGGGCAGTGAATCTTTTAGAGGCAAAGGGTTTGGTCAAAATTTACGGCGGCCGGCGCGTTGTCGACGGATTGAGCATTTCCGTCGGGCGTTCGGAAGTGGTGGGGCTGCTCGGCCCTAACGGCGCGGGCAAAACGACCACGTTCTACATGGCCGTCGGGATCGTTCCCCCGGATGAAGGAAAAATCATTTTTGACCAGGAAGATGTGACCAAAAAGCCCATCCATGACCGCTGCCGGCTGGGCATGGGATATCTGGCCCAGGAATCATCGATATTCCGCAAATTGACCGTGGAAGAAAACATCATGTCTATCCTGGAAACACTGGACATCGGCCCGCGCGAGCGAAAAAGACGCTTGCAATCTTTGCTGGGGGAACTTAATATTGCTCATCTGGCCAAGAACAAGGCCTATACGTTATCCGGCGGTGAACGGCGCCGTCTGGAGATAACGCGTGCCCTGGTCACCAATCCGTCGTTCCTTCTCTTGGACGAACCGTTTTCAGGGATCGATCCCATCGTGGTCGCCGAAGCACAGGAGATCATCCGCGACCTTAAGAAGCGGGGCCTCGGCATTTTGCTCACCGACCATAATGTGCGCGAGACATTGTCGATCACTGACCGTTCTTATTTGATCGCGGACGGAAAGATCCTTATCTCAGGGACCGCCCAGGAGTTGATCGATGATCCGCAGGCCCGCAAGATCTATTTAGGCGAAAAATTCCGGATGTAAAATTTGCGGCAAATACGTTAAAATTAACAAGAAGAAAGAGGATGTCGTATGAAAGTCGAGATCAAGAAAGTCGATGCCCTCAAGCGCGAACTGCGTTTTGAGATCCCCAAGGACAGGGTCAAACAAAAGATGGATGAAGTCTATGCGGAGATCGGCAAGGTCGCCAAGATCCGCGGCTACCGTCCCGGAAAGGCCCCGCGCCATGTATTGGAATCCCATCACAGCCGCTTTGCGCAGGAGGAGACCATTAAAAAGCTGATCCCCG
>CAZCLW010000054.1:0-12041 GCA_964499685.1 uncultured Planctomycetales bacterium
ATTTTATCGACCTCCATGACCCCGGTCGTAAAATTGACCTTGTCCTCAAAGAATTTCTTGGCCTTCAAGGCATCGATTTTTCTGATCTCGGTTAGCATAATCCTCTCCCTTGATTTTCCTTGATTTCGTTTTAGATGAAATCAAGAGGTGTACTTGCTTTCTCTTGAATGCATCTAGGTAAGCAAGTACTCCCTTTCGTAAGGAAACAACCTCTATTGTGAAAGGGAACGGATTAAATAAGGATTAAAAGAAAATTAAGGTTAAAAAACGGAGAGACTGGGATTCGAACCCAGGAAGCACCTTGCGGCACTTAACGGTTTTCGAGACCGCTCCATTCAACCACTCTGGCATCTCTCCAAAAAGGGGATCTTTAGGAAACTGATTATAGTGGGGTTGATTTGTGCCGTCAAATACTATAAGGGCCGGATGAAAAATTCTCATCCTCCCTGGCCGTCAAAAACGGAAAGTAGACCATCGCCTTGGCCACGTCGTCTAATGCGAGCATCGTCGAGAGCGCAACCAGCGAGATATTTTTCCTAAGGGCGTAAAAGGCGAAGGTGTTACGCAAGAGCGCGGCATTGACTTGGGAAGCCCGTTGATCCAGCGCCTGCTTTAGTCCGGCCAAAAGGTCTCCCCCGCCGGAGGATAAGAACGGTCGTAATTCCGCTTCGCGCAAACACCGCGGCATGCGGTAAGCGCCGGGAACGAATTTAATATGCAAAAGCGGATTATCGTTGAGATAACCGGTCTTACGGCCGTATTCACAGAACTCCCGCAAAAGAATAAGCGCCAAATTGACCGTTTTGACCGAGAGCTGCGCTTCCTTCTGCAAATGACGCTTATACTGCTCAAAGACATTCGGCGTGAGCTGTGAAAGTTTTTCCAGTTGAGGGAATTTTGTTTTGAGGAACTTTTGAAAACGCGCCAGCGTGCTTTCAAAACGGCCGGCGGTCTTGGGCGCATATTGACCGCGCGCCTGACCGAGAAAATCATTCACAAAAATATCCACATCCACATCGCGCACCATGGTGCCCATTTCGCCCCGGCCGATCTTTTCTTCCACATCCGCAAGCAGCTTCTCGGCCTGTTTACGGTCCGACCCGGCCTTTTGCTGGTATTTGAGCCCCCGGGCAAAAAATTCAATGTAATACTCATCGCCGATTTTATGAATGCTTCCCACTCTCTATTCTCCCTCCGGATACTGTCCAAGCCAATCGAACTTGAATACAGCCCAGCGCGATGCGGCCGCTACCTTTTCCGCATAAGCCGCAGGCGCCTGGATACGCGCCGTGGCCACGAGTGCGCTGAATAAAAAGTGAACGATAAAAATGATGACGGTCACATTGCGGAAATTCCGCCAAAACGGTTTAAAGGTCAGGCCGAACCCCGCCCCCAACAAAAACGGCAGGACATAATACACGACCGGGACCAGAAAAAACCATTCCAGATGGGGCGGACGCAACGGATCGGGTTCGGGGATAAGCGCCTGTTTTTCCGCCGCGATGTAGCATGCGGTCAGGGCCGCGAAAATGACAAAATAAATAACGATGATCAAGGCCCCCAGCTTTTCCAGCGGCGGCGTAGGGATATCCTGTCTTTCTTTTTTCTTGGGCATATCAACGGCGGGGAGTGAACGTCGAGGCGAACACCTCGACAATGTGCTGATCGATCTGATTTTTCATGTCGCGCATGATCTTGAAGGCCTCCTCGAAGGTATGCGACTTGCGGTACGGGCGGTTCGTGCTCAGGGCGTCAAAAATGTCGGCCACGGTGGTGATACGCACCAGAAGCGAGATCTGGTTGCCTCTTAACCCATCGGGATAACCGCTGCCATCGAGCTTTTCGTGATGGTGACGCACGATATCGCAGAGATTGCGCAAATGACGGATGGGCCGGATGATGCTCTCGCCCACTTCCGGGTGTTTCTTCATGACCTCCATCTCCTCATACGACAAAGCATCGGCCTTAAAAAGGATCTCGTCGGGAACGCCGATCTTGCCCACATCATGCAATTTGGCGGCATCACGCAGCGTGCGGATGTCCTCTTCGCCCAAATTCAGGCTCTCGGCAATGCGCACGACATAAGTGGCGACCCGGTCCAGATGACCGCGGGAATAGCGGTCTTTCGCGTCGACCGCGATAGCCAGCGCCGAGATCGTCTCGAAATACGTTTTCTCCACATCTTCGTTGAGCTCGGAGTTCTCGATGGCAACGGCCGTCTGCAGGGCCAGGTTATACAAAAGTTTTTTTTCGTCTTCCTTGAAACTCTCGCCGGTCCGTTTCCCGCAGACCAGGATGACGCCGATCGCATGTTCATGCAGGATAAGCGGCGCGGCCAGCATCGGCGCTTCAAACAGCATGCCATATTCCGGATTGTGGACCTGGGAATAATCCAATTGACTCACGATCACCGAACCATTGCTGTGTAAAATACCGGCAAAAGGCTCCTGGCCGACCTTTATCTTGATATTGGCGATCTCGCCGATCTGAACGCCATGCACGGCCCGGACATAAAAATTCTGCTTGGCCTGGTCCAAGAGAAGCAGGACGCCCACGCGTCCCGAGAATGCCTCGACCACGGTCTCGACGATCAAATCCAGGAAGGTATCGATGTTATGCATTGAGGCGATGCCTTCCCCGACCTTGGCCAGGACCGAATGCAGGGTACGCTTGGCGATCTCCAGGCTCTTGATGTTCTCTTCCAGATGGTCGGTCACCTCGCGGAAGGTCTTGGCGATCATCGTGATCTCATTCTTGTCCTGGGTCAGGTCCTGGACTTTTTCGTGCCCCAGGACGGTCGCCAGCGCTTCTTTATTGGTATGGGTCACTTCGATCAGGCTTTTGAGGACCGAGCGCATGGCAAAATAACCGATCGCCACCCCCAGGACGACCAGAAAGAGTGTTGCCGCAAAACCGCTTTCGGTGATATCCAAAGCGCCTCTTTCGCGGATCTGGACATAAAAATAGTACAAGATCCCCAGCGGAATGATCGACATCAAGAGGAACAAAACCGTGAACTTACGAAGGATGGAGACGTCTTCGATGGAGGGCGTGAACTCGAGGTTCTTGAGCAGCGACTTGGCCATATAATATTAATAATATACGTAAATAAAAGGCCTGACAAGCCCGGGATGGGCGATTTAAGACAAAGAACGGAGAGGCTGAGATTCGAACTCAGGAGGTACCTTACGGCACCTAACGGTTTTCAAGACCGTCCCATTCAACCACTCTGGCACCTCTCCCTCACTACTTCCTCAACAGGAACAACTGCCGGATGATCGGCGTGTAGATCTGGCTGGCTGTCTGGTATGCCTTTTCGATAAAACCGCTGAAGTTGAACGTGGGAGAAACCAGGCTCAAAAAGAAGCCGAAGATCAATAAATTAAGCACGACCACCAGCGACATCACAAAAAAATAATGGGGTTTAAGCGACGCCATGTCCACGTCATACAGGTCCCGGGCCACCATGACCAGATGCAATCCGAACGAAAACCCCAACGCGCCGGTCAGGAGCGAAACAATCCATGTGTTCCACACAAAGACCTTTGTCCCCAAGGCGATCAGTACAAAAAGTAAAAGCGAGTAAAACGACAAGATCAGCTGAGCGCCGCGCGCCACCGCCGGATTGAATTGAAAAATGCCGTTCGTGATGTTCTGCCCGAACTGAAAAACGACCTGCGGCGGGCACACAAAAAAATAAACAAGCACAAAAGCCAAAAGCCCGGTCGCAAAACTGTCCAAAAAGCCCGCTTCCATCTGCACGAGAAATCGGTAAAAGCCGTCCGCAACCCCGATAACGACCGGGATCAGAAGGATGAACGCGAGAAGCTTGAACGTCTTAAGAAGGCCTTCTTTCATTTTGCCGCAATCTTTGTCAGTCCACCCATATAAGGCTGCAGGACCGTCGGGATAAGGATATCGCCTTCGGCCGTCTGATAATTTTCCAAGATGGCGATGACCGTGCGGGCCAGGGCGACGCCGGAGCCGTTGAGCGTATGCACGAACGCCGGCTTTCCCGTCTTACCCTTGAAACGGATGTTCGCCCGCCGCGCCTGGAAATCCTCAAAATTCGAACAGCTGGAAGTTTCAAGCCATTTGTCCATGCCCGCCGCGAAACACTCGAGGTCATAGCATTTGGCCGCGGCAAAACTTAAGTCCCCGCTGGCCAGCATGAGAACACGATAAGGCAGGCCGAGGAGTTGAAAGACTTTTTCGGCATTCCCGACCAGCGATTCAAGCTCTTCATATGACTTTTCCGGCCGCACGAATTTGACCAGCTCCACTTTATCGAACTGATGCACGCGCACCAGGCCCTTGGTGTCTTTTCCGTAAGAACCGGCTTCCCGCCGGAAACAAGCCGTGTAAGCCGTATGATAGACGGGCAGGTCTTCCTCAGCCAGGATCTCATCGCGGTAAATATTGGTGACCGGTACTTCGGCCGTCGGGATCAGGAACAGGTCCTCCTCTTTGAGCCGGTACATGTCCTCTTCCATTTTAGGAAGCTGGCCAGTGCCGGTCATAGACGCCCGGTTGACCAAGAACGGCGGAAAAACTTCCGTATAACCGTGCACGCGCGTGTGCAGGTCCAGCATAAAATTAAAGAGCGCCCGCTCCAGCAGCGCGCCCTGTTTCTTGAACAGGATAAAATTCGAACCCGTGATCTTGGCGGCCCGCTTGAAATCGATAATGTCCAGGGCCTCAGCGAGTTCAACATGGGTCTTGGGTTTAAAAGAAAATTTTTTGGCCTCCCCCCAGCTCCTGACGACCTTATTGGCCTCGGCCCCGCCTGCAGGAACGGAAGAATGCGGCAGGTTCGGCATGGCGATCAGAATATTATGCAGCTTGGTTTCGATCTCCTGGGCCTCGCCCTCGAGTTCATCGATCTCCTGCGCGATCCCCTTCATGGCCGCGATCTTGGTCTTGGGGTCCTTCTTCTCCTTCAATAACTTGCTTATCTCGTCGTTGGCCAAATTTTTCTTGTTGCGCAAGTCGTCAAGCTTGACCAGGCAATCCCGGCGCTTTTGGTCGGATTCCAAAAGATCGTTGAGGTCAAGGACAAACCTCTTGGCCGCGAGGCCTTTTTTGACGGCCTCGATATTTTCACGGATGAATTTGATGTCAAGCATCGCGGTTGATTTCCTGCAGGACAGACCTTATCTGATTGACGAGAATGCCGGCGCTGACCGGCTTGGCCAGAAACTGCGCGGCCCCCACATCAAAACTTTTGACGATATTATCGGGCGTATCGGATCCGGTCAGAAAAATGACCGGGATATCTTTCGTCACAATATTATCTTTCAGCCGCTGACAGACCTCGGGCCCGAACATCCCCGGCATGATGCAATCCAGCAGGATCACGTCCGGTCTTTCGGTCTCAGCGATGTGGAGCCCGATCTTCCCGTTCTCGGCCGTCAGGACGCGACAGCCATTCTTTTCCAGGATCCTTCTGGCGACATGGCGTTCCACCTGCCCGTCGTCAATGACAAGGACGCATTTCCCGTGTAAAAAACCGTCTTTGGGGAACAGCAAGGCCCTTATTCTCTCCAGAATGTTCGTCATGCTTATTTTCCTTATGTGCGATTATTGTAACGTGATTTATCTTCAATATCAACACATTGCGTCACTTTTCTCCCGTTCCCCAGGCGCCGGTGGGGATGAATACATCCCGCGCGAACGGCATCCGCGTTCCGGCCAGCGACAAGAGCGTCATCTCTACCTGCACCCCCGCGGGCGTATATTTTTTTGTCCATTCCTCCCGCCAATCGATCGCCTGGTCAGTTCCGGAAGGTTCATAGGCATAGCGGAATTTCAATCCGTCGGTCAAAATACGGGAGCTTAAGATCTCAATATCGCGGGATTCTTCATCCACCCGGTCGGAAAGGAAGTCCGCAAAGTCCGACACCTCCCGGACCAGGAAAGCGGCCTTTTCCGCCTCTTGTGTCCGCCGGAAAGTGACCGCCTCATTCTTGCTCATTTTTTTTCCGATCACGACGCTGTGGATATGGGCATCCTCGGGCAACGCAATGTAATAGCTGACCACTTTAAGGCCATGCTCGGTCGCGGAAAGCAGCATCAGCCGGTCTCTTTTCCCCACGAAAGCGGCCTTGTCGGAATAGGAACCGGTAAAATCGTACGGCCGCATGTTCTCAAGGTCCTTGGCGATCCGGCCCAGCGACCAGTTGGCCTCGCGGTAGGTGCGGTTCAACAGCTGGGCGCGGCGCTGGAGCTGCAGGGCCGAGGAAAATGTGCTGTACAGGCTTACCGCGATCACGGCAAAGACGGTCAGACCCAGCAGCACTTCCAGCAAAGTGAATCCGGAAGCGTAGTTATTTTTCTTAAGTTTCATTCAAAGGATGCAGCAGATAGGTGGACAGGGTAAGCTTTTTCTTCTGCTCCGGACCCCAGGCGATCTCGGCGTTTAATTCCGTGAACCACCGGCCATCGGGCCCGGATCTGGTCTCGATCGTGTACACATAAGGCTTGCCCAGATAGCTCAGCTCACCATGGTCGCGGAAAGACCCTTCCACATCATGCGTGACATACTGGAACAACCGCTTATCCAGGAGCATGATCGCCGCGGAATAGTCCTCGATCGAGGCCATG
Source organism: uncultured Planctomycetales bacterium (assembly GCA_964499685.1). Lineage (GTDB taxonomy): Bacteria > Omnitrophota > Gorgyraeia > Zapsychrales > GWA2-47-8 > CAZCLW01. The sequence continues at coordinate 6,604 of CAZCLW010000054.1, forward strand.
GCCCGCACAGTCGCGGCCATCGACTGGATGATGAGGGTCAGCCCGCCGGTGAGGATCACGACGGTCAGGATCACCTCGACCAGAAGCGAGCCGCGTTGTTCTTTTACACGCACCATGGGATTATCTTATATCAAAAAGGACAACACGAAAAGGCCGAAAATGATATTTCCCGGGACGGAAATTATCCTTGACGAAAGTGGGGCGATAAACTAATTTAGTGTTCACCTATTTCACCTATGAAACGCCCCGACACAAAACTGATCACCGTTTTTTTCATCCTTCTGGCCGCCGCATTCTTCCTCATCAAATACCAATCCCCCTCCTGGGTCAAGATGTTCTACGCCAACGGAACGATTGTCGGGCTCAATGATTTTCTTAATCTTTATCAGGACAAAAGCCTCAACTATTATCTGGGCCGCTATGAGGATGTGGTCTTCGGTCCTCTTTGCCAAGTTATTTCCGGGATGCTTTTTGTTGCCTTCTCTCTCCTGTATTTGCGCGAAACGCGTTTTTGGAAATTCACCCTGGCCGTCTTCGTGTATCTGACGCTGACCAAGCTTGAAGTGCTGTTTTTCCCGCCGTACGGGGACGCGATCGGCGGGCCGTTCATGGAATCTCTTTGGCTGGCGAAGAACAACTTTGATTACGTGAAGCTTTTTCATCAGCCCAGCTACGCCGAAGGCGGGCCGCGGGTTTACATGTTCTCGATCTATCCGACCTACCTGGGCGCCTTGATCGCGCTTATAAAACCGGTCAAACTTTTCCTGGCGGTCAACCACCTGCTGGTCTTCTTCATGACCGCGGTCATCGCTGCACTCCTGCGCGAGGTCATGCTCAAGCTTTACTCTCCGGCCGTTGCCACCCTGGCGGCGTTTTTATTCCTTTATCTTCCCGTCACCCAGACACAGACCGAAGCCATCAACATGGAGGTGCCGTGCCTTCTTTTTGTCATGCTCTCGGCCTATTATGCCGCAGCAAAAAAATTCCCGGCCGCGACCGGACTGGCGGTTGCGGCGGTCCTGGTCAAAGGAACAGGCGTTCTGGCGTGTGCGGCGATATTTGCTTTAAGTTTTCTGGTTTTCTTCTTTGATGAAGAGCAGAAACGCAATGTCAAAGTGCTCTTAAGCGGATTTTTCCTGATGGGCCTGGCGGTCGTCGCGGTATGGCTGAAATTCCTGACCCGCGACCAGCATGTGGTCATCGGCGGCGTACAACTTTTCCGGGGCTGGGAGTCGATCAAATACCACGACCCGCACATGCATTCCTTCATTGCCGCCGCGCTGCTCTTCTGCGGCTACTGTCTGGTCCGGCTGATCACGCGCCGCTTTAAATGGAAGGAGCAGTATGTACCCGTTGTCATGTTCCTCTTCGGTATCATGTGGGTCCTGCTATTTCTTAACTTTTACACGATTACCTACCGCTACCGCGTGATCCTGTATCCCTTCATGGTCTTCGGTGTATTGTATATGGCTTCACTTATCCTGCGTGGCGAGCTGTGGCGACGGCTGGGACTTCTCTCCTTCATCCTGATCGCTCTCCTTAACTCCTACGGGATGTTCACCAACAATTATTCCGAACACAATCACGTGCTCCTCGAACGCAGCCTGGAATACCGCAACGACCTTAAAGTCAACCAGATGCTTTCCCGGGCCGCGGCGGAAAAATACAATAAATTCACGATCGGCGCGCCGTTCATGCTCGCGCAGATCCTCGCCTTTCCGGAATTGGGCTATGTTTCCAAACCGCTCAATGTTATGATATACGGATACTATTCGAGTTTTGAAGAAATCCCCAACTATCCGGGGCTGAGCAACCTGAACATCAGCCGTACCGTATATATGACCAAACTCGATGAACAGCGCAACGAGATCTCGTACCCGCTAAGCGAAAAAGACATCGTGATCGACCGTGTCGAATACGGCACCAAAAGCGGCCTCTTCTTCATGGGCGGGATCGCGATCGAGCAGGCGTGGCGCGGCATCATGCTCCAGCGCCTGCTTCAACAAAGACAGCCATAACCTATGTTCGAACCTGAAATATCCGTCGTCGTCCCCGTGTACAACGAAGAAACTGTCATCGAGCAGTTCTTTGCCCGTACGACAGAGGTGCTGGACAAAGACCGCGTCAATTATGAGCTCATCTTTGTCGACGATGGGAGCCAGGACAACACCTACTCTCTCCTGAAATCCATCCAGCGGAAAAACCCGGCCCGCGTGCGTGTGATAAAATTCGCGCGCAATTTCGGCCACCAGCTGGCCATCACCGCCGGATTGCGGCAGGCCAAGGGCAAGGCCGCGGTCGTCACCGACGCCGACCTGCAGGACCCGCCGGAGGTCATCCCGCAATTCATCGCCAAATGGAAAGAAGGTTATCAGGTCATCTACGGCTTCCGCACCGGCCGAAAAGGGGAAACTTTTTTCAAGACGTTTACCGCCGGGATCTTTTACAAACTGATACGGCGGCTGACCAACATCGACATCCCGGAAAACGCCGGTGACTTTTATCTGCTGGACCGGAAAGTGGTCGACATTCTGAATGCCCTGGAAGAACGGCACCGTTTTTTGCGGGGACTGATCGTGTGGGTGGGATTTAAACGTACCGGCATCGGTTATGACCGCGAGGCGCGCGCCGCCGGAACGACGAAGTTCGGGTTCTGGCGCATGCTGAAATTTTCCTTCGATGCCGCCACGTCCTTTTCCTTCGCGCCCTTGCGCGCCATTATGGCCCTCGGTGTTGTGTTCTCGCTGGCTGCCTTCGGCGGGATCCTCTACATCCTCTATCTTAAATTATTCACCGCCAAAACGGTCATCGGCTGGACCTCCATCATGGTGGTCATGCTTTTGGGAAGCGGCGTGCAGCTTATTGCGGTGGGATTGATCGGCGAATACCTCGCCCGCATCGGCGATGACATCAAGAAACGCCCCCTCTACACCATCGAAGAAACCATTTAGTTGCGGACGAACTCAAGCATATACCAGAATTTTTTGACCATATCCCAATCCGTCATCTTCAAAAGATTCCTGCCCAGCACCAAGGGATTAGTATAAAACTTTTTGTACGCCTCTTGCAGAATGCGCTTCATTTTTTCTTCGCCTATCAAGGGATTGACATAAACAAGTTTTTCGGGCGTGATCATCGAATAGTCGTCATACGAAGCGCCTTCGCGGAGCCATCCTACCTTTCTGCAAATTTTTTCCAGCGCGGTATTCGGGAACGGTACCGGCAGGAAGAATTTGGCGACATGGCTCCCGAGCTTGTTGGCCACACGCACCGTGTTCCAGGCATCGTCCGCCGTTTCCCCGGGAATGCAGATCATCCATGTCGTACTGCACATTAACCCCATCTTTAATGTTTCCGTAACGGCCTTGATATTCTGCTCGACCGTTGTTCCTTTCACCAAAAGTTCCAGACTTTTCTGATTAGCGGATTCACAGCCGTAACCGATCTGCCAGCATCCGGCTTTTTTCATGAGAGGCAAAAGGCGTTTATGGAACCGCGACATGAGGTCCGTACGGGAATAGCACATCCATGCCAGGTCCAGGTCCTGATCGATCATGGCCTTGCACAGATCCTCCACGAACCATGGGTCCGTCGTTAACGTCGAATCGCGAAAAACGATCCCGCGCGTGCCGAACCGTTCCTTAAGATAGGTAAGCTCTTCGATGATCTTCGAGATGGAGCGATGGCGGAACTTCTTGCCCAGGCCGATATCATACTGGCAAAATGAGCATGCGTAAGGGCATCCCCGCGAGATCTGAAGGGAAACGGTAGGAAACCGCCTTACGGTGTTGGGAGGAGATTGATAATCGTTGATCGGAAAAAGATCGTAGGCGGGGATGGGCAGGATATCAAGGTCCTTGATAAATTCCCGGGGAGGATTTTTAACGATCTGCCCGTCTTCCTTGCGGTAAACGATCCCCTTGACGGACGAAACTTCCCCGCCGTTCCCCAGTTTTTCCAAGAGGTCCTTGAACGTTATCTCGCCTTCGCCATAGACGACGAAATCCAGATCATCAATTTGTCGAAGTGTTTCCTCGGGAAGTTCCGTGGGGTGGACCCCTCCGGCGACCAGCCGTGCTTCCGGAAGCGCGGCGCGGGTATACCGATACAATTCTTTGGCCAGGTTGAACGTTAATGTAAAGATGGTGCAGCCGACGACATCGAATTTCTCCTTCCGCAAGAAATCCATGTATTGTTCGGGGGTTGTCGCCTCATAATACGGGTCCAGGACCGTGACCTCGTGCCCCGCCTCCCGGACAACGGCGGCAATACAAGCCTGGCCGAACTGGAACGTGCTGGGATCTTTCCCCGGATTAAAATTGCCGACGAGCTGTTTGGCGCTGAACAACGGCTGGGTCAGTAATACTTTTAATTTTTTCATGCTTTTCTATCCCCGCATCCGGTATACATGAAAGCGTCCGTTGGAATAAACTTCTTCAAAATTCAGGACCATGTCCTGTTCAACCACCAAAAAATGCGCGTTATATTTTTCGGCCAATCCCGCAAACTCCTGCTCATTCAGGGCCTTGAAGGCCGTTATAAACTTGGGGTGCGGGACCGAGCACCAGAGTCCCATACCGTCATCCCAGGACCGCAGGTCTTTCATACGGCTTATCCATTCCAGCGCGAATTCCCGGTCATAGATCCCCAAGGTCCCATCCTTCCAATTCCCGACGATCGCCCTCTCCGAACGGTACCGAAAGTCTGTCTTATGCGGAGGAATGATAAAAACGGCGTCTCGTGCTGTATTATGCTTTGCCCATATTTGTATGTCAATCCATTCCGGAAGAAACTGCTTATCCCAAGATTCCAGCCACGGAAAATCTATTTCAACTGCAAAATCCTTCTTACCGTGAAATGTATATATCCTGAGATCATTTTTGAGACGGACCATGACCGCCGTAATCAACACAGTGATCACAACAATGACCAGGGTCAGCTTGACAAAATTCTTCCTGCTCTGAAAAGCCTCAAAGAGCATCCAAATGCTTAATAACACCATAAACGGAACGATCTTGTAAAACATGAGCGCCAATACGGCAAAAACGGCCAGTCCCTTAACAAACGGGCTGCCGGAGGAACGGAATACGCTGATAATATGGTCCGCGAACATGATCAGCGCAAAAAAGACGACAAAGAATGCGGTCCTGTACAGCTGCAACTGAAGAATAACGGCAACGGGCTTCAGATGGACGACGATAAAGCTGAGCGCGCACAGCAAAAACACGGCGAAACAGATAATATGGATCTTCCTTCGATAAGGGCTCTTATGAGGCAGGAACACAACGGCCAACATCGCCGCGATGAAAAAAATAACAGCATCGGTGTCATATTGATCGAAAAACGGGAAAAAAATGTGGCCGGATCTCATCTTAAAGGCCTCATACCAGGCCGGATCCACAAAAAACGAGGAGCTAGACTGCGGTGACGTTTTCCAC
>CAZCLW010000055.1:0-11465 GCA_964499685.1 uncultured Planctomycetales bacterium
GCCAAGATTTTAACAACAGCGCGTTCGGAAAACAGGTGAAAAATATCGACCTCTCCGCCATCATGGCCAAGGGCGGGGTAGAGCTGCAGCAGGTTCAGCTTTTCGAAAAGGCAAGCGAGCAATTCCTTGCCGTTTTACAAAACCCTGTCTTCCAGAAATTTTTCGGCCAGGAGATGGCCATTGCCGTTTATCCTGTCAAATTTTACGGCTACAACATGAAAGCCATTTTTGACATGATCACACGCATTACATTCGTCATTAAGCTCGATCCGGAAACGGAGGTCATGGAATTTGTGTCCAGGTCGTTCCAGCAGGCCGGACAGGAGTTTATAAGTGAGCAGACAAAATATAAGAACCATCCGGTTGTCAGCGTTACGGTCCCCCAGCTGGCTGTTTTTAATTTCAAGCTTAACTATACCAAGATAGGCGATTATCTGGTCGTAAGTTTGGGAGAGGAAAATGTCCATCAGGCGATCGATGCCTGGAAAGGGCAAAGGCCATCGCTTGCCGAGGATAAAAATTACAGCAGCATCCGTCCCCGGCTCATGGAAGGCCGTCAGACAACCGCTTATCTGAATTTGGAGCTGTTCTATTCCCAGTTCAAGGAACAACTGGCCCAGCTGATGGTCCATGATAATCCCCGGAAGGACCCTGCCGAGATCGATGCGGTCTTGCAGGACTTGGCCGGTTTTTTGGCCTTCGGTTATTCAGCTGTGTACAGTCAGGAAATCCAGTCTAAAATGGCCTTTTCTTTTGAGAAGGAGAAAATGAATCCCCTGATGCAGCAGTTTTATTCCTGCGAGGCCATTGCCAATAAAAATATAAATTTTGTTCCAAAAAATACGCTGATCTACCAGTGGAGCAATTGTTATGACATCGCTTCCGTCTGGGAGAATTTCAAGAAAGAGGCCGGCAACTTGGCTGCCATGGAAGCGGGCGGTGCCCCAGGGAACAATCCCTCTCCGCAAGAAATCATTTCCGGTATAGAAAAACTTATTAAGCTGAACATTGAAACCGATATTCTTCCCGTCTTGGGAAAAGAGCAGGGGTGGGTCTTGTCGGACATCGAATCGAGTGGCGCTTTCCCCATACCGAAATTTTTTGTTTTCGTCAGCATTAAGGATAAGGCCAAGGCCGAGCATATGATGACGACCCTCTTGGACCAACCCGTCTTGTTCGTGCAGCATGAAAATTATAAAGGCGTCGATATAAGTTATATCAGCACACCTTTAAGCGTTGATATCCAGCCGGCTTATTGCTTTTTGGGTGATTATTTGCTGCTGGCGAGCAGCCGGCATTTATTCCGGGATGTGATTAATGCCCATCAAAGCGCGGTCTTGTCCTTGTCGCAGGACGATAGTTTTAAGCGATTGAATTTCGATATGACGCGGCCGGTGAACGGCGCGTTTTTTCTCAAAACGGATGCATTTGTCCGTAAATTACAAAAGGTCATCGAATGGGGAAGCGCATGGTTGATCGCCAAATCGCAGGAGTTGGAGGCTTATAAGAGCGGCAGCCAGAAGCGCCTGGCCGATCTGGAAGCGGAAATGGAAGTAGCCAATGCCGAAATTGATCGGCTCAAGGGGCGGTTACACGATCTTAAGGTAGGAAGGCAGAAGCTCCTCATTCAGCAGGCAGATGTCGCCGAGGTGGACGCACAAATTGCCAGCGCCCAAGAGGAACTCACTTTGAAAGAGAAGAGCTTGGCGCTAAACACCGAAAAACGACAGGAATTACAGGGTATTGTTCAAAGCCTGGGCGATGAAAAATCCCTGGATGCGGAGATCGCCACCTTTTATCTCGACCGGTTCATTTATCCTTCCCTGAAGGCGCTTGAATTTATTTCCGTGCTGGGTTCGGATATGACCGTGGGAGAGGATTATTTGGAAACGAGCTCGATCATCAGATTTAAGGAGCAGGCCGATGGCCAATGAACGTTACGAGCGGGGATGGAAGACCTTGCAGTCGATCAATGACGAGGCCGGTGAAAGGATCCTTGCTATCCTTAAAGATGTTTCGCCGGATATGGCGCGTTTCATCATTGAATTTGCCTACGGTGACATTTATGCGCGCCCGGCCTTGGACCTCAAGACCAGAGAATTGCTCACCATTGCTTCGCTGACAACGCTCGGACATGCCAAAGACCAGCTTAAGGCGCACGTTTACAACGCCCTGAAGGCCGGTTGCAGCAAAGAGGAGATCCTTGAGACCATCCTACAGATGGCCGTCTATGCCGGATTCCCCGCGGCCCTTAACGGGCTGTTCGTGGCCAAAGAAGTTTTTGAAGATAAGCGCAAACATCAGAAGGCTTAAAAAGACAGGTCCGATTGCTTTTTAAAAAATCCTATGTGAAGATCGTTGTGCTCGCCGCTATTGTAATAACCTTGAGCGGTTGTGCTTTGCTGGAGATCCCCGGCAAAGTCCTTGGAGGGACGTTTTCCCTTTTGGGGAAAATTCTGGGGATAGTGGATAAGTTGCCGAAACCGCCGCCGGGTGTGTTCTGATGAAAAAGCCTATCCCTATTCTTTCGCTTCTGGTCTTGGTCTTCCTCGGTTACGCCTTTTATCAGATGTATGCCCATTTTTTTCTCAAGGACAAGCTCCTGCAGCAGATCATTTCCCGCCTCGAGGCTGATTCGCGTGTGGCTGAGGTCGTTGTCACGGAAGTAAAATTCAATCCGCTTTTAGACAAGCACATGACCACCATCAAATTCCTGGAATACGATGTTGAAGGCAAGCCGTTAGAGCCGAAATATTTCACGTTCACCGGGAACATCATCCAGTTCCAGTCGCTGGTGGTGCGTTTTGACGATATGCACATCCGTAAAGGCGATCTGTTGCGCGGCAAAAGCGTTTATCTCTTCTGGAAAGTATTCATGCTCGACGGACCGAGGACCGAAGAGTTTCTCATCACGCCGGTCCATGCCATTCCGCAAGGTTACAAGGCACCGGGAGTAAAAAGTGCGCTTGAAAATGAGATCTGGCAGAGATTCTGGGAATTTGTTCTTGATGAGAGCGTCCGTTCCTCCAAGGGCATCAAGAACGCGCAGATCGAGGCGCCGGGAAGCAAGTTCGTTCCGGGGCTTTTGTACACGCTTAAGATCGAGCATGACGGCGGCTTGCGTATCGATACGGCCAAGATCCCTGACATCCTAAAAGGCGAAAAAGTCTTACCTTGAAGAACAAAGAGATCGCGGAAATACTCGAGAACATCGGCACTTTTTTGGAGATCAAAGGCGACCTTGTCTTCAAGGTCCGCGCTTACTACAAGGCGGCCGAAACGATCGGCAATTTAAGCGAAGATATCGAAAAGGTCTGCCAGGAAAACCGGCTTGGCGATATTCCCGGGATCGGCAAGGCCTTGGAAGAGAAAATCAGGGAATACCTCAAGACCGGCCGCATGCGGGCCTATGATGAGCTCGCCCAAGAGATCCCCGAAAGCATTCTGCAGCTCGTCCACATTCCTTCCGTCGGGCCGAAAAAGGCCAAATTGTTCTGGGAAAAATTGAAGATCGCCAATATTGCGCAGCTGCAGAAAGCCGCTGCGTCGGGAAAGTTGCTCGGTCTTCCCGGTATCAAACAAAAGACCATCGACAATATCCTTGCCGGCATCAAGGTCATTGAGTCCGGCCGCGAGCGCATGAATTTGGGCCTCGCCGCCGAGATCGCCGCGCAGTTCATATCATCTCTATCCGGCCTGCCGGAGGTCAAAAGGGTCGAGGCCGCCGGAAGCTTGCGGCGTTTTAGAGAGACAGTGCGGGACATCGATATTCTTATTGATTCTTCTGATCCCAAGACGGTCATGGATAAATTCGTGCGGTTGCCTTATGTCAAAAGTATCAATAATCATGGCGAGACAAAGTCGTCGGTGCTGACGGGTGAAAATGTGCAAGTTGATCTGCGTGTCGTGGAGCCTAAAAGTTTCGGCGCGGCCCTTTTGTATTTTACGGGATCAAAGGATTTTAACGTGCGGCTGCGTCAGATCGCCATGAAAAAGCATTTGAAGGTCAATGAATACGGTATATTCAAAGTAAAAGGGAAAAAGGAAGAGCGCATTGCCGGTAAAACGGAAGAGGAGTGTTTTGCCGCTCTGGGCCTGCCATATGTTCCGCCGGAACTGCGCGAGACGATCGGCGAGGAAGACATCTTCAGCGGCAAAAAGATCCCCAGGTTGATCGAATTGAGCGATATCAAAGGCGAGTTCCACGTCCATTCGACCTATTCCGACGGCCACAATACGATCGCAGAAATGGCCGAAGCTGCCAAGAAGTGCGGCTATCAATATCTGGGGATCAGCGACCATTCCCCGAACCTGTTCGGCCATGTTTCCCCGGAGAATTTAAAGAAGAAAAAGAAAGAGATTGACCGTCTTAACGCCGCCATGAAAGATTTCCGGATCCTTTTCGGGACGGAGGTTGAAATAGACACCGAGGGGAATTTGGATTACAATGATAAAATCTTGAGCGAATTTGACATCGTGATCGCCGCCATCCACAGCGGTTTCGGACAGCCCAGGGAGAAATTGACGAAGCGCCTGCTCAACGCCTGCCGCCATAAATATGTGACGGCCATAGCGCACCCGACGGGCGTGCATTTGGGTAAACGCGACCCCTACGACATCGATTTTAAAGAGGTCTGCAAGGCTGCGGTCGATAACCATAAATTCCTGGAGATCAATTCGTTCCCGCACCGCTTGGACCTGAATTCAGCCAATGCTTATTTTGCCCGCAAAGAAGGGGTAAAATTCATTATCAGCAGTGATTCCCATGCCTGTAAACATCTGGAGTACCTCAAGTTCGGGGTGGCGATAGCCCGCCGCGCATGGATCACGAAAGAGGATGTGCTCAACACGCTGTCTTTACGCCAGTTGGAAAAAGTGATCGGCCGCTAAACATGTTCAAAGTGACCAATAAACAAACCTTATCGCGGGACATCAGGCGCATCGATATCCTCGCACCGTCCATTGCGCGGGAATTTCAGCCGGGCCAATTTGTCATTGTGTCGGTCAAGCCCAACGAGGAGCGCATGGCCCTGCCGATCATGGAAACGGACGCCCAGCGCCGGAGTATTGCCCTTGTCTTCCAGGAGAACGACGCGGCCTTTGCCCAGTTGGGGCAGGTGCCTATCAACGCGGAAATCCATTCTATTTCAGGGCCTTTCGGTAATAGCCCGGCCGTTGAAAAGTGGGGAACGGTCGCCTGCATTGCCGACGGGCTTGCGATCGCGCAGATCCTGCCTCTCGCACGGGCGCTCAAGCAGGCCGGGAATAAAGTTGTCAGCTTTATCGGCGCGCCCACCAAGCCGCTCCTGATCCTGCAATCACAGATCCGCCTGGCTTCCTATAAATTTTTCTTATCTACCCTGGACGGTTCATTCGAAAAAAGAGGTTTTGCCGCCGATGCCTTGCGGGAATTCCTGAAGAAAGAAAAAATCCATGCGGCTTTTGTGGCCGGCTCAACCGAACTGATGCAGGCGGTTTCGTCGTTTACCCGGACCCATAAAATAAAAACAATGGCCTTTTTAAACCCGGTCATGTTCGACGGGAACGGCGTATGCGGTTCGTGCCGGGTGACCGTCGATGGGAAGATCCGCCTCGCCTGCGTGGACGGGCCTGTCTTCGATGCGCATAAGGTGGATTTTGAAGATTATAAAGTCCGTTTAAACGCCTATAAGGATTATTCATGGGACAGCAGCCGACTTATAGCCAGCCCAAAGAGAAACGGCTCCACAATTTTCGAGAAGTTTCTCTCGGGTATAATAAAAAATTAGCCGTTGAAGAGGCCCAGCGCGCGGCCCAATGTACGCCGGCAACTTTGAGTCAGGCCTGCCCGCTGGCGGTGGACTTAAGCGGCTTTATCCGCTATATCCGCGAAGGGAATGCGGTCGCCGCGTTAAGAAAGATCAACGAGGAGAATCCTTTGCCGTCGGTGTGCGGACGCATTTGTCCGGCGCCTTGTGAAAAAATGTGCGATCCCGACGGAAGAGGGCCTTTGGGTATACGCGCTTTGGAACGGTACGCTGCGGATTACGGAAAAGAAAAGTTGGTTTTTGCCCGGCGCAAAACGCCGCGCGGCAAAAAAATTGCCATTATCGGGTCGGGTCCCATGGGCTTAAGTGCGGCCGCCATTTTGGCGCAAAGGGACTATCAGGTCGCGCTGTTTGAGGCGATGGACCAGGCCGGCGGCATGCTGCGTTACGGTTTGCCGGAATTCCGTCTCACCGAGGGCCTTGTCGATGAGGAATTAAGCGCTTTAAGTATGGCGGGGGTCGAGATAACGACCAACGCATTGTTCCGTAATCGGGAAAACGTCAAAAAACTTTTTAAGGAAGGTTTCGCCGCCATTCTGCTGGCCCTGGGCGGCGGGCGCCCCGTCATTCCCGATATCCCGGGGATCAATTACGGCGGGGTTTATTTTGCGACCGAGGTCTTGATGCGCGTGAACCATTTTAAATCGGAACGCGTTCTGCGCGATCCTTACGTTACGCGATTGGGAGCCAAGGTCGCGGTCATCGGCTCCAATCACGCCGCCCTGGACTGTGCGCGCATCGCGGTCCGCCTGGGGCGCGAGGCCAGCGTCATCTTCCCGCACATGGAAGAAGATATAAAGGCAACGGCCCAGGAAATCACCCAGGCCAAAGAAGAAGGGGTGCGGATAGAGGCGTTGACTAAACCATTGGAGATCGTTTCCGACGAGAAGAAATTCGTGAAAGGCCTGCGCTGCATACACATGGATTTTGCCGATCCTCAGGGAAACGAGCAATGGCAGTTGATGCCGGTCGCCGAATCGGAATTTACGGCGGCGGCCGACACGGTCATTATTTCGCTCGGCCAGCAGCGTAATCACATGATCGAAGAACTGGTGGGTTTGGAAGGCGTTTTTATCCCGCCGCAGCTTACCGCTTCCGAAAACAGCGTTTTGGAGGCCATTGTTGCCGGTAAAAAAATGGCCATTCAAATGGATGAATATCTTAAAAAATAGGTTACAATATGTCTCGACGCACAGTAGAAGAAATTCAAGCAAAAAAAGGCCAGGAAAAGATCGTAATGCTGACCGCTTACGATTATCCCATGGCTGCCTTGCTGGATGAATGCGGCGTGGATATCATCCTTGTGGGCGATTCGCTGGCCAATGTCGTTCTTGGTCTGGAATATACCAAAGATGTCACTATGGATGAAATGCTGCATCATGCCAAGGCCGTCAACCGCGGGGTCAAACAGGCCATGGTCATCGGCGATATGCCGTATGGTTCTTATGCGGATGCCGGTTTGGCCGTTAAGAATGCCCAACGGTTCATCCATGATGCTGGATGCAATGCCGTGAAGGTCGAGTGGTTTAAGGATTGCAATAATGTCGTCAAAGAGATGGTCAAGGCCGGTATCCCGGTCATGGGCCATGTGGGGCTGACCCCGCAGTATGCCCAGGAACTCGGCGGCCTTAAAGTGCAGGGAAAAGATGCCGCCGCGGCCGCTGACATCATCAAACACGCGCGGCTTTTGGAAGAGGCGGGGTGCTTCAGTATCGTCATGGAATGTATCCCGCAGGAGATCGCCTGCCTTATCACCAAAAGCCTGACCGTTCCCTTGATCGGCATCGGCGCGGGCGTTAATTGTGACGGCCAGGTATTGGTCACGTATGATCTTTTGGGTCTGTTCACGCGTTTTCATCCCAAATTCGTGAAGCAGTACGCCGATCTCTCGACGGTGATTAAAAACGCTGTCGGCCGGTTTATGGAAGAAGTGAAGGAAGAAAGATTCCCGGACCGTTCGTACAGCTTTTCGATCGATCCGGATGAATTAGACAAGCTGAAAGAAAAGGCAACTTAGTCAAGACAACGAAAGGAGCATCTATGGACGGCAACATCCGTAAATTCGTATTGGCAACGCTCGCGGTATTTGGCTTCATCTTCGTCTTTGAGTGGATCTTTCACGGGATCTTCCTGAACGATTTTTATGAAGAGACCCAGTATCTGTGGCGGCCCAAGGGCGAGGCGAACATGACGATCATGGTCTTTGCCCAGATGCTCTTCGCGCTGGTCTTTGTACGCATTTTTACGCACGGTTACCAGAACAAGGGAGCCATGGAAGGCGTGCGCTATGGGGCGCTGATCGGACTTCTGCTTATCCCGAACAGCCTGATCTTTTACGCGGTCCAGCCTTTACCGGAAGCCTTGGTCACGCTGTGGATCATCGGCGGCATGGTCGAGATGATCCTGTGCGGAGCCATCTTGGCCACGGTATGGAAGAAATAATGGAGCCTCTTGTCCACATTTTCGGTTGGATCGGTATGGTTTTGATCGTTTTGGCCTATTATCTTGTTTCGAACAAAAAATTGGACCCCGCCGGAAAGACCTACCAGTGGATGAACCTGGCGGGCTGCTTGGGGGTAGGGGTGAACGTTTTTTATCAAAAGGCCTGGCCCGCGGTCGCGTTGGAGATCGTTTGGGGCCTTATTGCCATAACCGCATTGATAAGGGCGTGGAAATGAAAGAACTATTTGACAACAACCGGCGCTGGGCCAAAGATATCCTGAAAAGGGACCCGGAATTTTTTTCCAAGCTGGCCCGGCTGCAGGAGCCCAAGTACCTCTGGATCGGCTGCTCCGACAGCCGCGTGCCGGCCAATGAAATAACGGGTCTCTTGCCGGGTGAATTGTTCGTCCACCGTAATGTCGCCAACGTGGTCGTGCATACGGACCTTAACTGTCTTTCGGTGCTTCAATTTGCCGTCGAGGTATTGAAAGTAAAACACGTCATTGTCTGCGGACATTACCAGTGCGGCGGGGTCAAGGCGGCACTGGACAACGTTCATTTGGGGCTCATCGACAATTGGCTGCGGCATATTCAGGATGTGATGCAAAAGCACGCGTTTTCGTTGCGCTCGATCAAGGACCAGGCCAAGCGGTTCGACAAGCTTTGCGAGCTCAACGTCATCGAGCAGGCGATCAATGTGACCCAAACCACGATCGTGCAGGAGGCCCTGAGCCGCAAGCAGTCCTTGACCGTTCATGCCTGGATCTATGATGTGCATGACGGGCTTTTGAAGGACCTGGGGTTCAGGAATAAGTGAGGTGTTATGAAATATCAAGGTTCATGCCATTGCGGGAAGATCGCTTTTGAAGTCGAGGGTGAGGTCCAGAATGTAATCGAGTGCAATTGTTCCATTTGTCAGCGGCGCGGACATCTTTTATGGTTTGTTCCTCGGGATAAAATGCGGTTGAAAACGCCCGAAGAAGGTCTGTCGACCTATATGTTCAATAAAAAGCAGATCAAGCACAGATTTTGTCCGGTCTGCGGCTGTGGGCCTTTCGGTGAAGGTGTCAATCCCAAGACCGGCCAGACGACCGCGGCGATCAACATACGCTGTTTGGAAAATGTGGATATTGCCAAAATAACACGCGTACCTTTTAATGGAAGAGATCTATAATAAGTAAGCGGAGGTGTCATGGAGAATTTTATTCATTTAAAAGATGCTGTCATCCGGCTGTTGGTTGCCTTCCTTTTGGGGGGATTGATCGGGTATGAGCGTGAGGTGAAAGGCAGCAGCGCGGGTTTGCGGACCCACATCCTGGTCTGTTTAGGGTCGGCTCTGATCATTATCCTTTCGTTCTATATTTTCCAGTCCTATCCTTTAGATGAAAATCAAAATGTAGATATCTCCAGGGTCGTGGCCGGGGTCGTGACCGGGATCGGCTTTTTGGGCGCCGGAACGATCCTCAAAGGGCATGATCAAACCCTGGGATTGACTACGGCTGCCAGCATTTGGATCAGCTCCATCATCGGCATGACGGTCGGCGGCGGTTATTTCGATATAGCTTTGGCCGCAACGGCCCTGACCCTTTTTACTTTGGCTGTGCTCAAGAAGCTGGAATTCTTAAACGGTCAAAAATAAGGCGGCAAAGCATGGCTTACGATAAGAGGTTGGCGGAACGCTTAAGTGCGATGATTAGGCGCAAAAACGGTTTTCATGAGCAAAAAATGTTTGGCGGCGTGGGATTTTTATTGCACGGAAATATGTGTTTCGGCGTATATAAGCATTATTTGATCCTTCGCCTGGGGGAAGAGCAGGCCCAAAAAGCCTTTAAGAAAAAATATGTCCGGCCCTTCGATATCACCGGGTACGCCATGAAGGGCTGGGTCATGGTGGCTGATGCCGGGACAAAGTCCGATGGTTCGCTCGAGCAATGGGTCGGCCGGGCTATTGATTTCGTGGGGGAGCTGCCGAGAAAGTAGGTGATTATGGTAACAGAAAAACGACAAGCGGACCGCTATATCAAGGTGCTGGACCTGAATTTTTTCGACTTTCCGTACGATGCCGAGACCAAGCTGAGCTATAAAGTGGAAGAGGAGGACGGGGAAAAATATGCCGGAAAGAGCAAGAATATCGGCGCCAGCGGCCTGTGCCTGACTTCCGATCATAAATTGAAAAAAGGCCAGCATTTGCATTTGGAAATTTTCCTGCCTCAAAGCCGGCAGCCCATCCATATGGACGGGGAGGTTTGCTGGTGCAGCCCTTCGGTGGATCTCAAGGCCATGTTCGATGCCGGCATCAAGCTCAAGGCCGTGGAGGGGGAATCCGTCCAGGAGTCCGTCCACATGGACAAGGCCCATCATATCCTCTGGAGCAATGTGCTGGAATCCGTTTTCGGGACCTTCCGGAAACTGGTGCAGGAAAAGCATAAATAAGCCGAGCTTGATATTCGATTGTTCAATTGTTGACGCGCGTCAACAATTGGCTGGCGGTAAATTTCGAACGGCGTTCGAAATTGATGGAACCTACCTTATTAAAATAATCTCATGGATTTTCTTATCGCTAATATTTCCCATTTTCATTTGAATATGCTTCTTGTGCTCGGTCTCGCCTTGTTCGGCGGAACGATCGGGGGGAGGCTTTTTCAAAAACTCAAGATCCCGCAGGTGGTTGGCTATATTGCTATCGGTCTTTTACTGGGACAAAGCGGGCTGCGTTTGATCAATGCCCAAACTTTGCAGGCCCTGCGGCCTTTCAGCTATTTTGCGCTGGGACTGATAGGGTTTATGATCGGCGGCGAACTTAATGCCGAGATTCTTGCGAAATACGGCAGGCAATTCATGACCATCTTGCTTTTTGAAGGGCTGTCTGCCTTTATTCTGGTCACTTTGCTCATTGGCACAGTCGGTAGTCTTTTTATTCCGGACACCCGGATGGTCTGGGCTGTCGCGCTTCTTTTGGGGGCTATTTCTTCGGCGACCGCCCCGGCCGCCACGACCGATGTGTTATGGGAGTTTAAGTCTAAAGGCCCCCTGACCATGATGATCTTCGGCATCGTAGCCCTCGACGATATTTTGGCTATATTGCTGTTCGCGGTCGCCTCCAGCTTTACCCCGCATCTTTTGGGCGCGGCCGCGGTGAATGCTTTAGACATTTTTCTCCATCCGCTCTATGAGATCGGTGGAGCGGTTGTTGTGGGCGGTCTTTCGGGGCTGGTC
>CAZCLW010000056.1:0-10654 GCA_964499685.1 uncultured Planctomycetales bacterium
GGGTTTATGTCATTTATCGTTTGGGCCCACCATATGTTTTTAACCGGTATGGGAAACGTCATCAGCGCCTTTTTCCAAGCGACGACCATGATTATTTCTATCCCATCCGTTATCATCTTGACCGCATTTTTTCTCTCGTTATGGGGCGGATCGATACGCTTCACTGTTCCCATGTTATTCGCCCTGTCATTTCTGCCCATGTTCGGTATCGGCGGTCTGACCGGGCTGCCGCTAGGTTTAAACACGCCGGATATCCATCTACATGACACCTATTATGTCATCGGTCACTTCCATTATATTGTCGCACCGGGGACTATTTTTGCGATGTTCGCCGGGATCTATTATTGGTTCCCTAAGGTGACCGGACGGAAAATGAACGAATTGCTGGGGCATTTCCATTTTTGGCCCTCATTGCTGTGCATGAACGGCATCTTTATGCCGATGTTTATTCAAGGACTTGCGGGTGTTTCCCGCCGGCTTTACGACGGGGGCGCGCAATACGCCCATGCCCAAGGCGTGTTGTGGTTGAACGAATTTATGTCTATTTCCGCATGGCTTCTGGCCTTGGCCCAGATACCATTTATTATCAATATTTTTTGGAGCATGAAGAAAGGAAAGCCAGTTGAAAATGACAACCCTTGGGAGGCGACCACTTTGGAATGGGCAACGCCCACCCCGCCAGGGCATGGAAATTTTGTCACCGAACCGGTCGTTTACCGCGGACCCTATGAATACAGCGTACCCGGGGCGAGCAAAGATTTTACGCCGCAAAACCAGGAAACTATTTAGCCATGTCGTCCGAAGCCATTCCTTATACAGTTGAAACCCGACCCGACACCGGTCTCTATAATGCCAAACTGGGCGTCTGGCTGTTCCTTGCCTCAGAAATAATGCTTTTTGGGGCATTGTTTTCGTCGTACATTTTATTGCGCATCGGCTCATTGGAATGGCCTACAGGATCGGAAGTCCTTTCTGTCCCAATCGGCACATTCAACACAGCAGTTCTTATCACCTCCAGTGTCACCATGGTCTTTTCCTGGGTTTCACTGAAGCTAAAGGACCTGGGGAAATTTAAACTGTACATGGGATTGACCATCCTGCTCGCGCTGACATTTCTCGTTGTGAAGGGTTTTGAGTATAACGCAAAATTCTCACACCATCTTTTCCCGTCGACCAGCACATACTTTGCGATCTATTTTACGATGACCGGCCTGCATGCTCTGCACGTCATCGGCGGGATCATCGTTAACACGTATTTTTGGGGGCCAGGTTCTAAAATGTGGCAGACCGAACCCGAACGCTTCACTAACCGGATCGAGATTGCCGGTCTTTACTGGCATTTTGTCGACCTGGTCTGGATATTTTTATTCCCCATTTTGTATTTACTCTGAAGAAAGAGGACTTTTCCGTGACGGCTCACGAGCATGATATCTCAAAAGACATCCGGGGTTACCTGATAATCGGGGGGAGCCTGCTCTTTTTGACGATCGTAACGGTGGCGGTCAGTTACCTTAAGGTAAGTTTGGTCGCCGCCGTCACCATTGCGCTAATCATTGCCACATTCAAGGCTTCTTTAGTCGCGTGTTATTTCATGCATCTTATTTCCGAACGGTCACTCATTTACGCCATTCTTATATTTACGGTTATTTTCATCGCGGGGTTGCCGCTTTTCCTGCTGGTAGGAGAACGCGATGTTATCACAGGGACGGTGCCGACCTCGGTCGCCGGCGATACAACCAAGACCGAAAAGTCGCCGACCATGGCACCGGCGCACCATTAATAAAATGTCCTTAAAAATTTTCCATATTATTTTTATTACGGTTTCAGTCCTGTTGGCTCTAGGGTTTTTTCTCTGGGCCATCCGGCTTTATCTTGAGACCCGACAAGGGGAGTATTTGGCAACGGCTATTGGTTCATTGTGCGTCGGTGTCGGTTTGGGTATTTACGGCGTTAAATTTGCCAGGAAGATCCAATGAAAAAACATGTCAGCTTGTTAAGTGCATTTTTTCTTACGCTGTTAAGCCCCCAGTTTGCTTCAGCATGCAGTGTCTGCTTCGGCAATCCCCAGTCTTTGCAGACCATGGGACTCAAAATGGGCATGCTAGCGCTGCTTCTTTGTATATTTTTTGTACTGGGTGGCATCGTGGCCTTTATCATCCAATTCAATCTCCGGGCCAAGAATTTAAAACATGAGGGTGCAGTATGAGCTTGCGTGAAATTTTCTTTTTACCTCCCAATGTTTCGGCGCACGGACATGAGATCGACCTCATGATCTATCTGCTGCACTTTGTTGCTTTTGTTCTGTTTATCGGCTGGGGGGCTTATTTTATCATCGCTCTTTTCCGCTTTCGGCGGCGCAAAAACCCGCAGGCGAATTATCATGGCACACATACACATGTCTCAAGCTACGTTGAAATCGGTGTTGCCGTCGTGGAAGCGATCCTTTTGGTTGGTTTTTCCATGCCATTTTGGGCTAAGCATGTCAATGCCCTTCCCGAGCGCGAGGATATGATCGAAGTCCGTGTTGTTGCCGAGCAGTTCGCGTGGAACATCCATTATCCTGGCAAAGACGGAAAATTTGGACGGACCGATGTCAAATTCATTGATCAGCAATCGAATCCTATTGGACTCGACAACAGCGATCCGAATGCAAAGGACGACATAACCACCATCAACCAATTGCATCTGCCGATCGGCCGCCCCGCCTATATCCATTTATCAACCAAGGACGTCATTCATTCGTTCGCTTTGCCGCTCATGCGCGTTAAGCAGGATGCGGTCCCCGGAATGAGTATCCCCACCTGGTTCACGCCCACCAAGACCGGAAATTACGAAATTGCCTGCGCACAGCTGTGCGGCTTAGGCCATTATCGGATGAAAGGTTTTCTTACGATCCATTCCGAGGAAGAATATGATGCCTGGCTGGACGAGCAGGCAACTGCCGCCGGCGAAGACGGGGGCGGAGATGATGATTTTTGGAATTGATCGTCAGATTTTTGTCTAAATTTTTCCACTCAAACATTGATGTTTTTACGCTGGTTCGCAAAAATTGTCTGTTTTGGAACGCTTTTCCTGATCTTTGTCGGCGGGATGGTCAAAAGCACCGAATCGGGCTTGGCGGTCCCTGATTGGCCGTTGTCCTATGGGATGCTGTTCCCGCCGATGGTCGGAGGGGTGTTTTATGAGCATGGTCACCGCATGGTGGCGGCCTTGGTCGGTTTTTTGACGCTGGGATTGACGATCAGCCTGGGTTATCTGGAAAAGCGGCGTTGGCTTAAGAATCTTGGCTTTGCGGCCCTTGCGGTTGTGATCCTGCAGGGCGTCTTGGGTGGAATAACGGTCTTATTTTTTCTGCCTGATCCTGTCTCTATCGCGCACGGATTTTTGGCGCAAACGTTCTTTGTTTTAACCATTATTATTGCTTACAGCCTTTCCGAAGAGCGCAAGCGGCGCGAGGCCGAAACAACGCGCTTTCCGCTGAAGGTCATCCATGTAAACATTGTTTTTGTCGTGCTCATTTTCACGCAGCTGCTTATCGGCGCCATCATGCGTCACACGGAATCAGGCTTAGCCATTCCGGACTTTCCGACAATGGGAGGAGAGTGGTTCCCGATCGGGAGCGCCAAAGCCCTGGCATGGATCAACATGTGGCGCTTTGAAACTGATCTGCCGCCGGTTTCCCAAGGACAGGTTTTTATTCATTGGATCCACCGCGCGTTCGCGTTTGTTATCCTGATTGCGGTCATTGTCCTCGGGCTTATTAACCTAAGGGACCAAACAAGCCGCCTGGTGCACAAAACAGCGCTTTTTCTTATCGGCGGAATTGGATTGCAGATTTTTTTAGGGATCGTCACCGTGCTTTCGCATAAGGAACCGATCGTAACCAGCCTGCATGTAGCGGTCGGAGCGGCTGTTTTGGGAATAAGCGTTTTGCTGGTATTGCGCACATCACCGTTATCCTGGGGGGAATTTAAGAAGATCGCATAAAGCTATGGAGAATAAAATAATATCT
Source organism: uncultured Planctomycetales bacterium (assembly GCA_964499685.1). Taxonomy (GTDB): domain Bacteria; phylum Omnitrophota; class Gorgyraeia; order Zapsychrales; family GWA2-47-8; genus CAZCLW01. The sequence goes on from CAZCLW010000056.1 coordinate 4,013, forward strand.
GCCTATTGGGAGTTGACCAAGCCTCGGATTTTGTCGCTGGTTCTTATCACCACGGCCCTTGGGTATTTTTTGGCCGCGCGCGGGATTCCCTCAATACCGTATTTTTTGACCTTGTTAATGGGTGTCGCCTTGGTTTGCGCAGGGGCCTCAACGTTGAACCACTATTTGGAACGCGATGTCGACGCCAAGATGGTCCGCACGCGTCATCGACCGCTTCCGGCCGGAACGATTCCATCGGCGAACGCTTTGACCTATGGGATCATCCTTGTTTTAAGCGGTGTTTTTGTCCTCTGCTGGCGGATCAATTTGCTGACCGCGTTTTTAAGCCTTTTATCGGCCTTTCTCTATGTCCTAGTCTATACACCACTAAAGCGGATCAGCTGGGTCAATACGACGATCGGCGCCATTCCCGGCGCCTTGCCGCCCGTGGGGGGATGGGCCGCGGCGAACGGAGAGCTGTCAACGGGGGCCTGGGCACTGTTTTTCATCATGTTCCTGTGGCAGCATCCGCATTTTTATGCGATTGCATGGATGTTCCGGGAGGATTATGAGCGCGGTGGCTTTAAAATGCTGCCGGTCATCGAGCCCGATGGAAAAAGCACTTTCCGGCAAATCTATCTTTTCTCGCTACTGCTTATCCCGGTTTCTCTGCTTCCGACTTATTTAGGAATGTCCGGCATGCTATATTTATATGGAGCGCTTGGTTTGAGCCTTCTTTTTCTCAAGATCGGCCAGAAGTTGACCGTAACGCGATCGTTCGCCTCGGCCAAGCAGCTATTGAAAGCCTCCGTCATTTATCTTCCCATGTTACTTGTTCTGATCATCGTCGACAAACTTTTTTAAAATCATGAAAAACAAACATAAATTAGCCATTACCCTGTCGGCTCTAATCGCTTTTTTCATCTTTTTTACCGTTTATTTTTTTAAGCTCGAAACGCGACGGAAACCTTTGCCGTTTTTAGGGACAGTAGCGGCCTTCAGCCTTCAGGATTCGGACGGGAAGCCGTTCGCCCTGGACGACCTTAAGGGCCGGACATGGGTGGCGGCATTTATTTTTACAACCTGTGGGGATGTTTGCCCGCTTATGGCCAAGAATTTAGCGGCACTTCACCGCTCATACGCCCTGCGCGATGATGTGGCGATGGTCGCCATAACAGTAAATCCCGAATATGATGATCCCAACGTCCTGGCAGATTATGCCAAAAAGTTCAAGGCTGATACCCGGCTTTGGCACTTCCTGACGGGCACGAGGGAAGCGATCACCGATTTGATGCTCAAGAGCTTCAAGATCGGCTCCATGGAAGAGCCCATTTTTCACAGCACCAAGTTCGTCCTCGTTGACAAGAAGGCCAATATACGCGGTTATTATGATGGCATGGACAAAAAGGAAGTTGAAAAACTTTTCAAGGATATCGCGACAACCCTCAAAGAAAGATGATATCTCTTTTTCCAACGATCAACGCGCTTTTGAACGCGACCGCAGGGATATTTCTTCTGCTGGGATGGAGGGCCATACGCGCCAAAGATCAAATGACGCACCGCAAATACATGATCTTGGCGTTGATCTCATCGGCCTTGTTCCTGGCTTCCTATATCACCTATCATGCGTTAAGTCAGGGCGTTACCCGCTATCAAGGCGAAGGATTCTTAAGGATAGTCTATTTCTTTATCCTTTTGACACATACACCGCTGGCGGCGATTATTATTCCGTTTTGCCTCATGGCAGTCCGCCATGCGGTCAGAGGAGAGTATCAGAAACACATCGCGATCACTCGCTGGCTGTTTCCGGTATGGGGATATGTTTCGGTGACGGGGATACTGATTTATCTGATGTTGTATGTCTTTTCGTGAAACCGCGCTTTAAACCCTTCCAGAGAAGTTTCTGTTTTGACCAGAAAAATTTGAACTCGCCCAAAATGAGGCCGTAGATCAGCAGGGAAAGTTGATAAATCGGGAAGATCAGGGCAATGTAAATGAGCGTCTTGACCCAAAGGACTGTTTCGGAGCCGATGCCCAGGGCGTGAAAGAGCGGCTTACGGCACAGGGACACATTCATGCCGGCCAGAGAGAACACGGTCATGATACGGAAGAATTCCGCGTTGGTCCGAATGTCCCATTTTTGCTTTAAACGCTCAAAAATCTTGCCTAACATTTTATCTTCCGAAGGTTATAAATAGAAAATAGATGCCCAAAAGGATCACCAAAAAAGCGGTCACAGCCAGAACATAGATCATTTTTTGGAAACCGTCTGCCCCTGTGTCAAATTTAAGTATCGTACGCATGGTTACGATTTTAGCAGAAATCTCTGAATAATCCAGCCTATCGCAAACAAAAGGATGCCGACCGTCAACAGCTGGCGGTTCATGACCTGCGGAAAGTGCCGGATAAAATCGATCGTGATGATCCCCAATCCGGCCGCCTGGAAAGCTTTCGCTAAATAATACATCTTAAACCATCCGCGTGATGCCCGACATAGCCAGGATGTTTTGCGTATTGTCCCGGAAACAGTCGTTCTGGATCCGTTTGGCATAAACATAGTGGACCAGACAGGCAATGAAAAATATTTGATAGATCCAGCGCGCGACAAACCCTGTGTCAACGGCCCCGACCATGATAAAGAGGATGATCATCAACAGCATGTTAAGCAAAAGCGGGGGATAGACCCTGAATTTCACCGCCATCGAACGCTTATGGTATTCCGCGGAAAGGTTGTGCGCCTGAGCGTATTCTTTGACGCTTACGCCCGTTCCCACGAAGAAAAAGATGACCAACGTTTCCGTGAAAAGATAAATGATGCTCGTCAGGATGATGAAGGTCAGGTGGTTGGCTTTAAAAACGTTGAATTGAAAAAAGCTTTGGGCAAACGCCGTGACAAGCATGAAAAAACTAATTACGCTCATCACATAACACGTGATCATGAAAAACCACATCGCAGGCTCTTTCTAATTATTTTGTTTTGGGTACACCGTAAGGGGGAGATTTTTCATCCGTCAGATCGATCTGCCGTTCCTGTTCGAATTGCGCGACAGGGATCATTTCGATCGCATCCCAGGTCAAATTCGTACAGACACGTGCACAGATCGAACATCCGATACATTCATTGAACTTTATCTGAACAGGCGGGATGGGGATATGGTATTTTTCGTGCGGGACGGGGGCGATACAATCCACCGGGCAGAAAGGAACACACACTTGACATCCCGTACAATTATCTTCATCGACAACGGCAACGATCTTGGGCTTTTTCTTCTTTTCCGTTATCTTGGCAGGTAACGCGGGAACAGCCTTATAATGTTCGTATGTTGCCGACATCTGCCTCCTTTGAAGAAGGTTATGTTAAGCAAACTTATTTTTTCGGCGGTCCGAGAGGAGGCTTTTTCTCCGTAATGACAGGCAAAGATTTGGATTTTTCGCGGTTGAGCGGGATAAAGTTTTTCCATTTTTCCGGGACATCGTCCTCGGTATAAATCGCTTGAACGGGGCACTCGGGGATACAGGCGCCGCAATCTATGCAAACATCGGGATCAATGACGAGCATTTCGGCATCTTCGTGAAAACAGTCGACCGGGCAAACAGCAACGCAGTCCGTATAGCGGCACTTGATGCAAGGTTCTGTTACAATGTGAGCCATTTTTGCCTCCTAATAATGTTTAATTATCTATTGCTTTAAAAATATCACAAAGAATTTTTATTGTCAAACAAACACCCAAAAACTTACGGACTTATGATCTGATGCGGAAAAGCTGCATTTTCTGACGAAGAATGCGATATCCGGTTGAACGTTTTCTTAAAAAAATAATCCAAAAATGACTTAAATCCGTGCAGTTTGCGCAAGAGATCGCCTACATTGCGGATCGAAATGAACATTTTCCACATCTGTTTCGGGCGAAGATAAAATTCCTTTAAACCGCGGTCGATGAACTCATCGATCTCCTGGCTTGAAAATTGTGGGTAACTTAAGAGTGTGCGCTGCTCCTTCTGAGCATTGAGCCATTCCCGCCAGTCGTCAGCGCGCAAAAATTTGTTCTCCTTAGCCCATTTATACAGTGAGGTGCCCGGGTAGGCGGCTACGCCGGTGATCTGCACAGTATCAAGCGGAAGGGACTTGGCAAATTCGATCGTTTTGCGGGCCGTGGTGCGGGTTTCACCGGGAGCGCCGATCATAAAACACCCATGCACGGTAAAGCCCAGATCATGGGCGCGATGAGTATACTGGCGGGCCATTTCAACGCTTACACCGCCTTTACGGATGGCGCGCAATCCTTCATCGTAACCGAACTCATACCCGGTCATGAGCATGCGGCAACCGGCTTTACGCATCAGCGGAAGAATACCAAGGTCAGTATTGACGCGCATATTGCAGGACCATGTGATCTTCTTGTTGATCCCTCGCTTGATGATCTCGTTGCAAACTTCCGTGACATGCTTGGTGTCTGCGGCAAACGTGTCGGTCTCGAACATGATCTCACGGACCTGCGGATGCAATTTGAGGTCATGCTCCATTTCATCAACGACTTTCTGGGCTGTGCGGTTGCGTAGTTTATAACCGTACATCAATTGCGGATCGCGGCAGAAGGTGCAGGCATTGTTGCAGCCGCGGCCGGTGATCAATGTCAGAAATGGAAATTTTTTTCCGCCGTCAGGATACCATTCCGGCTGGATAAGGTCCCAGGCCGGGAAGGGAAGTTCATTGACATCGATCTCCGGATAGCCTGGATTATGTATGACCTTTTGACCATCGTGCCAGGAAATGCCTTTGACCTGCGCTGGCGCCATTCCGTTAGCCAGATCGCGCAGGGAATAATCGTATTCATGGCGTAAAATATAGTCCAAGACGCCTTCACTTAGCTCGAATGTATTGTCGGGCTCCGCGGTGGCATGCTGGCCTACAAAAGCGATCTTGCATTTAGTGCGCTCTTTGATGATGCGGGCCTGATCGATGTCGTTATAGATGGACGGCGTGGTGGCGTGAATGACCATCAAATTAGGTTTAAAGCCTTCCACGATCTCGTAGGATTGCTCGGGAGTAAAATTCCGGGCCGCAGCCTCCACAAAAATGACCTCGTGGCCGCTGTCCCGGAGGACCTGGGCCGCGGTCAACAGGTATTCGGGGTGACGCTGGACGCGTCCGCGTGACTTGGCGGACCAGCGGGCAACGCGGACAAAATCTTCTCCAAATGAGGGGTTAAGTATGGCGATACGCATAATTTTCTTCATGGGATTTCGTTTTATGATAAACCCAATCGGCGGCGATTGCAAGTGTTTTATCCACAACACCATTGACGCTGCCCGACGATTTCTATATAATACAGAAAAAATTTTATGTAATTGAAATATAACATGTTATACACGAGGAGACAACCGGTTTATGCCGTTTGAAATAACAGAAACAAAGAAAGTTTTGTCCGCCCCTATCGGCAAGGTTACGATTTTTCAACTTTCAAAGATCACCGCCCTCGGCCTGTCAGACCCCCAATCTCTGCCTTTTTCGATCAAGGTACTGCTGGAAAGTACCCTGCGTAACTATGACAACTACCAAGTGACCGGGAACGATATCCAGCGCTTGGCCCAATGGTCCGGCCGGGCCACCAAGCAGGAGGAAGTCTCCTTTAAGCCCGGACGGGTCCTGCTCCAGGATTTTACCGGAGTGCCGTGCGTTGTGGATCTGGCCGCCATGCGTTCAGCCATGAAACAGCTGGGCGGGAATTATAAAAAGATCAATCCCCAGGTCCAGTGCGACCTGGTCATCGACCATTCCGTCCAGGTCGATGCCTATGGCACCGCGAAAGCCTTTACGTTCAATGTTGAAAAAGAATTTGAGCGAAACCGCGAGCGTTATGAATTTTTAAAATGGGGACAGAATGCCTTTGAAAATTTCCGCGTTGTGCCGCCGGCAACGGGGATTGTGCATCAGGTTAATTTGGAATATCTGGCCAAAGGGGTTTTGACCAAAAAAGTCGGAAAAGAAATTTTTGCCTATCCTGACAGTCTCGTCGGAACCGACAGCCACACCACCATGATCAACGGTCTGGGCATTGTCGGTTGGGGCGTGGGCGGCATCGAAGCCGAGGCGGTCATGCTGGGCGAACCCATTTATATGCTCACCCCTCAAGTCGTCGGTTTTAAATTGACCGGTGAGTTGCGGGAAGGCGTGACCGCGACCGATCTGGTCCTGACCGTGACCCAGATCCTGCGCAAGCATGGGGTCGTGGATAAATTTGTGGAATTCTTCGGCGACGGTGTTCAACATTTAAGCCTGCCCGACCGGGCGACGATCGCCAATATGGCTCCGGAGTACGGGGCGACGATGGGCTTGTTCCCCGTTGATGATGAAGCGCTGCGCTATTATCGCATGACCGGGCGCACGGAAGAGGAAGTGGACCTGATCGAGCGTTACATGAAAGAACAGGGGATGTTTTACTCGCCCACCAACAAGGCGCCGGAGTTCACGGAGACCCTGGCGCTGGACCTCTCGACGGTCGAACCGAGCCTGGCCGGCCCTAAGCGCCCCCAGGATCGTGTTGCCCTGCGCGAAATGAAAAAGAATTTTGTGAACTTATTGAGCGCACCGGTCAAAGAGCGGGGATTTGGGCTGGAAGAAAAAGATTTGAGCAAAACAGTCGGTATCTCCAACGGTTTTAA
>CAZCLW010000057.1:0-10651 GCA_964499685.1 uncultured Planctomycetales bacterium
GGCGGCTTTTACGGATCTTATCGAGCAAAGACGTTTTACCGTGATCGACAAGCCCCATGAAAGTAACGACGGGTGGACGCGGCTTGAGCAATTTTGGATCTTCGTCCTGTTGCTTATGGATTTCGATGAGCTGCTCTTCGCGGGTCTTGATCTCGGTGACGTTATAACCGAATTCAGCCGCCAAACGCCTGACAATATCCTCTTCCATGCTCTGGTTGATGTGTGCCAAAATGCCCATTTGCATGAGCTTTTTAAGGACGACACTGGCTTTTTCCTGCAAACGTACGGCAAGGTCTTTGACCGTTATGGGAAGTTTGACCTCGAGCGGCTTTAAATCGGCCTGGGCCGCTGCCGGAAGAGGCGCCTCTACCTTAGGAACGGGAACAGCTTCTTGAGGTTTTTCGGTGATGGCCGCAGCGCCGCTTTCGCTTTCCGCCATAGGCGTAGCCGTCGAAGGCTCTATTCGCTTTTTTCGTTTTTGAGGTAAAGGCTTAAGGGTGACAAACGGCTGGGTGCTGATCTTTGATTTTGGTTTTACTTCAGGCGCTTCGGGCGGCTTAACTTCCTTGACCGCAGCCTTAGGCTCTTCTTTCTTTTCCTTTACTTCGGCAGGCTTGACCGCCTCAGGTGCTTCTTTAACTTTTACCGCTTTTTTGACAGTCTTTTTCTCTTCGGCCTTGGCCGGCTTGGCAGGCTTCGCTGCCTTTTCTGTCTTTGTTTTCTTGACGACCTCTTTTTCTTTCCTGGATTCCTTGGCTTTTTCAGGGACCTTGGCTGTGGCAGCTTTTTCCGCAACCGGCGCCGCCGGCGGCTTCCCCTTTTGGCCGGTATCTTTCTTGAGCTCCGACTTAAGCAGATTGACTACGACGACATTAAGTTCCTGGTCGCCGCCTTTGGCTTTGAGCTTCAAGGCCTTCAGCTTGGAAAGAATTGTATCGTTTGAAACATTGAATTCTTTGGCTAAATCAGCAACGCGCATAAAGCATTTTCTTTCTTTTTAACTATTTTTCGTCGATAAGTTTTTTGGCGGCATCTATGATCTTCTTGGCCTTGACCTCTCCCAGCCCCTTGGCCTCGGTGAGTTTATCCAGATCAGCCTCAGCGATCTTCTTTAAGGAATCAAATCCCAGTTCGCGTAAAGATGCGATCAATTTCTCGCCCACGCCTGGCAGCTGAGTCAATTCATCGTCCACCTTTTCTTCGGATTTTTCCTTTTGTTTTTTGGAAGATTTGGCGGGTTCCGCCTTTTCAGGCTCCTTGGCCTTTTCCGCCGTTTCTTCTTTTTCTACTTCCTGGACTTTTTCCTGCCATTGGGCAGCGGAAAAAATATCCAATTCCCAGCCAACCAACTCGCTGGCCAAACGGACATTCTGCCCGTGGCGGCCGATCGCCAAGGACAATTGATCGTCAGCGACGATAATGTTGGCATGCTTGCTGTCATAATCCACCTGTATCTGGGAAATAACCGCCGGTGAGAGCGCGGCCTGAATGTACTCTTTGATATCGGACGAATAGCGCACGATGTCGATCTTTTCGCCCTGGATCTCGGAAACGATGTTCTTGACGCGTGAACCGCGCATGCCGACGCAGGCGCCCACGCAGTCCACTTTTTCATCTTTGGAATAGACGGCGATCTTGGTCCGCTCGCCGACGTCACGGGAAATCGATTTTATCTCCACGATCCCCTCGTAAATTTCAGGAACTTCCAGCTCAAACAAACGCTTCACAAAATTGGCGTTGGCGCGCGACAGGACGATCTGCGGGCCCTTGACATCCTTTTTGACCTCAAGAATATAGGCGCGGATGCGGTCTCCCTGCCGGAATTCCTCGCGCTTAGATTGTTCGGAGCGCGGGATGAACCCTTCGGTCTTGCCTAAATCAACGATAATATTCCCTTTCTCAAAGCGGTAAACGCTGCCGCTGATAATCTGGTCCACGCGGGCATTGTATTCGCCATAAATAACGTCCTTTTCCGCCTCGCGGATCTTCTGAATGACAACCTGCTTCGCGGTCTGGGCGGCAATGCGACCAAACTCGCTCGAGCGGATTTCCTGATCGCCGGCATAGGCGACCAATTTCCCGGTCTTGCGGTTTAGGACGACCTTGACCTCTTCATTCTTGTCGACGGTCCAGATCTTTTTGGCGGCGGAGGCGACGGCCGATTCGACCGCCTGAATAAGGACCTCCTTATCGATGCCCTTATCGCGCTCCAGTTGTTCAAGAATTGTAAGTAATTCGCTTTCCATAAAATTTCCCTTCGTTTTAAAATCAGATGACTTGTACGGCTTTATTGATCGTCTCAAGCGGGATGGAAATATCTTCTCCCTGCGCGGAGACAATCACTTGATCTTCCTGCACATCTTTGACAATGCCTGCATGCTCCACCTTTTCATTTACCTTTGAAGAAAGATGAAAGCGGACATTGCGGTTACGCACCCTGAGGAAATCCTCCCGGGTCTTCAAAGGACGGTCAAGCCCCGGGGAAGATACTTCCAAAAAATAGTTTTCTGAAATAGCGCCTTCATGGTCCAGCGCGTCGTTCAACTGCCGGTTCACCACGGAACATTCGTCCAGAGTGATTCCGCCTTCGGGCCTGTCGACAATGACCTCGATAAAAAGATCCTGCCCCTGGCGACGGATCGTCACGTCGACCAGCACCAAATGCAATTCCTCCAGCATTGGTCCGGTCAAACTCCTTACTTTTTCAATAATCTCAAGATACATTACCTCTCCTGCAAGGCTTCCAAAACATTTCCCGGAGCGACGGTTTTCACTTCGCCGGTCCGGCGATTCTTGATCTCAACTTTCCCTTCGGCCAGCGTACGCTTGCCGATAACGACCCGCCAGGGGATACCGATAAGGTCCGCATCAGCGAACTTCCGCCCAGGGGTTTCCTCACGGTCGTCCATCAAGACTTCCATTTTCTTTGAACGCAGATCGGCATAGATCTTCTCAGCAATTTCCCTCGGTTGCCCATCGGCCTGGAGCGGTAAAACCTCTACATCAAAGGGCGAAACTTCTTCCGGCCAGATAATGCCGGCTTTATCGCAATTCTTTTCAATGATGGCCGCGATCATCCGGCTGACGCCGATGCCGTAGCAGCCCATAATGATCGGCTGCTGCTTGCCGCTTTCATCCAGAAACAAGGCCTGCTGGGCCTGACTATATTTGGTACCCAGCTGGAAAATATGCCCGAGTTCGATGGCGACCGATTTCTTTAACTTCTCTTTTTTGCATTTGGGACAAACCGCCCCTTCATCCTGCCCTTCTTTGATCGCACCTTGAAAATGACAGGACGGACATTCCAGCACATGATCTTCGCCGATCTCCGCCTGAACCATGAATTCATGCGAAACATCGCCGCCCATCGCGCCCGAGTCCGCTTCGATCACAATGACCGGCAATCCACAGCGCTTAAAAATATTGTTGTATGCTGCATACATGAGCTGGTAGTTCTTTTGCATGCCCGCTTTATCGCGGTCAAAACTGTAGGCGTCCTTCATGATGAACTCGCAGGCGCGTACAATTCCGAAGCGCGTGCGTATCTCATCGCGGAATTTGGTCTGGATTTGATAAAGAACGACCGGCATTTGACGGTACGATTGTACAAAACTTTTGACCAAATCCGTGATCACTTCCTCGTGGGTCGGCCCTAAGCACATCTCGCGCCCGCGCTTGTCCTCAAAACGGATCATGACATCCTTCATGGTCTGGTCACGGCCCGTCTGTTTCCAAAGATCGATCGGCTGCAGGCACGGCAAAAACAATTCGTTGGCACCGGCCGCGTTCATCTCTTCACGGATAATATTTTCCAGGCGGCGCAACACACGCAAGCCGAGCGGCAGATACGAATAAACCCCCGACGTCAGCATGTGCACCAGACCGGCCCGCAGCAGAAGCTGGTGACTGACCGCCTCGGTACCCAAGGGAATTTCTTTAATCGTTGGAATAAAAAAACGTGACCAAAGCATTGCGATTTATCTTAACCAAAGAACCCTGCCGGTAACTGTACATTGCGCTTGATGAATTTATGATAGAACTCAGGTTTATCCTTATTCATTTCCCATTGACCGATGATCTCGGTCTCGGTGCGGCGGTCTTCCTTCCACCGGAAAACATCCGTCAAAAGGATCTGGTCTTCGGCTTCCTTATAATGGACGTCCGTGATGTTGGCAATGCGCCGTTTGCCGTCCTGAAAAAGTTCAATGTAAACGAGTAGATCGATCGCATTAGCGACCTGGCGCTTGATCTCCTCCGTACTCAGGCGGATACCGGTCATGAGCATCATCGTGACCATGCGGCTGAAACAATCCTCGGGTGAATCGGCGTGCACGATAGCCAAAGAACCGGAGTGGCCACTGCTGATCGACTGGATAAGATCGAGCATTTCTTCGCCGCGGACCTCGCCGATGATGATCCGGTCGGGCCGCATGCGCAAAGAATTGATAAAAAGATCGCGGATGGTGATGGTCCCTTTGCCTTCGATGTTGGCCGGCTTAGACTGCAGGCTCACGACGTGCTTTTGCATCAAACGCAGTTCGGGCGTGTCCTCAATCGTGATAATCCGCTCTTCTTCCGGGATATGGCGCGAAAAAACATTCAGCGTCGTTGTTTTACCGGTACCGGTCGCGCCGCAAAAAACGACGTTCAATTTAGCCTTCATGGCAGCGATCAACAGGACCGCCATCTTTTTATCCAACATGCCTCTTTTCACCAGGTCATCTACGGTGGAGATTTCGGACGAAAATTTACGGATCGTGATGACCGGCCCCATCAAGGCGCAGGGCGGCAGGATGACATTGACGCGCGATCCGTCCGGCAATGAAAAATCGACGTACGGTGAAGACTCATCCACGCGTTTGTTGGAACCGGAAGCCGAAAGGATCTTCTGGACCGTATGCAGCAAATTCTGGTTATCCTTAAATTTAACATCTGTCAGCTCAATCTTGCCGTCCCGCTGTATATACACCTGACTATAGCCGTTGACCATGACTTCCGATATCGTTTTATCTTCCATCAACGGTCGAAGCGGTCCCAAGCTTATGACCGCACTAACCAGTTCGCGGATGAGGGCAATTCTCTGGTCAGTCGGGATAGCTACCTGAAGATCGCGGCACAGATCGGCAATGGCCCTGTCGACAAAGACCCGCAGCTGGTCCTCACTCATGGAGTCTTTGACCCGCAAAAAATCAGTTTTCTGTATCAGGTACTGATGGACTTTCGATTTAAAATCAACTTCCATCGAACCAGGTTCTTTAGCCATACCCTTCCCTCACTTTTGAAGGCGGAAAGTCATTTCCACCAACCTATGATTTTTTCGAATAATCCGAACCGGGCAAAATCGCTGTAAAAGACGAACAAAGCCAACATGATGATCAAACTGAACCCGAAACGGGCGATCGCCTCATCCACTTTCTCCGGCAACGCCTTGCCGCGGATCTTTTCAATGGCCAGTAAAAAAAGATGTCCCCCATCGAGTGGGATAATAGGTAATAGATTGAATATCGCCAAGCTGGCACTGATAATCCCGACAATATACAGCAGATGCGAAAAGCCCATGGCGGCGGCAGTCGTGACGATATAGTAGATCCCGATAGGGCCGGTCATGGAATCCTTGGCTGACATGGAACCGGTTATCATGAAATAGATCGATTTGTAAGTCAGGAACGTGATCTCGCCTAGCTTTCCCCAGGCCCTGCCGAAGGCTTCATGAAAAGGATAGCGGAAAACGACCACTTCTTCTTCCGGCGCAATGCCCACAAGCGGTATCTCTTTAGTTTGCCCAAAAATATTCTTGCGCGATTCCCTCCGGGGCGTAATGATCTTATCTAGATCTTGCCCATCGCGCGTGATGGCAAAGTTCAACTGAGGACTTTTCGAATCGGAGATCAACTTTTGTACATCCGACCAAGTCTCCACGTTCATGCCGTCGATCTTCTTGATGATGTCACCTTGCTTAAGGCCGGCCTGTACGGCGGGATAATCCTTCAAGACCTCGCCAATTTTCGGGGCAAGGTCCGGATAGCCCAGGACAAAAACAAAGACCAGCGCCACATAGGCCAGAATAAAATTGACCACAGGGCCGTTCAGGACAATAAGGGCCCGATGCCCCGGCGGTTTGGAAAAAAATTCCTCCTTGCGCCCCTGATAGGTAAGGCGCTCATCCCCCGCCATTTTCACATAACCGCCCAAGGGGATAGCGCAGACCGCAAACTCGGTTCCGTCCATGATCCTCGAATATAATTTAGGGCCGAAGCCGATGGCAAACCGCTCGACCTTCACGCCCAGTTTCTTGGCGGTGATGAAATGGCCCCATTCATGCACGACAATGAGAACGCTGAGCACAATAAGGAATATGATGATATCCTTAAAAATCCCTACGGCAGACAACTCTGGCATTCTGATACTCTCCTAACGTTTAACGTTTTGATATTATTTCTTTGGCTTTTTCGCGGCCCCACTGATCGGCCGCCAAAATATCTTTCAGGTCCGGTTTGGCCGTTACCTTGTGTGCGCGCACAGTCTTTTCCACCACTTTGTAGATCTCAGAAAACTTCAAGCGGCCGCTTAAAAATGCATCCACCGCTTCTTCGTCAGCCGCATTCAGCACGCTCGGCAGCGTCCCTCCCTTTTCTGCGACATGAAAGGCCAAACTCAGGGCCGGAAATTTGACCGTGTCGGGCTTACCGAACGTCAATTTTCCCAGCTTAAAAAAGTCTAACTCACTCAAGCCCGATTGTAAACGGTCCGGATAGGTCAGGGCATATTGGATGGGAAGCCGCATATCGGTTATTCCCAGCTGCGCGATAATGGAACCGTCCGCAAAGCCCACCATCGAATGAATGATCGCCTCCGGATGGATCAAAACCTGAATGTCCTTTGCCTGCAAACCGAACAATCTCGCCGCCTCAATGACCTCAAAACCTTTATTCATCAGTGTGGCCGAATCGATCGTTATCTTTTTTCCCATTTTCCAGCGCGGATGCTTCAAAATTTCTTTGACGGAAAGCCGGTCAAATCTCGCCTTGGAAACGTTATATAACGCGCCGCCGGAAGCCGTGAGATAGACTTTTTGCAGCGCAGCACGGTTACGGCCCTCCAGGCACTGAAAAATTGCGCTTTGCTCACTGTCGACCGGGATGATCTTCGCGCCACAACGCTGCGCCTCTTCCATCAAAAGTTCTCCCGCAATGACCAGAGCTTCTTTATTCGCGGGAGCGATCGTTTTTCCCGAACGGACGGCTTTTAAAAACGGCTTTAAAGCAGCGCTTCCGCGCATGCCGATCACGACAATATCCACGACCGGTTCACCGACCAAGCCTTCCAGATCGGTTTCGGCATTCAAAATTTTGACGGAGCCATTCAGGTTCTTCTTCAGTGCTCCAAGGCCCTTTTCGCCGACGGCAACGTAAGCCGGTTTATAACGCTGCGCCTGGCGCTCCAACAAATGGATATTATTATAAGCCGTCAGGCCTACAACTTCAAACCGGTCCGGGAAGCGATCGACGACTTTAAGCGTATTTAATCCGATCGAACCAGTGGAACCAAGTATGACAATCCGTTTCCGCATGACTAGATAACGTTTAAGGTCGCGCTCATGTACAGATAGAATGTCGGCGCCGCAAACAATAAGGAATCAATGACATCCAAGACGCCGCCCATTCCGGGCAAAAGCTTTCCTGAATCTTTGACCTGACAGTCCCGTTTCAGGAGCGACTCGGAGAGATCGCCCAATTGACCGACAGCTCCAAAGAACGCTCCTACAGCGGCCATATGCCAGTGGGAAAAATAGCTGATCGGCGGAAGCAGGTCCCGACATAAAATGGCGGCCGCAATGCTGAAGACAAAACTTCCCAATGAGCCTTCGATCGATTTATTCGGACTGATATTGGGCAGCAGCGGATGCTTTCCCAGCCAACTGCCGATAAACAATGCCCCTATGTCACCGGCCTTGGTCACGATCAATATGAAGGCCAGCAACTGCACGCCCTCCTGTCCGGGAAGTAAAAATCTGATCTTGATCAAAAAACTGAAAAACCAGGAAACATACAATATGCCAAAGAGCGTGGTGGAAATGCCCACAACGGCGTTCGCATTATCCGGCCGCTTAAACTGCAGCAGTAGGACCAGCAAAAAACCTAAAACGATAAAAAGCAGCTCCCAGTTCTTGGTCAGCTCAAAGCGCGTGTAAATCGATATGGGAATAAGGGCGCCAATAAAGATCCCCACATAACTGTAGATCGGGATCCCCTTCTTTTTGATCATGTAAAAGAACTCGTACAAACCGCCCAAGGTAAGACCTAAGACCATGAACAAGAAAAACCACTCGTTGATCACGGCTAAGGCGGTCAAGAGGATCATGCCGCTGGCGCTGAAAAAACGTTCCCTGGACATCGTTAACTTTCTTTGACCGCTCCGTAACGACGCTCGCGGTTTTGATATTCCATGATGGCCTTTTCGAATTCCGCACGATTAAAGTCCGGCCAACACTTATCAGTGAAATAGAATTCGGCGTAAGACAGCTGCCATAAAAGAAAATTACTGATCCTCTGTTCCCCGGAAGTCCGTATCAAAAGATCGGGGTCAGGAAGTCCATGGGTATACAACGCCCGGCTGACCGTATCCTCCGAAATATCGTCTATCTCCAAAGCCCCTTGCTTAACGTCCCGTATAATGCTTTTTATGGCATCCACGATCTCGAGGCGCGCGCCGTAGTTGAAGGCCATATTAAGGACCATGCCCGTATTGCTTTTGGTCTTATCGGTGGTCGAATGGATACTGTCCCAAACTTCGGGCGGAATACCTTCCCGCCGGCCGATCATCTGAAAGCGCGTGTTGTTGCGGTTGAGCTTATCAACCTTGCTCCTTAGCACATCACTCATAGTCCGCATCAGGATGGAAACTTCACCCGCAGGCCGCTGCCAGTTCTCCGTCGAGAAAGTGAACAACGTCAAGGCCTTGATGCGCAGTTCGGCGGCGACATCAATGATCTCTTCAACCCGCTTTATTCCTTCCATGTGGCCGCTGGTACGCGGCAGATTGCGGTTCTGGGCCCAACGGCCGTTGCCGTCCATGATGATAGCGACATGCTTTGGCATTTTTGAAAGATCTAATTCCACGTTGTTCCTGCCTTTAAATAAAATGGGGGATATTACAATCCCCCACTCATCAATCCCTCCATTAAAGGACAACTAATCGCTTATCTCATAGGTTCAAAGGCTGAGTTTCCGGCGAGGCCGGTTGAGTACGTTCGAATTCCTTTAATTGTTCGTCCGAGGCAGCCGTTCCCTGATCTACGCTATCTTTTTCTTCCGCCTCTTCAGCGGCCGATTCTTGTTCTTCCAAAATGGTCTGGATTTCGTTCAGCTTTTCCCGTGAATTGCTGATTTGGCTTTCCAGAATCCGAATACGGGTTTCCGCCTGCTGTAATTTTTCCTCGGTGGTAATGCGCTGGTAGCGCTCGACGTCAAGCGTCTGACGGATATTGCTGACCGTCTGCGTCGAATTATAGATCAAAAAGACCGAGACAATGATCAGAACAACAGCGATCGGGACGACTGTACTTTTCATCTATTTTAAATTAACGCCTTCGTCCGAACCCGATGCCTTTTCGACCTTCGGCAGAATAATGATCTCAACGCGGCGGTTCTTTTGCCGTCCTTCGGCGGTGTCGTTGGAGGCAACCGACCGGTATTCGCCGTAACCCGTCGCCGACAGGCGGTCCGGGTTCAGGCCTTGCTCTTCAATGAGGTAATGCAGGACACTTAAAGCACGATGAGCGGATAATTCCCAGTTTGATTTCCACCCGGAATACTTAATAGGAACGTTATCGGTGTGACCTTCGACCCCGACGGAGAGATCCCGCACTGTGGTTTGAAGGACATCGGCGACTTTGTCCAATTTTCCAAGCGCATCCTCGCGTAATTTGGCCTTTCCGGAATCAAATAAAACCTCGGCCACAAATGTGACGACCAAGCCTCTATCAGTCATCTCGACTTTGGCCTGACGATTGGCAATTTCATTGCGCAAACGGTCTTCCAATTCAGCTTTGGCCCGTTCGAGTTCGCTTAATTCGCTTTTTAATTGGCTAATTTTTTCAACGTCTGACCGTCTTCCCTTCTGGAAAATGACGGTACAGCCTGAAAGGCTTAAAGTTGTGAAGATAGCAATAAGAATGGTGATTAAAGTCGCACGCCGTGTGTGCATTGATTCCTCCTTTTTACAGGACTTCAAATTAACATAGGGTATTATCAAAGTCAAGCGATTTTAAACTTACTGTCTTGTAATAAGATACGACAGATAAAGCACGTTTTAGCGGATAATGATTTCATCCCGCTTGGAGCCGATAGATATATATTTTATCTTAACCTTTAATATTCTTTCTAAATATTCTATATATTGGCGCGCCTTGAGGGGCAATTTGCGGTACTCGCGGATTCCCCGCGTTTCTTTCTGCCAGCCGTCCAGTTCATGATAAATCGGCTTGGCCTCCGAAAGGACCTCAAAATCCATCGGAAAATCCTTAATCGTCTTTCCTTTATGTGTATAAGCCACGCATACCTTGATCTTTTTAAGGTCGTCCAGGACATCCAGTTTCATTATCGCCAGCTCGTCTATGCCGTTGATCATAACGGAATACCGCACCATAACA
>CAZCLW010000058.1:0-9877 GCA_964499685.1 uncultured Planctomycetales bacterium
TCTTAACATCCAGGGAGCGCGCGGCCTGGGCCGTGATCAGCGGATCGGTCTTTCCGGCATTATTGACACCGTCGGTCAGCAAGATAATGACCTTGCTTTTGGCCTTGCTCTTTTGAAGCCGCAAAAGGGATGAATTGATGGCTGAGCCGATGGCTGTGCCGTCTTTGATCATCCCCAATTCGATCCGCGCCAAATTGTTGATCAGCCAATTATGATCGAGCGTCAAAGGACAGGCGGTATAGGCCGCGCCGGCAAAGACCACCAATCCGATACGGTCATAGCGTCTGTTCTGAATGAACTCTTCTACAACATTCTTGACCGCGCGCAAACGGTTGCTGCGCCGGCCGCCGACCGCAAAATCTTCCGCCGCCATACTGCCGGAGGTGTCGATGGTGAGGATAATGTCAATGCCTTCCGCCGACGTAACGGTCTCCTGCAGAACGGAACGCGGACCGGCCCAAGCGATCAAAAAAAAGATCAACGATAATAAACGCAGCACATCAGGAATAAAACTGAACCGGGACCTCCAGGTCGTTCCCAGCCCCTGGACCAGAAGAATAGAAGAAAACCGCAGGGCGGGGTCCTTTTTCCGCCAGCGCTGCCAAATAAACAGGCCGCAAAGGAACGGGATCAAAAGCAGGATCAATGGATCCTTAAATACCATACGGACGTTTAATCCTTCGTTTGGTCAATGATCTTTTTAGCCAGCTCAAAACTATGCTCGGCTTCAACCCGTCCCGGCGTATATTTCGCGAACTTGACCATATCGCAGGAGTCCAAGAATTCCCGGAAGAGCGCCTCGCGTTCTGCGCTGAATAATTGTGTTTTCCGTACATGCTCCAAGAATTCCGGTGTCGTCATCTCCGCCGCGCGGACGCGAAAACGGTCTTCACAATAACGCCTGAGGATATCGCCGAGGACGGTGTAGTATTCCTTCAACTCCCCTTTTTCCGGAAGGAAACGCCTGTGCAATTCCTCAAGCCGGGCATAAGCCGTCTCCTGGGGGGATTTGATTTCGCTCGAAACGGATTTCCGGGAAACGGTCCTGTACAGATTAAATAAAAATAAGGACAGAAGCGCCGTAAGAATGCCGAATAAAAGGTATATCCAAAGCCGGTTCATCGGATATTCCACCGGGGGTTTGACCTCTTTCAGTTGCGCCCACGCCCAAGGGCTTGAAAGAATCAAAATCCCTAAAAACAAAAAAATGCGTTTCATCGTCTAACCTTACTCCAGCGCTGCATGAAGAACCGCGCCATTTCTTTGGCGTATGGAAGATGGGTCGAGATGTCCATATGATCCATGCCGACGGAACGGAATAGTCGATCTCTGGCGTGAAGACGCTCAATGGCCTTGGCCTCGTATGTATGCCGCAGATGCGGATCAGAAGTGTCCAGCAGGACGACTTCACCCGATTCCGGATCCTCCAGATTGATCAGCCCCGCATCAGTCAACCGGCTTTCCGACGGATCATTGAGCGTGACCGCGATCAGGTCATGCCGCTTATTGGCGATCGCCAGGGCGCGCTTCAGGGCGCCGGCCTGTTCTTCATCCACAAAGAAATCCGAAATAAGAAATGACACTGTTTTGCGCTTGGTAGTACGGTTCAAAAACTGCAGGGCCTGGATAATATCGGTGGATTTTCCTCGAGGGGAAAAATACAGGACTTCGCGGATGACATGAAGTACATGGCTTAAGCCTTTGCGCGGCGGGATAACCTTCTCGACACTGTCGGTAAAAATGACCAGGCCTACTTTGTCATTGTTACGTATGGCGGAAAAGGCCAGGACCGCCGCGATCTCCGCGGCCAGCCGGCTTTTTAATTCATGGACCGTGGCAAAACGGCAGGACGCGGACGCGTCGACCATGATCATGACCGTCAATTCGCGCTCTTCGACGAATTTCTTAACATGAAGATTTCCGGTGCGGGCGGTGACATTCCAATCGATCGTGCGCACATCGTCCCCGCGCTGGTATTCGCGCACCTCATTGAATTCCATGCCGCGACCTTTAAAAACACTGTGATATTGGCCGGCAAAAATATCGGTCACCAGCCGGTTAGTGGTGATCTCAATGCGACGGATATTTTTATAGAGGTCTTTGGGGATCATAACTGAAGTCACATGTCAAAAGTCACAGGTCACATGCAATGCACTTGTGTCATGTGATATGTGACTTGTGACTTAAATTAAGGTACTTCTACTTCTTCGAATATCTTTTGAATGATGTCTTCAGAGGTTTTTTCTTCGGCTTCGGCTTCGTAGCTCACGATCACACGGTGGCGCAGGACGTCCAGGCCGATGGATTTGACATCCTGGGGCGTTACATAGCCGCGCCCCTGCAGGAACGCGTAGGCCTTGGCGGCAATGGCCAGATAAATGGTCGCCCGGGGCGAGGCGCCGTAGTGGATAAGGCCCTTGAGGTCGGATAATCTATATTTTTCCGGATAGCGGGTAGCGTCGACCAATTCGACGATATACTGATTGATTTTTTCATCGATATAGATCTCATCGACCACCTGGCGGGCGCGCAGGATGTCCTGCGGAGAAACGACCGGTTTGATCGGCCATTGCTTGTTCGTAAACGACATGCGTTTGAGGATCTCCAACTCTTCCCCCTTGGCCGGATAAACAACTTTTACTTTGAGCATAAAACGATCCACCTGAGCTTCCGGCAGAGGATAAGTCCCTTCCTGTTCGATCGGATTTTGTGTCGCCAGGACCAAAAAGGGGTCTTCCAGCAAAAGCGTTTCTTCTCCGATCGTTATCTGGTGTTCCTGCATCGCCTCAAGCAGGGCGCTTTGGACCTTGGCCGGTGCCCGGTTGATCTCATCGGCGAGGATAATATTGGCAAATAACGGCCCCTTTTTGATATGAAAGTTATTAGAGCGCTGATCGTAGATCAATGTGCCGGTCAAATCGGCCGGAAGCATGTCGGGGGTGAACTGGATGCGCTGGAATTTCGTCTGGATCGTGGCGGAGAGGATCTTGACGGCGGTGGTCTTGGCCAAGCCCGGAACCCCCTCGATCAGGATATGACCGTTAGCCAGCAGGCCGACCATCAGCCGCTCGAGCAAATATCTCTGTCCTACGATGACTTTCTGCGTTTCCTGGAGAATAGCATCGACGAAACTGCTTTCTTTTTTGACCCTTTCATTAAGGGCTGCAATACCCGCCTCGGCCATCTTCAAACCTCCTTAATCATGGTCAAAAGTGATCAGAACAGGAAGATCCTTGGAAAAAACCTTAGAGTCCAACAAGAAATGAACTTCACATTAGGATTTTATACATAAAAGTAATTTTGTCAATAGAGCTGGCCTGATTTAAGCCTTGACATATCAAGGCTTTTCAATAAAAATACCTTTATTCAAAAAACCTTTTTCAGAGGATTTTTATGAAAGTTACCCTGGTTGTCCCCGTGCTCAATGAGATCGATGGGATCAAGGTCATCATGCCTCAAATCAAGCCTGAATGATATGACCAACTCCTCTTTATCGATGGTCAATCCACCGACGGCACGCTTGAGTACCTCCAAGAAAAGGGCTACCCTTACGTCGTTCAGAAGAAAAAAGGTATGCGTCATGCCTACATGGAGGCCCTTCCGCATATCGAGGGCGACGTCATCCTGACATTCAGCCCGGACGGCAATTCCGTGCCCGAGCTCATTCCGCAATGCATTGAAAAGATGAAAGAAGGCTACGATATGGTCATTGTCTCACGCTATGCTTCAGGGGCCAAGAGCGATGATGATGATTTTCTCACCGGCTTCGGAAATTGGATGTTCACGACCATCATCAGCCTTTTTCATGGCTTCCGCTATACTGATGCCATGGTGATCTACCGGGCCTACCGAAAAGACCTGATCTACGAATTGGACCTGCATAAAGACGACAGTTACGATTTCGAAGAACGGTTGTTCAGCACCCGCGTGAGCTGGGAACCGCTTTTATCCATCCGCGCAGCCAAGCGCAAGCTTAAAATAGCCGAGATCCCCGGTGATGAGCCCGCGCGCATCGGCGGAGAGCGTAAATTACAGGTCTGGCGCTGGGGCGCGGTCTTTATGTACCAGGTCCTGCGCGAGATCTTTGTCTGGCGATAATACCACACTAACACCATATCCATGTCGACTCTCCGGCAAACCTTTCTGAAATATCACCGGATCATCCTGTGCACCCTCTTAGCCTTCATAGGCTTGTTCCTACGGTTTAAAACGCTCGCTAACCGCAACATTCATCAAGATGAAGAATATCAGTTCCTGTTAAGCTCCGAACAAGCCTTAAATTTCCTGAATATCTTTTCCAGGAATTATTACGGGGATTTTTCCTGTTTTCCCGGCGACTATATTCTAAATTATCCGTTTATCCGGATTTTTGGACTGAGCAAATGGGGCCTGGCCATTCCGCACATTCTGGCCACCGTCTTGGGATTTTATCTTCTTTATTTGATTTGTTCCCGCTACTATAAAACGACAGCCGGTTATCTTGTGGCCTTCAGCGTGGTGGTTTTCAACTCCAACCTTATTTACCACTCTTTTGAATTCCGTCCTTATGCGGTCCTTCCCGTCATGGCCCTGGCCACTTTTTATTTGACCGGGACTCTATTTTCAAAGTTTGACCGTCTGACCAATGCCCAAAAAATCTTGCTGACCGCCTTTTACATCTATCTGGCTTCCTTTCATGTCTTTGCCATCCTCTTCTTTGTCCTTTCAGCAGCTTTTTTTCTGGCCGACGCCCGCTCTTTCAAAAATGTTGATAAAGGACTGCTGACCTATGTGGCGGGTATTTTTGTAGTCAGCTCGCTTATCTGGTTATGGTACTCTTCACTTAATCTCGGGTTGGGGGGCAAACAGGACCTGTTCACGCTTTTTGATCGCATGAACGTCTTTGAGTATATCCCTAATCCCTTGGTCAATCCGGTGGGATTTTTAAAAAGTATCGTAGGGAATCTGGTCGGTCAAAAGAAACTCTACCCCTTGCTCTTGGGGATGGTCAGCCTGTTCCTTCCCCGAAACCGGGATAGATGGCAGCAATGGGGATTTTTTCTTATTTTTATGGTGATAGGTATTCAGCTGATATTTTTGGTCTGCTTACTCAAGAACTACTGGTTCCTGCAGAGACAGTTTGTCTGGGTGATGCCGCTTTTTGCTTTTTTTCTGGGGTGGTGTTGGGATTCCCTGGAGATGTGCCTCGGCCGCCGTTATGTAAAATAAATATCGAGGCGTTCGATCTTCTGCTGACGGAGTGCCTGCACATGCTGAGGGGAAACAGTGGTCGAGGAAAGCGTGATGGGCTGTGAACCGCTGTATGTGACCGTTATTTTCTTGACGGACGGCCTGTCAGGGCCGAAGGTGTCCTTCCGGCGGGGGTTATGATAAACGACCAATGTCGTCCCGAAAAGCTTGAAGGCATAGGTGTTTTTCGGCAGTTTCTCTTTCCGCTTCTGTCCCGCCGCATTATAATATTCGCATGTCTCTTCATTTTTGGTAAAGAACGCTCCCCGTAATGCCGGTTGCAGGTCCATGGTTAATTCGCCTTTTCCGTTCTGCCGGAAAGGCTGCGGACCTACGTTCATAAGCAACCACATATGGATGAATTCAGCCGTGCTGCCTGAAAGCCTGGCTACAAACCCCTGCCCGTGGAGCGATTTATCCTCATGGGCGCTGCTGACGATAAACGAAGAATTCTCCAGGATGCTGCGCCCATATTGTTCGGGTTTTAAAAACGGCACCAGGGCACGATCAAAATTCTCATAAAACTCGTCATAAAGTCCGCAGCGTAGCAACTCCAGCAGGAATTTATATTCCATGTGCAGCCAGATCGATCCGTTCTCCAACCATCCCGGTGGAAAAATACGCGTACGGCCGATCTCTTCCGTTTCCCCCGAGAGATCATCGTTTACTTTATACATCTTCAACTTGGCGTCGAACAAGGGGCTCGTCTTTACCTTTTGGTAAAGATTTTTGGCTTCGTTTCTATTGTCCGTCACCCTTAAGGCATGGACAAAGCCTTCCAGGAACAAAGGAAGGTCGTGACGCCTGAATTTAAGCGGCCGGATAATGGGTTTGGCGTCGACTTTCTCTATTTTTGCATGCTCAGTCACTTCATGATAAAAATACGTGGCAAATAGACCATTCTTCTTGGCCCGGCCGATGCCCTGTTCGGTCTTGCGGATCACGGCGTCCAGGAAATGCCTGATTTCGCGCACGGTCATTTCATTTTCCTGGCCTTCAATGCCCTGGCGTACGCGATAACGATAGTGCTCTTTGACATCGTTGGCCTTTTGCCAATAGGCAAAAGGATCAGTTTCCATCGAAGACAGATGGGTCAGGCGTGACAGAAAGGAATAGAGTTCCGCAAAGACCGGAATCTTGGCCTCATCCGGCAGATCCAGCCGGCGCAGGATGGTCTTGATAAAAACGCACAGGCGTTTCAATTCAAATGTCTCAGAAACCGACGATCCGATCAATCCTGGCAATCCGTTTAAGGCATCATACCAATTCGGCTTATCAGCTTCCATTTCGATGCCGATCCCGCTAGGGTCCAGCGAAGCGGCCTTATTAGCGGCAAGGCACAATAATTTTACGGGAAGAAAGGTTTTGTAAACATCTCCTTCGCCATTGTGCGCGCGAAGCCTGTTCCCCCGCTCATCGGCCTTGGTTATCTTTGGATCATGCATGACCGAATGATATTGCCGCACGCCTCGATCTGTCAGGATATACCGCTGATCACGAGGGAGAACATAATGGCTGTTGTGATAAAAAGTGAATTTGCGCTCTTCCCAGAACAAGGAACGGACCGCGTCCGGATAAAGCGCCATAAAACTTTCCAGAAGATCCAGATTATAAGTCCAGTGGTCGGTCCAGAACCCTTCGCCGTGGTCGCATTGTTCCTGTTTATGTCCTATACTCAGGACCTTGCCCAAGAAAGCCTGATGAGATACTTTCAGGTTGATCTTCTTTTGAATAAGGAAATTGATCAGCTCGCCGGGCTGAAAGGCTTTCTGCAAAATGGATTTCAAGGCTGCCTGGTGTTCTTGAGGCACGCCTTCTTCCAGGATTTTCCCGAGTTTTCCGGCGTCATCGACAACGAACGTCGTCCCTTTAACGACAAGCGGATTGAACCCGTCGGCCTGCACTAAATTGAGAAAATTCAGGAGATTGGTTTGGCCGGCATGGATGTTGAACCAGGGGTCATTGCGGCGGTTCTGGTTCACGTCACGGTAATTGCCGTTCCCTTGTGAAAAATAAGTAGGGGCCAGGACAAAATAATTATAATCCCTTTCGGGATCGCCGTGCTTGCGGCTGTACACATTGAAGACCTCCGTCCCCTCCTGCGTTTCCAGGGAAATCGGAAGGCCGCCGCGCAGGACATTATCCAGGAAAGTCTGCCCGCAATAAGCATCAAAAGCCGGCATGGAGCTTTTGGTGAACGCAAAATCTTTGACTCCCTCCACGATCGTCTTGTTCTTCCACTCTTTCACGGCGATAAAATCGTTCTGCAAGGCCTTGGTCATAAATTTATCCAATTGTTCCAGCGTATAGGCGAAACCGATACAGGAGGTCATTTTTATCTGTCCCTTGGCCTTTAACGGCGAACGATGATAGCTCATAGCCGAGGGGGTACGGTTGCTGGTTTCCTGCCGGGAGGGGATCTGAAAGGCCGCCTTCGCGTTAAGAAAGGCTTCGGGAACGCGGAAATCAGCGCTGTTGCCGAAGACCAGTTCCGTTTGGACCAGGGGATCAAGCAGGCGCGTCTTCTTCCCTTCCTCAATGAAACTGAAATAAAAATTACCTTCTTGAATGTGCTGAACCTGGGATGTATCAGCGATATCAACCTTGAGGTGATAATAGGGCGCTTTCTTTTTTATATTGCCGACATTGATCCAGGCCTCGACGGTCCGGGACATGTTTTTGGCCGCCCAGTCATTGAGGCCATAACAGTTCATTATGGGCAGGCCGTCGATCATTTCAACGGATAACTTTTTGCGCGATGTATTGATCAGCTCAACTTCCCGGACAAGGGCGGCTAGGGGCTCTTCGGGAAGAGTAAAATATTTTACCCGGATTTTCAATCCCAGCTGCGGATGGGCATCTTCGATGACCAGATCATGCGAGGTTACAAACATCTTCTGCTGCGTTTTTATACCGGCGGAGGAATTATTCTGGAAAGGCTCCCAAAATAGCGTCTTTGCACCGCTTTTTATTTTAAGAAAAGTACGGAAGCCCTGTAGGGATGTCAGGCGATAGGCTTTATTGGCGGGCTGGAATTCCAGGATGGCCTTGTCCTTGCTTTGAATGCCAAAACTGGAAATACACTGGCCACGGTTGACATAAAAAACCCACATCGGGATCCCCCAAACACCGGCAATCCCGGGAAAGAAATTGCTGAAAGGTTTGGTATGATTATAATTTTGTATAATAAACCCTTCAGCGGTCAACGCGTATTGTCCCGAAGAACTCATATTACTCCTATCAAAACGGCGCTCGTGACCGTCGGAAAAGATTATAATAGCCTGAGATCTGCGCCCTGAAAGTGTTCATGCGCGGTTTATAGGTCGCGAAACGGATCCGTTTCAGTTCATATAGGTCTTTGTTGAACTTATCGTAACCCCGGTTGGTCGTGAAGGCCGCCTTATACCCCGCGTTCTTGACCATGACTTTTACTTCTTCATCAAACCCCCCGACGGGATAGGAAAGATATTCGATAGGAACACCCAACTTCTCCTCCAGGGCTTTCTTGCTGTTGAATATTTCAGCATGCCGGCGTTCACGGTCCACATCGGGTAAATAAGCGTGCTTTACCCCGTGACTGCCGATCGTCATGCCCGCCCGCTGCAGCTCTCTGACCTGCTCCCAGTTCATGAACCCCTCTGTGCCGATCAAGTCCGAGGAAAGAAAAAAGGCGGCCGGGATGCCATGTTCTTTTAAAAGAGGAAAGGCATGAACATAATTATCGATATAGCCGTCGTCGAGCGTGATGACCACCGTGTTGCGGGGGAAACGTTTCCCCGAACTTATGCCTTCCACCAGCTCGGGGACGGAGATCACATTGTATTTTTTTTCCCTTAAAAATTCCAGATATTCGCGGAAATATTCCGGCCGCAGAACATTGGCGGATTTCTCCCTATGGTTCGATTCGTAGTCCACGGAGTGGAGCATCATGATCGGAACGACATATTTATCCGCGCTCCAGACGAAAAATCCGGCCACCGCTGCCGCCAAGAGCAATACAAGAACGATCAGCGTCTGTCTAATGATATTCAGGATTTTTAGGTTCTGCGGGGTCTTCATGAAGAATTACATTTGTGAAAGGGACTGTTTAACGAGATCACTGACGCGCTTGTTGTCAGCCTTGCCGGCCACTTTCGGAAGAAGCTCTTTCATGACTTTTCCCATATCTTTGGCCGATGTCGCGCCGGAGGATTTGACCGCTTCGGCGATAATGCGCTTTAACTCCTCTTCAGGCATTTCCTGCGGCAAATAGCTTTGCAAAAGCAGAAGCTCGGCTTTTTCCTTCTCGACCAGGTCGTTGCGTCCGCCCCTTTCGAACTGCTCGATCGAGTCCTGACGCTGTTTGACCATTTTCTTGATGACCGTCACCACGTCCTCATCGGACACTTTTTCCACGCGCTTATCGATCATCACGTTTTTTATCTGGGCCCGCAAAAAACTCAAGGCGGAAGACTTGGCGGTATTCCGCTCCAGCATGGCCTTTTTATAATCCTGGGCTATTCGCTCTTCCAGCATAACATCTCTCCTTACCGGCTTAATTGGCCTTTTATCATAATTGTTTTGTGCCGGGATTTCAATCCCTTTATGATCTCGATCCGGCTCTTGCGCAATTGAAAATGCTCGGCCAGAAACATGACCAAGGCCTGGT
>CAZCLW010000059.1:0-9782 GCA_964499685.1 uncultured Planctomycetales bacterium
AGATCAAACCCCACTTTTTCAAGTGAGGCAAAAAGCGATATATAAAAGAATAAAATAAGATGCTGAAAGTATAACACGGACTTTTTTAAAGCGCAAGCCGCGAGACAAAAATGTTTAAATTTTTAAACATTGGGCTTTAGAGGATCTTAACAAAAACACGCTTCCCGGCAGGGTCTACAATATCGGTCTGATTGAGGCGTGAAGCTGCGGCTTGCAATATCTTAACTTTATCCAGTGTTAGATCTCCCGGCGGGATTAAGTTAACAATCGAACCCCATTGAGTTTCTTGCCAGTACCCCGGAAGATTACAACCTACTGTCAGTAAATCAGTTAGGGCACTTTCGTCCGTTATAGGCCCAAAAAATTGCTTACCGGCCTGATATCGCAACTTTTTTAAAAAAACATCAATACTTTCCCAAAAACCGAAAGCAGGGGCATCCGGTATGTTTCCGGCAGCATTTCGATCGACCGGCTTTTGTCCGGCCTCTTCCATGTTAGGCCAACGCAAAAAATAAGCCGAAACGATCGCTGCCGGACTCAAACTGCCCGAAGCGATATTGGTGAGGATGATATTTTGCGGACGGTCTTCATTGTTTATATAGATCGCATGGCCCTGAATTCCGCCGCACAGTTGCCTTGTCAATTCGACCAGGGCCGGAGTGGAAATTTCCTTGAAGGAAATGGTTTGATTAGTCAATGGATGAGGGACCGTCCCGCGATGGCCCGAAATGTGGGAAACCAAAAGGTCATATTCTTTTTGCCAGGGCCATATTCCGACGATAAAAAAACGCTTTTGGGCCGGGACCGCCGAAAACCGGGAAAGTTCTGCCCCTTGAGCATCAAACAGGCTGACCGACTTTATCCTTTTGCCCGGCGTATTTTCATACACCGTCAAGAAGTCATAAAATTCCTTGGCGATGGCCGCCTGTCCGGGGGCTTTTTGAATGACGGTTGGTTTTTGCGGGTTAATGATTTGACTCGTTAGATTGGACAATAATTTATTGTACAAACTGAGTTTATCAGAATGGACATTTCGAACGAAAATGGTCTCACATTGGGCATCCATGGATAATTCAAGACCATCCTCACAGGTAAACGTAAAATGCGCAATTTCCGTGAATAACTGATCGATCTCATTGGCTAATTTAAAGCCGGCCTCCTCCATGTTGCTTAAATGGTGATAAAAATCCACAACGATCTTGTGATCAAAATTGCTGCTGAGTTGATTCAGTTTCCACAGACCCGACCCTTTGTATTTTGGCAGGTCTTCAATGCCTGCCATGCCAAATGACCGCAAATAGAGTAAGATTTCGCTCGCCGCATCGACATCCTCGGCCGGGAAAGCCTTGGCATGGTCCTTAAGGATTTCGCCCAATACCGGCTTGGAGGAAAGCGACCACTCAATGGCTTTAAGAAAAATATTGCCAAGGCCGTCGTAGAGCTGAGAACTCGGTGGAGGGGCCGGTTGATGCGAAAGATCGAAAATCTTCGCCTCTATCGACGGTGAAGCCCCTCGCCCCACCGGCGGCTTGGACGGCTTGCCGGCAGAGACCAGTTCTATCTTTTTTATCGGAGGAGCTTCTTTGGGTGCGGCAACCGCAAATGGTTTGACCGGCGGTTTTACTGATTTAGCTCTTCCTTTGTGCGGTCTTCGTCCCACAGGGCTGCTCAGCTGTGCCTGCTTGAGTATGGTGTTGACGGAGGATTTGGAGACTTGGAGCTGGAACTCTTTGCTGACAATACCGGCCAGCTGACGGCAACTCAGGCCAGGATGGGCCTGCTTTTGCGCCATAACAAAATCCACCACTTCCTGTTTAAATTTATAAATTACGCCCATGGATCTCCCCTAAAGTCACATTGGACATTTTTTTCAGTATATCAATCAATGTCCGTTCAAGCAATTTTTATTTCTTTTTCCGAAATAAATCTTTTGGCTTGCAAATTAGCGCGGCCGGCCCTATTATTAAAATACTTATGGTCAAAAAATGTCCTTATTGTTTTGAAGATCTGAGCGAGCGGTCGTTGAAGTGCCCCCACTGCCTGCAGCATTTGATCGATGATCTTGTGGAGGTGGATTACCACGGGGCCGAAAAGAAAAACTGCATATTCTGCGGAAAAAAAATCTTCGCCGAAGCAAAGGTGTGTAAATATTGCCACCGCTGGCTGGATGAAATCGACAAAGCGGCAGATGACCTTAAGGATTATGAGGACAACTAGGGGATGAGTTCGATCCGATCACCCAAGGCCGTCTTTGAACGGGTGATCGTTCCTACCGGCAATTCAATGGCGTAACTGGCCTTCCAAAAAACAGGGCTCATACCGAACGGTTTTATTCCTTTCACCATTCCCACCACGTTATTTTCCTTGCTGAGAAAAACGACATCAATGGCAAAACGCATAAAAAACATGTGGATAGACCGGCATTGAGTAAGGATCAGGCCTTCGCCCGGAGAATAGGTTGTGCGATTCAGCAACCCCACGAGACGGCTAAGGAGTGTGTTGGCCAAAACGACGCGATCGGCCAGAAGGGTATTTTGGGTGGTGTTAACGATCTTCAACTTTAGGCGGCTTCAAAAATTTTCTTGTCGAGTTTGATGCCCCGCTGGACAAGGTCAGAAAAAACGTTGGGGACATACCCGGTGGGGCGGAATTCCCCAAGAACGACACCTTCGGCGTTCATCCCTTTGTGCTGAAAAACAAAAACGTCCCGAAGGTCGAGCTGAAAGTCCTCTTTGATTCCGACGACTTCCGTGATCCCGGTGATTTTACGCGACCCGTCGGAAAAACGGGCAATATGCACAATGATGTCGATGGCCGACGCGACCATTTCGTTGATGGCGCGCACCGGGAGCTCGATCCCGCTCAAAAGGATCATGGAGCTCATGCGCACCAATACGTCGTGCGTGGAATTGGCATGCAACGTGGTCATGGAGCCGTCGTGGCCGGTGTTCATGGCCTGCAGCATGTCCAAGATCTCGGGACCGCGGCACTCACCGATGATAATACGGTCGGGGCGCATGCGCAGCGTATTAATGAAGAGGTCGCGTATCGTCACCTGGCCCCTTCCTTCGACGTTTGAGGGCCGCGATTCGAGCCGGCCCCAATGGCTCTTTTTTAAACGCAATTCAGCCGCGTCCTCGATCGTGATGATACGTTCATCGTCGGGAATAAATTGTGAAATAACATTGAGCAAGGTCGTTTTCCCCGCACCGGTCCCGCCGGAAACAATGATATTTTTGCGTCCGATAACACAGGCATTTAATAAATCATACATGGACTGGGACATAGTTTTAAAACGCTCCAGAAGATCGGTCGCTTCCAGGCGTTCAACACCGAATTTGCGGATCGTGATCATCGGGCCGTTCAAAGAAAGCGGCGGGATAATGGCGTTGATGCGGGACCCGTCGGTCAAGCGGGCATCGACCATCGGCGTTGACTCGTCGATGCGGCGCCCCAGGGGCGCGATGATGCGGTCGATGATGGCGCGCATCTGATTGTCGGAAACAAACCGCTTGTTGGTCAGGATCAATTTGCCGTGCTTTTCGACATAGATCTCGTTACGGCTATTGGCCATGATATCGGTCACCTCCGGATCCGCGAGAAAATCTTCAAAGGGCCCCAAGCCCAAGGCCTCGTTCACGATCTCCTTGACCAGCCGGACACGTTCTTCATGGGAAGAGATCATGCCGCCCTTTTCTTCCATAATAAGGTTGCTGATGATCTTTTCGGCGGTGCTCTTGATGTTCTGCGCCTGCTTGGGGTCGGTCAGGGCCTCGGGGCTGATATCTTCCAGGTGCATGCGCTCGACTAGCTTTTCATGGATCTTTTTCTTTAAAACAATGATCTCGTCCTCTTCCGGGACGGCCAGCCCCGGGCCGGACATTTTCACCATCTGCTGGGAAATGCCGAATTTTTCCCAGAACTGCCCCGGTTTTTGGATGCTGTCATCCGTCGTCCGCAAACGCTCGACTTCGGCGGAACGGATATAGAGATCTTCTTTTTGCAACTGGCCGACCATCTTGAAAAATGATTCGGAGACCTTGCTCTTCGGGTTTTCCACAACACAAGGAATGCCCTGATTTAAGGCCATGCCCACCGCCTTCCCGTCGGAAGGGATATGTGAAAATATCTCGCAGGCCAGTGCGGAACGCACCTCCTGCCACGCAACCCCGCCCCGGCTCTCCGAGCGGTTCAGGATGAGCTTGACCATCTTGACGGGGAAATGCAGGCTTTGCAAGACATCCAGGCTCCATTTAATCTGATACACCGCCAAGACATCCGGCGTGGCGACCAGAAGGATCAGTTTGGAATAATCGAAAGCGGTCACCAAGATCTCGCTGAAGGCCTTTCCTCCGTCGATGATAATATAATCGTATATCAGAGAGGCCTTTTTGAAGAACGGCTTGATATTATCCGGCGTGATGTGCCCGATTTGCCGGGTCTGCTGAACGGCGGGGAGAAAATCCAGTCCGCTGGAATGGGAGATGACAAATTTCTTGATGATCTCGGGGTTTTCCGTCGTCTCAATGCTGGACAAGAGATCGACCAAAGCATGCCGCGGCGTCAGATTGAGCATACGGGCCATATCCTGGCCGGCTTGAAAATCAAGATCGACCAGTAAGACCCTTTTGCCCGCCAAAGCCAAGGCCGTAGCCAGGTTAACCGCAATAAAGGTTTTACCAACACCGCCTTTATTGCTGAAAACAGTGATTGTCTTTGAATCCATTATTTCCTTAAACTGTAAACGATGGGTACTGTAAGTTTCAAGTCCTGAAGTTCAGATTCCGGAGGAAAAACCGAATAGGGCGCTAAAGTTTTGGCCGCCTGAAGAGCAGTCTCGTCGAACATTTTGTTCCCCGACGATTCTTTGACCGAGGCGGCGGCCAAAGTCCCGTCGCGCAAGATCTGAAGGTCTAATTTTACCGTGCCTTCCCAGCCGTTCTTTTGGGCATAATCGGGATACAACAGCGCCTGGGCCAAACGCTGTTGGACCATTTCCGCATAAGCCGTTTCCGTCGAGGGTGACGTAGCCGCCGGCTGACAGGCGACATCCAAGGCCGCGGCGTCCTGGCTGTAGACAATAGGAACAATGACTTTGATTTCATTGATCTCCAGCTCCGGGGGAAAAGCCCCGTAAGGCGACAGAATCTGGGCCGTGTTGATGGCATCCTTATCAAAGACCTGATGCCCTGAAGATTCTTTGACCGCAACTTCGTCGAGCGTCCCATCCTTTAAAATATGCAGGACCAGTTTGACTGTCCCGCTCCATCCATTTTCACTGGCCTCATAAGGGTATGTGATCGCTTCAGAAATTTTTTTTTGAACGGATTGAACATAAGAAACGAGTGTCTCGGAATCATCTTCATCGACCGCTAATTCTTCCGCAAACTCAATGGAAGACTCGGCCGGGGCAGGCTCATCGACGACTACCGCCGTTTCCCGGGCCGGCATGGCCGGGTCCGCAGAAGGCTGGCTTTCTGGCATTTCTTGGGTTGCCGCTTCGACTGCCGGGACTGTTTTGGCTATGTCAATATTTTCATTGGCAGCCGGTGCGGAAGCGAACTCAACAAACTCTTCGGCGGCAGCTTCCTTTTTCGGCATCATGGTCTCTTTTTTTACCGATTCCATTTTTTCTGGGGAGCTTCGAACTGTTTCCGTTTCTTTAGGCGCGATCTGCGGGATCACCGTCGGGGTCAATGTAATGACGATTTCCGTTTCTTTTTCGGCCGCCGGCGTGCGCTCGGAGCGGAAAAAGAACCCGATAAGGGGGAGATCGCCAAGGAACGGAACTTTTCGATAGGTGGTGTTCTTGTTAAGTTTTATCAAACCGGCCAAAACAATGGTTTGCCGGTCATTGAGCAGCAAGGTCGTTGAGGCCGCGCGGGTGGTGAAAGCCACTGAACCCTGGTCGGGCGTGGCAACCGACGCATCTATGTCGCTGATCTCAATATTCATTTCAATATTAACTTTCCCGTCGGCAAGGGTCGGTGTCAACGTCATGATGATCCCGTAATCTTTAAAGGTGACGCTTGTAGTGGCGGTATCACCGGTAAGCGCGGTGGATTGGATGGGGTATTGGCCCCCCACCTGGAATCTCGCTTCTTTGCCGCTGATGACCAAGACGCGCGGCTTGGACAAAACACGGGCGTTCCCTTCCTCGATCTGGTTATTGATCGTAAGTAAAAGCTCGGAGGTCCTTGTAAAATCGCCTATCTTAATGAAGCGTTCCAGCTGATTTTCCGCCGTGGGGATCGCTTCCTCGTAGGTCAACACCAGCGACGAATTGCTTCCCGTCGTCCAATCAAACCCTAAAGTTTTCTGCAAAGTCGTGTTAAGTTCCGCGATCTGCATATCGATCTGGATAAGGTCTTCGATTTTTTCTTCTTTGGTGAGATTCACGATCCTGTCGGACAAAGAACCAAGGGCGGCGATGAGCTCATCGCGTTTTTCTTTGGGGAGTTCGCCCATGAGCATCACTTTTCCTTCATAGGCGTTCTCTTCCACCGTTATGCCCTCGACATCAAGAGCTTTTAAAATTTTTTGAATACGGTTTTTAATGAACAAAAGGCTTTCTTCATAGACACGCACGACAATGGTGCGTTTGCCGTATTCATCCCAGACAAAAAACGGTGTTTGGCCTATGGCCTTTCCGACGATCATGATCTTGTCGGCATCCACAGAAGCGATGTCCGCAATGGCGGGATCGGTAATGGAAAGACGAGTCAATGAATAGACCTTGACCGTAGCCAGCTCGCCGCGCAAAAGACTAATGTCGGTAAGGTCCTTGGAATCGATGACCCCCTGCATCTGTTCTTCCTCGGAAACCCGGAGATCAGGCTCCTGCTCTTCAGCCTGGTCCGGAAACGATTCCATGGAAGGAGTTTCCATCGGTGAGGAGCCCATGCCGGTCTGCGCAAAACTGGGTAGGGGCGAAATAGCCCATAAAACGAAAACGACGATCAAACTCCCTGCCACGGACCTTCTGTGTTTACATCCGACCATATTTTACCCTTTTTTAAATGGACTGTTCCTTGGTTGTATAGTTGGTTACAATTCCCGGCCGCCGCGGAAAATCTGAATATACGGCTTCACTTCCTCTGTCGGGCCAGTCGGACCGACCGGCTGAATGACGGCCCTGGCGCGCGGGACCAAAAGTTCCATGCCGTTCTTGTCGAGGGCGTATTCGGCCAACGCGTCCCACGAGGCCGGTTGCAATATCTGGGTCTCCGTCTCCGTCGGAGGCCGCAAGACCAACTGCAACCGTCCTTGCTGCTGGGCAAAGGTCAGCAATCCCGCTTCTTCCGGCTCCACGGCCAACGTAATGTTCAAAGAGCCCGCCCCCTGCTGCATTTCATAACTTCCTTCGTTCTGTAAATTCGTTCCGACAGCCAGGATCTGCATGTTCTGAAACAGGATCGCCGTTACCCGCTCTTCCGAAAGGCTCGTATTGGGCGGGGGCGGTATCCTGATATGCGCCATGATATCGACAAAATCACCCGGATTGATCAAACCCCCGACGGCAGATAAAGAATCGACCAGAACGGTAAGGGCCCGTTTCCCGGCCGGGGTTTTAATGGCCAGGGAGGACACAGGAGTCGGCGCGGCAGCCACTTGCTGCTGCTGGTACCCCTGCTGCATGAACTGCTGTTGCTGTTCCTGCATGGCGATTTGCCGCGAGGCCAGATTTCTCAACTCGCCGGAGAGCATTTCCACCTGCTGGACCAAAGGCTGGATCTTTTTCTCTTCATATTCGCGGGCCAGGGCCGCGGTCTCTTTCTGGATACTGGATTGAATGTGACTGCCGACGAGCACGGCCGCCACCAGGCCTAATCCGACGGCCAGCGAAATGATCGCTATCTGTTTCTTATTCTCTAAATTTATGTTCATGGTTATTGCTCTCCTTGCTTTGTATTTTTACTGCTTTTCCAAAAGATTTTCGTTGACTTTTGTGGGGATCTTTTCGGCTAACCTGTTCAAATGCTCGACGATGGCCTGCTGCTGTTTCAGTAAGGTTAAACCGCGTATGATCTCCTCCTTTAATTCCTCGAACGGCCGGGGCTCCCCGCCGCGAACCTCTTCGAGCTTGATGATATAAAATTTTCCCTCAGGTCCCTTGATGACGCTGCTGATGCCGCCGGGTTCCAGAGCCTGCAGGGCGCTCTCCATTTGCGGGAAAGGCATCTGATTGATAAAACCGAGGTCTCCGCCATTGGCCGCTGTGGCACCCGTCGAACGCTCCCTGGCCGTTTGCGCAAAATCCGCACCGCCGTACAAGGCCACGAGGATATCCTTAGCCGCAGCCTCATCATTGACCACAATCTCGCGCACATGCCATTCACTTGGATCAGCCAGCGCTTCTTTATTCTGCTCATAATATTCACTCGCTTCCTGCTCGGAAACAGTGATCTCGTCGGTAATGCTTGCGGCCACCTCTCTGACCAAAAGCGTGCGGCGGAACTCTTCAACCGCATCGCGGATATCCTTGTCGCCGGTGATCCCGCGGGCCTCCGCGTCCGAGACCAAAAGCTGTTGGCGTATCAGCTCATCCAGGATCAACCTCTTGGTTTCCATATCCTCAATGTCAAAATCAGGGACAACCTCTTTCAGGCGGACCAAGCGTTCATTGAACTCATCGAGGGTGATGGACCAATCGCCGACACGTGCTAATTCATTGGCGGCCAAAGGTTTATCAGCAGGCGCAGCAGCAGGCTCTGAAGGGGCTTGAGGAGTAGGTGCGGCGAGAGGAGCGGGGGTCTGTCTTTCTTTTGGGGTAAAATATTCTTGAAGAAAAGGAATCTTATCGCAACCGGTTAAAAAAACCAGAAATAGAGCGAGGGAAATGATTCCTCCGTGGCCAGGATTTAATTTTTTCACATTCAACTCCGTTTTAGGGTATACAAATTAAAGTATACTGTTTATAAAGTAAAACACAAGTATTTTTATAAAAAATTATATAGTTTTTACCGGGATCGACCGTTTTATTGCTTTTCGGTCCCGCCTTTGGCCTGGGCCACGAGGTCTTTTAAGGCCTGCATGGGGCCGGTGTCCTGAAGACCCTGTTCCAGCTGTTTTTTTATTTCCAACGCCTTGTCTCTTTCGATGAGAACTTTCAAAACACTGTCGACCTGCCGGGGCGAAAGCATCTCATCGGGGAAGCCCTGGATCTTTCCCAACGCCTGCAGTATTTCTTTTTTGGGAATCGTGCCGGCAGGCGCTCTTTTACTTTGCTCGGCCGGGGGAGTGCTCTCTTTTTTGGCTAGATCATCCGCCTCAGCCAGCATCCCTTTTAAATTATCTAGCGGGGTTTTCGAAGGCTCGGCCGCGGCGGCCTCTGGCGCCGGCTCAGGCTTGGCCTCCGGTTTCGGTTCAGACTTTGATTCCGAATTTTCAGCGTTCATTAAACCCTCTTAAAACAAACCGTCCACTTCTTTTCTCTCCGCCAAAAGCTCATCCAGTGTTGCCTTAATTTTTTCTTTCCCGAATTCATTATGCGGAAGGCCCTGGACTATTTCCCAATTTTTCCCGTCGGAGCGAAGCGGAAAACTAAACATCGTGCCTTCGGGGACGCCGTAACTCCCGTCCGAAGAGACCGCCGTGGAAAAAAATTCTCCCGGAGGTGTCGGCGTGATCAATTTCCTGACCGTATCGACGACCGCGTTGGCGGCCGAAGCGGCCGAAGAAAGCCCACGCGCTTTAATGATCTCGGCTCCGCGCTTCTGCACGGTTTCAATAAAATCTTTTTTAAGCCATGCCTCATCTTGGATGACGTCCGGTGCGGGCTT
>CAZCLW010000060.1:0-9108 GCA_964499685.1 uncultured Planctomycetales bacterium
CCTGGGCGGTCCTTCGACCCGTTGCATCCCCGTCATAGACAAAATTATCCACCCTGGAGAGAAAGACGAAATTCACGCCTGGGATGATTTCTTCACTGTCCCAGGTGTTTTCGACTTTGCTGAAGAGATTGCCTGAGGAGTCAAAGGTCTCCTGCTTTAAAGGCCTTCCTTTGAACATGTCATCCTGGAGGAAGGTTGTTTCGCTATAGTTACCTTCGGGGTCGGTCACTCTGGCTACCCTAAAACCTCTGAATTCCCGGTCTTCTGTGTCCCACACTCCGTCTTTATAGGAATATTCTGTTGTGAAAGTCTCATTGCTTAAAGTATCCTTGACCGTGACCTTTTTAACGGCCGGTATGATAAAGGGCATGATCTCATTGGGGTATTGCGTATTGGGCGAATAAGCGGAGGATTCATAGACGATTGTGGTCTCACCGCCGATGCCGTTTTCAACCTTCCATAAAAGATCCGCAGGTTTGCCTGTATTAAGGAGCACTTTGGGCGGATTACCGCTATAATGGAGAAGATAATCCATCATCCCGTCGGCGTTGGCATCCAGGGTGCGGCCGGCCTTATTGGCAAAGTTGGGCCCGGTTGTCACCCAGGTATCATCCTGATACCAGCCGTAGCCGGTATTAATAAGAACGCGCGAGCCGTTGGCATAATCGAGCTTGGCCACGATCAAGTCAACCAGTCCGTCAGCGTTAATGTCAGCCAATTCCGTCGAGTTTTCGGTAAAATCACCTATGGCAGGGAGCAATTCCCAGCCGTCGCCTCCGCTGATGGCGTCCCTCTGCCAGGTGCCGTCGCCTACGTTCATGTACACGCGCGAAACACCGGCCTTGCGGTAGAAGATATCAGGCAAGCTATCGCCGTTTAGATCGACCAGGATGGCACCGTTGGAAAGGTCTGTGTATTGTTCATGAGCGCCGGAAGGCAGGCTCCAAGCAGGATTGTATTCCCAGCCGGTCCCTGCCTGAGGTATCTTGTTAAGGTAAGTTGCCCGTTCAGGCAGATAGGAATCGTTCTTCGAGCGGACATAATCCACATACCCGTCGGCATTGACATCCGCGAAGACCGTGCCCATGAATTCACTATACGGCGGCGCAGTCGGATGCCATTGACTGATAAAAGGCTCGAGCCCGCCCGGTGGCGTGCTTTGGCCAGGCAAATACCACCCGGGCGTATCTGCAAAACCGTTGCTGTGATTATTTAATGAAGTCTTTTTACGAATGACACTATCAAATCCGGAAAGATAGGTCACCACATCTGTCCATCCGTCAGCATCCGCATCGATATAACGGGTTGCTTTGTCGAGTTCAACCGGGAAAGAATAGGTTACGGTGTCGACCTGAAGTACAGGGTCAACCCCGCTTAAACTCCACGTCGGATCGAGTGCCCATCCGTTTGATTTATTGTGGAGATACACTTCCTGTGTCGGCACTCCATAAGAGTCGGCAAAATTCCTCACCAGATCCGGATAGTTGTCGCTGTTGATATCAATGACCCGCACGCCCCTGTCCATATCAACGCCGTTTGAGTCCTGGGCAAAAGCTGTACCCACAGGAACGGTCCAGCCCTGCGCTTCCTGGAAACCTTTTTCGTTCTGATAACTTAAAAATACGGTCGGGAGTTCGGTCGTATCATCACTGCCGAATTGCTGGACAGAAGTGATGACCGAACGCTGGGAAGCGCCGCTCACCGAATAATTCAATTTATAACGCCGCTGTAAATTGGCCCCCGCATATATCTTGATCTCATGGATACGATAATTGGTCTTGATCGGCCTTCGGCTGGGGTAGGCCGCGCTGTAACTGAGGATCAGGTCCGGCCTGGTCTCATGTTCAAAGACGACCTTGGCGTGATCGCTTAATGCCTGGGCTGTATTGTACGTATAAGTGATCTCAGACGGATAGAGCTTATAGCCTTCCTTAAAATAGGCAATGCGCATTTCATTACCGTGGACGTCGATGACTTTGTTCAGGGCCCACTTGTAGATAAGCGTGGGATTTAAAGGATCGTATTCCTGGGAGGTACCGTCTGTACCAAAATGATATTTAGTACCTTTTTTATCGGTCACTATCCAGGCGCCTGTCTGGCCCCCTTCTATTTTCATGAAAGCGCCTTCGATCTCAGGCTTGTAGGTCGCCGAGACGGTGTCGTAGACCAGCTCCTGGGTGGAGCCGCTTTGCATCAGGATGAATGTATCGGATGACGTGTACTGAGGAGGGCCTTCTTTGGTGGAGCGGACAATAGAGCCCAGGTCCAGGTTCCAGCCCACACCGAAGATACCGTTACGGGTATTGGAATTATACGTCAGGCCGAGATTCGGCTGGATACCGGCACGTCCGGGAACGACTTCCAGGGGGATACCTAAATTGGCCGCGCCCGTGGACGGCTCGACATCGACTTTTGTAGCGAGGATCCCCATCATGGTCCCGCTGCCGCTGACACTCATGGAGCCCCCGCCGCCGGTCAAAGCGGAAGCGCCGCCTTCCGGAGGTGCAGTTTGTGGATCTTGCGAACCTGGATCTTTAGAAGCACTGTCATCAATTCTTTCCTCCCCTGAGGATTGACTGGTTTCTTCGGCAACCGGCTGTACTGCCTGTTCCTCCGCAAATGCGAAAAATACAAAAGAAAGGAAGAATAAAATCACAAGAAGAAAGGCTGTCAAAGCTATTTCAATTTTTAATTTTCGCATATTACCCTCATTTCGTTTTCTTCAAATCCGGATCGCGCATCCAAAATGCTTCCCTGATAACCTAAAACCCTCAATGAGCAGCTGCTCCAAGGGTATTCCACGGGTGAGTTGACCAATTCCGACCGGACCGGGATCCATTCGACATATTTAATACAATCAAACAGATCCTGATCATGGCCGATGACAATACTACGGAATCTTCCCTGCCACAATTTTCCTTCCCTCTTATATTTTCTATTGAAATAAACCGCGTAGGACTGGCTTATACGCTGCATGAAAGCCGACAACCCCCCGGTTTCTTTAGGCTGAATGATCAAATGCACGCGCTCCGGCAAAAGACAGAACGCAAAAATATGAACGGATAATTTCATCTTAAAAGTCTTCAAAAGTCTCAAGTAATAGGCGTAGTCCATCAGCGTCCGGAAGACGGGTAATTTTCCGGGGCCGTTTATGATCACGTGATAACAACAATGGTCTTGTAAGAATCGTGCTGTTCTGGGCATAGTTTGAACCTTCTTTACAGCCAACAAATAACAAATCACAAACAATAAGCAAAAAATAATGGCACTGAAAGTGTTCCGCAATTCCCTTGATTCCGCGGCAAGCGAATCAATACCGGCTGCCTCTTTAGCATTGCCGTCTTTCAAAAATGTTGACTCTTTACACTCTTTGCGTGCGATCCGTATCCGATGGATAAAATCTTTTTTACTAAGCGCTTCAGTCGCTTCCAGGTAGTTAGCGCCTACGGAACTTGCCGATCTCAGCAATTGGGCTGTTAAAGTTGTATTCGCGATACTCCTGGAGAACTTTTGACACAGCTGAATGACATCTTTAGCAAAGACAGTTGTTCCTTTTTCCAGGTTATATGGTTTTTCGCTCATTTTTGTAATTTGTGGATTGTTCATTGTTTGTTACTTGTAATTTGTTGATTGTAATTTTTAAATGGGCGCTTGAGGCATTTCCCCGATTTCCCCTCGCGTTATGCCTTCACCAATGGTGAAACACCCCCTCACAGTGTGCCAAGCGCCCTCTCCTAACAGCCTTTCAAGCGGCCACGATTAAAGCGTTATTACTTTTCTCCCTTGTTGCTCTTGCTAAGCTGGTCGGGAAAGCACTTGTTGCACTTTTCCAACCCCTTCGCAATCGCATCTTTTTCATCAACTTTGGTGACTTCTTTGTTCTTCGTGAAACGGCAAACTTCGCCGTGGTACTTCTTACCTTTGGCGGTAATGTAGACATCGGCAGCCAGTGCGGCCGTCGACAGCACGCCTATCATTAAACCGGTAAGGATCATTTTCTTCAGCATGGTTTTTCCTCCTTCTCCGAAGCCACTTTCAGCCGTTAGTCGATATTGTCATTCTTTTTAACGGATGCGGAAAAGCCTCCGCCCGTAAACCCGTCCAATAAAGCCGTCAATTCTTCCAGCCGCAACTGCCTGTCTGTCAGCAGTTGCTGGTCTTGACTGTTGGCAAGATTAAGAAATTCCATCTGCAGGCGCCGGCGTTCAAAATAGAGCCGTGTCACCTGGTCCAGGACATCCTCGCGCAATTCAACCATCAGTTTCGAACGGGAATCAATGGATGTCTGGTCATCGTTCCAAATAAGCTCTCCCAAATCCCAGGAAAGCGATACATCCCAGTCCAGGTAGTCTCTTCCTTTAAGAAGATTGTCGGGGTTCGCACCTGTATCCCAATGAAAATAATCCGTAGAAGAACGGTCCAGGCCAACCGAAAGACTCGGAAGCAAGGCTTTGTTCCGGGCTGCCCGGCGCCAATGCTTGATTTTGTTAAGGTCCGCCTCGGCATACTGAATGGCCATATGATGGACTTCCTGGATCGTAGGCTCTCCCGGAAAACTTACGTTGGAACGAGCGGCCAAAGGATAAGAGGTTTGTGCAAGGGCTCCCGCATTCTCGATGACAAATACCCCCCGGTTGCCGGCAGCATAGATCTTTCCCTGGCGGTCATTGGCAATATCAAAAACCTCGGTTGCCTCCATCCCTTTATAAAGAGATGAGACCTTTTGGCCGCTCGTATTCACAACGCCGTGGCTGGTTCCGATAATAAATTCATGTTCTCCGTTCCCATATAAAACCACCAAAGAAGTTGTCTCCTCCCAATCGATCTCGCCGCTGCGGACCAGGTCCCAGGTTTCTCCAAAGTCCGTGCTGTGATATACGCCTTCCGTGGTCAATAAATAAATATGGGTTAACAATGTGGGCAGGATCGTGATATCTTTAATGCGGTTCTGGGGGGCAGTGACCGCTTCATCCTCGATTGCCTCCGAGGCTTCCTCTTCCCGGCTGAGGCCCAAAGAAAACACTTCATTCAATTCATTTGTTTCTTTATCCAGACGGTAAATTTTGTCTGTTGTGGCAAAATATATGTAGTATTCGTCTTTATTGATCAAAAATACCGCTTTGTTATCCAAGATATCCTTCCCTCTTTGCCATACGGAAGAATTGCCGGAGCGATAAAATAAACCGCTGAGCGTACCGACATAGATCGTGTCGTTATCGGCCAAAACCGTTTGGCACCGTCTTGTTGCCGTATCGGGCGAATAAAATATTTGCTCCCAACGCTGGCCCTGGTCTTTACTCTGATACAGGCCTGAATCCGTGGCGGCCCATACGAACTGAGGATTTTCAGGTGAAATGAACACATGGTTTACTTGTGAGGCCGACCCTTGCGGTTTCAATACCAGAGCAAATTCGCGGCCGCTGTTCAAGGACCGATAAAGGCCTTTTGCCGTTGAAGCAAAAAGCAGATTCGGTTGTGTTGGATGAACATAAATACGCAGGATCTCGGATTCGCGAAGACCGGCACCTAATTTTTGCCAGGCGGTCTCTGTATTAAGAAAGGCTAAATGAGGAAAGGTCGTCAGTGCGAGCCAAATGCATAAGATAAATTTAATCTTTGTTCGGCCGGATATCATAATACATCCTCTCAACATTGATCATCTCCATGGCACGGGTAACCGCTCTTTGGACTGAAGGGTTCCGGGAGATTATGATTTCCCGGTAGCGCGCCATGTACTCGAGCATGGCCTCCAGGCCAAGCCGCTCCTTCATTCTCAATAAAACGCTTAGAAATGTAAAAATGATGAGAATGTTGTGAGGGGTCAAAAGTTTGTTGTGAGGATGAGGGGAATTGTTTTGAGGATTGGCATGGAATGGATTGTTTTTG
The DNA here is from genome assembly GCA_964499685.1 of uncultured Planctomycetales bacterium. Classification (GTDB taxonomy): domain Bacteria; phylum Omnitrophota; class Gorgyraeia; order Zapsychrales; family GWA2-47-8; genus CAZCLW01. Next base: position 5,887 of record CAZCLW010000060.1, read on the forward strand.
GACATGCCGAAACCATACCACATGTTTGATTATTTGTCAATATTTGTTGATTAAAAATCATATAAAGAAGCACAAATGTCTGCAAATTAAAGGTTTAGAAGATAAAATTTTTTAATTTATGACAAGTTATTTGACAATTAATCAATAAATATGGTAAACTTACATCAATTCCATAAAGGAGGTATCATGATCGGCGAACGTATCCGCGAATTTCGCAAAGCGCAAAAAATGTCCTTAACCGAATTATCAAATAAAAGCGGCGTCCAGCTGGCCACCTTAAGCCGCATTGAGCATCAAAAAATGACCGGCACCATCGAATCGCACATCGCTATTGCCAAGGCCTTGAGCGTGGATGTTGCCCAGCTATATAAAGGAATAGCGCAAGAAAAGGGATCCCCCTCCCTTCCCCCGGCCGAAAAGGCCGGCCCGGAAGTCTTTACCCATAATGAAAAATCTTCTTATGAGATCCTCACGACCAATATCATGAAGAAGAAAATGATGCCGATCCTGCTCAAGGTCGAGGCCGGCGGCCGGACATCCAGGGAGCAGAACAACCCCGGCACGGAAAAATTTATATTTGTCCTGGAGGGAAAGCTGTCCGTTCATATAGGAAAGCAGGTCTTCCCTCTTTCTAAGAATAACAGCCTTTATTTTGATGCAGGGTTAGAGCACTTTTTTGCCAATGAAGGCGCAAGCCTAGCCAAGGCAATCTGTGTCGGAACACCTATGGCGCTATAAAATCAAGGAGACCTTATGACTGTTTCTAAAAAAATTTTGATCGTGGATGATGAGGAAGGCGTGCGGGAATCGCTGAAGCTGGTCCTGTCGGATGACTACGACCTGATCGTGGTCGAAAACGGCGAACAGGCGCTGGACTGCGTTAAAAACAATAAGAATATTGGCTTGGTCCTGATGGACATCAAAATGCCGCGGATGAACGGCCTGGAGGTCCTTAAAGCCATGAAGGCCCTGCTCCCTTCTCTTAAGGTGATCATCATCACCGGCTACCGGTCGGTCGAAACCGCCACCGAAGCCGTGCGCCTCGGGGCATCCGGATATATCGTGAAACCGTTCAAGAGTGAGGAGATATTGACGACGGTGAAGAGGAATTTGAAATAGTTAATTTCGACCTTAAGGAACTAAAACATGCCAAATCTTAATCCGTTTGCAATATCGGGTCTTTTAATAGCAGTCGGTTATTTTCCGCTATTCTTCTTTATTTTTTTTAATGGTAAATCAAAGTTGGCACGGGTTTATTCCTTACACATACTCTCCATTGGCCTTTGGGGAATGCTTGGTTTTATATTGGGAACCAACGCGACAATGCTTAATCTCAAATTGCTTTGGAATTTAGCCGTTATTCCAGTTTATTTTATCCCCGTTTTCTTCATTCACGCTGTATATATTATGTTAAAGCAGGACAATAAATTATTAATAAATTTTGCTTATATCCAGGCATTGTTCTTTACAATTGCCACTTTATTGGATAGGACTGCATCTGAGAGCTTTATCAATATGAACAACCAATTCTACTGGTCGGTGGGAACACCTCTTTACTGGATTTCGGTTATAATTTGGATAATTTTGGCTTCTACAGCGCACTTAAAACTCCTTACATATTATAAAACTTCTTATCCAAACCAAAAAAAACAAATTGCTTTCTTGCTATTAGCAATAATTGGATTTTTTGGTGGGGCTACTAATTTTATTCCTACTTTCGGTATTGATTTTTATCCTTATGGCAATTTTGCTGTTCCTATTCATTCTTTTTGCGTATCATACGCAATTCTTAAATATCAACTATTCGACATTGAAGTCGCAATAAAACGAAGCATTGTTTATCCTATTCTCATCACATTAATAACAATTATCTATCTTGTAACTGTCGTTGCTAGTGAAAAAGTTTTACAATCATATTTTGGATATAATTCCATATTTATTACAATTACTACCGCTTTTATTTTGGGAATCGTTTTTATTCCATTAAAAAATTTAATTCAGCATATTGTAGACAAAATATTTTTTCATAAATCTCGCGCAGAAATGGAAGAAGAAAATAGACGCCTCCGCGAAGAAATTATCCAATCTGAAAAACTGAAAACTATTTCAACTTTGGCAAGCGGTGTCGCTCATGAAATTAAAAATCCTTTGACGGCCATCAATACTTTTACCGAACAATTGCCTAAACGCCTCCAAGATAAAGAATTCCTTCAGAAATTTTCTAAGATCGTCGGCAAGGAGGTCTCACGTATCAACAATCTGGTACATGAATTATTAGATTACGCCAAACCTTCCAACCCTCAACTGAAGCCAACTAATATATATAAGCTTTTGGATGAAACAATCGAGCTGATGAGCAGTGCTTTTTTAAAATATAGGATAGATGTCAAAAAAAATTATAAGGCTGTTAAAAATATGAGTATTGCACTTGATTCTCAACAGATAAGGCAAGCTCTAATGAATATTTATTTAAATGCTATTGAGGCCATGCCGCAGGGCGGGGAACTTAATGTTAAGGCAAGCGCTCAAAATGACAAATTCGAAATTTCAATCCGAGATACCGGTACTGGCATAGCTGAGCAGGATCTTCCGCATATCTTTGATCCTTTTTTCACTAAGAAAGATCAAGGAACGGGTCTAGGATTATCCGTTACTCATGGAATTATCGAGAAACACGGCGGGAAGATCTACGCGAAAAGTAAAGTTGGAGAAGGAACGGAATTTATCATTGAGCTTCCACTACAAAATTAAAGCTGTCCCATTTCAAACAACTCGACTGTTGCCTGAATGACAAACGGATTAAATTGCACTCCGCTACCCTGTTTTATCTCTTCAATCACCTGGGCCTTTGATTTGGCCTTGCGGTAGGGCCGGTCCGTTGTCATGGCGTCATAAACATCGGCCACCGCGATAATGGCGGCCTGCATGGGGATCTCTTCTCCTTTTAGCCCTTCCGGATAGCCTGAGCCGTTATAGCGCTCATGGTGGTACTTGACTCCGTCGATACAGTCCTTGAAGGCCGACAAAGGTTTCAGCATCTCTTCGCCGCGGATAGTGTGGCGCTTCATGATCTCAAATTCTTCGCGGGTCAATTGCCCCTCTTTGTTTAAAATGGACTCGGGGATGGCGATCTTCCCGATATCATGCAGCATGCCGGAAATATACAAGTTTTCAAAAAAGTTTGGTTGAAATTCCATGGAGCCGTTGGCCTGCATCTGCTTG
>CAZCLW010000061.1:0-8769 GCA_964499685.1 uncultured Planctomycetales bacterium
CCCCGGCGCCACCGCCTTGGCGTCGATCGCGACCACGATGCACTGGCTGCCGAATTGATCGGCGGCTTCGCGGATGAATTGCGGATTCTTGACCGCGGCTGTATTGATGGAAACCTTATCGGCGCCGGCATTCAACAGATCGCGGATGTCCTGAATGTTGTTGATACCTCCGCCCACGGTAAGCGGCATGAAAACTTTTTCGGCCGTCCGCTTGACCACGTCCAAAAGGATCGGGCGTTCTTCAAAACTGGCGGTGATATCCAGAAAAACGATTTCATCGGCCTTGTGCTCGTTATAGGCTTGGGCGATCTGGACCGGGTCCCCGGCGTCACGCAAGGAGACAAAATTGACACCCTTGACGACCCGCCCGTTCTTCACGTCCAGGCAGGGGATTATCCTTTTGGTGAGCATAACTTGATGGCTTCCTTGAGATCGAATTTTTTTTCATAAAGCGCCTTCCCGACGATGACGCCGATCAAATTGTCGCGCTTGAGGTCCAGGAGTTTTTGGATGTCATCCAGGCTTGAAACACCACCGGAGGCGATGACATCCGTTCCCTTGGCCGCATCGAGGATCTTTTTAAGTTCGTCGATGTTGGGGCCGGTGAGCATCCCGTCGCGCGAGATGTCCGTGTAAATAAGGCAATGCAGGCCGGATGCTTCCAGCTCTTTGGCAAAATCTACGGCCTTTTTGTCGGAAACGGTTGTCCAGCCGCGCTGGGCGACCATGCCGTTGGAGCAATCCAAGCTCACGGCGATCTTGGTCGCCTTGAACGGGACGATCTTTTCGAAGAAGACTTTGTCCTCGATGGCGCGCGTGCCGAGGATCAGGCGCGAAACCTTCGCTTTAAAGATGAGGTTTTCGATGTCTTTGAGTTCGCGGATCCCGCCGCCCACCTGAATGGGGATCTCGACTTTCTTGACGATCTCACAGATCACGTCGAAGTTTTTCATCTGACCCGTCTGGGCGCCGTCCAAATCCACGACGTGCAGCCACTGCGCGCCCTGCTTTTCCCAATGCCGGGCCATCTGGACCGGGTCATCGGAGTACTCGGTCACCTCATTGAACCGCCCTTGGATGAGGCGGACAACTTTGCCATCTTTGATGTCGATCGCTGGAAAAATGATCATTTTTTGCTTTCCTATTCCGGGAGTTCCACGAAGTTTTTCAGGATCTGCAGTCCCACGGCCTGGCTTTTTTCCGGGTGGAATTGCACGCCGAAGAGATTGCCTCGACTGACGGCCGAAACGAATTTTACGCCGTAATCCGTCGTGCCGGCCGTAACTGTTTTATCGGCCGGTTTGACAAAATACGAGTGGCAGAAATAAACTTCTGTTTTATTTTTGATCCCCTTAAAGAGCGGACTTTTTGTTTTCGGGATATTGATTTGGTTCCAGCCCATGTGCGGCACTTTCAACTTTTTAAAACGCTCCACACGGCCGGGCAGAATGCCCAGACCTTTGACGTCACCGCCTTCGGAACTTTTTTCAAAAAGAAGCTGCAGTCCCAGGCAAATACCCAGAAAAGGTTTTTGCTGGGCGATCGTTTCCTCGATGACCGGTACCAGGCCCATGTGCTGCAGTTTTTCCATGGCCGGCTGCATCGCGCCCACGCCGGGCAGGATGACCTTTTGGGCCTCGCGGATCTTGAAAGGTTCATGGGTGACCACAGCTTCCCCGCCGACGTGTTCAACAGCTTTTTGAACGCTGCGCAAATTACCCATACCGTAGTCGATGATCGCTATCATTAGTCGATTATTCCTTTGGTAGAGGGAACACCCTTGCGGCGCGGATCGATCTTGACCGCTTGCTCCATCGCCAACCCTAAGGATTTAAAAACCGTTTCAAGCGTTGTGTGCAAGTCTTCGCTCGGATCAGACACTTTGATATTAATGGTCGCACCCAGTCCTTTTGCAAAGCTTTCGATAAAATGTTCGAGATAGGTCATGGAGTAACCGTCCTGATCCTTGATCTGGACGCCTTTGTCAATACGGATCAAATAGTGCGGCCGGCCGCAGATATCAACGACGGTGTGGCCAAGGGTTGACTCCATGGGTGCAAAACCGGAACCGAAGCGCCGGATATTCTTGTTGTTCTCTCCGAGTGCCTGTTTAAAGGCCTTTCCCAGGGCGATGCCGATATCCTCATTCGTGTGGTGAATATCGACGTGGGTGTCGCCTTTAACATCCAAGGTCAGGTCGAAAAATCCGTGAAACGTGAACAATTCCAGCATGTGGCTCAAAAGACCGATGGGTGTCTTGATCTTGGCCGCACCCTTCCCGTCGACATTTAAGGTGCCCTTGATCTGCGTTTCTGTGCTCTTTCGTTCAAAATTCACTTTGCGCGTCTTGGTTGTAGCCATAATTACTCCTTTGCAAAGCGGACATGGATGGAGTCCGAGTGTTTTTTCAAACCTTCGATATTGGCGATCTTGTCGATCGGGTCGCGCAGGCGCTCCAGCGCTCGCTTTGAATACGCGATAACGTGGCTTTTCTTTACAAAATCGGAAACACATATCCCCGATGAGAAACGTGCCGTGCCCAACGTGGGCAGGACATGGCTTGGCCCGGCCGCGTAATCGCCCAAGGCCGTGGGGCTATATGGTCCCAGGAAAATAGCGCCCGCGTTGACGATCTGCTTGGCAATGCTTTCCGGGTTGCTTGTCAGAATCTGGACGTGCTCCGGGGCGATGCGGTTGACCATGGCCACCGCCTCTTTCAAATTTTTGGTGTGGATGATGTAACCTTTGCTCACCCGGCTGCGGACCTGCTTGATCAATTCGCGGGAATTCGTGATCAGGACCGCCAGCCCGCCCAAATGCTCCAGCTGAGCCTCCAGGTCCGCGACCACAAAATCGGTATTGCTATCACGGGTGGCGACCACGACGAGCTCCGTCGGGCCGGCGAGCATGTCAATGTCCACATAACCGAACAATTGACGTTTGGCCTCGGTCACGTACATGTTGCCCGGACCCACGATCTTGTCCACTTTGGGAATTGTTTTTGTTCCGAATGCCAAAGCGGCGATCGCCTGGGCACCGCCCACTTTATAGATCTCGTTGACGTTCAGCAGATTGGCCACCGCCAGAATATACGGATTGATGTTCCCGGATTTGTCGGGCGGGGCGACCAGGACGATGCGCTTAACGCCGGCGATCTTGGCCGGGATGACCGTCATGTAAACCGTGGACGCAAGCGGTGCCGTCCCCGACGGGATATAGATCCCGACGGATTCAATGGGAACGATGTTCTCCTTGATGCGGATCCCCTCTTCGTCGCGGATCCGGCAGGGTTTCTGAACCTGTTTCTTATAGAATAAATTTACGTTGTGAAGAATGATCTTGAGGTTCGTGACAAAATCGCTGGTGATGTTCTGGAAAGCGCCGCTGATCTCGCTTTCCGCTACGCGCAGTTGGCGCGCCGTGAGCTTGACCTTGTCGAAGCGGCGCGTGTATTTGAGGACGGCATCATCCCCGTTTACTTTCACGTCTTCGATGATCTTGCGGACCCTTTCCTCCACGTGTTTTTTACGGGAAAGAAGATTGCGGTCGTAGAGTTTTTGGATGTTCTGTCCGGTCAGTTTTAAAATTTTCATGACAACTTCCTTTTGATAATGTCGACGGCCTGTTGCAAAGCATTTTTCAATTTACCCGGTTCCTTGCTGCCGGCCTGCGCCAGTTCGGGGCGGCCGCCTCCGCTGCCGTTGATCAAAGAGGCGATGTCCTTGATGAGCTCATTGGCCTTTATTCCCTTTTGTACGAGATCGCCGGAGACGCCTAAGACCACCGCGGCGCTGCCGTTGGTGGTCGAACCCAGGAAAACAGCAAACGACGGGACTTGCTGTTTGATCAGGTCTGAAAATTCTTTGAGTTGGCTGGCATCTGCTTCGGCGACCACGTGCGTGATGATCTTCGTGTTTTCAACAGAGTCTGCCTTATCGACGATAGTTTTAAGGTCGCTTTTGAAAGCTTCCAGCCGTCGTTTATCCGCTTCCTTTTTGTTTTTAAGTTCTTCCTGGCGCTTTTCTTCCGCCTGTTTACGTTCATTTTCTTTCTTTTCGCGCTCTCTGATGAATTCATCGGCGCCTTTGCCGGTCCGGGCCTCCAAACGGCGGATCCCTTGCGCGACCGCCCCTTCACCGGAAATGATGAATCGTCCGATCTCGCCGATCGAGTTAAGATGCGTTCCGCCGCAGAATTCCTTCGAGTAATCCCCGACGGAAATGATGCGCACACGGTCTTTATATTTTTCTGCAAAGAAAGCCAGTGCTCCTCTTTTTTTGGCCTCTTCGAGCGACATCTCCTCTTTGGTGACCGTATCATTAGCTGCGATATAGCTGTTTATTTTCCCTTCAATTTGCTCAAGCTCAACCTTGCTCACGGCCTTGGGATGCGTAAAATCAAAACGCAGACGGTCTTCGGCAACGAGCGAACCCTGCTGCTGGACATGTCTTCCCAGGACCTCCCGCAGCGCCGATTGCAATAAATGGGTGGCGGTGTGGTTGCGCATGATCGAAAGCCGGCGTTCACCGTCGATCTTTGTGTCCACACTATCATGGAGTTTGAATTCGCCTTCTTCCACTTTGCCAAAATGAATAAAGATATCATCCTGTTTTTGTGTGTCCAGGATGTGGATCTTTCCTTGCTTTCCGGTCAGATAACCCGTATCGCCCACCTGTCCACCGGCTTCGGCATAAAAAGGTGTTTGATCTAAAATGACTTCTACATGGTCCCCATGGGAAGCCTGATTGACTTCTTTTTCATCAATAAAAAGTTTAATGATCTTGGCTTTTCCTTCAAAGTGATCGTAGCCGGTGAATTTGGTTTTCTGGATTCCGGTCAAGTTGAGCTCAATGTCCGCAAACCGTTCACCCGTCATTTTGCTCGCGGCGCGGGAACGTCTTTTTTGTTCATCCATTAATTGCTCATAATCCCGAAAGGCGGTTGCCTGGTCTTTTTCATTCACATTAGCTTTTGCCAACGCATCTTTGATGCGCGAAACCGTCAATCCATGCGTGTCTTTTGCTTCGAAAATCAATCTTCCCATTTCCTCCGGCTTTGCCGTCTTAAGTTGCTGAATCAAGCGAGGCAATTTTTCATTACGCACGTTAAGATAAGCTTCCTGCACGGCCTGGATCGTTGCGCTGATATTGTCCGATTTGCTTTTAAGTTCCGGGTAAACATTCATGGCATCAACAACGGTCGGAACAAGTTTATATAGGCACGCTCCTGTTTTCCCGACCGGAACCATGATATCGGTGGCATCAATAATAAGGCGTTTGACTACATAACCCCTTCCTTCGTTGGACGGCACAACGCCGTCGGCAATGGCAAAAACAATGGCCCGGATATGGTCGGCAATGATCCGCTTTTCGGTCTCACTAAGTGAATAGTCATGGTGTTTTGTTTCCTTTTCAATTGCATCCAGTATCGGCACAAAGAGGTCTGTTTCGTAATTACTTCTCTTTTTCTGCACAACAGAGGCGAGGCGTTCCAGCCCCATGCCGGTGTCGATATTTTTATTCGGTAAGGGTTCCAGGACGCCGCCTTCTTTGCGGTTGTATTGGGTAAAGACGAGGTTCCAGATCTCGGTGAAGCGTCCGCAATTGCAGGACGGATCACACTTGGGATTCTTGCAATCGGAAATAACACCTTTGCCGTAATCATAAAAGATCTCCGAGCATGGTCCGCAGGGGCCGTTGGGTCCCTTCTCTTTGGCTTCCGCCGGCCAGAAATTGTCCTTGTCGCCCAATTTAACGATCTTTTCCTTCGGGAAACCGCTTTTGACCCATTCGCTATAGGCTTCATCGTCATCTTTGTAGACGGAAACCCAAAGTTTGTCTTCAGGCAGATGCATGTGTTTGGTCAGGAATTCCCATGCATATTCAATCGCTTCTTTTTTGAAGTAATCACCGAAAGAGAAATTACCCAGCATTTCAAAGAACGTGTGATGGCACGGCGTTTTGCCGATCTTGTCCAGGTCATCGGTGCGCAGGCATTTTTGCGAACTGGCCGCGCGCGTATAGCCGTCAATGTGGCCCAGGAACTGGCGTTTGAACTGCTGCATCCCGGCGGTCGTGAACAAGACCGTCGGGTCGTCCTTGGGCACGACGGAATCGCTGGCCACGATCGTGTGCGCTTTGGATTTAAAATAATCCAGGAATTTTTTACGTACTTCGTTCGCGGTCATAATTTACGTAACACTTTTTGAATGGTCTCGCTGTTGAAACCCCGCCGGGCTAGATATTCGAACAGGCGGCGCTTGCGTTTCAGCGGTTCCACATTCTTGTATTTGGTCATGCGTCGGCGGGCCAGCGACAGCACGGACTCGAATTCCGTCTCGGGATCAAAAAAGTTGTCCAATTCCTCCTTGATGATATCTTCCGCGACACCTTTTGTTCTTAATTCAAAACGGATCCGGGTCAGACCCAATGGCTTGTGAAGGCGGGATTTAACCCAGCTTCGGGCAAACAGGCGGTCGTCGATAAACTGGTATTTTTTGAAATATTCAACGGTCTGTTCAACGACATCGTCCGTAAACTTTTTAAGCTTAAGCTTGCGGCGGATCTCTTCTTCGCTGCGCGGCCGGTATTTAAGGAGCCGGTAAACCGTTTCCTTGGCCTTGCGTAGATTCGGGTCCTCGCTCATTTTCCGTGAAACTTAAATTTCTTCGACCACAAAATAACCGCGCAAAGTCTGGATCAGTACGCTGCCGCGGGCCTTTTGGGCCGCTCTCGAAAAATCCGCCGTATTTTTAATGATCGTTTTATTGACAGCGATGATGATATCTCCGGGCCGCAGGCCGCTGACAGCGGCCGGACTTCCGGCGGAGATGTTCTTGATCATAGCGCCTTCAATGTCCCCGACCTGCCAGTGTTCGGCCATTTGCGGGTCTACATCCGTGACGGTTATGCCGCGCCACTCATCGATCATCTGATCCGATGGGGTGGCCTCCGGCTCTTCTTCGGGGATGCCGGCGAGCCGAGCCAGGTCAGGGCGTTCCGTGATCTTGACCGGAATTGAAATTTCTTTGCCGTCCCGAAAAACGTCTATGGTTACTTCTTTGCCGACCGGCGCGTCACCGATAAAGCGCAATAAATTCCCGGCATTGACGACCTTTTTGTCGTTCACTGCTACGATTATGTCGCCTTCTTTTATGCCGGCTCTTTCCGCCGGTGCGTCTTTAAGGACCTTGACAATCAAAACGCCTTCCGTATTCGGATACCCGAAGTATTGTGCCAGCCGGTAATCGAGGTCCTGGATGCTCACCCCGATCCAGCCGTAACTTATCTGTTTTCCTTCGATGACCTGCTGGATGATGCGCTTGGCATCGTTACTGGGAATGGCAAAGCCTATCCCCTGATAGCCACCGGTCGTCGAGAAAATAGCCACGTTGATGCCGATCACTTCGCCTTTTAAATTCACCAACGGTCCTCCGGAATTTCCCGGATTGATGGCCGCATCTGTTTGGATCAGTCCGCTGTAATCCTCCATGCGCGAGGTCTGAGGCAGCGAACGGTTCAGCGCGCTGATCACGCCGGCCGTGACGGTCGGTTCTGGATTCGAAAGGATGTGGCCGAACGGATTGCCGATTGCCACGACCCATTGGCCGATCCGCAGGTCATCCGAGTCGCCCAGTTCGGCAACGGGTAGGTTTTCAGCGTCGATCTTGATGATGGCAAGGTCCGAGCGCTGGTCCGCGCCTTTAAGTTCGGCCTTGAACCGGCGGCCGTCGGAAAGCGTAACGGTCAGTTCATCCGCAGTCTCAACCACATGCTTATTGGTGAGGATGTACCCGCGCTTGTCGACAATGACGCCGGATCCCAGGCCGGTCCGTTTATATTGCGACCGCGGCAGCCCCCCGTAAAAATCCTCAAAAAAATGGCGAAAAAAATCATCCTCGAACGGCATGCCGTAAGAACGGCGTTGGGCCTGAATGGTCTGCTCCGAGATGATAGAAACCACGGTTTTTCCCGTGCTTTGGGCGACTTCCTCGACGGCTGTCAAAAGGTTGTCGCGCCCGGCTTCCGGCACCGTCGTCTGCTGGCCCGTCGCCGTGAACGGAAACAATACCAATAAAAATAAGGCAAAAATCGTTCTCATGTTTGTGAGGGAAACATTCGAATCCGGTTCTGTTACTTTTTTAATTTGGCCAGGATCTGCTTTTCGATCTTACCGAGAAGCTTGGGGTTATCCTGCAGAAATTTACGGGCCGTATCGCGTCCTTGCCCGATCTTTTCATTCTCAAAGGAAAGCCATGAACCTGATTTGGCTATGATTTCGGACTTGACACCGAGGTCCAGGACGTCGCTCACCTTGGAAATCCCTTCGTCAAAATGGATCTCGAATTCCGCGTCCCGGAAAGGCGCCGCGACCTTGTTCTTGACGATCTTGGCACGGATGCGGTTCCCGATGACCTCGTCGCCGCGCTTGATGGCTTCAATGCGGCGAAGGTCGATGCGTACGGACGCATAAAATTTGAGCGCGTTTCCGCCGGTCGTGGTCTCGGGATTTCCGAACATGACGCCGATCTTCATGCGGATCTGGTTGATGAAGATGACACAGGTCTTGGATTTATTGATGGCGGCCGTGAGTTTTCTTAAGGCCTGCGACATGAGGCGGGCCTGCAACCCCATATGCGAGTCGCCCATCTCGCCTTCGATCTCGGCCCGCGGCGTCAACGCCGCAACAGCGTCGATAACAACCAGATCGACGGCATTGGAGCGTACCAAGGTTTCGGCTATCTCCAGGGCCTGTTCGCCGGTGTCCGGC
>CAZCLW010000062.1:0-8594 GCA_964499685.1 uncultured Planctomycetales bacterium
CTGTCCTTGGACATGCGGAAACATGCATCCATCATATGGTGGCCCTCCGTTTCAGCTTAAGATTATTGACAGGCTTCACAGTCTTCTTTTGGCTCGGCGCTTAACTTCGGTGTGGGTTTTGCCGTTTCTTCCACTGCGGGCGATGTCAAAACAGCCGATTCCTGCTCCCCATGCTGTCGGCCGCCCACTACGTTGCCGACGTATTTAGAATTCGTGATATCCAGTGTGCTCTTCTCGATGCGGGTCGCACCCATGGAGCGCAGATAATAAGTTGTCTTGAGGCCTTTTTCCCAGGCCAGCATGTACATATGGCTGACTTTTTGCCCGCTGGGTTTGGCCTGATAAAGGTTGAGCGACTGGCCCATGTCGATCCATTTTTGGCGGCGACTGGCAGATTCGATGAGCCACTCGTATTCGATTTCGAAAGCCGTCGCGTATTTTTGCTTAATGTGCTCAGGGATGCGCTTGATCTCCTGGATACTGCCGTCAAAGTACTTCAGATCATCGATCATTTCCCTGTCCCACAGGCCCAGTTTCTTCAGGTCCGCGACAAGGTACTCGTTGACGACGGTGAATTCCCCGGAAAGGTTGCTTTTGACGAAAATATTCTTATAGATCGGTTCGATGGAAGCGGTCACGCCAACGATGTTGCCGATCGTGGCCGTGGGAGCGATCGCCATGACGAGACTGTTGCGCATTCCGTATTTCTTGATGGCTTCCCGGATCAGGCTCCAGTCCATACGCATCGACCGGTCAATGGTCAAGTATCCGCCGCGCTCTTTCTCCAGCAGTTCAAGTGTGTCATAGGGAATGAATCCGCGGTCCCATTTCGAGCCCTTGAAGGTCGAATAAGCGCCTTTTTCTTTGGCAAGCTGAGTGGAAGCCAAAATGGCGTAATACGAGATGGCTTCCATGCTCTCATCGGCGAATTCAACCCCCTTTTGTGAGCCATAGCTGATGTCCTGAATAAATAAGGCATCCTGAAAGCCCATCAAGCCTAGACCGATAGGACGATGACGCTGGTTGGCCACTTCGGCCTCAGCCGTCGGATAGTAATTGATATCAATGACATTGTCCAACATGCGGATCGCGGTGCGTACGGTATCCTGCAGCAGACGGTGGTTAAGGCCTTGGGCTGTGACATGGGCCGCGAGGTTGATCGAGCCCAGGTTGCAAACAGCGGTTTCTTCTTTGGATGTGTTCAGCAGGATCTCGGTGCATAGATTGGAGCTGTGCACAACCCCCACATGGTCCTGAGGTGAGCGGACATTTGAGGGGTCCTTCCAGGTGATCCAGGGGTGTCCGGTCTCAAAAAGCATACTCAGCATTTTGCGCCACAACTGGACGGCAGGGATAGTCTTGAATTGTCTTAATTTTCCTTCCTGCGCCATGGCCTCATATTCGGCATATCGCTGTTCAAAGGCCTGGCCATAGAGTTCATGCAGGTCTGAGGCTTCGTTCGGACTGAACAGTGTCCAATTTTCATTGTGGCGAACGCGTTTCATAAAAAGGTCCGGGATCCAGTTGGCTGTGTGCATATCATGGGTCCGTCGGCGTTCATCACCTGTGTTTTTACGCAATTCTAAAAATTCTTCAATGTCCAAATGCCAAACTTCCAGATACGCACACATAGCCCCTTGGCGTTTGCCACCCTGATTGACGGCCAAGGCCGTGTCGTTGGCGACCTTCAGGAACGGGATAACGCCTTGGCTTTTGCCGTTGGTCCCTTTGATGCGTGAGCCCATGGCGCGTACACTGGTCCAATCGTTCCCTAATCCGCCGCTCCACTTGGAAAGCATGGCATCGTCCTGGATGCATTTAAAGATGTGCTGGAGATCATCGGCGACCGTGGTCAAAAAGCAGGAAGAAAGCTGGGAGTGAAGCGTGCCGGAATTAAATAACGTTGGTGTTGAGGATGTAAAGCGGAACGTGGACAGGACATTGTAGAATTCAATGGCTCTCTCATTCTTTTGCTCGCCCTCGCTTTTGGCCAGCCCCATGGCCACCCGCATCCAAAAGATCTGCGGCAGTTCAAGACGGCGGCCTTCCCAATGAATGAAATAACGGTCATACAAAGTCTGGAGTCCCATGTATTTGAACATCAGATCTCGACGGGAATCCAGCACTTGCCCCAATTGAACAAGATCAAAGCTTAAAAGGTCAGGGCTTAACAGTTCCAACTCAACGGCCTTTTTGATGAACGATTCAAAATAAACGGAATATTCCGTTTTCATGCCTTCGAAGCTGACCGGATGCCCCACCGCCTCCTGATATTCCTTGAGCAGCAGCAGGCGCGCGGCCACAAAGCTGTAATTGGGTTCGAATTCCAAAAGCGACTTGGCTGCCATGATATTGGAGACCATCATTTGGCTCTCCGCCATCCCGTTATAATAATTTTTCAAAGATTCATTAAGGACCTTGACGGCGGAGACATCTTCCAGTCCCTGGCAGCAGGTCTCGATGGTAAAGCGCAGGTCGTCGAGATCGAGCTTCTTTTCTTCGCCGCGCGCATTTTTGAATTTGATGTCCTTGACCCAGGAAAGATCTATGGCCACATCTTCTTTTTGCGCCTGGATTTGGCGGACCTTGGCGCGCTCTTCGCGATACAAGATGTAGCGCTTGGCCACGTCAAGATATCCATGTTTCATGAGGGCCTTTTCGACAAGGTCCTGGATCTCTTCGATGTGGATGGTCTTCCCTTCCGGCCATAAACGTTTGATCTCGCTGACGACGGTTTCGGAAAGGGTACGGGCTTTTTCTAATAATGCGTTGGCGTCTTCGGACGAATAGGTTGCCTGAAGGGCTTTGGCGATGGCGATCGTGATCTTTTCCGGCTTAAAGGAGACAACTTGGCCGTTACGTTTGACCGTGGAATACAATTCATAGAGCGAACGTTTGGCGGCATGTTGGCGGCGGTAGCTGGCGTAGCGCTCGGCAACTTCTTTGAAGCTGTTCTCGTAAAGCTGGCGGATGACTTCATCCTGGATCTCTTCAACGGTGAGGATGTCTTTTCTGAAACTTCTTTCTTTGAGAACATTGACAACACACTGACTGACCTTATCCACGTCGTTCAATATATCGTCGGGGAGATCGACTTCGCGAGGCAGGTTATTTTGCTCCTTGAAGGCATTGCCGATGGCATTCTGGATGCGCAAGGCGGTAAAAGGAACAATTTGGCCATTACGTTTTTGAACTTTGATGGATGCATCAACCAGTTGTTCTTGTGACATTCCGCCGTCCTCCTTAAGCTAAAAAAGGTTAAAAATTCTATTCAAAGCCTTTTTGGCCAAAGTATGTTAAAACCACTATATATAGTTATTAAAAACAGGACTAACACAAAATATCGTATAACCGGGGTAAAGAGATGTCAAGCACTTATTCATAAAATTTAAGCGGATTTGATACATTTTTTAGATTTTTAATACAAGGTATGATTTTCCGTCGATGATTCTGCAGGGCTGCATCCGCTAAAAACGCATGCAGCCCTGCGGTGAGTTAATAATTACTTACCGGAAAGTGCTGCAACACCGGAAAGCGCGGACTTATAACGTTCTTCAACAGCCTTCCAGTTGATGACATTCCAAAAGGCCGCGATATAATCCGGACGGCGGTTTTGGTATTTTAAATAATACGCATGTTCCCACACGTCCAAGCCGAGGACCGGTTGGCCTTTGAAGTCCGCAATGTCCATGATGGGATTGTCTTGATTGGGCGTGGAGCCAATCGCCAGTTTTCCGCCATTAACAACACACAGCCATGCCCATCCGCTTCCAAAGCGGGTGGTCGCCGCAGCCGTGAATTTTTCCTTGAACGCATCGAAGCTGGAAAAATCGCGGTCGATGGCCTTGGCCAGCTCTCCGACAGGATTTCCGCCGGTTTTCGGGCCCATCAGCGTCCAGAAGAGCGAATGGTTATAATGTCCGCCGCCGTTATTGCGTACGGCTGTACGGATATTTTCCGGAACGCTTGCGATTTTGGTGATCAGTTTTTCGATCGGAAGAGATGCGAGGTCGGCTTGGCCTTCCAAGGCTTTATTAAGGTTCGTTACATAAGCATTATGATGTTTGCCATGATGAATTTCCATGGTCTTGGCATCAATATGCGGTTCAAGCGCATCCAGTGAATACGGTAAATTGGGTAATGCATGTGCCATAGGAGCCTCCTTTCGATGTTAGATCTTTTTTAATGCGTCCAGTACCGAATTGTAATCCGGCTCCTGAGCGATTTCGGGGACGATTTGCTTGTATTGGATAGTTCCGCCGACGTCTATGATGAAAACGGCGCGGGCCAAAAGGCGCAGGCCTTTGATCAAAACACCGTAGGCCTCGCCGAAGGCACCGTAACGGTAATCGGAGAGCGTTGTCACTTTGTTGCTGCCGGTCGCTCCGCACCAGCGTTTTTGCGCAAAAGGCAGGTCCATGCTGATCGTTAGGATGAGCACATCGCTGACCTTTCCGGCTTCTTGGTTAAAACGTTTGGTTTGGAGATCGCAGACCGGTGTGTCCAGGGAAGGAACCACCGAAAGAATGCATTTTTTTCCTTTTAAAAGCGAGGATAATTTTACTTCGGAGAGATCGCCCGCAACGAGGGTGCAATCCGGCGCGCGCTGCCCGACTTTTGTCTCATTGCCCGTCAGGGTGATAGGATTGCCTTTAAGTGTGACCGCGGTGGCCATTTCAGGCATAGGGTGCTCCTTTCTTGCGATGGCTTTTTCAGAAGATGATAAACGGTTTCATGAAGGAACAAGGTAGTGCGCTACTATCTTACAAAGTTTATCAGGTTTGTCAACTAGAGAAATTTGCGGAATGACCGTGATTGCGTCAAAATCCTATGTTATAATGCCCGCCAAAGGAATAATGACGATGTACACGTATAAAACAAAAATAAAACTCCACGAAACCGATGCGGCCGGTCTCCTCTTCTTCAGTCACCAGTTCAAGATCATTCATGATGCGTATGAATCTCTCCTCGAAAAGATAGGGTTCAGCTTTTCCGATCTCATCCGCAAACATAAATATTTTTTACCGATCGTGCATGCCGAGGCCGATTATAAAGCCCCGTTATTCGTCGGCGATGAGATCACGATCGCGGTCAGTGTTGATTGTATCGGAACGACTTCTTTTGTGTTTGCCTATGAATTGCGGAAGAAAAAGCAATTGGTGGGTACCGCCCGCACCGTCCATGTGACCATGGACAAAAAAACGAAGAAAAAAATCCCTCTCCCTCCGGTCATGCGCCGTGCCATCCAGCGCTTACGGTAATCTGCGCGTCTTTTTTTGTGACAACAAGCGGGAGAAAAATGACCGGTTTGGTTTTATGCTCCCCTTTTTCTCTCGGGGCCATTGATAAAAACGGTCTGGGATCTGATACCGCGCAATTTGCTTCCGTAAAGCTTGCTCAATTGATTTTGCCCGGACCCTTGTTTTAACGAAGGCAACAGGCCGTCGGCCGAAAACGTGATCGGCAACCGGGATGACCACCGCCTTTTCCACTCCCGGGATGGCGCCTAGGTATTGCTCGATCTCTTCGGGTTGGATATTCTCTCCTCCGGAAATGAACATGTTGTCTTTGCGGCCGATGATTTTAAGTGAGCCATTTTCGAGCGCACCGACATCTTTTGTGTGAAACCATCCGTCTTTGTCCGTTGGGCGAATGATTTTTCCCTTTTGCAGGTATCCCTGGAACAAGGTTTTGCCTCTCACCAGAATTTCCCCGTCAGCAGAAATTTTAAGCTCCCGAAACGGAAGGGTTTTTACTTTTTTTCCATTTTTTTGCGACGTGGCGACCTGCGAGGCCATTTCCGTAAGCCCATATGTAATATAGACAGGAAGACCTTTTTTATGTGCCGTAGCGATCAATGTTTGTGGTATGGGAGCGCCGCCGACTAAAACCGCCTTGAGCGATCTTAGTGAAGAAGGATTTTTGCCTTGAACAAGCCGGTGTAATTGTGCGGGCACCGCGGAAATGTGCGTGATATGGAAATGGTCTATCGCTTTGGCCGATTCCCGTCCGGAAGTAATGACCACCGCGCCTCCGCCCAAAAAAGTGCGGAACAATATACTTAGGCCGCTTACATGATAAACCGGTAGGTTGAGCAGCCAGCGATCACCTGGCTTGACCGGGATATTTTTGCTTGAACCCAAAGCACTGAAATAATGATTGGCATAACTATGGACTGCGGGCTTAGGCCTTCCTTCGCTTCCCGACGTAAACATGATCGTGGCGGCTTGATCGGGAATGATGGTTAAATCTTTTGCTGTGTTTTTGTTGTCGAGCGTTACGATTTTCTCAGGCTGCAGTAATAGGTTGCACTGCGCTGTCCGCATTTGATTTTTACGCTGTTGCGGGGGAAGATAGGTGTTGATAAGACAGACGGCCGTCTTTTTTCGCCAAAGTGTGAATAAAAGAATAATATACTCAACCGAGACCGGCGCACAGATGGCAACGCGCGACCCTGGTTTCAGGAATTTTAGTTTTTCGGCTGTTGAGCGGACAAAACGGTTAAGCTGACGATAGGAATATGCGCTGTTATCCGTGATAATGGCCGGATAAAAACCGAATTTTTTTTCTGCAGTATGGAGCAGGCATTCCATAAAGTTAGGATGGTTCACTCGACTTTGTGCAAGCGGTCGAGTTCATCCATGGATTTGACGGGCTTGTTGACATTCAGCGCTCCATGGCTTATCACGGGAGGCGTTTTCATGATGTCTTCCTTGAACCATTTTAACGTATCCAGGCCGCAGGCATGGCCGATACGGTCGCACGCCGCCAGGTTGACGAGTGCGCTCAATCCCAGACTGCTCTCGAATGAGGAGCTGATGACCGTTTGGAGCCCGACGCGCTGGCACTGGCTCATCAAGTCCCAGGTTTTAACGATCCCGCCCAGGATCGTGGGCTTGATGATCAGAAAATCAACGCCGCTTAAGGATTTTATCTGATTGAAATCCAGCTTCAGGACTGTTTCGTCCAAGGCCACAGGGATCGTGGTCTTCATGAAAAATTCCTCATACTGCGAAGAATTTTGAAAAGGCTCTTCAATGTATTCAACCGCGGCGCAGCCGATCTCATGGCCTAAAAGGACAGCTTTATTGAGGTCCCATTTTTGGTTTGCGTCCAGCCGCAGGACCGCTTTCCCTTCTATTCTTTGGTTGACGGCCTGGATCATTTTTATGTCCTCATCCAATCCAGAACGTCCGACTTTTAACTTAACAACCCGCATGCCTTTTTGTATCATTTCTTCGGCCTCGCGCAGCGGGTCCTGTACAGGGCCGGGTAAAAGGCCGCAGATCGGGACCTGGGCATGCTCGGTCGGTACGATAATGTCCCGTAAAAAAACGTTTCGCCGGCTGGCTAGCAGGTTCAGGAAGGCCATTTCAAATCCGAAACGCGCGGACGGGACCAGGCGGAATGTCTGCAGCCATGTCTTTAAGGCATCGTTTAAGGTTCCATGCCCGTTGACCGGCGGCGAATGATTGATGATCGTTTGCGCTAAGTTAAGGATCTGCTGCCGGGCTTCTCCCAGGGTCTCTTTACTTAATCCGGGCAGCGGCGCGATCTCACCTACACCCAAATTATTTTTTTCATCATAAAGCGTTAAGACCACTCCTTCCCGCTTGGCAAAGGTCTCGCTGCCCACAACAAGCGGTTTGTGCAGGGGCAATTGGTACTGGAAACATTCACAGCGTGTAATTTTCACAGCATCCACCCCACCGAAAATATAATGCTATACATTAAAAGGAGCTTGGCGGTATCACCCAAGGCAGAATTCAGCGCGGGACCATCGGCTGTCATGACTGTTTGAATGAGCGGTATGGCCGGAAAAAGCACAAAAACGGAGGCAAGGGTCGGAATGTGGTCCTGGGTAATGGCATAGATGACGATGGGCATGACCACAGCCAGAAAAATAAAGAACAGATATTCGGAGCGCGCGAAACCGCGGCCGAACCTTACCGCCAAAGTCAATTTTCCGGCTGAGCGGTCCTCGGTGATGTCGCGGATGTTATTGACCACTAAGATCGCCGAGGACAAGGCGCCCGGCGCCATGCCGGACAAGATTACGGCTAAATTCATTTCCAGGGATTGCACGTAATATGTGGCGGCCACCGCCACCGGACCAAAGAAAATAAGAACAAATATCTCGCCCAGGCCTTTGTAGGCCAAGGGGAACGGCCCTGCCGTGTACAGGATCGCCGCGGAAACCGACAGAACGCCTATCCAAAGTAAAATCACTCCGGCGCGCTGGTATAAAAGAAAACACATCGCGACCGCCAGCATAAAGACAAGGATGATAGCTGTTTTCATCCCTGCCGGGCTTATCAAGCCCGCCTGGCTGACGCGGAGTGGTCCGACACGTTCGGATGTGTCTGCGCCTTTTTTGAAATCACAGTAGTCATTGACCAGGTTCGTTCCGACTTGAATGGCCAAGGCTCCTATAAGGGCAATACTTGCGGTCGGAAAATGGTGAATGCCGTCGCCAAAGGCCATGACGGTCCCCATCAAAACCGGTGCGATCGATGCCAGCAAGGTTTTAGGGCGTATGGCCATCCACCAGCTCTGTGCGGGAGAATAAGTCATGGGGTCTAGGGCCGGCGGAT
>CAZCLW010000063.1:0-8461 GCA_964499685.1 uncultured Planctomycetales bacterium
GTTGGCGATTTGGGCTATTACCGTCGGCTCGAACATGGCTGGCGCGACCCCATTTTTGGGGACTTCGGGTCCCGGTTCGGCGTTATTAAGCCTGGGCGATGTTAATTTTGTGCATGGATCAAGCGATGCGCGATTTGCATTGCTGGGTGGCCGTTTTGTCGGAGAGGCCACGCTGTTGCGCTTTTATGTTTTGCACTGTATTGGCTTGCCCTTTGTCATTATGATCTTCATGATCGTGCATTTCTGGCGGGTGCGTAAGGACGGCGGTATTTCCGGACCAACCTAATCAGAAATACGGAGCTCCATGGACGCCATCAAACATTTCATCAACGTCATTGCCGATCCCAAGCTGATATTTCCATTTATCATCATCGTTTTCTTTTTCATTTTTCCACCCACCGACCGCCTTCTGAAAATCAATGAGAAATTACGCCTCAACCGTCTTTGGACAAAGACAGGCGGCATTGCTATTTTTGTTTTTTTGTTTCTTTTCTTTGCCTTTGGCCTTTCAGATCCTAATTTCCGCCTTATTGTGACTAAGCCGGATAACGTCCCGATCGTCGGGCTGCTGTTCTTGACCTTCTTCTTTTTGTGGCTGGCCCTCTCTCAGGCCATGGAAAATGATGCCCGCATTGCCGCTGGGAAGAAGCCAAGGGAGGCCGAAGATTCTGCGGAAAAAGTCCTTGTGTGGCCGGACCTGGTTTACATCGAGTTCATTGCCTTGCTGCTGTGTTCGGCCCTTTTGATCGTATGGTCGATCGCATTGCCGGCCCCGCTAGAGGAGCCTGCCAATCCCACGGTTTCCCCCAACCCTTCCAAGGCACCATGGTATTTCTTGGGGTTGCAGGAGATGCTGGTCTATTTCGACCCATGGTTAGCGGGTGTAGTTTTTCCGACGGTGATCATGATCGGTATGATGTGCATTCCGTTCATTGACAACAACCCCAAGGGTAGCGGTTATTTTTCCTTCCGTGAGCGGAAGATGGCCATCTCCATATTCCTTTTCTTTTGGCTGGTGTTATGGGTATTTTTAATCATTGTCGGAACATTTTTGCGCGGGCCCAACTGGAACTTTTTTGGTCCGTTTGAATACTGGGACATTCATAAATTGGAGGCCCTGACGAACGTCAATCTGTCGGAATTGGTCTATATCATTTGGATGAACCAAAGTCTGCCCACGAATATATTATTAAGGGAAATATGGGGCTTTTTGGCGTTATTTCTGTATTTTGGCCTTACACCGCTTATTTTGGCCAAGACCGCGTTCAAAAGGATATATGAAAGCCTGGGTCCCGTGTATTACAGCGTTTTTACGGTCTTATTGCTTATGGCCGCTGGTCTGCCCATCAAGATGCTGTTGCGCTGGGCGTTTAACATTAAATATATAATTGCCATCCCTGAGTTCTTTTTTAACATCTAAAACTTATGCCAGAACCGCAGGAACGTCATTACAACATCAACCGGCTCAACATTCTCTTCGCGCTTGCGTCGATCGTTCTTTTATTCTCGATTGTCGCGATGTTCGCCGATGACTACTCCCGGCAATGGAAGGAATATCAGAAGAAGTTCCGCGCCCTGGAGATCGAAAAAACCCGCGTTAAATACGATCTGGAACAAAGCAAGCTTGTCCAATCCCCTGAATATCAAACCCTGACCGCCGATCTTGAGAAAACAAAAGCGGTTGTGGCGGAAGAATGCTCAAAGCTGGGGGATACCCAAAAAAAACTTGAGATCCTGCGCGCTCAAAATGACCGCCTAAAGCATAATTTCAAGATCCGCAGCGCCGAATTGGATGCAGCCCGTTTTCGTTACGAAGAGGCTGTACACACCGAGCATAATATTGAAAGAGCACAGGACCTGTTCCAGAAACTCAAAGAGCGCGCGGCACAGTTAAAACAGGAAATAGAGCGTTCGGATGAACAGATCAAGACGGCAGAGCACACGCTATTCCAATGCGACATGCAATTACGTGAATTGACCAAACAGGAAACCAATCTGGAAAAACAGGCCACGCTGCTTTCCCGTAAATTGCGGAAGATCGATCCGCAGGAGATGAACATCCCGACATATATCGCCAATTTAGTCCGCGACCTGCCTGTTATAGATTTTGCCAATCCGAATTATAAAATAGAGCAGATCGTCCTGAAAGATATCACCGACGATGTCAATTTTATGACCATTCCCAAAGTTGATCGGTGTATAACCTGTCATTTGGGCATTGCCAATCCCGATTATGAAAATGCGCCTCAGCCATTCCGGACGCATCCTAATTTGGAATTATATGTGGGGAACAATTCCGCGCATCCGATGGAGGAATTTGGTTGTACGGTCTGCCATGACGGACGAGGCCGCGGAACAGATTTTACCGGAAGTGCGCACACACCTTCCTCCCACGAGCAGGAAAAGGAATGGCAGGAAAAATATAAGTGGCGCGAGCTTCATCACTGGGACAACCCTATGTATCCCGTAAAGTACGTCGAAGCCGGCTGCTTTAAATGCCATTCCACGGAGGGAACGGTCGAGGGAGCCGAAAAGCTCAATTTGGGGCTTAAGCTCATAGAACGCTCCGGATGTTATGCCTGTCACACGATGGACCGTTATAAAGGCTGGCCAAAGCCCGGACCCGACCTGACAAAACTGTCTTCAAAAGTTTCACGGGAATGGGCTTATAATTGGATCCGCAGCCCGAGATCATTCCGTCACAACACGTGGATGCCCGAATTCTTTTACTTGTCCAACAATGACGACCCGGCGTCCATCGCCCGCAGCGAACAAGAGATCCATGCGATAGTGAATTTTCTCTTCACCAAGAACAGGGAATTCAAAATGGGCAATATGGCAACCTGGGGAGATCCCAAAAAAGGCGAGGAGCTGGTCTCATCGCTGGGCTGCTTGGGCTGCCACAACATTCAGCACGAACCGCTCGCCGGAAAACGAACCACCCAATCGATGCGCCGGGAACATGGACCCAATCTGACCGGTCTTGGTACAAAAACCTCCAAAGTATGGTTGTATAACTGGCTCAAAGAACCGAGCCGTTATCATCCCGAAACCCGTATGCCGGACCTTCGCTTGACCGATGAAGAAGCCGCGGATATTGCCGCCTTTTTGGTCCAGGATGAGCAAAGCGAATTTGCCAAGATCGACATTCCTAAAGTGGATGAAGGCATTATTAATCAGATTGTCACTGATTTTATGATCAAGACCAGCACGGCCGTCCAGACCGAAACGAAACTAGCCAAGATGGATCTTACCGCGAAGCTTAATTATGCCGGAGAAAAATTGATCGGCCATTATGGATGCTTTTCTTGCCACGAGATCGGCGGATTTGAAAATTATAAGCCCATCGGTACGGAATTGACCGAGGAAGGGAGCAAGGCGGTTGAACGGCTTGATTTCGGTTTTATCGATATAGAACATACCCGGCAAGCTTGGTTTAAAAAGAAATTGCTTGATCCGCGGATTTTCGATCACAATAAAGTAAGAGTGCCGGATGAAAAATTGCGCATGCCGGACTTTAACTTTACCGAAGAGGAGGCAGAGGCGGTCACGACCGCACTACTGGGTTTTGTCAAAGATAAACCGGCTGCCTCAAAAATGAGGCCCCGCACGCCGGAAAATATTTTCATCGACCAGGGCCAGATGCTGGTCAAACAGTTAAACTGCCAAGGCTGCCATTTGATCGAAGGGGATGGGGCGGCGATCCAATCGACCGTCACCGAATGGCTCATGGCTTTCGGCGGCCGCGATGAGAGCGAGGCCCGCGCGGTCACGACGAGTTTCAGTCCGCCGAATCTGATCGGCGAAGGGAAAAAAGTCCATGCGAAATGGCTTTTTGAATTCCTGCATTCTCCGACGCCGATCCGTCCATGGTTGTCGGTGCGCATGCCTACCTATAAGTTCAATGCCGGGCATCTTAACATCCTGGTCAAGTATTTCAACGCGCTCGATAAGGAACCTATTCCGTTTGATGATATAGCCGATACGACCATGACCGAGGAAGAGTACATGCAGGCCGAAAAGCTATTTTCGGATGAATATTTCGGTTGTGCCAAATGTCACATCGTCGGTGACAAAATGCCCGGCGGTTCACAGGAAAACTGGGCGCCGGACTTTGCGCTGGCCAAAAGCCGCCTGAAACCCGGCTGGATCATTGAGTGGATCAAAGATCCACAGGCGCTTTTACCCGGCACTAAGATGCCCAACTTTTATGATCCTCAAAATTATGAATCATCGGGCCCGGAGGACCTTTTTGGCGGAAATGAAGATGCCCAAATTGAAGCCCTGCGCAATTATATTTTGACTCTGGCGCCGGCACACCCTTCACCTGTGGTCGAGGATAAAAGAAAGCAGGCTCCGGCGCCGGCCATAAAAAAACCCGTCCAGGACTCTTCGACTTCTCAGCCGACCGCGGCTCCTGGGTCAGCCCCAGAACCGCCGGCCCTTCCGGCAGAACCTAACGAGACCCAGCCGCAGGGATCAGTTGACCCTGGCCAGAATGATTTCTGGAATTGATTTTGTCGACATTCAGATTTTTGTATGCTTAGTAAAATTTCCCTCCTGACCGCCATCGGCTTTGTCATCGCTTACCCTTTGTGTTTCTGGATAAGCGCCGCTGACCCGCTCACAAAAAATTTTCATCGCTTTCATATCGGTTTACCGGCATTCGTCGGCGGCGTTATGGCCGTTATCGTTTTTTTCTCCCAGGCTTCAGCGCTGATGAAGGCTGTGCTCCTTTCATGGGCGCTGATTTTGCTTGCGGTGACTTATATCAATTGGAAGAAGGAAAAAGTGGACCCGGTTATGATTTCCGTTCCGTGCCTGTGGGGGTCGATAGGCTTCATGATGATCCATCCGGAAATCCTGGGTTTTGAGATAGGCGTTCTGGCCGGGATCATCAGTATCTTGGCGGGCATAATTTTAAGCGCGGCTTTATATGCGATGAATCTGGGCCATTGGTATTTGAATGTGCATGGGCTGCCGATCAAGCATTTACGATGGGCCGTGAACGTATTCGGAGCGTTCTTGGCCGTACGGCTATTATTTGATGCCGTCGCCTTGGTCAGCTTTCAGGCTGTTTATGATTGGGAAGTGATGCCGCTCTGGAAATTCACTCTTACACCCGATGGGTTCTTGCTTTGGCTAGCCATATTCTTTGGCGTTGTTTTTCCGCTGTGTTCTCTTTATTTTGTGTACGGGGTTTTACGATTAAAGAACACGCAATCGACGACAGGCATCTTGTATGTCGTCTTAAGCGGGGTCTTAATCGGCGATTTAACCTATAAGTATTATCTTGTTAAATACGGAATAGTCCTGTAATGCCTTTGATCGGACGTCATTGCCCGGCCTGCAAGCAACATGGGCTGGTACCCATTGCTTCTTTTCAGAATATTGTCTGCCCGACTTGCCAGACTGTTTGGGGTAAAACAGCGGCACTGGAAAAAATCTTTGAAAGCTGCCCCTGTTGTCAGAATCGTCAGTTTTATACCCAAAAAGATTTCAACCAGGCGCTGGGCTGCGCCATCATGGCCCTGGGGATCATCCTTGTGCCCTGGACATACGGCTTAAGCTTGCCGGTCTTTGCCGTGATTGATTGGGGTCTACGCAAGAAAGTCAAAGACATCGTCGTCTGTTACAAATGCGGCAGCGAATTCCACGATTTTTCCATCCCACAGAATTGCAAACCCTTCATGCATCATATCGGCCTCAAATACGACAAATACCGTTAACTATCAATAGTAAGTGTTGTCCGGTTCCTGTTTGTATCCCTGATCGGGCGTTGTGGCGGACCCCGGGATCTGCTCGCTCATGGCGTCAGTGGTGTTGGTCGTGGCTTCTTCCTGGGGAACGGCTGTTGTCCCGACGGCGTTATAGGTTTGCTCCTGCTCTTCAGGCATGACATCAAATGACGTCACGGTTCGCGGATTGGCCCAAAGGAACATGAACATCGCCGTTAACGCCAGCGCCATCATGGAATAATCGAGCTTAAGTTTATTTTTCATAAACATCTCCTTTTGTTTCCTCATTCAGTGTAGTTCATTAAAGCATAGCGCGGATTAAGAGAGCATTAAATGCCCGTGAGGACTGTCTCGGGTCGGATTTTCTTGGCAAATTAATCCAATATTAATCTCTCCTTAATTTGACAGTGCTTAAAATAAAATTAGCAACACTCAAACATCCAGAACGATTATGTTTTTGAATGTGAAAGGAGAGGCGTATGCACAGAAAATATCTTGAACAATGGCTTCGCGATGCCTATGCCATGGAAAAGGCCGCCATCGAAATACTGGAAAAGCAGGTGAAATCCCATAAAGAATTCCCCGAGTGCCAGACTAAACTCCAGGAGCATCTCGAACAAACAAAATGGCAAGCCGAGCAGGTGGCCCAATGCCTGCGTAAATTAGGAACAAAATCTTCAGCCCTTAAAGAGGCGGTCGGAAAGTTCATGGGAAATATGGCCGTGATGACGAATGCACCGGCTGAAGACCATGTCATCAAGGATCTGATCGCTGATGCTTCCTTTGAGCATATGGAGATTGCTTCCTACCGTTCGTTGATTGCTGCGGCAGATGACTGTGGCGAGCAGGAGATCAAGGCAACCTGCCAGCAAATATTACACCAAGAGGAAGCTGCAGCCCAATGGATCGAGGAGCATATCCCTCAGATCACCCAGCAGTTCCTGAGCCGCCATCCTGCAGAGGTTTGACAAAAAACCTAAAAAATACAAAGGTGGTCACCGTGAACACAGAGAGCAATCTTGAACGCGCCAATATGGAAATCCATATTTATCGGATCGTTTCCCGCGAAAGAGGTGTTTTTAGTTTTGCCATCATTGAGCTTGAAAAGGACGACTTGCCGTATTACATTGTATTGTACTGACAAAACGTCCATCAAACAGCGCACACTTAACGGGAAAACTACGCCTGTTTTAATGAGCGGTACCTTCATGAACTGGGAAAATACTGCAGCTGAGAAATTTAACCGCATGATTGAAAAGATACCGGTGGCTTTGCGCGGCATTGCCAAGGAAAAGGTATCCAAGCGCGCCGAAAGTTTGGCCGCTGAGGCCAATCATTCCGCTGTTAACGAAAGAGACATGGTGGATGCTTTTTTTAAGGAAACACCCGGGGGTTTCCATGGGCCCATGAAGGTTGACATGGAAGCCCTCGGTATTGATTATACGCAGTACGGCTATGAAAAAGATGAGTGGAAGAAATTTTTTAAAATGAAATGAATCCCCATTCCGCCGGACACCGACCAAGCTCTCCTGTTGTATTTTCCGACCAAAAGATCCGATATCATGCTGAATTGCTGGCCAACCGCGTAAAAAAACGGTTCAGCCATCTTTCCAAGAAATTCAAGCGACGCAACATTGATTGTTTCCGTTTGTATGATTGGGACATTCCGGAAGTGCGTGCGGTCGTTGATTGGTATGCGGGACATCTGGTTGTGGGCGAATATGAGCGCAAGCAAACCGGCCCTGACTGGCTGCCGGCCATGGCCGAAGCTGCGGCCCGCGCCCTCGATATTCCGTTGGACAAAACGCACATCAAGCGCCGCCATACAAAGACTGACCAGGGGCTCCGTTATCAAAAAATGGGAACAAAGAACGCACGTTTTACGGTCAGCGAAGGCGATTTGCGTTTTTGGGTCAATTTGGATGATTTTTTGGACACAGGACTGTATTCCGATCACCGGGAGACACGCATAATGATAAGAGGGCTTGCTGCGGGAAAGGATTTTCTGAATTTATTCGCTTACACGGGCGCTTTTACTTGTGCGGCGGCCCTGGGCGGTGCCAAAACGACGACCAGCGTTGACAGGTCTGATACTTATATAAAGTGGGCACGCGATAATCTGGAGCTGAACGGATTGTCAGGACCGCAGCATCTTCTTATACAATCGGCCGTCGACAAATTTTTGACGACTGCCCTGAAGGAAGGGAGGCGTTTTTCATTAGCCTTTATCGACCCGCCGTCATTTTTTCAGGATCAAAACGCCAGCATATCCTTTGATGTTAGCCGGGACCACCCGACGCTTTTGCAAAAAGTGCTGAAGCTGATGCTTCCCGGCTCTATTGTTCTTTTTTCAACTAATCATCAGCGCTTTGAGCCCCATTTCAAAAGTCTTCCCGTTCGCGATCTGCAGGAGATCACCGCAGCCACTGTTCCTGAAGATTACCGCAATAAGACCATCCACCGATGCTGGAGGATGATTGCCCTCTAGGGGCAGATATTTGAATTTTTAGGAACACATGCTACAATACCTGCGTGTTTTTTGAGCTAACTTTTACGAAAGGATCCCCCATGAACCGACCCGTTATTATTCTTTTGTCGTTAGCCTTTCTTCTCTGCAATCCTGGCGCCGGTGTGGCGTTGGAGCAAAAACCCATCCATTTTGAATTAGGCACCGATATTTATGATTTTACCTATGAAGAGCCGATCTTTGATCTGGAAGACCG
>CAZCLW010000064.1:0-4062 GCA_964499685.1 uncultured Planctomycetales bacterium
GGTCCGTATCAATCCATGGTGGAAAATAAAAGGCTATTATGCCTTTCTCAAGATGACCTTGCAGACCGACAGCGAGGTCACGGATTTCGGCCTGGAAGAGGGCCTGGAAAATGCGATCCCGCGCCATACCGCTTATGTGCGCTCCTCGTTTGATCTGCCGCGCGGGTGCGCCCTCGACCTCACCGTGCGTTACATGGACGCGAACAGGAATGTCCCGTCGGTCATTGAGGCGGACATTAACCTGACCAAGACCATCAATGACTGGCGTATATCACTTGTCGGACAAAATTTGATCGAAGACAGCCACCCGGAAGCCACCGGCTCGACGGTCACGGAGGTCGAGCGTGGAGGTTATATCAAGGTAACAAGGGAATTTTAATGAACGTGTCTGGCAAGACAGAGCAGGTTAAAGAATGAAGAAAAATACACTGATCGTATTGCTCTTGTTCACTCTGACGGTGGGGACGACCACGCATGGCCAGACGGCTGTCTCGGAAGAGGCGGTCAAGGCGGCCTTTCTTTTTCATTTTATCAATTTTACAGAATGGAAAGATGGCCAAGACAAATATTACGTTTGTATCCCTGAGGATGAACGGTTACGAAGCGCGGCCGAGCGTTCGCTGAGCCGGAAAATGATCAACGGCCGCCGGATCGAGGTCACGGACCGCCGGCGTGATTGTCATGTGCTGGTCTCGGATTATATGCCGGCCACGCCGGATTCAACACTTACCGTCGGACAGCTTTCCCGCGGGGCCTTGCTGGAGTTCAGGATGATCGATAATAAATTGAAATTCGCGGTCAATCCGGATAAAGTCCAAAAATCCAACGTAAAGATAAGCAGCCAGCTGTTAAAAATGGCCATCCTGGAGGAGAAATAATGCCGCAATCTCCTCTGATACGCAGAATATTGGTTTTCGGCGTCCTGAGCGCCGTTGTTTCACTTTTATTGGCAGTGGCCGGATTCGGGATCGTTGAATTCTACAAGATCAAAGGCGAGGCCCAGAATCAGCTCCAGTCTCAGGCGCTTATCCTGGCCTACAATCTTCAGCCCACCTTGATCTTTAACGACAAGGACGCGGCCGAAAAGATCATCCACTCTCTGGAAGAGGACCGGTCGCTCAATTCCGTCAAGGTCTATAAAGTCAACGGAGAGCTTTTCGCCAATTTTACCCGTGCCATAAGGCCCGGCGATATCAGCATCCGGAAGAATATTTATTATGACCGGCGGCTCATCGGTTGGCTTGAGATCGAGTCCGTATTCATCGGCATCAAGGAAAGATATCAAACTTATCTTTTGATCGCCCTGCTGATCATCCTTTTTTCGATCCCGGCCGCCTTTCTTATCTCGGGCCCTATCCGCAAACAGGTCTCCCAGGCCGTGGCCCAGCTGGAACAGCTGACGAACCGCCTGCGTATTCTGGCCGATCAGGTGGCAGCGACGGAACAACAGGAAAGAAAGAGGATAGCCGCCATCATCCACGACCATCTTCAACAGATCCTGGCCGCCAGCAAGATACAGCTGGACATGGCCCTTAAAAAGATCAGCAAGAAAGATTACGTCAATGCGGCCGCGAACTTAAACCGCAGCGACGAATTTCTGGACGAAGCCATCCGATCGGCCAAATCCCTGACCGTGGAATTGCGTCCGCCGGTCCTTTATGAAGCCGGTTTGCCTGCGGCCTTTCAATGGCTAGCTAACAAGTTCAAGAATGAGCATAATCTGGAGGTTTCTCTCCGCCTGGGAGAAGTACCGGGCCGGATATCCGATACTTTAAAGATCATGATCTTCGAATCCGCCAAAGAATTGCTGTTTAACGTGGTCAAATATTCCGGGGTCCCTAAAGCAGAGCTTTCTCTAAGCTATGATTCCAATGCCATCAAACTAAGGGTGATTGACCACGGCCGCGGCTTTGATGTTTCAAAGCTGACGCGTGGGACCGGTTTCGGCCTCTTCAGCATTCGCGAGCGGTTGAGGCTCCTTAACGGCGATATGAGGATCAAATCCCATCTCAATGGTGGAACAGAGGTGGAGCTCAGCATCCCCATGGAAATGGCCATTGAGCGGCCTACGGAACGGCTTCCGGAGAGAGCCGTTGCAGAAAAATCCAAGGTCAACAAAGGCAAAAACAAGGCCATTCAGATCCTTTTGGCCGATGATCACAAGATCGTCCGTGAAGGTATCGCCACGCTCCTCAACGAAGATCCTTCTCTGAATGTAGTGGCCCAGGCCGAAAACGGGATAGAGGCCATCGAAAAGGCGGAGAGGCTTTTACCCGACGTCGTTATCATGGACATTAATATGCCCAAGTTGAACGGGATCGAGGCCACCCGCACGATCAAAAGAAGATTTCCGCAGATCGATATCATAGGCCTCTCTGTTCAAGATGAGCATAATGTGGTGCTCTCGATGAAGGAAGCAGGGGCCGTCACGTTGGTCAATAAGGGCGGGGATTTGCAGGAATTGGTCCAAACCATTCTTTCCACGCGGAAAAATCACCGCCATAACGGGTCATAAATAGAGAAGACCCTATTTATTTCTTTCCCCTCGGAGCTGACGTTCAGCTTCGAACCAATCCGCCAGATCGTCGCCTGAATTTCCGCCGCGCTGTTCGTATAAGCGGTAAGCGCGTTCCTGGACCAGTTCAGGCGGGATATCCGTGTCTCTTTCAGGCTGCTGCACGAACGGGTCCCTTTCGTTGATCAAGTCTTCGCCCCGGTCTTCCGCTTGGCTCCAATTTGTTTCATCCTGCACGCGCTTGGCCCGATCGGGAAGCGGCTGCCGGAAGCTTTCCGGCACGTCCTGGTCAACGCCGGTCGCATCGATCGCTTTCTCTCCTGTACGGGGCGGTTCGGCTCCGGCTATGGGCCTTTCCACATCAGCCAGTTCATCCTTCCTATATTTAGGTAAGCGGGTCGAGGTTTGTTTTCTGGGCTTTCGCATGGTCTTTTTCATATTTTTCCTCCTTTTTACAAGGTATTGTACCTTTTTTAAAATTAAGCCAAGATTAAAGCAGGATTAAAAGCGCCTCTCTCCCAAGACTTTTTTAATTTTTTATTAACTTTTTCTTAATAAATCCCACCCAATGAAAAAAGTAATTTCCTCGTCGAGAAAGCGTTTTCCGGATATTGTCAGAAGGTAGCTGGAGAGGGTCAGATAGCCCCCTATGGGGGTGGTTCCGATAAAATACCACAATATGTAGTCTTAAAAATGAAGAAAAATTAATCTATTTTTAATCTTATTTTAATCTTCACTGCAGTATAAGTAAGTCCTATTTTTATCCTACTCTTTAACATCTATAGGAGGACTTATGGAACTAACCGGGCTCAAAAATATCCCGTCGAACGGCGATAAAGAAAACGGCAGCGGCAACGGTAACGGCGGCAAGGGTAACGGTAACGGGCATCATACGCGAAGACGGTCCTCCGACTATATCACGCGCGAACAATTACGAAAAATGCTGCAGACCGCCAAGGTCGTCCGGCAGGGAGATTTTTCCGTGCGTTATGAGACCTCCGGCGAAGGCCTGGTCAGCGAGATCGCCGAAGTCCTGAACGATGTATTGGAAATGAATGGGAACATGGTTGAGGAATTTGTCCGTGTCTCCAAGAGTGTAGGCCAGGAGGGTAATTTGAATGACCGCGCGACCATCGGGCCGGTCAAAGGCGTCTGGGCCCAAGCCATCGATTCCATCAATTCTCTGATCGCCCATCTTGCGCATCCCAGTATTGAATTTTCCCGCGTCATCACTTCGGTCGCCAAAGGCGACCTTTCCCAAAAAATGTCCCTTGAGATCGAGAACCGGCCCTTTAAGGGCGAGTTTTTAAAGATCGCGACCACGGTCAACGCGATGTTGGAGCAGCTGACTTTTTTCTCTTCAGAAGTTTCGCGTGTTGCCCGCGAGGTAGGTTTGGACGGTAAATTAGGCGGCCAGGCTGATTCCAAAGGATGTTTCGGTATCTGGAGAGATATTACCGACAACGTCAACTCATTGGCCGGAAACCTGACTAACCAGGTCCGTAACATCGCCAAGGTTACCACGGCGGTTGCCAAGGGTGACTTGT
>CAZCLW010000064.1:4162-8393 GCA_964499685.1 uncultured Planctomycetales bacterium
GGACCAGCTTAATTCCTTCGGCGCGGAAGTTACCCGTGTGGCCAAGGAGGTCGGTACCGAAGGTAAGCTCGGAGGCCAGGCCGACGTCAAAGGTGTCTCCGGTACATGGAAGGACTTGACCGATAACGTCAACGTTTTGGCCAGCAACTTGACTAACCAGGTCCGTAACATTGCGAAGGTTACCACCGCGGTTGCCAAGGGCGACTTGTCCCAGAAGATCACGGTCGATGCCAAGGGTGAAATTTTGGAGTTAAAGAACACGATCAATATCATGGTCGACCAACTTAATTCCTTCGCGGCGGAAGTTACCCGTGTCGCCAAGGAGGTCGGTACCGAAGGTAAGCTCGGAGGCCAGGCCGACGTCAAAGGTGTCTCCGGTACATGGAAGGACTTGACCGATAACGTCAACTTCATGGCCGGTAATCTGACTAAGCAGGTGCGCGGTATCGTCAGGGTCGTTACCGCGGTCGCCAACGGTGACTTGAATCAAAAATTCGTTCTCGAAGCCAAGGGTGAGGTCGCGGCCTTGGCCGAAACCATTAATAACATGATCGACACTTTGCGTACTTTTGCGGACCAGGTCACGGGGGTCGCCCGCGAGGTCGGTATCGACGGTAAATTGGGCGGTCAGGCCAAAGTTCCCGGCGCCTCCGGCGTATGGAAGGACTTGACCGACAACGTCAACGTCATGGCCAGCAACCTGACCCAGCAGGTCCGCGGTATCATCCGCGTCGTTACGGCGGTCGCTACCGGCGACTTGAGCAAGAAATTCATTCTCGAAGCCAAGGGTGAGGTCGCGGCTTTGGCTGAGACCATCAACAGCATGACCGACACCTTAAGGACATTTGCCGATCAGGTCACCTCGGTGGCCCGTGAGGTCGGTATCGAAGGTAAATTGGGCGGTCAGGCCAGTGTTCCCGGTGCTTCCGGTATCTGGAAGGACTTGACCGATAACGTCAACCAGCTTGCCGGCAACCTGACCACTCAGGTCCGCGCCATCGGCGAGGTCTCCACGGCGGTCACCAAGGGTGATCTTACCCGTACCATCAGCGTCGAGGCGGCCGGCGAAGTTGCGGCCCTTAAGGACAATATCAACCAGATGATCGCGAACCTGAAAGACACAACTCAGAAGAACAAGGAACAGGATTGGTTGAAGACCAACCTGGCCCGGTTCTCCAGTATGATGCAGGGTCAGCGCAGCATTTCGGCCGTGGCCCAGCTCATCATGTCCGAGTTGACGCCGATCGTCGATGCCAATTATGGTACATTTTATCTGGCTACACCCGAAGAGGGAGAGACCTCTCTTAATCTTATCGCCAGCTACGCCTTTACCGAGCGCAAAAGTATTTCGAACAAATACCGTCTGCGCGAATCGTTGGTGGGGCAATGCGCCTTTGAAAAAAAGCGCATCCTCATCACGAACCCTCCGGAAAATTATATTTCCGTGGTATCCAGTCTGGGAGAAAGTGCGCCCAAAAACATCCTTCTTCTGCCTGTCCTTTTCGAAGGGGAGCTCAAGGCCGTCATCGAGCTGGCTTCCTTCCGGCCCTTCAGCGCCAACAGCCTCAACTTTTTGGACCAGCTCATGGACAGCGTCGGCGTCATCTTGAACATGCTTTCCTACACCATGAAAACCGAAGAACTGCTCCAGGAGGTCAAGCGCTCCAACTCCGAACTGGAAGCCCAGGCCAACGAGCTGGAAGAAAAAGCCAAGCTGCTTGAGGTCAAGAACAAAGAGGTCGAGATGGCGAGCTTGTCGCTGGAAGAGAAGGCTGAACAGCTTTCGCTTATTTCTAAATACAAATCCGAATTCTTGGCCAACATGTCGCATGAATTGCGCACCCCGCTCAACAGCTTGCTGCTTCTTTCCAAGGTATTGGCGGAAAACAAAGAGAATAATCTGCTGCCCGATCAGATCAAGTTCGCCTCCACGATCCATTCCGCCGGCAGCGATCTCTTGACGCTCATCAATGAGGTCCTTGATCTCTCCAGGGTCGAGGCCGGAAAGATGTCGATCGAGCCGCAAAGCGTCAAGCTTACCGATACGTATGTCTATCTGGAAGAGAATTTCCGTCCGATGGCCGAAAAGAAGGGGTTGAAGTTCGATCTGGCTATCGACAAAAATACTCCGGAAGAGATCTTCACCGACCAGCATCGCCTCCAGCAGATCATGAAGAATCTCTTGTCCAATGCCTGCAAGTTCACTGAACAAGGAAAAGTGACCTTGGAAGTCAAGCTGGAAGAAAAGCGGCCGTTCGGCGTGGAAGGGTTGGATAAAAGCGATAAGGTTTTGGCCTTCAGCGTCATCGATACCGGTATCGGTATTCCCGAAGAAAAGCAGGCCATTATCTTCGAGGCCTTCCAGCAGGCGGATGGCACGACCAGCCGAAAATACGGAGGCACAGGTTTAGGCCTTACTATCAGCCGCGAGATCGCGCGTTTGCTTGGCGGCCTGATCGAGGTGCAGAGCGACCCGGGCAAGGGAAGCCGATTCACGCTTTATCTTCCCGCCCAGTATTCCGGAAAGGTGGAGAACCGCATCAAGAACCTCATCCGCGAAGAGGAGCTTCCTGTCCCGCCGTTGCCGCTTAACGCGGATTTTCACGGCAAGAAGATCCTTATTATTGACGATGATAAACGTAATATCTTCGCCTTGACGAGTGTCTTGAAGACCCGCGGCATGATCATCGTTACCGCCGAGAATGGCAAGATGGGCTTGAAACGATTGATCGAAAAACCGGACACTGATCTCATTCTCATGGACATCATGATGCCTGAGATGAACGGTTTTGAGGCCATCAAGCTTATCCGTCAGAATTCGAAGTTCAAGGACATGCCGATCATTACCTTGACGGCCAAGGCCATGAAAGGCGACCGGGAACAATGCCTCAAGGCCGGTGCTTCGGATTATATTACCAAACCTGTCGATTCTGAGAAATTGCTCTCCTTAATGTATGTTTGGTTGAACAAGAATGGAGCGCAGAACAGAACAGAACAGAACAGGCAATACTCTACTAGCATCTAATGTTCAAAAAAGTTAATATCCTGCTTGTTGACGATCGTCCGGACGGGCTCCTGGCCATGCAAGCGGTGCTGGCTTGCGATGAGTATAATTTAGTGAAAGCCGGCACCGGCCGCGAGGCGCTGGAGCTGATCACGCGCCATGAGTTCGCGGTCATACTCCTTGATATCCAGATGCCCCAACTGGACGGATTTGAAACCGCCCAACTGGTCCGCCAGTATCCTCCTTGCCGGGAAACACCCATCATCTTTGTGACCGCGATCGGCCAGGATTCATCCCACGTGCATAAAGGCTATGAGTCGGGGGCTGTTGATTATATTTCCAAGCCCATCGATGATTTTATCCTGAAGTCCAAGGTAAAGGTGTTCGTAGACCTTTTCCGAAAGAACCAGCGGATCAAAGAACAAGCCAAGATCCTCCGTGAAATGGAACTGCGCGAAAAAGACCGCCAAAGAGAAAAGATCGAAATGGACAGTCTCCGGCATTATGCCAACCTGGCCAATGCCATTCCGCATGTTGTCTTTAAGACCGATAAAGACGGCGAGATCGAATATATCAATGATGTGTGGCCGAAGCTGTATGCGCAGGAGGACTTCGATGTCCGGAAATTCATCTGGCAGAGCGTTGTCCATCCCGACGACCGCAAAAAAATCATTCGGCAATGGCTGGTCAAGGGGACCGACCATGAGTTTGAGGTTGAAGCCAGGATCAAGGGCAAGGACTCCTCTTACCGGTGGCATTTGATCAAGATGGTGGCCGAAAAAGAAAATGATGTAACGATCGGCTGGCTGGGGACCGGCACGGACATCCATGATCAGAAGACCAAGGAGAACAAACTCAAACTCCTCACCCAGCACCTGAACCGTTCCAACAAAGAGCTCGAGGAATTTGCCTATGTCGCTTCCCATGACCTCCAGGAGCCTTTGCGTAAGATCATGACCTTTACCGAGCTTATCAATAAAGATTTCACCCGGTTCTCCGACGAGGAGCGAGAATACTTTAAGCGCATTTATAACGCCGGATACCGGATGAAGGCCGTCATCGAAGACCTTTTGCAATACTCCCGTATCGTCAAAATAAACGAGGACAAGCGGGAGACCATTGATCTGAACGTCCTTCTGCAGGAAGCCCTTGCCGACCTGGAAGTGCGCATTTATCAGTCGAATGCTTCCTTGGATATCGGTCCTTTACCGCCGGTCAAAGGCAATG
>CAZCLW010000065.1:0-8117 GCA_964499685.1 uncultured Planctomycetales bacterium
GTATCGAAGGGTTCAATGTCCGCATGGCCTCGACCGGTGAAGAAGCCCTCGAGGTTATAAAGGCGAACAAGGTGGACATTGTGATCGAAGACCTTAAGCTGCCGCAGATGAGCGGACTAGAGGTCTTGCAGGAGATCAAAAAAGTCAAACCTGAGATCGAGGTCATTTTGATAACGGGATACGGCTCCATTGAAACAGCCGTGGAGGCGATGAAGCAGGGCGCTTATGATTACGTTACCAAGCCCATCAATGACAATGAGATCAAGATCCTTATTCATAAGATCATTGAGAAACAGGCGATCCTGGAAGAGAACAAGAACCTCCGCGAGATCATAGCCCAGAACCGGCGCTCGGCGCTGGGTGATCTGATCGGCGCCAGCGAAAAGATCCAAAAGGTCTATCACATCATTGATTCCGTGGCCAGCGCCAATGCAACGATCCTGATCACCGGCGAAAGCGGCACGGGAAAGGGCATGGTCGCCAAGGCCATCCATGAAATGGACCAAAACCGCCGCGAAAAGCCGTTTGTCGAGGTGAGCTGCGGCGCGCTTTCGGAAACCCTCCTGGAAAGTGAGCTTTTTGGCCATGTGAAAGGGGCCTTTACAGGGGCCATTCGGGACAAGGAGGGGAGATTTGAATTTGCCAAAGGTGGCACGATCTTTCTCGATGAGATCGATGCATTCTCGCCCGCTCTTCAGGTCAAGTTGTTGCGCGTACTTCAGGACGGCGTTTTTGAGCGGGTAGGCGACAATGTCACCCGTAAGGCCAATGCCAGGATCATTGTGGCCACCAATCAGGATCTTGGGGAGCTGGTAAAAGAAGGGAAATTCCGGGAAGACCTCTTTTACCGCATCAATGTCATCAATATTCATATCCCGCCGTTGCGAGAACGGAAAGAAGATCTGGAGCTTTTGGCTGAGCATTTTATCAGGAAATACGGCAAGAATAACAATAAGAAGATCAAAGGTATCTCAGAGGAGGTTCGTAAGCTTTTTTGGGAACATAATTGGCCGGGCAATATACGTGAGCTGGAAAACGCCATCGAAGGCGCGGTCATTATGGCGAAAACAGACGTTATCAATAAATGGGACATTCCGAATGCGGCTAAGTTTACGGCTGCGGACCAGCCGGAAGCGGGCGGGAGCAGTTCTTTAAAAAAGGTTTTGGAAAGACCGGAGCGGGACCTGATTATTTCGATCCTTAAGGAATGCAATTGGAACCGCAATAAAGCAGCGGCCCGTTTGGGGATCAACCGCACTACGCTCTATAACAAAATGAAGAAGTACAAGATCGAAGATAATGCCAGAAAATACGATTGATTTATGGACCAAGACTTAAATAAATTGCTGGAAGAGGTCATAGACCGGCCTAAGTGGAAAGAGATCGTGGACCATTTTGTCGATGTCCTGAAGATCAACATCCTTTTGGTCGATTTTAACGGACAGGTCATTGTGCCGCCTTCGGATGACCGTTTCGGCTGGTCTTTCTTTGAACGCGCCTGTTTGGGCGGAAAATCGGTAGACAAAAAGATGAACATTTTGCATAAATTCCACCAGGCCGGCGACTACCTTGAATTTGACTGCGTTTCGGGCCTGCAAAGTTTTGCGATCCCCATCCGGACCGATCAAAATAAAACCCTTTTGTATCTGCTAGTGGGACCGGTCATTTTGAATAAAAGGGAAGGCCGGGAGTTTTATGAGGAAAAAGCCAAGGTGCTTAAGGCCGACTCCGAGAAGCTTTGGGAGACCGCCAATGAGACCCGCGTGGTCTCTAATCTGACCATGAAATCGATCCTCGATCTTTTATCTCAGGTCGGCCGTGAGGTCATTGAGCTTAACATCGAAAAGAAGCGCCTGGCACAAATGCGGATAAACGAACAGGCCTTGCCTCAGAACGTTTCCCAGGCCGCCCAGGAAATCTATGCCCGTATCCATCTTGATGAGCTTCTAATAACGCTCCTGGACATCGCCCTTAAAATGACGAATACAGAGTGCGGCTCGATCATGATCCTGGAGGAAAATGACGAATTGGCGATCAAGGCAACCCGCGGCATCCCGGAAGACCGGCTCCAAAATGCCCGTGTGCGGTTGGGCGAAGGTGTGTCAGGGGTTGCAGCCAAGGAAAACGAAACTTTTATCATTCACGGGACACAAGGTGAAGGACGTATTAAAAGCTTTTTAAAACGCCCAGAAATTAAATCTGCCATTGTCATGCCTTTGAGCGCACAAAACCGCGTTTTTGGCGTTCTTAATCTTCATACCAAAAGAGACAATCCTATCCTGGAAAGCCTCGATAATCTTCAGTATTTATCCCGCTTAATTGTCGCCGCTTTTCAAAGCATTTAACCAATTAATTCAATTTTCCCTTGATATCCTTTCCGGAATACCCTATAGTTATTTTGAGCAATTGCTCAAAATAACTATAGGGTTAAAATGAGCAAAAGGTCAAAATAAACCATGGTTAAACGAGGCCGCCCGAAAAAAGTCCGGTATGTGCAGAAAATGCCCAAAATCACTCAATTTAGCCCGCGGGGTCGTCCGGGCCGGCCGGATGAGATTGAGTTGACTGTGGACCAGTATGAGGCCATAAAACTGACGGATTTCCAGGGATATAGCCAGTCAGAGGGGGCTATAGCCATGGGGATTTCCCGTCCCAGCTTTGGCCGTATTCTGCGTGCCGCCAGGCGCTTGGCAGCTGATGCTTTAGTCAATGGGAAGACTATCAAGATCCGCACCGGTGATGTACAAGTGGGGGTTCGCGCCAGGGACTTACCGACTCAGGTACAAATAGATCCGTTAACAGCGCGTGATTAGGGGGCTATTTCCTGTTATCTATAAC
This sequence comes from uncultured Planctomycetales bacterium, assembly GCA_964499685.1. Lineage (GTDB taxonomy): Bacteria > Omnitrophota > Gorgyraeia > Zapsychrales > GWA2-47-8 > CAZCLW01. The sequence goes on from CAZCLW010000065.1 coordinate 2,839, forward strand.
TTCTTATAATATATGTTATGTTAACTTGTAGATATGGGAATATATGTAAGTTAATGCCTGAAGCCGCTTCACTTACGCTAAATCAGGAATCATCTGTGGAAAAAACCGCATAAACTTACTTTTATTATAATTAGATTGAATTTCCTGGCAGGTCTTCTACCTTTTTAGGCAAGGAAGGTAAGAAAGCGGCAAACTTGGCTGGAAGACTCCAAATTTGCCGTTTTTGTTCGCTTGGACGGTAACTCTGGTCTTATTTGAGGGATAAATGGCTAGGCTGCTGCTCATGCGGATTCATGGCTTCAGCCGCGCTGGTATCGATCTCTATAAGGACATAATTAGGGTCTTCGGGACCCGAAAAATACTGTCTAAGCATGGGGATATTGTCCCAAGCCAGCTGTTTTTTGGCCATATCCATGCTGATCTTGGCTTTACCGGTTACCCGGGCATACCACATTTTGCGGTCAATGTAGCAGATTTCAACTAGGGGGTTTTTCTTGATCTGTTCAATGGTGCGCGATCGTGACAAAACCGCGACCAGAAGATTCCCCTCATCATCCAGATATGGCAGCATAGGTCTCACGCGCGGTTGATTGCCTTCCATGGTGGCCAGGCAACCGTAGCCGGTATCTTTGATCAGATCAATGACCTCTTGTTTATTCATCAAATACTCCTTTCGGTTTTTCTAGACCGATGCTTTACCCTGGTCCCTCTCCTTGAATTTTTCCGTTCCTAAAAAACCTTTATTGGCGACCGCGATTATTTCCGCCATGATGGAAACTGCTATTTCTTCGGGCGTCTGGGCGCCTATATCAACACCGGCCGGGATATGGATCTTATCAAACTGCTCTTCGGAAATATTCAATTCGTCCTTAAGTCTTTTTTCAAATTTAATGCGCTTGGCCTTGCTGGAAATGACCCCCACATACATAGCCTTGGAAAGAACGACCGTCTTGAGGCATTCATAATCGAATTCATTGCCCTGCGTAACGACCATGACCGCGGTGTTGGCGGTCATGGAAACTTTAGCCAGTTCCTGGGCATGCCGGCCCATCAGAATCTGATCCACATGCGGAAACCGCTTTTTATTGGCCAGCTCTTTACGATTGTCAATAATTGTCACTTTATGGTTAAGTATTTTCCCGAGAACGGACAAGGGCAGCGCTATGTGGCCGGCCCCGCAAATGACCAGATGCTGTTGACCGATAAAAGGCTCAACAAAGACCTTGATCTGCCCTCCGCAGACCGACTTATCGGGACCCCCAAAAAAGTCGTAGGTGACGATCTGCGGTTTTCCGGAAGCCATGGCCTTAAGGCATTCTTCGCGCGCGGCCTTTTCATTGCGTCCGCCCCCGATCGTTCCGAACAAGCTGCCATCCTCCAAAACGACCATTTTTGCCCCGCTTTTTTGAGGCGTTCCTTTGAGGGTGGATTGAATGACAGTTGCGAAGGCATAACTCTGGCCCTTGCGGGCGGCATCCAGTGCTTTTTTTAACAATTTATCCATAACTTAAACTATGTTTTTTGATCGCCTTGACCTTGATCGTCCATATTCTTAAGGATATCCGGAGGCAATTTAAGCGGCTTTTCTCCTGGTTCGGGGGGTGGCGCTTCTGATTCGCCTCCCTCCTCCTGGCTTTCTTGTGGCGGATTCTCAACTGGGGGTGGTGCGGCCGGCTCAGCAAGGGTTATGGGCTCAGGATTTTCGGGAGGCATCGTCGCCGGTTCTTCGAGCTTTTTAAGCAGGTCTCTTAATTCCTGATAATTGCCTTTTGATAAGGTATGACTGGTCTCGGAAGAGGTGTCAACGTCATTTTCGGCCGGAATAGAATTCTGTTCTTCGGGTTTAGATTCTGGTGGTTGAGCTGCGGCATTCTGTACCGGTTCCTGTTTTGTCGCTGGGGGTTCCGGTGCGGGAGGCAAAGGTTCTGGTTCCGGCGTAGGTTCCGGTGCGGCAGGTGGCGTGGACGGTATTGGCTCCGGTGCGGGCGGTGTAGACTCTGGGGCAGGCGCTGACGGCACAGGCTCAGCTGAAACAGCAGCGGGTTCCGGAGGCGGCGGCACCGGTTCTTTTTTAGGCTTGGATTCGGTCGCCTCTTTGACCTTTTTTTGAAGATCATTAATAAGGACATCCTTGTCCCTTATCGTATGTTCAAGTTCCAGAATATTTTTTTCCAATTTTGTCACTTTGGTTTCCAGCTGATTGACGCGATTTTTAAAGCCGCCCGTTTCGGTCTGGGCATTGGTCGCTTCGATCTGTAAGTCCTTGATCTTCACTTTGTGGTCTTTGATCTCCTTTTCGAGGATATCTTTGACCTTATTGAACTCTTTCCGATTGCGCAATTCCGCTTCCAGGGTTTTTTCGGACTTTTCCAGGGATTCTGATTTTTCATTGAGGAGTTTTTCCAGGCGCTCGTATTTTTCTTTTAATTGCGACAATTCCAGGGTTGCCTCGACATGGGCCGGCCATTTTCTTTCTTTTGCGGGTATTTCAGTTTCGGAAAAACCGGTGGCAGTACGGATGGAAGCTGTTCCCATTGTCGATTCCGGCAGATGCGATATAGGTTCCGGTTCAATGGTTTCCTCTTTTTTGGTTTTGCGGACCAAGGAAAACAGTCCGGCCAGGCCGGGTTTTTTGGCCGAAGGTTTCTCTTTAAGTTGCTGTTTTTCGGTCTCTATCCCTAACCGGTTAAGCAGTTGGGCCGCTGTTTCTTCTTTTTTCCCGCTTTTCCCGCCGGCTACATCCGTCAGGAGGTCCGGGGCTTTTCTCTTTTCGCTGTACAACAGCCATCCGACAAGGCCGAGGCCGAAAAAGACAATGATGGTCGCAAGGTAAAATAACAGCAAGGCAGTATCTCCTTTGTTGACACGCTCGGATTAGAATCTATAATACGTTTATGATTTCGTCTGTTGTTTTGGCCGCCGGCTTCAGCTCCCGCTTCGGTTCCCCCAAGGCCTTAGCCAAGATCGGTTCCGTCACGGTCATCGAATTCCTTCTTAACCGCTTGGCGAACAACGCGGACATTGATAGAATCGTTGTCGTCTTGGGCGCTGATGCCGATCAAATCGGGCCTTATGTATTAAAACATAAGAAAATAAATGTTGTCTATAATAAAGATTATAATTTAGGCCAGACATCCTCGTTCAAGACGGCTTTGGCGTTTATTTTGCCGGTCACCGAAGGCATCATGCTTTTTCCGGTCGACTCGCCGTTCGTTCAGCCCAAGACCGTCAAGCACTTGATCGACGAATTTTACCTTAAAAAGCCTTTAGTCCTGGTGCCCACCTTCGGGGCAACCAAGGGGCATCCGCCCATATTTTCTTATTCCCTTAAAGATGAATTCTTGGCCCTGGATAACGCTTCCGGAATTAATCAGGTGATCCACCGCCATGAGGTCCTGAGCGTCCCTGTGTCGGATGAGGGAATCGTTTCTACCTTCAATACGCCTCAAGAGTTTTCCCGTTTGCCGGCAAAATATCCCGATCTGTTCAAAAGCGTTTGATTTTTGGGGAGTGTATCGAGTCCGCCTTACTTAAAGGCCACGACCTGTGCCCGGTAATTGACGCGGATATAGGCGTTGCCCAGAATTTTGGATATGCCCGGTCTTTTCCAGAAACCGGATGCGTCGGATTCGATATTGGTGATGGCATCTCCGCCCAGTAAAGCAGCCTGCGGCTTCAACCGTTCGATGACTTCCTTAAGAGGCGTGCGTCGTTCGGTGTTCACCGTCACATAGCCGATGACCTCAAAGGGCCGGTCGATATTCTCAACATAAGCTACGTCCCGCGGAGAAGATTTGGCTGGATAGCTGGTATCGGTCACGTCTTCAAAGTTAAGACTGTAGGAGGTGCAACCGGTTGCAAAAAACGACAAAAGCATAAAGACCCAAAGTATGTTCTTTTTCATAAAGCGACCTCAGCTTGTTTTGTTGTTGAGCCCTGCGATTCTTTTTCTCTCAAAGCTTTAATAATCTTGTCGGGAGTGATCGGAAGTTCTTTGATGCGCACACCGACCGCATCATAAATGGCATTGGCGATGGCCGCAGAGGTCGGCAGCAAGGCGGCCTCCCCCATCCCTTTGGCGCCGAAAGGTCCTTCCGGATCGTTGGTCTCGACAAGGATACATTCGATCGGCGGCATGCCGAATCCGCGCGGCAGGCGGTAATTGGCAAAATTTCCGTTCGCCGGCCTCCCTTTTTTGTCGAAGTGTAAATTTTCCAGAAATGTGTAGCCGATTCCCATGGCCAGCGAGCCTTCGATCTGTCCGTGGACCGATTGCGGATTGATGGCCTTGCCGATATCATGGGCATCCCACATCTTGAGGACCGTCACTTCGCCGGTTTCTTTGTTGACCTCAACTTCCGCGATCTGGGCCTCGAAACCGTAACTTCCGGAAACATTCCCTTCGCCGGTCCTGAAATCTATAGGCGTTGTTTTGGGATTGTAGCTTCCGCGGCCGATGATCTGATATCCATAATTGAACGAATAGCACAGCTCCAGGGCCTTATCAAAAGCCATAATGGCGGAGCCTTCGTTCTTCTTGATCACTTTTTCACCCTTGATGTCCAGGTCTTCCGGCTTGAGTTTGAATTCCTGCGCAACCACGTTCAAGATCTGTTTCTTGGCGTCTCGCGCGGCCAATAAAGTGGCATTTCCCGAAATGAACGTAACGCGGCTCGCAAAGCTACCCGTGTCAAAAGGCGTGATCTCCGTATCGCCGGATTTGCAGCGGATACGGCTGTAGCTTACACCCAACTCGTGCGCGGCGATCTGGGAAAGCGCCGTGTTGGAACCTTGTCCGCAGTCGGCGGCGCCGGTAAAAAGATAGACCGAACCATCCTCTTCAACTTTTACGATCGAGCCGGCGGATTCGTGCGATTTATACATTTTTGACCCCATGACGTCGGCGGCAATGCCGATGCCGATGCCGCGAGAAATATTTTTTTGATTCCCGTGTTTTTTCTTCCATTCACAGGCTTCGACCGCCAGATCAATACATTCTTTCAGGCCATTGGTAGTCAGATGCATTTTATTGACCGTCACCATATTCGGGGTCGTGATATTTTTTAAACGGAATTCGACCGGGTCCATGCCGATGCCTTCCGCCAAAAGATCCATGTGGGATTCGATGGCGAATCCGGCCTGCACCCCGCCGAAGCCGCGCATGGCCCCGCTGATGGGCGTATTCGTGTAGACGCGGTAGCCGGTCACGCGAAAATGCTGGATCTTATAAAGCATGAAAATACGCATGATGGCCGCGGCCAAAACCGTCGGGCCATAAC
>CAZCLW010000066.1:0-3811 GCA_964499685.1 uncultured Planctomycetales bacterium
GCCGTGGTTGCGGACGGTATGATCGGAACCCGGCACAGGGCCAACATGGAGTTAATTGCCCAAGGCGTAGCCAATATCGTTTCCCCATTATTTGGCGGAATTCCAGCTACAGGAGCAATTGCGCGCACGGCCACCAACATCAAGAACGGAGGCCGCACGCCCTTTGCGGGGATCATTCATGCCGCGACCCTGCTCCTTATTTTGCTTTTTTTTGGTCAGTGGGCCGCTCTCATCCCCATGGCCACCTTATCAGGAATATTGATCATTGTGGCCTGGAATATGAGCGAATGGCACCTTTTTACGAAACTTTTCAAGGCGCCCAAAAGCGATATCCTTGTTCTGCTCATCACGTTTTTACTGACAGTCTTTGTGGACCTTACCGTCGCGATCGAAGTGGGTGTGGTCATGGCCGCCTTCTTGTTTATGCGGCGGATGGTGGACATTACCGAGGTCGGAGACATCACGGAATCTCTTGGCGAAGAAGAAGACCCGAACGATCTTCAGGCTATTTCCCGAAAAAAAGTCCCTGAAGGGGTCACCGTCTATGAAATCAATGGACCCTTCTTTTTTGGGGCGGCGGACAAATTCAAAGATACCTTGCGCATCATGGGCAAGCAAACCAAAGCACTCATCCTTCGTATGCGTCATGTTCCCGCCATTGACGCGACAGGCCTCAGGGCGCTGGAAGATTTCTTTGAAAAAGCCCGCAAAGAGGGCATTGCCTTGATACTGACTGAAGTACAGTCCAGACCTTTAAAAGTCCTGCAGAATTCCGGCCTTGCCGACAGGATCGGTGAACACTGCATTCATCCTGACATTGACGGCGCCTTGGCGCATGCCAGGGCTGTCGTGGAGAATTCCCAAAATCATCCAAAGCATAAAAAATAAAAAGCCCCAGACGTATCTTACGCATGGGGCTTTTTTGCTATACAGCAAACTACAGGATCACGACATTGGCGGCCTGCTCACCTTTGGGGCCTTGTTGAATATCGAATTCAACGTCCTGTCCCTCCTCTAAAGTCTTATATCCCTCAGCTTTTACGGCTGAAAAATGGACAAAGACATCATTTCCGGACTCGGGGGTGATAAAACCATAACCTTTTTTGTTGTTGAACCACTTTACCTTACCTTTTGCCATTTCTAAAACCCTCCTTTGGATGTAAAAAAACCGCAAGGGGTGTTTCTCTTATTCCTTGCGGGGTTAAGACGCACTCCTTAAGACAGTTAAAGTATGCCAAATTTTTATGGTTTGTCAATGCGCCGTGAACGAAATTTTTGGATCAAAACTGACCGGTCCGCAGCATGACCAGCGTGCAGGCGTTCAACGCCTCAATGCCGGCCGACTGGGCCTTGGATTCGAGGTGAGGGTTTTCGGCGCCCGGATTGAAGATAATGCGCCGGGGATTGACGGATAATATATCATCGGTCATCAAGTTGGAAATATCGGAAGCGACATAGAGCGAAACAGTATCGATGGGTTCAAGGATGTCCTTGATGGAAGGATATACTTTAATCCCTTCAATGTCTTTGACCCGTTGATGGACCGGAAAGACCTTATGCCCTTTTTCCTGAAGGAGTTTGACGGCCTGATAGGAATAACGCTCCGGTTTATTGGATGCTCCAATAACAGCGACGTTCACTTCATCCCTCCTCTTTCACCTTTTTCAATAATAAGTACGCGCCTACGGGGACAACCGGCCGATAGTTGCCGACGATCTCATTCGTTAGAGCCAGATAGTCGAGCCTTTGGGCGAATTGATTATCGACGATGATCCAGTCTGGAAGGTTATTCAAAATATTATTACGAATAAGCTCAACGGTTGGCCCCCGCAAAGGCATAGAATCTTCCAGAAAAATAAAAGAAACACCGCGGTAACCGTCCCTTCCAGTCAGCGCGTTGAATAAATACATATCCGTCAGGTTGAGCACTGAATCTTCGGCCGACATATTCACTTTCGCATATTCCACCAGAAAATCAAGTGCCATTCCCTGCCCCGCGTAAAATTTCCAGCCCCTTAACGGAGCAGCCTTCAAAGCATAATTCCCCTCTGACTTTTTGATGAAGTATGTCCATGCCTTCAATTCAAGCCCATACTTAAAGGAAAGCGTGGTTAAAAAAACAGCCAGGGCAATCAAGGTCATCCTGAAAAATCCATAAATCTTCTTTGGGCTGACAATGCTGATCCGGTTCAAAACTAGGAATACCAGAGTCACTTGAATACCCCATAAAAAATTATTCGCGGGATGGATTAATCCGCCGGTATTGACCGCATAGATACCGATAAGCGTTATTCCGGCTAATAAAATAAAAAGCGTTTTGCATAAGCGAAGCGAACCGGTCCAAAAAACGGCAACGGTCGCCATAATAAAAATCAGCCCGTAATAATTGGCGCCCCAATTGCCCGTGACCCATAACGCCTCAAGCCGTGATTTTATCAGGCCCTGATTCCATAAAAGAGCCTGTTCCCAGTAAGCTCCCGGGGCCCTAATCATCCATAACCCTATTACGACGCCCAATAAAAGGCCCACAGCATAACCTAACCATGTTTTCTTTTCACGACCGAATCCGACACTCAAGACAACCGGGACCATAATCATGTACATAATGCCAAGGTTAGTTTTGACAAGAAATGAAAAAATACTGAACAGGCCGACCAAGGCGGCGCAGCCCGGCGAAAGAATGGTTTCCCTCTTGTGAAGGGCCTGCGCGGTGAGGACCAACATGGCAAGACATCCCCAAAAATGAGCGGAAACATCATGCCAGGGATGCGAAACGCTCCAATAAAACGAAGCCGTGGTGAGCAAGATCAACAAGGCCGTTATGCCAAAAGATAAAACCGACCGCACCAAAAGAAAAACGGCAGATATGATAATAGAATGCACGAGGAAGAGATGCGCCCAGATCGCCAGCTTTCCGAAGCCAAAAATTACGAAGAAAAATGCATTCATATACAAATGCAGCGGCCCGGAATAATAGATAAAATCGATGTAGGGTCTCTGCCCCCGATATATCCGCCAGCTGGCATCCATAAAGGCGCCCATATCCAGCATATTAAAGGTCCGAAAGGCATTGTAATTCAGAAAAAAAGCGTTTGCGATCAACACAAACGCCAAAAAAAGAATATCGGGCCAGAAAGGCCGCTTCATTTCACGAATAAACATGGTTAAATTATAATATCATTCTGTTAAAAAATTATTTAAATCTTTAGAAAAATGGGCATTATGGTATTATTGTTAAAGATCAAAGGAAAGATATGCCTAAACGTAAAACGAAGAGCTGGCTGACCAAGGCCTACAACAATTATCAATTCCTGAACAGTCCCTCGGCCCGGCCTATACGCATCCTGTCCGAAATGCTGGAGCCGGCCGAACGCCTGCGGCGCAATAAAGTCCGCAACACCGTCGTCTTTTTCGGTTCCGCCCGTATCACCTCGCCCGCCGCGACACGTAAACGGCTCAAAACGATCGAAACCCAGCTGAAAAGAAAGAAAAACGACCGCGCTCTTCGCCGTGCTTATCAATTGGCCCAACGGGACATGACCATGTCCAAGTATTATAATGACGCTATCGAACTTTCCCGGCGGCTCACCCTGTGGTTCAAGGATATATGGCACAAAGATCCGAAGGATATCCGTAAACACTTTTTGGTCTGTTCGGGCGGCGGCCCCGGCATCATGGAAGCGGCCAACCGCGGCGCCCACCTTGCAGGCGCGCCGAATATTGGTCTCAATATCAGCCTCCCGTTCGAGCAAGTGCCCAATCCATTCCAGTCCGAGGAATTGGCTTTCGAGTTCCATTACTTCTTCGTACG
>CAZCLW010000066.1:3821-4973 GCA_964499685.1 uncultured Planctomycetales bacterium
GGCATCATGGAAGCGGCCAACCTCGGGGCGCACCGGGCCAAATGGAAGTCGGTCGGATTAAACATTAGCCTGCCCATGGAGCAGAGCCCTAACATCTATCAGCCCAGAGACCTGGCCTTTGAGTTTCACTATTTCTTCATCCGTAAATTCTGGTTCTTTTATCTGGCCAAGGCCCTGATCATTTTTCCCGGCGGCTTCGGGACGCTGGATGAAATGTTCGAACTCCTCACCCTTATTCAGACCAAAAAATCCACTAAATATACACCGGTCATCCTGTACGGAAATGAATATTGGGACGAAGTGCTTAACCTGGAAGCCATGAAAAAATGGGGCATGATCAACCCGCACGACCTTACTCTCTTTCGCAAATTCGATGACGTAGACAGCGCTTTTAATTTCCTCAAAGAGGAACTGACAAAACACTATCTCATCAAGCGTCCGCCGCGCGACAGCCGCAGCTCCATCAATGAATTCATAAAATAATCGGTTAAAACTGGTTATGTTCGATCGATCAAACGGTTGATCTTCTCGACCAGAGGAGAAAAACGGTCTTCTTTGCGGATGATAATATGCCGCTTTTCCTCTCCGTCGACTACCGCATCCAGCTCACGCACGATGCGGTCGAACGGTCCCACGATACGGTGAGTGATGCGGTGGGCCAGGAACAGCATGAAGATGATCGAGGCGGGAATAGCGATGACCAATATTTCCATGACGCGGTAAGCCGCCGGAAAGATATTGACCGCGATGGCCTCGGGGATCCCGATCTCATCGGCGGTAATATTGAAAATAAGATAAAAAACAGTAACAGTGGCAAAAAGGGCGGGAACGACCGCCGCGAAGAAAACAATGAGGAACAATTCAAAATGCATCTGATTGGCGAACAATTGCTTGCCCCGGGAAGTCGGCTTATTCATGCGGATACCCCACTTTGATGTCTTTGTATAAAGCTTCGGCGGTTGATAATGTATTGTCAGCGTCGGTCATGAGGGCGATGGCGCCCACGCGTTGAGTTGGAGTCTTTCCGAAGGCCCTCTTGTAGTCCTTTAAAATATTGCGCTCTTCCGGCACCCACTCGTCCATCTTTTGCCTTCCGGACTGGGCCACGATGATCTTTATGTTCGACGTATAAGGGCTGGAGACGATCGTTTC
>CAZCLW010000066.1:4983-7921 GCA_964499685.1 uncultured Planctomycetales bacterium
CCCAGATATATTCCAGGCTTTTTATCTTAAAAACGTTCCAGCTGGGAAAGATCACATACACACGGGCCGCGTAATCGTCCTTCTCGACCCAGCCGCCCTCGGTCTGCGGCGCTTTGCTTTTTTCGGGGAACTTTGTCACCTTCCACTGCCAGCTCATCATCGGGTTCTCTAAAGGACTGAAGCTCATTTTATACAGCAAACCCGAACAGGCTTTATCGCTCTTGGCGGAGAGATGGCCCTCTTCCCCGCCCGTCTCAACCACATACATGACGCGGTCCTTAAAGATCTTTTCCTGCCATTCATTCAGCGCATGCTTCTCGTTGAACGGAAACCATTTGGGCAGCTCGTACGCGTACACGCAGTAGGCGAGAAAGAACATAAGAGCGAAAATAAGTATATAAAATATTTTCTTTTTCATAGGAGTAATTCATTGTACTGGCCGCACTATCCGCCGTCAAGGAGTTCTAAGAAGATCAGCTGTCGCGATGCACCGTGTCGGGTGAAAAGGCCGGCGAACACACGGCGATGTATTCCGCGCCCTCAGGTAACGGCGTACTGTACTGGACCCACTCACCCTTTTCGGTGACGATCGCCTGACCAGCTTTTACGTCCAACGCTTCTTTTTTTGTCTTGACCCGCAGCAACCCTTTTAAGACGAGCGTGTATTCGGTGAACTCCGGGGCCTGGCCGGGCTCGACCCACCCTCCGGGACTTTGCATATGGGCAATACTAACATTGGAATCTCTTGAATTGACGCGGCCGATAAATTCCTTAATGATCTTCGGTTTGTTGCCGGCGGCCTTGACCTGGGTCGGCTGCGCGATTAATCTTGCCATGCTTTTTCCTTTCTCTACTGAGCTGGTTTCTCCCGAAAAACCGGATAAGATTTTCCCTTGTCAAAGCAATAATGCGACCAGAGTATCACCTTGCGCGGTTTGCTGGGTTGATAATCCGGCAGCGTGTGTTCGAGCATAAGAACAATATCAAAGGCCATCAGCTGCTTCTCATGTGGATGCCCCTTGTTCCATGTGCGGCACAGGTACTGGCCGTACGGAAGACGATAACCGCTGTTCCGGCGGGCCGAGATATTCTCATAATATTTTCCCCACAAATGGTCTTTATAGGTCGCAAAGACCGACGAAGGCTTTTCCCACGCAACCCCGGCGCCCGTCCGGAAAACATCCACAACACTTCCATCGCGCAGTATTCCGGGAATAACGATCCAGCCGTCCTCCTTAAGCGGATACGGTGCAAACATACCCCAATTCTGGTCAAGCGCCAGAGTATATCTGATCCAATGCAGCTGGTGGGGTATTTTATACGGAAATTTTTTTAAGTTGCTTAAGTTTATCCAAAATGTATAAAAAATACAGAAAACCAAAAAAATACTTAAATAAACAGGCTTGAAAAAACGGCGCACCGGCTTACCTGAAGGCTGGACAGGGCCGAAGATCTTGTCCAAGAAGAATGACGGCAAGAAACCCCAGAGAGCGACCAGGCATATCCACTGAAACGGCCCTGTCTGGATAGTCAGTGTGATTCCCAAATGAAAAGCGGAAAAGACCACCAGCATGATCAAACGCACATAGCGGGTCTGCCAGGGGAAGAAAAAGAACAGCGAGCCCCAGTGTTCCAGATTGTAAACAATGCGCGTGGAAAATTTAAGAAGTTCCGGAAATTGAAGCAAAAAAATACCAAAAGGCTTTACGACCTGATCCACATTAAAAGCATAATAAAGTGCAGTCCCCTCCTTCGTCCACTCAGGGCCGCTTTTGAGCAGCGCCGAAAAGATATAAAAAGAGGCGATCTGTAAAAGATAGCCCACGCTGGCCATGGAGACGATCCGGACGGGCGCCTCAGACGGCTTTTTGAGAGCAGCATCGACGGAATACTTCATGCCCCACGGGAGGAACATGCCCCAAAAGAAAATAATATGGAGCAGGAGATCGCCGGCATTGTAGATCAGAATATTACGAAAATGCAGAGATTGAAGCAGGAACCAAACGATAACAGTGAAGAACTGCGTGCGGTACCCGATCAAAACACACAGCGCCGACAAACCGGTTATGATGAAAAGAGTGGCGGCGAAAGAGAATGTCCCGTTCATCAGATAGGCGTTAATGCAGGCGGGAGAAATCAAGCCTAGGACGTATGAGCGCGGCAGGATTCCGAGGTCCGTATAATGGGCCGTCAGGGAAAATGAGCGCTGGATGAGATCGCCGATGACGATGGCAGAAAACCCAATACGCATCAAGGCCAGGGCCCGTACGTCAATGCCGAACAGTTCTTCGAGTTTTGAAAAGATCTTTTGTGCAACCATGTATCTACGGTCTTGTGTCGGGTCCTTTTTGCTCCTTCGGTGCTTTTAAAAATTCGGCGACGTAATATTTGATGAATTTCTGCTCATCGGGCTTGAGCTCATCGACGATCTTGATGCCGATGGAGTAGTCCGTCGCGGCGGAAAAATCCATTTCTTTCCTCCACATGACGACCGTCTGGATGTTCGCATCTTCCCCGCTGGGGAGCTTCAACTTGATATATAATTTCTGCCCCGGATCAAGCTTTTCCTTTGTCTTAAGGCAGATCCCGAGGGCGCTGATGTTGATCGTCGTGCCGATGGAGATGTGCTGCTGGAATTGGTACAGCTTGAATGTGGCGGGTATTTCTATAGGAAGACGGACCGAACGACGGGTTTCAGACATGCCAGGACCCTTTCTTGGGGAATGTTGTTATATTTTTATACAACTGTTTCGGGGCCCCTGTCAAACCAAAAAGCATTAATATAACGGCGAATTGATGTGTTGACTTTTGACCATATTTCAGTATAATTTTTTTCATCCATTTTCCGTCCGCTCACACATTCATTCCCCTGTAGCTCAGTAGGTAGAGCAAGTGGCTGTTAACCACTGGGTCCGAGGTTCGAGCCCTCGCGGGGGAG
>CAZCLW010000067.1:0-7038 GCA_964499685.1 uncultured Planctomycetales bacterium
ATGGTCATGGTGCCGCTGCGCGAGGCTTTTGCCACGTCGGTCCACGCCCTGGCTCTAAAGACATTCACCCCCGCCAAGTGGGAAAATGAAAAATCAAATTACGGTTTTTAAAGGGAGGATAATATGACCGTCCGTGAACGTATCGAGAGTGACGTAAAGAATAACAAAGTGGTCCTCTATATGAAGGGAACGCCGGAAATGCCGATGTGCGGTTTTTCGGCCCAGACCGTTGGGATCATCAAGTCCTACAATGTCCCCTTCAAGGCAGTCAATGTCCTGGAAGATGAAGAGATCCGCCAGGGCATCAAAGAATACGCGAACTGGCCTACCATCCCGCAATTGTATATCAACGGAGAATTCGTCGGCGGATGCGACATCGCGACGGAAATGCATGAAAACGGCGAGCTGGATAAACTTATCAAGGCTGCGCAATAAGACCGGTCCCAGCTTCCTTGGTTAACAGGGCTTGAAGTCGTTCGACTTTGGATGTATCGCCAAAGAAGTAAAATGCGCGCATCAGATGCCTGATCTTCTCTTCATCGCTGTATACGCTTCGATCAAACCCCCGGAAGTGTTCCTGAATATAAACGCGGTACTTTGCCGTCAACGCCTGGTGATCAGCAGGGTTGATGCTGAGCCAGTATTCCGAAAGTGCTTTCTCATCCCTCCAGTTCCGGTTATTAACGTAGGTCATGGACGCCAGAGAAAGGATCAAAACCGCCAGAAAAAGATTCTGTGCTCTGGAGGGAATCCTTGTATTTAGAATAACGCCGACAATCAGCCCGAAGAAACCGATCGAGGCAAAGGTGAACCAGTGGGGTTCTATGATGAGGATCTTGAACGTCTCGGCATAGATCGTGCCGGCCATCATCAAAGGCAAAAAGCCTGCTCCAAAAAGCATTGCATTGAATCCTAAAACCTTCTTTCCTCGGAATATCTTTATAAAATAAACACTAACGCTGGTTAACAGCACAAGGAACAAGGCTTGGATCAGCCGGTTCTGCGTCGGGACAGGTATGTCCAAAGAAATGAGGATATTTACCGGAATGATCAATTTGGCGATATACCAGGCAACCAGTTGCGCCAGGCCGATCAGGTAGTTTACCACCGATAAATTCCAAAATGCAAAAACATCAGCCAATGCGGTAACGATTTGGCCGCGAAGGTAAATGTAAAAAGCCAATACCGGGCTGTAGGGCAGCAGAAGGATCAAACTGTCCCGCACCGGCATCCGTGTCGTATAGCGCGCGAGCAAGAATAGAGCGACCGGCACAATAACGGCCATTTCATGCGACAAAAGACTGATCAGGTACAACAATAAGCTTAAATAATAGAACTTCTTTTCGCTTGTTTTTAAATATTTAAGGAATAACAGGCAATTGATCTGCATAACAATAACAAAGATAATTTCAATGCTGCCGACGGTATAATTGACCAGCCCCGCGTGGATCGGGTGCGCGGCAAACAATGCCGCGGTGAGAAGGGCCGCACGGTCGTCAAAGAGCTGTCTATAGATCAGCCAAAACAGCCAAGCCATGCCGGAAAATAAGAGAATGTTTATGGCGTGATATCCCGTCGGATCAGTCTTGAAAAGACCATACAATATCCACAGGAATAGGACCACGAAGGGCCGGTAGACCCCTTGAAATTGCTCGGTAAAAATTTGCCGGATGCTTTTTATCGAGCTTATGCCGGTTGACTCATGGACCAGATAATTATAGTCATCCAGAACGAATTTGTTGTGGAGGGTGTTGCTATAAATGATGGAACATAGAAGAAATATAGCTGCGAAGGGTATGAGTTGTCTAGCGCGCTGCGCGGGAAGGAGCATTGCCTAATTCCCTGATCAATTTGTAGGGGTATATGCCGGAGCTGTGGCCGTCGTTCCAGGCTATGCCGATCGCATAATTTCCCAAGGGCGTGATCTCTTTAGGCGCGATATCCTGCCGTACTTTTTGGGGGTCCAGTAGCTTCTTTCCTGAAATTTCATCCATACATAAAGCGCATTGGCAGCTCAGGCGTAATTCCCGATTGCCGACAGTGACTTTCTCCCCGCTCGGCCAGGTCAGGGTGATGTTGTGGGCATCCGTTCCGATCTGCGGGAGTTCTTTCTTCTCGATCGAATTTTTTCCTAGCGCCATGATCACTTTGTCGGTCGCGCGGGCAATGAATTCATTCACCAAAGGCTTATCGATCTTTTGGAGCAGTTCCGGCATGATGGGGATCTCGGCCAAGGTTTCGATCCCGAAACGCTCTTCCAGGAGTGCCTGTTCGCTTCCGCCGAAAATATAATGCTTTTTTTCACACTTGTCGCAGACAAAGTATGACATGTTCTCGATAACGCCCAGGATCGGGACATCGACCTTTTCAAACATGAGGATCCCGCGGGAAACATCCACCAAAGACAAAGTCTGGCGGGTCGTGACGATGACCGCTCCGTTTAAACGCACGGATTGCGTGATGGTAAGCTGCACGTCGCCCGTTCCCGGCGGCATGTCGATAAAGAGATAGTCCAGTTTGCCCCAGGCTGTTCCCTGAAGGATTTGCTGGATGTAGCGCGAAACCATAGGTCCGCGCATCACCGCCGGCGCATCGCCCAAAAGGAACCCAAACGACATGATTTTGAGATTGTTTTTTTCGACCGGGATAAGCTGTTTTTTATCGTTTACATGGACATCGACCTGGTTCAGGTCAAAAAGTGTCGGGATGGACGGGCCGTGGATGTCCGCATCGATCAGGCCTACTTTAAATCCCCGGCGGGCCAACTCCTGCGCGAGATAGGCTGCGATCGTGGATTTTCCCACGCCGCCTTTGCAGGATGAGACCGCAATAATTGAGCCGATATCGGCAAGGCTGCTTGTGGCCAGGCCCGCCTTCGGCTGTGCCGGCGGCTGGGAGGTCATATTCACGTTAACATGCTTTATCCCGGACAGTTTAAGGAGTGATGTTTCAGCCTGGCGCTGGAATTCGGCGCGGACCGGACAGGCCGGCGTGGTCAGGACAATATCCAAAGAAACCATATCTTCTTTGATTTGGATATTTCGAACGAAACCCAGGCTGACGATATCGCGGTTAAAGTCCGGATCGATAATGCCGCCGAGGGCCGCTAAAACATCTTTTTCGGTTGCCATAGAGTTCCCATCTTATCGGATTTCCGGCCAAAATTCAATAAAGATTTAACCCTGTTTTCGTCGGGTAAACGGTTAAATAACGGAGCAGATTGTGCTTGCATAATTGGATGCATTTTGTTAGTATGAAACCTCTTAAATTTTTATATTTCCTATGACTGCATCATCCAAAAAGAATACCGCTTTACCTCAAAAACAAATGACCGGCGCCGAAGCCCTTATCAAATGCCTTGAGGATTACGGCGTTGAGTATATTTGGGGCCTTTCCGGAGGCGCGGCCATCCCTATTTTTGATGCCTTGGTCGGTTCAAAGATAAAGCTGGTCCTGGTCCGCCATGAACAAGGCGCGGCCCACATTGCGGACGGTTATGCCCGGGCCACCGGAAAACCGGGGGTTGTCCTGGTCACCAGCGGCCCGGGTGCGACCAACACCGTGACCGGTATCATGACCGCCCATATGGATTCGGTGCCCATGATCGTTTTGACGGGCCAGACCATTTCCCCCATGCTGGGGAAAGACGCCTTTCAGGAAGCCGACATTTTCGGCGGGACCATGCCGTTCGTGAAGCACAGTTATCTGGTGCGCAACACCAACGATATTCCGCGGGTCATCAAAGAAGCGTTCCATATCACGAACACCGGTCGGCCCGGCCCTGTGCTTGTCGATCTTCCCAAGGATGTTACCTCCGCTCCGTTTACGGGTAAAACCCTTAATCCGCCGATGGATATCCCTGGTTATAAAGTTCCGGGCAAAGGCAGTCTTTCCGATATCAAAAAAATGGCCAAAATGTTCAAAGGCGCCAAGCGCCCGCTTCTACTCGTCGGGCACGGGGCAGTCATTGCGCGCGCCGGCGATGCCATCAAAAAATTGGCTTATAAACTGCAGGCCCCGGTCACGAACACCCTGTTAGGTAAGGGTGAATTCCCGGAGAACGACCCTCTGTCATTGGGGATGCTAGGGATGCATGGAACCGCCTACGCCAACCTCGCGCTCACGCGCTGTGATGTCATCATGTCGATCGGTTCCCGCTGGGATGACCGCATTAACGGTAATCCCGCCAAATTCTGTATCGGCGCCAAGAAACTTCATATCGATGTGGATCCGGCGGAGATCGGCAAGATTGTCAAGCCCGATGCTTATGCGATCGGAGATGCCCGGTTGATCGTCGAAGAATTGCTTAAATATGTTGAGCCGTGCGATACCAAAGAATGGCTCAAAGAGCTCGACGGCTATAAACAGAAGCATCCTCTTAAGTTCAACAATTCCAAAGGGCTTACTCCCCAATTCGTCCTGCATGAATTGCAGGAACTCACGCAAGGGAACGCCATCATATCGACTGATGTCGGCCAGCATCAAATGTGGTCCGCCCAATTTAATCTCGCCCTCAAGGGGACTAAGTGGCTCTCCTCCGGCGGTGCCGGGACCATGGGATATGGTTTTCCGGCGGCGGTCGGGGCGCAATTTGGTCGTCCGAACGATCTTGTGGTGGCGGTCGTGGGCGACGGCGGTTTTCAGATGACCTTTTATGAGCTTTCGACCGTGTACAACCATAAACTGCCGGTCAAGGTCTTGGTCATCGACAATAAATATCTCGGCATGGTGCGGCAGTGGCAGGAGCTTTTCTTTGACAATCGGCTCTCGGGTGTGGATTTGGAAGGCAATCCGGATTTTGTCAAATTGGCGGAAGCCTATCGCATCAAAGGCGTGCATATCGACAAGGTCGAGCATGTCCGCGAACGTCTTAAAGAAGCCTTGGAATTCCCCGGCCCCGTGGTGATCTGGGCGGAGGTCATCAAAGAGGACAATGTTTTTCCGATGATCCCGGCCGGAAAATCCGCGTACGAGATGATCATTGACCCGCCGCAGCGGAAACTCGAGAAACCCACAGGAAGC
This sequence comes from uncultured Planctomycetales bacterium, assembly GCA_964499685.1. Taxonomy (GTDB): domain Bacteria; phylum Omnitrophota; class Gorgyraeia; order Zapsychrales; family GWA2-47-8; genus CAZCLW01. The sequence goes on from CAZCLW010000067.1 coordinate 5,023, forward strand.
ACATAATGGCCAAGAAACCAGACCTACATACGATCAGCTTTTTAGTCGCTAATAAGCCCGGCGTTTTGGTGCGCATCGCTATGGTCTTTGCCCGACGGGGATACAATATTGATTCGCTCGTCGTTTCCCCCGCCTTTGACCCGAAGTATTCGCGCATGACGATCACCGCGACCGGTGATCCTGTCACGCTGGAGCAGATCATCAAGCAGAGCGCTAAATTGATCGATGTCCAGCACGTTGAAGAGCATACGGGCGTCGATGCCGTTGACCGTGAATTTGCCCTAGTGAAAGTGAAATACGGAAATAAGGCGGCCGTGAATAAACTGCTTAAGAAATATCACGCCAAGATCGCCGATACCAAAGAAGGCATCGCGATCATTCAGCAGGCCGGAACGACCGATGAGTTAGACGCGCTTGAGGCTGGATTGAAAAAGTATGGGGTGTTGGAAATGGTGCGTTCGGGTAAGCTGGTTATGGCCAAGGGCAAGAAAATTACTTAAGTTTAAGTTCCTTCCTTTTCCTCTTCTTTCGGGACCAATCCGCAGGCAATGATCTTAGGCATTTCTTTAGGTGGTAGAATAACGAGTGCCGCTTCCGTTCCTATCGCGCTAGTTTCAATGGACGTAATAATGCAACGCTCCCGGTCGATGTCCGTATCCTCAATCCCCAGATACTGGGCGATTGCGCTGCGTAGTGCATCCCATTCCAGGAATAAAATGAACTGGCCCTCTTCGTCTTTGATGTTCAGGTCGCTTGCGATTTCACGGTAAGGGAACTTCAGGATATCTTCCAGAGATTTTCCGACACAGTACTGCGAATAACCCGTCTGGGCGGTGATCTCGCGGCCGCAGGTTATCTTGGCGAAATCGAACGCCACAAAGCGTTCTTCGTGGTCGATCTTGAAATTAATGCTCGATGAACTATCGGAACAGGGCATGAGTCCAGTATAGTGGAAAATCGAGACGCATGCAAGTCAGTAAAAAGGCCCTCAATTTCTTGAGGGCCTTTTGTGTTTCAGAAATGTTTCTTTTACCATTCGAGTGCGCCGCCGGTCTGATACTCGGTCACGCGGGTCTCGAAGAAGTTTTTTTCCTTCTTGAGATCGATGACCTCGCTCATCCAGGCAAACGGGTTTGAGGAGCCGTATTGTTTAGGCAGATGCAGGCGCTCGAAACGCCGGTCGGCGATATACTGGATATATTCGTTCAGTGACTGCGTATTCAATCCCAAGATGCCGTTGGGCAGGCATTCCTGGGCGTATTGATGCTCCAGGCCGACAGCCGTTTTGATGAAATCAATGATCTGCAGCTTGAACGGCTCGTCCCAGATTTCCGGGTTTTCCTGGATGATGGTGTTGATGAGCTCAATGCCGAAGTTCATGTGAATGCTTTCATCGCGGAGGATATACTGGATCTGCTCGCAGGTGCCGGGCAGGCGGTTTTGCCGGCCGAACGACAGCATGGTCACAAATCCGCTATAGAAGAATATCCCTTCCGTAATGACATAGAAACCGATCAGGTTTTTGACGAATTTTTGAAGGCCTTCCGTCGTCTTGACGTTAAGATACGGGTCCAGAATGCCATCAGTGCAGCTCATGGCGTATTCATCCTTGTTGTAAATGGCTTCGACCTCGCGGTACATATTGAACATCTCGCCTTCATCGAGCGACAAAGACTGTACAATATACTGGAAGGTGTGAACATGGATGGCCTCTTCGAAAGCCTGGCGCAAAAGATATTGCCGGCATTCGGGATTGTCCACGATCCTGTAGACAGCCAAGACGAGATTGTTGCCAACCAGGGTCTCGGCGGTCGCGAAAAACCCGAAGGTGCGCTTGATCACGTGCCGTTCTTCGGGCGTGAACATCTTGGGGTCTTTCCACTGCTCGATATCGCGCTGCATGGAGACTTCCGTCGGCATCCAATGGTTGGCGCAGGCATCCAGATAAAAACTCCAAGCCCACTTGTATTTGATGGGAACAAGCTGGTTACAGTCGACAGTCCGGTCGTTGTTGAT
>CAZCLW010000068.1:0-6689 GCA_964499685.1 uncultured Planctomycetales bacterium
GCGACGCCGATCAACATCGGGTTGCTGGGCGGTGCGCTCAACATCGCCAAGCTGATCGCACAATTCTCCAACGGCCATCCGGGCGCGAACGATGGTTAAATTTTTTCTGTATAAACTAGGCGAATTTGTGGTGAACGGACTTCCGCTGCCGCTTTCGTACGCCTTTGCGGTCTTTATATGTAACCTGCAGTGTCTATTTTCCTTCCGCGACCGCATGGCCGTTCGCCATAACCTACAGGTTATTCTCCCCGACGCCAAGAACCTCGCCTATATGACATGGGAGGTCTTCCGTAATTTCGGTAAATATCTGGTGGAATTCTTCTGTATGGCCAAAAGATTTGATATGGCTTTTATCAAAGAGAACGTCAAGATAAACAACATCGAGGTTATTGAAAGGGTCCTTAAAAAAGGGAAAGGGTGTATTTTGCTCACCGCGCACATCGGCAACTGGGAATTCGGCGCCATCATCATCAGCATGCTGGGCTACCCGCTGGTGGCTGTGGCTTTGCCGCATAAGGAAAGGCCAGTCAATGATCTTTTTAACGCGCAGCGGGAAAGTAAGGGGATCACGGTCGTTCCGCCCAACTTGGCCGTACGTAAATGTATCGAAACGTTGAGAAGTAATAAAACGATCGCTCTTGTCGCGGACAGGGATTTTACGCAAAGCGGCGAGGTGATGGATTTTTTGGGGAAAAAAGCCCTCATACCTAAGGGCGCGGCGCTTTTTGCGCTTAAAACAGGCGCCTCTATCGTGCCGTGTTTTCTTACCCGTAATCCGGATGACAGCTTTACGCTCGCCTTAGAAGAGCCCATTGTCCCGCCCTTTGTCACCGATGAAGATATCAAAGAATCAGCCCTCCTGGCCGTGATGAAACAATATGTAGAAGTCATCGAGCGCAAAATCCGCGAGTTTCCCACACAATGGTTGATGTTCCGTGAATTTTGGATACAATAGGTGTTATGAAAGTCTGTGTCCTTATTCCCGCCTACAATGAGGCCAGGGCCATCGGCCCTCTGGTCGAGCATGTTCGTCAAAAAGGATTGGATGTCGTTGTGATCGATGACGGTTCTTCCGACGATACCGGCCTTATCGCCCGGGACAAGGGGGCGCAGGTGATCGTTCACCCCGAAAAAAAAGGCAAGGGCGCTTCGTTGCGGGACGGCTTTTGTTATGTCCTCGCCAAAGATTATATCGGGCTTATCACGATGGACGGCGACGGTCAGCATGCCGTCGAGGATCTGGATTCTATCCTGGAAAAAGCCAGGGAGCATCCCGATTCCGTTGTGACCGGCAACCGTATGGCAGATACGTCCCGGATGCCCCTGATACGGATCATGACCAATTTCTTTATGTCCGGACTTATTTCCCTGTTGTGCCGGCAGAGCATTCCCGACACCCAATGCGGTTACCGTTATATCGGCCGCAAGATCCTGGAAACCATTCAGATCACGGCCAAGGACTACGAGATCGAATCGGAGGTCCTTATCCAGGCCAGCAAAAAGGGTTTTAAGGTCTTTTCCGTTCCCATCCAGACGATCTACCAAGGCGAATCAAGCAAGATCAATCCTCTCAAAGACACCATCCGTTTTTTTATCTATTTAGGAAAAGAATTGAGGCGTTGACATGCGTTGGCCGCTGGAATGGCAGAAATGGGACGAAACCAAGATATTCAATTACGCCCTGATCTTGTCCCTGGCCATCCACCTTGTCACCGTGATCAGTCTTTCCATTTCCCGTTCCGCTAAATTAAAAGAGTCCATGAGGCCTTTCGAAGTCACGTATAAGACGGTCAATCCTAAGACCGTCAAGACAGACCCCATTAATAATGCCAAGAGTGTCCAGCCAGACCGTCCCCGAGAGCAGGTTAAAAAGATGTTGACCAAAACCGCGACTATTCCGAATTCGTTCATCGAAGATTCCAAGAGCGCGGTCCGCGCCGATATCGATTCCTTCAAGAAACAGCCCGCTTTACTGGATACGGCTTACACTCGGCCAAAGGTCTCTATCCCGGTTTTTAAATCTGAAAAGATGACAAACCCGCAGTTTGTCAGCTATGAGAACAAGATCCGGAGCAAGATCCGTAATCATGCCTATCTTTTGCTCGAAAAAATGATGACAGCGGAGAATTTTGAGGAAGGGGAGGTCTACCTGACTTTTTTGATCGGCTCCGATGGAGCTTTGCGCGAGATCAAGATCATCGAAGAAAGGACCAGGGCCAATGAATTCTTGCGGGAGGTCTCTTTGATGAGTGTCAAGGAATCCAATCCTTTTCCGCCTTTGCCGGACAATAAATACCCGGAGATCACCTATAATATTACGATCTCTTATGAGATCGACAAGAAATAAGGCGGATATCTCCCGAGGGCATGTTGACAACGAGAACATTCAGTGATATTCTAAGCACGTTATTTTTCCTAAGCGACTGTAAATATTTAACATAAGCCTGCCTGCCGGCAGGCAGGGATCTTTATGGAACGCGAAAAACACGTCGATGAAAGTTGGAAAGAATCGGTAGCCAAGGAGAAAGGATTAAGCCCTGAAACTCCGGCCGAATCTCCCGAAAAAGATTTCGATCTCGAAGTTAATTTTGTCAATTATGTGAGCAGTTTGGCCTTTCAAGCGCTCATTTTTCTGGGTGATCTGGAGAACCCGATGACCCAAAAAGTCGAGCAGAACCTGCCTCAGGCCAAGTTCCTGATCGACACCTTGCGGATGCTGCGCGATAAGACCAAGGGGAACCTCAGTCAGGATGAAGAGAACCTGCTCAATGCCAGCGTTTATGAACTGGAAATGAAGTTTGTAGAGAAAACAAAGGACATGAAATGATCGACAAGGAACTTCTCGATATCCTGGCCTGTCCAGCCTGTCAGGGTGACGTAGAATTAAAAGAAGAGAAGATCGTCTGTAAGAAATGCGGACGAAAGTACCCCGTTAAGGACGGTATTCCCATCATGCTGGTGGACCAGGCCGAAAAGTAAGTCGAAAGGAAAATTTCCCTTGGCAAAAATATTAATCATCCATGGCCCCAACCTTCAGCTTTTAGGCCAGCGCGAAAAAGATATTTACGGAAAAACAACGCTCTCTGAGATCAATGCGGCCCTCGAGGCCTTGGCCAAAAAGAACAAGGTCGAACTGAAGACCCTTCAATCGAATCACGAAGGGGATATTGTGGAAGCTATCGGAAAGGCTGCGCAAGACGGTTTTAAGGCCATCTTAATCAACCCGGCGGCGTACACACATACCAGTGTGGCCATCCGGGACGCTGTTCTCGCCGTAAAGATCCCCACTGTAGAAGTTCACCTGTCCAATATTTATGCCAGAGAGGATTTCCGCCATAAATCGCTGGTCGCCCCGGTCAGCGTAGGGCAGATCTCCGGCTTTGGCGTTGACAGCTACTTGCTCGGCTTGCAGGCAGCCATTAATTTAATTAAATCCTAATTGATCCCAACGATGAATACAGGACTGCGGAAATTTGTTGGCCTGCTTGATCAAAATCATTTGCCTGCCTATATTGTCACACACGATCCCAATATACGCTATTTGACCGGTTTTCCGGCCTCAGAATCCTGGCTTTTGGTCACGCGCGAAGAATCCTTTTATATAACGGACTTCCGTTATATTGAGGAGGCCAAGAAGGGTCTCTCCGGGGTAAAGGTTAAGCGCTATGGAAGATCGATCGGGGAGGCGGTTTTTGAGCTCCTTAAAGAGCGGAGAATAAAAACTCTTGGCTTTGATGACCGCTATGTTTCCTTGGCGCTCTTTAAAAGGCTCAAAAAACAGTGTCCTTCCTCAATAAACCTTGTTGCCCGGAATGATCTTGTCGAAAATCTGCGGGAAACAAAGACCTCGTCGGAGATCAGTCTCATCAAAAAGGCCCTAAAAGTCCATGCCGGGGCCTTAAAGTACATAAAGAGCGTGATCAGGCCTGGGATAAGCGAAAAGGAAATCCTTTTTAAGCTGGAAAATTATGTCCGGCAGAAGAATGTGGGGTTTTCTTTTTCACCGATCATTGCGGCCGGCCCTAATTCGGCACTCCCTCATGCCAAAGTCACTGACCGGAGGATCAAATCGAACGATATCGTATTGGTAGACACAGGGATAGATGTCAATGGCTATAAGTCCGACTTGACACGTATGTTCTTTTTAGGTAAAATACCGCATCTTTTTTTGGAAATGCAGGCGACTGTGCGGGTTGCACAGCAAAAAGCCATCGCCAAGATACGAGCCGGAGTAGCCGCCTCAAGCATTGATTATGAGGCGCGTAACTATCTCGCTAAAAATAACTTAGCAAAATATTTCGGTCATTCCCTGGGTCATGGTGTTGGCTTGGAAATCCATGAAGCTCCCCGGATGTCCGAGACCAGTAAGGCGATCCTGAAAGAGAACATGGTCGTTACCGTTGAGCCGGCTGTGTATTTTCCCAACAAATTCGGTATCCGCATTGAAGACATGGTTCTGGTCAAAAACAATGGTTGTGAGGTATTAAGTGACCATATCGATTAATCAGATTGAATCCGGCATCGGCCTTATGGTAGACGGCCAGATCTATTTAGTTTTGGAATATCAACATGTTAAGCCCGCCAAAGGCAGCGCTTTTGTACGCGTAAAGATGAAAAGCATCAAGAGCGGCAACGTCCTGGAGAGGACCTACCGGACCGCCGAAAAGCTTGATGACGTGCCCCTGGAAGAGCGCCGGATGCAGTATCTTTACCGTTCAGGCGACGATTTCAATTTCATGGACCAGCAAAGCTACGAAGAAGTCAGGGTCCCCGCCAAAGACCTGGACGATACATTCATCAAACTGCTCCAAGATAATCTTACCGTTACCGCCATCTGTTACAATCATCAGGTCCTCAAGATGATGCTTCCCAACTTTATGATCTGTCAGATCACCGATACCGAACCCGGCATTCGCGGCGATTCCAGCCGCTCCGGCAACAAACCCGCTACCATCGATACCGGAGCCAATATTTTGGTCCCCTTGTTCATCAATAAAGGCGATTGGATCAAAGTCGATACGCGCACCGGCGGAGAATACGTCGAAAGGGTCCAAAAATGAACTTAAAAGAGATCAAAGAAATGATCAATTTGATGAATGAGAACGATCTGCTGGAGCTGGAAGTGGAGCGGGAAGGAAGCAAGATCAAGATCAAAAAGTCTTCGGGGGAGGTCGGTGTCCCGGTCGTAAGATCTTTTCCGGAATACAGGATCGAATCCCATCCTCCGGCCGCCAAAGGCCCGGAAGCACCCACCGGCGGGGCGGCCACCGACAAGAAAACCTATGAAATTCCATCGCCCATGGTAGGCACCTTTTACCGCGCGCCTTCGCCGGAAGCGCCGTCGTTCGTGGAAGTCGGACAAGTCGTAGAAGTAGGACAGGTCGTGTGCATCGTGGAAGCCATGAAGCTGATGAACGAGATCAAGTCGGAAGTGCGCGGCAAGGTCATTGAAGTCTCGGTCGAAAACGCCGAGCCGGTAGAATTCGGCCAAAAGTTGTTCGTGGTCGAACCCGTCTAACCAAGTCTCTCCATATATGTTCTCAAAAATCCTAATCGCGAACCGCGGTGAAATCGCTGTCCGGATCATCCGAGCCTGTAAGGAGCTGGATATCCGTACTGTTGCGGTCTATTCTCAGGCGGACCGTGATTCTCTGCATGTGCAGTTGGCTGATGAGGCGGTCTGTATCGGCGCCCCGCCCAGTGCGGAAAGTTATCTGAACATTCCGGCCATCATTTCCGCCGCTGAGATCACCAATGTCGAGGCCATCCATCCCGGATATGGGTTTTTGGCTGAGAACCATCATTTCGCCGAGATCTGCGAATCCTGCAAAATTAAATTTATAGGTCCAACGCCCGAGGCCATTCGCGCCATGGGCGATAAGATCATCGCCAAGGAGACCGTGCGCAAACTGGGCGTTCCTTTAACGCCTGGCGGCAAAGGTGTCATTAAGACCAAAGAAGAAGCCCTTGAAGTTGTAAAGCGTCTGAAGTATCCCGTCATTATCAAAGCCGCGGCCGGCGGCGGCGGGAAAGGTATGCGCGTCTGCCATAATGACATTACGCTGGTCAGTTCCTTTTCCATGGCCCAAAAGGAGGCCCAGGCCAACTTCGGCAATCCCGACGTTTATATCGAAAAATACATTGCCGATCCACGCCATATCGAATTCCAGATCGTTGCCGATCATCACGGGCATATCATCCATTTGGGAGAGCGCGACTGCAGCATTCAACGCCGCCATCAAAAACTTCTCGAAGAAGCGCCTTCGCCGGCTTTGGACAGCAAGTTACGCAAGAAAATGGGCGAAATGGCGGTCAAGGCGGCCAAGGCGGTCGATTATCGCGGCGTGGGTACGATCGAATTCCTTTTGGATAACAGCGGTGAATTTTATTTTATGGAAATGAACACGCGCATTCAGGTCGAGCATCCGGTCACCGAAATGGTCACCGGCATCGATATCGTCAAAGAGCAGATCAGGATCGCCAATGGAGAGAAGTTAAAGCTCCGACAGGAGGATGTGAAGATTCACGGTGCCTCCATCGAGTGCCGGATCAATGCCGAAGACCCGGAAAATAAGTTCATGCCCTCCCCGGGCAAGATCGATGTCCTCAATCTCCCTGGTGGACGGGGGGTCAGAGTGGAAACGCATATTTATCCGGGATATACGATCGGCCCCTATTATGATTCTATG
>CAZCLW010000069.1:0-6348 GCA_964499685.1 uncultured Planctomycetales bacterium
TGAATGCCTTCTTGCCGCAGCACTTCTTTCCATGCCGTAAAATGATCCGGCATGGTATTGGTGATGACACCATCCATATCAAAGATCACAGCTTGAATACGCGGGCGAGCCGGCTGACGTCGTTGCATGCTATTGTGTAAAAACGGCCCGCCAGGCTTCAAAACCGCCTTCCAGGCTGTAAACTTTCTCAAACCCTTGATGCCGAAAATATTCCGCGGCCGATTGACTGCTTATCCCATGATAACAATAGCAGATCAACGGCCTGGATCTATCGGCATGATTGAGGAATTCCTCGATATTGCCGTCATCGATCCGCAGGGCCTTTTCAATATGCGCTTCTGCGAAGGAGCCGGGATCACGTATGTCCACAAAGATAGCCTGCTCGGCGTCCAGAAACGATTTAGCCTCCTGGACCGTAATGATCTGAAAACTCATGATCGAACCTTATTCATTTTGGCTGGCATAATCCTGTGTCAGCCATCCGGCCACTTCCTCGGAATACTGAGCCGGTATATTATTGCGCTCTAAAATCTGCGCATTGATCGCTTCAATGTCCTTGTTGGGAAGAACGATCATCATGTTGTTCTCAGCTTCGAGAGTCGTAAATTCCCCTTCGGTGCCGTGCAGTTCCCGGACAAAATCCTCAAATGATTTGATCTCATTTCCGTTCACTTTTTCGATGACCTTGTTCTGGTATCCATGGTAGCCGACATTAATGTCGTCCGGAAGTACCTGAAGCAGGACAACGATCTCCTTACGTTCATCCTCGTTAAGCCGGCCAACACCAGCCAGATAATTGAGGAAGTCCAACGGCCCCTGCTCCCACCACTTGGAGCCCCAGGATTTCAACAAGTCCATGCTTAAAACAGTAAAAACAAGCCCGCCGTAGATATAATACGACGGCTTCTTAAAATGTTTAGGATAAGGAACCAAGGTCACAAAGGGTTTAAGCTCGATGTCGTTTTCGATGACTTTTCCGCTGCGGACGAATTTGACTCTCACCCTCTCTCCGACCTGCTTGCTGTTAATGAGATGCGAGAGGGCCAGACGTTCATTGCCGCGGAACTGAAATGTCCCGTCCATGGCGACCGGCGTATTATCAATCGCCAACACCACATCCCGTTCGGCCAAAACACCGTAGGCCGGTGAATACGGCATGACCCGTGTCACCAGAACTCCTCCTTCCAGGTCGCTGATGTTGTAATATTTGCGCAAGGCCGCATTCTCGGTATTGTTGATGTCGATGCCGGCAATAGGGAACCCGTCATACCGATCATCGTTCAGGTCGTCAAGGAAATGCCGGACAACCGGCATCGGGATCATATAACCAATGCTTTGGCTTTCCGCCATTCCCTGCATGGCGATCCCGACGAGCTTGCCGTCCTGGAGGACAGGCCCGCCGCTGTTGCCGGGATTGATCGCCGCATCGATCTGGACCGTCAACAATTGACGGGAGCTCATCACATAGGAGGTGATCTCGATACGGGAGACAACGCCTTCCGTGATGGATATCTTATCGCCGCCGCGCGGATAACCCATGACCGTCACCATGTCGCGAACCTTGGGCAGATCGCCGAATTCAAACGGCTTTATCCCTTTAAAGAATTCAGGATCATCCACCGTCAGCAAAGCCAGGTCGCAATCATATCCGATGGCTAAAAGACGCGCCGTATACTTCTTAGGGTCCGAAACCTTGCGGACCTGAATAAAGGTATGGTCCGCGACCACATGGGCATTGGTCAATATCTTGTTGCCAGCAATGATGGCACCGGAGCCCGTCATGCTCGTACTTCCCTGCGACTGCCAAGGGCGGTAAAAATCAAGACTGTTGGAGGTGACAAAAACCTTTACGACATTATCCGATGCGTCAGAAGCCGCGTTGACATGGCCCAGTTGAATGAACGAACACACAATGGAAAATACGAAGATAAAAAAGAATCGATTTTTCATGGCAGACTTAATATCCTCTCCTTTAAAAAGATTAACTGGTCATCAAGTCCTTCAAGATCACGCTTCGATCTGTGGATATGCTGACGTGTCTGCACGAGTTGTTTCTCCAGGTCCTGGATATGATGAATTTTTTCCCTAAGCATTTTATTGCTTTCCGTCAATTTGCCTTTGTAGATCTGGATGATACCGTCCATCTCCAAAAGCTTCTGGTCCTTGGATTGCAGGACCGCGTTCATTTCACTGAGTTGCCGGCTTTTTTCCAAAAGCATGCTGCTGAAATACTCCACCCGCTCACCGTTCAGTTTGAGCTCCAAGGCGTATTCGGCGATACGCTTTTCCTGTTGTGCCAAGAGCTGCTCCAGAACGCTCATCCGGAGCTTGTTGTCTTTAGTTTGCGCTTTAAAATCTTCCTGTAGTTGCTCGAGCTGGTCGCGCAATCCAATGACCTCATTTTCCTGCGGCATCTGCAGTTGGGCGATGCGGTCGTTCTTTTCCTGGACCAGCCGCTGGCCGAGTCTTACCCGCTCTTGCGCCTCATTCACCCTTTTTTCAAGGGAAAAAAGGTCTTCTTTTTGACGGGATATGATCCCATCCTTCTCAAAGGCCTCTAAGGTCTTGGCCGCCAGGTTGTCGGTCAATCGGGCAATCTCTTTATCGGATGATTCCATCCGATTCTGCAGGTCCTCCAGCTGCTTCTGCAGTTTTTCAACCTCGACCCGAAGCACATTAAGATCTTCCGCCTGACCGCCAAATCCTTGGGATCCGCTATCTCTTTTTGTTCTTAGCTGTACCTTCTTGAGTTGCGCCTCTTCTATCCTTTTTACAAGATCATATTTTATAGCGGAAAGTTTTTTGATGACGTCATCGAGTGAGCGGCCTCCGGAAGATTGTTCCTTTCCTAAGGCACTAAGATCTACTTCCGCCCCTGTCAGATTGACCAATCTTTGCTTGAGAAAATCAACATAGGCCAGCAGTTCGGTTACATACAGGAGCCGCATTTTCTCCGCCTTTAATTCCGGTACGCCATCCTTGGCCGATTGCCGAAAGAATTCCCGGGCCTCTAAATTTTCAATGTCCTCGAATAGTTTCCGGGAAAATAATTTCAGGTCTTCCTCCGCCGACGCAGCGTTGACCGCACAGGGCCACAAGGCCCCCGCGGCAACAAGACATGCACATGACAGTATCCGTATATTCTTTTCCAACATAGATCAATTGACCGAGGCAGGAACGCCGATATTAAGAACGATCGAGTCGGAAAGGACCTCTTCGCCTTGCTGTGTATCCCATTTACCGATCACGGTGATGGCAAAAAGACCCGTGCCGTCTTCGGGAATCTTCAGATCATACTCAAACGCCAATTGCCGGTCTTCCAGGATGTACGTAGGCACGACGACATAAACGCGGTCAGGCTTGACCGTATCGTCCGGGACCCTAATGGCTATATGGACGGATTCGCCGGGTGCTACGGTCGCGCCGTTGATGGGCGCTACGATTTCAATGGGGCCTATGGGAACGGGAACCGCCGCCTCTTCTTCCTGGACCGGCCCATCTTCAATGGCACGCCATTCCTGAAGGCCGGAAATCTTTTTTACCGGAAGTTTTACAACGAATTGGTCCATCCCCAAGGTCTCATTGCTGACCGTAAGGAACAATGTCCTGCTTTCGGCAATGGGGGCCTCGAAAAATACCATCTCCGAAAAATTCTGACCCGGGTAAAGACTGGGAAAATGCGGTTCCTGGGCGCTGACGGGGCCTTCGTATTCAACCGGCTTATCTAAAGAGCGATATATATTCTTAAATTCATCTTCAAGAACGAACGTAAACGGCATCTCCAGGCTCATTTTTCTCGTCTCATTTTGATTCGAGATGTCATAGCCTAAAATAAGCACAGGCACCGGAGTGGAAGCATCCACGCCGGTCAAAATGATCTCAGCAGATTTTAGAATAAAGCTCGCGCCGTTCTGTACAAAATGCTTATTATAAACAGTGACCGGTCTGGTGTCAGGGTTAACTTTCGACTGGATTTTCAGGGCGTAAACTACGTGGCTAGAGGATAGCAAAAATGCGATCACCAGAAAAGAAAGTTTTCTCACGAAATTCTCCGTTATTAGTCATATATTATAACATAGGATAACGGAGAATCAAGGTAGGGAATACGGCTTTAAATGATCGAAAAACGCGGGGCCTTAAAGTTCAGAACAGCCTGTTCAATGCCCTTAAGGAGCTCTTCAACGCTTCCGGGCTTGGCGATGAACGAGTGTCCGCCGATAACGCCCTCCTGGGCCTCGACCTCTTCCGGGCGTACCGTTGCGGTCAAGAAAATGACCGGAATACCCTTGGCCTGATCATTATGGCGGATAACATTCAGCACGTCCGGCCCCTCCATTCCCGGCATAATGATGTCGAGAAGGATGACTTCCGGCTGATGACGCAAGACCGTGTTCAAGCTATTGGTCGCGTCGTTCTCAATGAGGACTTCGTAATCACCGCGTTCTTCCAAATTCAGCTTAACGAGCTCGGCAAAGCTTGCTTCATCATCAATGATCAGGACCTTGCGTTTCATGGCTTATGACCATCCTCTCCCCCGATTTTTAAAACGACCTTTGCGCGGACACCGCCTTCCGGACGGTTTGCGATCTCAATCTTCCCGCTGTGCATATCGATGATATTCTTCACCACCGACAGTCCCAATCCGATGCCGCCCTGGGCCCGGCGCGTTGTAAAAAACGGCTCAAAAATATGCGGGAGGGCTTCTTCCGGCATGCCGTCACCCGAATCTTCAATCTCGATACAAACGGCGTCCTTTTCCGGCGCGGTGAGGCTTTTGAGCTTCAACGTACCGCCGTTAGGCATGGCATTCAAGGCGTTTAAAATAAGATTCACAAAGACCTGTTCTATGCGGTTACGATCGATATTTGTCTTGGGCAATTTATGGTCCAGCTCCTTCACAAGTTTAACGTTCTGCCGGCTTATCGGATGATGGGTCAACTCAAGGGATTTCTCAATGATCGCGTTGACATCTTCCATTTTCTTATTAAGGCGCGAGATGCTCGCGAAATCCAGCAGATCGGTGATGATCTCATTGGCGCGTTGGGAGGCCTCCTTGATATTTCTGAGCGTTAAGGCGATATTTTCATCCCCTTCTTTAAGCCGCTCATGCAGGTAAGCCACGCCAAACAAGATTGTGGCCAAAGGATTTTTTACCTCATGCGCTATTCCGCTTGCCAACCGTCCGACCGTGTTCATTTTTTCCGCCTGGATAAGGTGTGATTGGGTTTCCTGTAAATTTTTATAGGCGCTGATAAGCTCCAGCTCTATCTTTTTTCTTTCCTTGGCGTACTGAATCGCCTTGTTAAGGCCGTAAGCCTGGTATTTTCCTTTAACGATAAAATCCTGCGCCCCGAAACCCAGGGTTGTCAGCCCCAAACTGTCCTCATAGGCGCCTGTATTGACAACGATCGCGACATCCGGAAACCCCTCGTTGAGCTTGCTTAGTGTCTGAACACCCTGGCTATCGGGTAAGTTGAGGTCCAGGACAACGACGTCGACGCCGCCTTTCTTCAACGCCGCTTGGGCGGCCCTAAAAGAAGTGGCGGATTTGACGCTTCCGGAAGGATACTGGGATGATTCCGACAGCATTCCCTCCAAAACTTTCAAATCGACCGGATTATCTTCAATGAGCAAAACACTTATGGGACTGCCGAAGCTGTGATTTTCTCGTGGTTTCATGGCGTTAACTCAATAAAAAAAGCCACGTCCGTTTAGAAAGATCTAAACATCCGTGGCTTTTCGATAGTTGTCTCACTTTTTTTCGTCAGGAGTAATATCTTCCTTCCGAAAAATATATTACATCAAAAAAGCGATAATGCAATTAAAGTCTACACTATTCTTCAGAGATTGTCAACCCGCACCGCCGGACCAAAGTGTTTTTTTATCTCGGGGCGCGTAAAATAAAAGACCAGAACGAAGACCAGAAAGATCCACAACAAAAGCGTCCTCTCATTGGCCAAAAAGAACATGAACATAAAGGGCAGGACATAGACCGTTATCTTCCGGGCCCAGGATTCCTTAAGCAAAAGACCGATACCGACATTATATAACAAGACAGGCAAGACCAAATGGCGCAGGAGTCCCTGCAAAGAAATGAGGTTCTTGACCGCCACGGAACCCCATCCGAATTTAGCGATGGAGTCGATGATATCGATGACGATCATCAGGATGGTCAGGCCGCCGCTAAAAACAAACAGTGAGCCGATTAAGGTCAGACCGAAGACGCGCGACATAGTATGTCCTTTAGACCGGAGAAGCTTCGAGCGCATCCATCAGCGCCTGAATATCGTTCTCCGTGTTGAAAATGTGCGGTGAAACACGCAAATTCCCTTTCCATAGGGCCAGATA
>CAZCLW010000070.1:0-6252 GCA_964499685.1 uncultured Planctomycetales bacterium
CAGGTCCTTTTGATGAAAATAGACCGCCGGGCCTTCCGGCAAAATGGTCTCGATAGTGGCCTCTTTTTGCTGAAGGATATACCAGCCCGCCACCAGGCCGCCCACCACCAGGACGGCCACAACAGCGATCAATATTTTATTTTTCATAAAATCTCCAGTGCTTTAAGGCAAATTAATATCGATGGTGAAAAATTTTTGCGCATTGCGGTTCAACTGATCTGCCGCTTCAGCTTCATTTAACCCTTTAAGCTCGCAGCAGGCCTTAAGCGTGCGAAAAACATCCTTAGGCCCTGCCCGGAAACCGTCTTCTCCTGACGAATAATAAACAGGGGAATCGGTCTCGATCAATAAACGCTCGAGGGGCGCATGCGTTATCGCCTCGCGCGACTGCGGACTGTAGGCCAACGAGGGCGAGGCAGAAACATAATATCCCGCGGCCAAAATTTCCTCCAGGATGCTGACCGGTCCACTGTACCAATGGAACAGTGCTTTTTTTATCCCCATTTCCTGCGACATGGTCAGGCAATCGCGCCATGCGCCGCGGCTGTGGATAATGACCGGCAAATCGAATTCCTTGCCCAAAGCCAACTGCTTTTGAAAAACGTCGCGTTGTTCTTGCTTCTTTTCTTCATCCTTGCGCACCCATTTATACCAATAGTCTAACCCTGTCTCTCCCACGGCTACGGCCTGGTGTATGTTCTGACGTATGAATTGGATTGTTTCGTCGATTTGAGATGCATTGATATTCCCGGGATGGATCCCCAAGGCCACATAAACGCGGGGATGAATTGTTCTTTGCCGGATCTCCAAATTCTTGCGGTTGGCAGCCAGATCAACCCCGACGGCAATGACCGCTTCCACACCGGCCTCATGGGCTTCCCGCAGGGCCTCATCCGTATTTTCCACATGGTCCAGATGAGCATGGGTATCGATGAGCTTCATTTCCCGCCGCTGTCTAGAATGAATGTCACCGGCCCGTCGTTGATCAAAGAAACTTCCATCATGGCCCGGAATTCTCCGGTGGCGACCTTGATGCCTTTTCCCTTTAGGGCATCCACAAAGCGCCCATAAAGCTCCTGGGCTGCCACGGGATCGGCCGCCGCATCAAAAGACGGCCGCCTTCCTTTTTCGCAATCACCTAAAAGAGTAAACTGCGAAACGACCAAAAGCTCTCCGCCTGCTTCCTGCACCGACAAATTCATTTTACCCTTATCATCTTCAAAGACCCTTAATTCCACAATCTTGCGGCTTAAAAATTCAATATCGTCGGCACCGTCGTTCTTAGCAATGGCCACGAAGATCAAAAGCCCTTTGTCGATGGCGCCGGCGACCGACCCCCCGACCGACACTTTGGCCTCTTTTACCCGTTGGATAACCACACGCATTAAACCCCAGGCCTTCACGAAGGCGTTCACGAATACATTAATACATATATAACTTATTAATTATAAAGAGGCAAGGACATGCGGTCAATGATTAATCCAGAAAACACAGCATATTTTGACAATCTCTGTGTTTTATGTTACAAAAATCAAGCAATGAAGCTTCTTGATGTCCTGAAAAAATACAACTTCCCTGCTTCCGTGACCGATATTTTTAGGGGATTGGGGATCGAAGAACTCTATCCGCCGCAAACGGCCGCGATCAACAAAGGCATTCTGGAAGGAAAAAGCCTGCTGATGTCGGTACCGACCGCCGCCGGGAAGACCTTGATCGCCGAGCTGTGTATGCTCCACTCGATCGTGCATGCCGGCGGCCGGTGTTTATACATTGCCCCTTTAAAGGCTTTGGCCAGCGAAAAATTCGAGGATTTCCGGGCCAAATACAGCCCTCTCGGAATACACGTCGGGCTGGCGATCGGCGACCTGGATACACCCGTCCATGAGCGCGCCCTGGCGCGTTATCAGATACTTATTGCCACGGCGGAAAAGGTCGATTCTCTGCTGCGTTCCAAGGCCTCTTCGCTTATCAGCAATCTGACCGTGGTCGTTTTGGATGAGATCCATTTCATCAATGACGGCTCCCGCGGACCCGTCATGGAGATCCTGACCGCCCGCATCAAGCAGATGAACCCCAAGGTCCAGTTTTTGGCGTTGAGCGCGACCGTCAAGAATGCCGACGAGCTGGCGGATTGGCTGCAGGCCGAATATATCAAAAGCACCTGGCGGCCCATTCCTCTAAAAGAAGGCGTTTATTTCAACGAGACCATCCAATTCGATAAATACGGCACGCGCCTGGTGCGCGAAGAAGCCGAAGATGATCTGAGCAAAATTACACTGGATACATTGCGCGGCAAAGGACAAGTCCTTATCTTTGTCAATTCCCGGCGGTCCGCCCAGGCTGCCAGCCGCCAGATCGCGCCGGCAGTCGATCGGACATTGAAGCCTGAAGAAAAAAAGCAATTGGTGACCCTTTCTAAAGAGATCATTGGCCCGCCTTCGCATGCGACCAAGGTTTGCCGCAAATTAGCGGAAGTCATTCTGCACGGCTCGGCTTTCCATCACGCGGGACTAAAACCGGTGCAGCGCAAACTGATCGAAGATCACTTTAAAAAGAATCTGATCAAGGTGATCTGCTCAACGCCGACTTTGGCGGCGGGCGTGAACCTTCCTGCCCGTCGGGCCATCATCCGCGACTGCAAGCGTTTCGAAAGCGGCTTAGGGATGTCGTACATCCCGACTTCCGAGTATAAACAGTGTGCGGGACGCGCCGGGCGGCCGCAATACGACGATTACGGAGAAGCGGTGCTGATCGCCAAATCATTTTCGGAGACCCAGACGCTGTTCGATAAGTACATCCATGCCGATCCCGAACCGGTCATCTCCAAACTCGGCGAAGAAGCGGCCCTGCGCATTCACATTTTGGCTTCGATCGCCGCCGGGTACGTGCACGACATCAAAGAGATGTTCGAATTCCTTTCGCATACCTTTCTTTCACATCAGCGGCTTACGCCCAATCTTCTGGAGCTGGTCACGCGCATTTTCGATTTTCTCTTAAAGGAAAAATTCATCGAGAAGAACGGTTTCCGTTTTTTTGCGACCACGTTCGGCCAGGCGGTCAGCCGGCTCTACATCGATCCCATCACGGCCCTGACCTTGCGTAACGGCCTGAAAAAGCTCAACAGCCGCAAAGAAGGTTTCACCAGCCTGGGTATGTTGCATCTGATCACCTGTTGCCCCGACAGCCCGATCCTGAACGTAGGACAAAGCGATTATGAGGAAGTGGAGGCCTTTGCCAGCCATCACAAGGAAGAACTGATCGTGACACCGGATGATGTCGATATCGTCGGGGAATTTGAATTCTATGTCGCGACGCTCAAGACCGCCTGGATGCTCTCGCAGTGGACCGAGGAAGAAAAAGAGGAAACTATCTGCGACCAGTTCGGTATCGGTCCGGGCGACGTTTATCGGCATCTTGAGTCCGCGGAATGGCTGCTGCATGCCGCGGTCATCGTGGCGGACCTTTTTGGCTTCCGCAACATTGTCTTTGCGCTGGATAAGCTCAAACAGCGCATCACCTACGGGATCAAAGAGGAATTGCTGGAATTGGCACAGCTCAAAGGTGTCGGCCGGGTCCGCGCCCGGAATCTCTACGCTAGCGGCTTCAAATCGCTGAAGGAACTGAAATTCTCTTCCGCCGAGGAATTGAGTAAAGTCGGCCAGATCGGCAAGGCCCTCGCCAAAGACATCATGGAACAGGTCACCCAGCCCATCCGCAAAAAACGCGCTTCCTTCATCAGTGTTGCCGAAACTACTGAGCAACAAATTTAGCCGAGCGTATCTTCTGCCCCAAATGAAAGACCAAAAAGTTGTTCAGGATATACTTTAGTTCCCGCTGAACGGCCGCCGGAAGGGTCAGGCGCAGACAGTGGGCCCACGTATTTTTCTCCACATGCAAGAGCGAGGCCACCGTCCCTTGCGAGACCATGTTCACGGCCTGGTTGGACGCCGGGCATTGCAGACAGATAAGCCCTCCCTGCTGCAGGCTGAATTTGGCGCGGCCATGAACCTTCTTTCCGCATTGCAGACACGAATCCAGGTAAGGCTTGAATCCCGACAAGGACAATATCTTGATCTGAAAAAGATGCACCAGCTTGGTGATGTCCTTGGTGGTCTCCAGCGTAGATAAAAAATCCATCATCAGCTGATACACTTCTTTGTTGCTTTCTTCGACCGGCATAATTTTGTCGACGAGTTCCAGGATATAACTTGCAGCGAATGTTTTTTGAAGGTCCTGGCGGATGGGAAAAAAATACTGCCGCAGGTCGCAGTGGCTGATCAGATGCAGGTCGGAATTCCGGTAACGGTAATAGACGATATCATTGACCGAAAATTTGTCCACATGGCTGCCGAACTTTTTCGGGTCTTTGCGGATCCCTTTCAGCACGCCTTTTACTTTTCCGTAATTCTTCGAAAAGAATGTGGCGATGCGGCTGGTCTCGCGGAAATCGATCGCCTTCAATACAATCGCTTCGGATTTTAGGATCATGGGCGGGGCGCGGGTATTTTCAAGAACTGCATTAATTCGTTTTCTTTGCGGCGCATACGGCGGATGTCTTTGGCGGCATGGTCATCAAATCCCAGAAGATGCAGGATGCCGTGCACAACGTACAGCGTGAGTTCATGTTTCAACGTGGTCCCGTAAACCTTGGCCTGCGCGGCGGCGCGGTCCGCGGAAATAATGACCTCCCCGTAGACACCCTTTCCCTTGCGGGGCGGGATTTCAGCGGAATAATCAAAGGCCAGGACGTCGGTTGCGTATTTCTTTTTGAGGAATCGGCGGTTGAGTTTTTTTATGACGGGATCGGAGACAAAAACGACGGAAATGTTACCGTGAAGGAGGCGCTCACGTCGGGATATTTTTCTTACCGCCGTGCGTATCGCGGCCGGATTGATCGGCACCTTCTTCTGCAGATTTACGAGGCTGATTTCCACCATTTTCCTTCTTTTCCGGATATTTGACCCGGGCGTGGTACATGGCGCTCAAAACGCGCGTAAAGGTTTGGGCGATACGGCTGATGTCCCTCAATGTCAGATTGCATTCATCCAGCTGCCCGTCGATAAATTTATTATTGATGATCTTATGGACCGTTTCTTCGATCCGTGTGGGGCTCTGCTCATCCAGGGCGCGGGTCGCTCCCTCGACAGAATCCGCGAGCATGACAATGGCCGTCTCACGCGTCTGCGGCTTGGGCCCCGGATAACGGAAATTCTCTTCCTGGATGACTTCCCCTTCCTTGGCCGACTCCAGGGCCTTTTGATAGAAAAAATGTATAAGCGCCGTGCCGTGATGCTGCGGGATAAAATCAATGATCAAAGGGTTGAGCTTGTATTTCCGGGCGAGCTCCATCCCCTCTTTGACATGGTTGAGGATGACCAGCCGGCTCATGTTCGGTTCGATATTATCATGTTTATTGCCGTCGACCAATTGATTTTCCGTAAAATATTCCGGCTTGACCATCTTGCCGATATCGTGATAATACGCACCCACACGGGTCAGGAGCGCGTTGGCGCCGATCGAATCGGCCGCGGCCTCCGCCAGGTTGCTGACGATCAAGCTGTGATGATAGGTCCCCGGCGCTTCCATGACCATGCGCTTTAAGAGCGGATGATTGAAATCGGAAAGCTCCAAGAGGCTGAAATTGGTCAGGACGCCGAAAAGCGCCTCAAAGATCTTCGAGGTCACCATGACGACCATAATGACGATAAAGCCGTTAATGAATAACGGGCGCGCATAATTCAGTAAAAAATTCTTGGTCAGAATGACATGCAGGTCCGGATAGATCAACGTGATGCCCACTGCCTGGATAAAACCGATCAAAAGACCGGCCTTGATCAGGTCCCCGCGCGTACGCGATTCCTTTACCGTATATACAGCGGTGAGGTTCCCCATGAAAAAGACCAGCATGGTCGCGAGGTCCGCGCCTATCACAAACGCCGTAAAAACACTGCTCGCAAAACCCATCAAAAAAGCCAGCTGCAGGTCGTTGAACAAAAGCATGGTGAGCATCCCCACACTGGCCACTGGGATATAGAACTTCGGGATGGTCGTATATTTATTTACGGCATAGGCCGTGAACACAATAAGGGTCAAAAGCAATCCCAGCTTGATAAAAAGCTGGTAGTTAGCCTTGCGAAAAAAGATCAGATGGATCCCTAAAAAAACAAGGACCATGGGCATAAGCAAAGAAAAACCCACCCACTGGCAGAAAATGCTCAAGATGAGCATGAATAGAGCGCCTACACCTAAGTG
>CAZCLW010000071.1:0-6165 GCA_964499685.1 uncultured Planctomycetales bacterium
TAAATAGTGCCGAGAAAACCAATGCCTTGTATCCCCACAACGGCTTGCGGATATTATTGGCCATGACTTCCGCCACGATTCCCATGGCCGGCAGGATCAAAACATAAACTTCCGGGTGCGCTAAGAACCAGAATAAATGTTGCCAAAGAAGCGCGTTACCCCCGCCGCTTATTTCCAGCGGTTTTCCACCGACGACCAGCCCTGTGGGCATGAAAAAGCTGGTATGGGCCAGGCGATCCATTAACTGCATAACTCCGGCGGCTTCCAGGGGCGGAAACGCCAATAGCAGCAAAAATGCGGTCACCAGCTGCGTCCATACAAAAAATGGCAAACGCATGAAGGTGAGCCCTTTTGCGCGCATCTGGATGATTGTTGTGATGAAATTGACGGCACCTATCAGCGAGGAAGTAATGAGGAATATCATGCCGATAAGCCACATGGTTTGACCGGTTGTCTCAATGACAGCCAAGGGTGCGTACGAAGTCCATCCCGAGTCAGCTGCGCCTCCGGGAACGATAAAGCTGAACAGCATAACCACGCCGCCGACAAAAAAAGACCAATAGCTGGCCATGTTAAGCTTGGGAAAGGCCATATCCGGCGCACCGATCTGCAAAGGTACAATGTAATTGCCGAATGCGCCGACAGCCAACGGCACAATACCCAAAAATACCATGATCGTTCCATGCATGGCGCCCAATTGATTATAGAATTCCGGGAGCATGACTCCGCCGGGAAGAGTTTCGTTCGCGTAGTCACTGCTTCCCATATGGAACACTTGAACGCGGAGAAAATCAACAAATTTACCCAGGCCCACCCACAAATTCCCGACAACGGGGATAGGCTGGTCCGGATAGGCCAGTTGCCAGCGCATGAGCATCATGAGGGTAAAGCCAAAGAACAAAAAGATCAAAGCCGTGATGCCGTATTGCAGGCCGATGATCTTATGGTCCGTCGAAAAGACGTACTTGCGCCAAAAACCTAATTCGTGGGAGCCATGACCCTGCTGATGGTGATCGGAATGTTTCATGCCAGGATTGATTTGCTATTTTTGCGGTTTAGCGAATGTAAAGTCGGCTGTTGCGGTTTCCCCTTCGGCCACCGTTACAGTCTGTGTTTTTGTGCCAAGTTTTTCATGCCAAGCTTCAATTTCATAGGTTCCCGCCGGAAGATCTGCTATGGTATATTTTCCGTTTTCAAGCGTAACGTTAAAATAGGGATGCGGCATAACGGACACATAAGCGCTCATCCAGGGGTGAACATCGCATTTAAACGGGATGGCGAATTCAGGTTTATCAAAAATCTTCGTAGTTTCGGTACGGAATTTCGGCATGGCCAGGTTGAATTCCGGATTGGCCTTTCCCATGGCATGGACGTTGTGCAGGGTTCCATCCGGATTTAAAATTTTAAGGACTTGGCCTACCATGACACCGGCCACATGCGGAAAGTATTGGCAACCTTGCTGGTCGATCACAACCGGCTCCGGCGGAACCGGGTAGTCTTTCTTGGGAAGGCCGCTTTTAACATGGACGAACACATTGCCCATGGTATTTCCGTCGCCTAAAACCAATGTTTGCGGTAAAACAGGCTGGTTGTGCTTGGTTAAGCAAATCGGGTCGGCATCCATCTTAATCGGTTTAAAACTAGGAGCCTCCCCCTCATATTTTACTGTTCCGGTGACTGTTCCGGCATGGGCTAGAGAAAAACCAGAGAGGATAGCGATACAAGAAAGGAATACAGCTTTAAAATTTCGTTTCACATACATAGAACACCTCCTTACCTAAACAAACCGCTGAGATATTGCTTCAGCGTACTATACGGAAAAATCTTTGTCAATAAGGGATTTGAATTTTTGCTCCCTAATTTATGTTTATTTTAGCATAATTTCGCGTTCAAGAGGGCCTTGTTTTCGGAATAAAAAAAGCGCTCCGCAAAAAATCATGCGAAGCGCTTTGTCATGCGAGCAGGCGATTATTGATTCTTAAACTGGATCTGCGGCTGGGGAGCCTCCTGGTAGCATCGCGCATTATTTCCGCAAGGGTAAGACGGATAAATCGGCTCATCGGGATTATCATAGTATCCGTTCTGATAATCCAGCCGCTGAGCGGTCTGGACCAGTCCCATAAATTCCTGGCGGTATCCATGCGGATCGTTTCCAACGGCAGCGCTGGCACGATTCAGGATATTGGCATAGGACGCATTTCCTTTATGTGGTGATTTACGTAGCAAAAGCCCGAATTCGGCGACCGCCGAAGCGAATTGGAAGTTGTCCGAGACAGACCCCCACTGCATCCAGCGGCGGTTCACTTCATTGGTGATCAATTGACTGTGATCTGAATCCGGTTCCTTGTAACGCAATTTTACAGTCATCAGGTCGCTGCTTTTTTTGACCTGGCTTGTTTGATACTTAAGGGGGTCGACCTTGGGTTGGGCCAAGAAATCGAAACTTTTGGCCGGCACTATTTCGTAAAGCGCGGTGACGGTATGTCCTGCTCCCAGCTCGCCGGCATCCTTCGTATCGTCGTTAAAATCCTCTTTGGCCATGACACGGTTTTCATAACCAATAAGCCGGTAGGATTTAACTTCACTCGGATTAAATTCAACCTGTATTTTTACATCCTTGGCGATGGTAAAGAGCATGCTGCCGAGTTCATTGACCATCACCTTTTTCGCCTCTTGGACGGTATCAATATAGGCATAATTGCCGTTACCCTTATCGGCCAGCTTCTCCATCTTGCCGTCCTTATAATTACCCACGCCGAATCCAAGGACCGTCAGAAAAACACCCTGACCCCGCTTTTCTTCAATAAGCCGGACAAGGTCAGTGTCGTTACTTACGCCGACATTAAAATCACCGTCCGTTGCCAGGATGACACGGTTGTTCCCATTGCGGATAAAATTGCGTTGGGCTATCTGATAGGCAAGCTGGATGCCTTGTCCCCCTGCGGTCGATCCGCCGGCCTGCAAACGGTCCAGGGCTGACATGATGCTGTATTTATCATTACCGCGGGCCGAATCCAGCACAACCCCGGCTGCTCCGGCATAGACCACAATGGAAACACGGTCCTGCGGCCCTAAATTTTCAGCTAGCATTTTAAAGCCCTGTTTAACCAGAGGGAGCTTGTTTGGCTGGGCCATTGAACCGGACACGTCGACCAGGAACACAAGATTGCTCGGCGGAAGCTTGCGGTTCTGCAAGGTCTTCCCTTGTATGCCGACCAGCACCAGCTCATGTTTAGGATTCCAGGGGCAGGTGCTGACTTCGGTCGTAATCGAAAACGGCTTTCCCCAGCCAGGCTGCGGATAATCATATGTAAAATAATTAAGCATCTCTTCGATGCGGACCGCATCCTTTGGAGGCAATTGATTTTGATTTAAAAACCTCCGGACATTGCTGTAAGAAGCCGTATCCACATCGATCGAAAAGGTCGATAGCGGGCTGCTTACGGCATCCAAAAATTGGTTCTCATTGATGTAATCATATTGCTCATTGGTTGCGCTGGGAACCGGCTGAGGATAATAAATGGACGGATAACTTGGTCGCCTTTGCCCCCAATCGTCTTCCCGAGCGACTGCTCCTATACCGTCCATTAATCCATATGACGCACCATAGCCGGTTGATTGAAAGCCTCCCGACCCCCGCGACCGGGTTGGGGCGGATTGAGGAGGAGCGGCCACCTGCATGTTCTCCTTCGAGACCGCCGTCGCCGCGGCAGAGATTTTTTCATCCCGTTTAACTTTGAACGACGATGATAAATAATAAGGCTCATTTTGCTGCGTTTGTTTGAGATCTTCACTTTCCACCCCGGCTCTCGAGACGGTCATGTCACCGCGAACGCGGCCCTGGAACTGCCGCTGTAAAAACGTCTGATTTGTGTATATCCCCAAAAACATCACAATCACAACGGTGGCAACACTGATACTGATCCTTCGGATGTGAATGCTATACATGTTCTTTCCCTCCCTTGATTTTTGCATCGCGTGGTTGATCTTTTGTGCAACATCAGGAGAGAGAGCTTCGTCCGGCCAATTCTTGAGAGTTGAAGAAAGCTGGCGCAAACCCTGCGCATATTTGCGGCATTCGCCGCATTCCGTAAGATGGGACTCGACTGCCGCTTTTTCTTCCGCGGTTGCCTCCCCATCGTAATAGGCGCTGATCAAAATTTTAATTTCTTCGTGGTTCATTTTTCATCTCCTTCTGTCATGAAGGACGAGAGTTCTTTGCGCAGGTTTTCCCTGGCCCGAAAAATAAGTATTTTCACCTTGGATAAGGAGCAATTCATCACCTGGCTGATCTGCTGGTAATCCATGGCATGATATTCGCGCAAAATGATGGCTTCTTTTTGGTCGGCTGGCAGCTTATCGATCGCGCTGCGTACCTGCTTGGCCTGCTCGCTTTGTTCCAGGCTTTGCGTGGGCAATGCCGTTTCATCAATAATATCGACCTGCCCGGCGTCTTCTTCCGCACCGCTCTTCCAGGCTGTCAGCGAAATATTTCTTTTGCGCCTGCGCATCCGGTCGATACAGGCATTCCGTACTACTGTATAAAGCCAGGTTACGAATTTCACTTCCGGCTGATAGGTATATTTCCTGGAAAAGATCGCTAAAAACGCGTCTGCGGTCACATCCTCCGCATCCGCCCGGTTCAACAGAAGGCGCAAGGCATAATTAAAGACCTGTGTTCTGAATTTCATGAAGATGATCTCCATGGCCTTATCATCACCTCGTAAGTACGCTATGATCAATTCTTCGTCAGTTTGCGCCATATCTTCAACTCTCTGGCTCTCTCATCCTATTTAACGCAAGAAAGCCGAAAAAGTTACAATCATTAAATTATTATTTATCAATAGGTTATAAAAAAGGCACCTTAAAAGGTGCCTTTAAAGACTGCTCTCTTATAAAACGGGCTCATAAATTCAAAGCCAAGCCGCCCAGAACGCCCAGCAGGAAAATAAGCACACGTTCGATCCACTTGCGATTAATGGACTCCTCCCAAATTTTTGTTTTATTGCGCTTGGCCAGGGAGGAGAGCTCTTCAATGCGTGATTCAATGGCCCGGTACCAGAGTCGATTCTTGTCATAATGGGGGGATAAGTGGCTGATGGCGGTTTTTAGCTGTTCTGCCGTAAAATTCTCGATCAATTCCACCTCCCCTGTTCTTAGATACTCTTCGAACGCCTCCGCGATTTTTTGACCGTAATCGGGTGACATAATCGGTCCTTTCGTTTGAAGAATGCTTAGTTATGAATAAGTCCGATTAATTATAGTATATCTTCGGGCGCGTTCAAATAATTAATCTTCTTTTAACCATGGTTTAATCTCTCGTGCGTTAGTCTAAAGCCAAACAGAACCAAAGCAAGGAGAGCGCTATGAAAGCATTGTCAATTTTTTTGGTGGGATCGGCATTCGTATTTTCCGCCTGTAGCGGGCAATTTTGGGGCGGTACGGGCACGGGTGTTTTAGGGGCTGGCGCGGGATATGAATACCATCTGGACCAGCAGATGAAAAAAGTAGAAGCGGACTACGAGGCCGGACGAATCGACCAGGAAGAATACGAAATACGCAAAGACCAGATCCGGCGTGATTCGGTACTTAAATAGATTAAAACTCTACGCCGATACGGCCACCGATTTCGCGGGTTTTATTTTCCGGTTCAAAACCGGTGACGATAAAACCGCTGCCTGCTGCTGTGGAAGAATCCGAATCCTGGATATGCCAGTAGCGGATGAACGGCTCAATGAAAAAATTGACCGTTTCAGCGGTACGGGTCAGCCTGATTGAGGCGCGATAGCCGAAACCGTCGCGTTGCTTGTTTTCCAGATCAGGGAGGGCGCTAGAAACATCACTTAAGTGGCTTGTCTGCTTTCCTTGAAGAAACACATCGTATTCCCCCTTTACCGCCACTTGCCAATCCGAGGAAAATTGGCTTTTTAATTCTGCTCCAATGGGAAGATAAAGATACCGGGATTCACGTTCATACCCAAAAGCGCCCGTCGTTGTCTGCTTTCCGCTTGAATCATCGTTAAGATACCGATAACCTAATCCTAAAAACGGTGTCAGGGATACTTGTTCATTCAAGTTAAAATCTTTCCCTACAAGGCCTCGGAATTCAAAAGTGTAATCAGTGATATCGTCCAGCATCCCCGATGGCGCAGATTCATAATCCAC
>CAZCLW010000072.1:0-4929 GCA_964499685.1 uncultured Planctomycetales bacterium
CCAGCCTTAAGCGTAAGGTCAGCGCTCTTTAGCTGCGCAAGAGCAGCAGCCAAGTTGGGAATGGAGCTCAAAATCCCAACGTGAAACGAAGAGGTCTGCAAGAGCAGCAAAAAGGGAACAAAATAATCCTGCGTGAAACCGGTCATGCCGCAGGCGAATATTCCGTCCAAAAAGGAAAAGCGCAGGCTGCGCTTGTTTTTATCGTGCGATTCCATTGATAGCGTTCACTATTAGATGATGTATTATATCGTTAAATTAAGAACATATTGCGATCTTTTTGTTATAATCAATCTCATGTACTGATTTTTTCCACAAAGTTTTAAATTGATCTCTACTAAATAATTTTTAAGGAAAATAAGCATGACATTACGATCATTCACTTTAATATTCTTCTTGATCTTAGCCGGGCCTAGGGCCGCCTGGGGGGCGGCTGCGATCCCCAAGCAAGCCCCGGCCCAAAAGCAAAAGGCGATCCGCGAGCAGCAGATCCAGCAATACCAGGCCCAAATGGAACTTCACAAGATGCGACAAACCCCTTCCGTCCAGGAAGAAGAAGTCCAGGAGATCGTCGACATTTCGCAGCTTTACGCGGTCTTGGCTAAATCCAGCGAAGCCTGGAACCTGATCATCGACCAAGAAGCCAAGGTCATGATCGTTGAGCACTTCATCGAAGGATTTGCCCGCCACGGCATAACCATCCAAAAACCGGCTTTGTTCTACGCGCAACAGATCGACGCAATGTCGCAGAGCCATCCGGAAATGCTCTCCCAGCCTTTTCCCGATATTTTACAGACGGTGGCCATCATTGAATATGATCTGAACAACGGGGCGGATAAAGACGCTATGGCGATGAAGGTCTTGGGCGAGGCAGCTTTTATGCAGAATAAACGCCGGTTGGGCCTGATTCCCTGAAATCAGTGCGCATGTTCGTTAAAAAAATTATCCGTATACCGCTCGGCCCGGTCAAGCTGCATCTGTTCCAGGCTCTTTACTTTCAACAGCATGCTGTTTAAAGTTGTCTCGTAATTCCTATTATCGATACCGCTCCGGGTCATTGCTTCTTGAGAAGCCTCGTCAATCTTGGGAGTGGGCCGGATCAAATTGAAATAAACAAGAACGCTCACAATCACGACGGCGAACAACAGCATGATCAGATTAAAAAAACCTTCCTCATTTTTAAAATATTTAAAAGCCACTAAATGACCCTTTCATTCCCGCCGTCAATGGGGACTTGAGCACCGGTCGTTTTATTGAATACCGGCCCGGCCATAACACAGATCAACTCGGCAACATCGCAGGAAGTGATCTCTGTCTTTAACAGATTGCTGGTTTTATACTCCTCTACGCTCATGCCGTAATGTTGCGCTCTTTTTTCCAGAACTTCCTTGGTCCATATCGCGGTATCAAAGACCTGATTCGGATGGACTACGTTCACGCGGATATTGGCCTTGGCCAATTCCAGGGCTGCGACACGCGCCAACTGTGTCAGACCCGCTTTGGCCACGGAATAGCTCGAGGCGCCGGGTCCCGGGGCCGGCACGTTCTTTGACCCAACGACGATCACCGTCGGATCGATGCCCAGCTTCAAGAACGGGATGGTTGCCTGCATTAACATCTGATGACTGGTCAAATTGATCGCCATGCTCTTTTGCCATAGATCCGGTTTGATATGCTCGACCTCCGCACTGGGCGGGAATATTCCCGCATTGCTGACGACGATATCGATCCCGCCGAAGAAATGGACCGTTTTTTCGACCGCCCTTTGGATCTGGCGCATATCGGTAAGATCGGCCCGAACTCCCAAGACATTTTTTTGCTGAAAGATACCTTCAATCGCCGGATCAATATCCACAGCCACGACCGCCGCGCCTTGGCGGACAAACGCTTCGACGGTCGCCTTACCGATACCGCTGGCCGCACCGGTGACTAAAGCGATCTTCCCCTGGAACAACGGCGGCTTGCCTGTTTTCTTTAATTTCGCCTGTTCCAATTCCCAGTATTCAACTTCGAAGAGGTCGCGCTCCGGAAGGGCGCGCCAGCCGCCCATGCCCTGCGCCCATTGGATGGCCTGAATAGTATGGCTTGTTATGTCAGATAAAATTTGAAGTTCGGAAGTATTGGAGCCGAAAAGCACGATCCCCTGCCCCTGCCAGACCGCCCAGCGCGGTGCCGGGTCCAGCGGCAGCAGTTTCCCGTCGGT
Organism: uncultured Planctomycetales bacterium; assembly: GCA_964499685.1. GTDB lineage: Bacteria > Omnitrophota > Gorgyraeia > Zapsychrales > GWA2-47-8 > CAZCLW01. The sequence continues at coordinate 2,201 of CAZCLW010000072.1, forward strand.
GTTACGGTCAAAATAACGCTGATACTTATTCACGAAATTTTTTAGGTCTTCCCCCGTATTCTTATTAAGGATGACCGGAACCTGCTTGGTCCGGATAATATGGTCGGGCGTAAGCGGCCCGCGCGTGGCGATCGTGGCGATATTGGACGTCTGTACGAAATTCATCGCGGCTTTGCCATTGTCCAGACGTGCCAAAACAGGATATTTTTTTATCCCGGAAACCGCGCGGCGGATACCGGCGAGGGCCAAAAGGTCGGGATGATCGGATGTTGCATTTTTTACCTTGGGCAAACGGCTGTGTTTTTTTATATAGTTTTCGGCCTTGGTCACCAACTTGATCATCCGCTCGTAGCTTACCCTTCCCTTATCATGAAAAGTAAAGATACCGTGGTGCATCAGGACCATTCCTTCGTATTGCGACCAATCGATACCCTTGGTCATTTCATAGACCTTTTTGGCAAGAATGAAACCGGGCATTACATAAGGAACGATCAAGACCTTTTTACCATAAATGGAACGGATCTTTTCTTCCCCATGAGGGGTATTGGTGACGGCCACGACTGCATCGGCGTGCGTATGATCGACGAATGTATAGGGAATGATGGCATGCAGGATCGCTTCCACCGACGGGTTAGGCGCGTAAGGATCGGTCATGGCCGCACGCTGCGCCTTCACCATTTCAGAATCACTTAGACATTCAAGTTCCGCCATTTTCTTAAGGGCGTCCATCTTGACCGGCGCAAAGCCCGGCGCCTCGATCGTGGCAAGGTCCCAGCCACTCCCTTTGACATACAAAACCTCCTCTTCTTCACCGAAAACATTTTTTACGGTTGCCTTGACCGAGGTATTGCCTCCGCCGTGCAGGACCAAGGAAGGCTCCCGCCCCAGAAGACGTGACGTATAGACCCGCAAAGACAGCGGGTCTTTTGTAAAGAGGCGCGCTTCTTTTTCATTCCATAAGTTTTTCATACTTATTTTTCCTTAATTTTCATCTAGATGAGAATAAGTATAGTACTGATTTCCTAAAATCATGATTAGAGGAATCAGTACATCATGAACCTTTCTTCTGCTGGAACAAATTGATGACGGCGCTCACAAAGCCTCTTCCCTTTCGCAACCGCAGGGCGCAGGGCGCGTCCTTAAAGATGCTCCCCTTTATTTCCTGGCGGTAATACTCCGCGCATTTGACGCACAGCCCGTCTTTTTCCACCCACTCGGGATGATCGTGCTTGATGAGATCGATCACGTGCTTTTCAGTGTGGTCCATATAGATGAGCATGTCGCCGTCAACTTTTTGGTCACAGACGCTGCAATGATACACCATAAGGGCCTCCTATTTTTTACGCTTATAGATCCATACGCCCGGGGTTTCATCCACGACCGCATAGTTCTTTTTGATCAGGTTCAGGACTTCGTCATATTTCTTTTTGTTGCGCTCTAATTGAAAGAATATGGCGGGAAAAGCCGGACCCGGGTCTTTATCGATGATGGCAAAGCGCGGCATTTCCTTCTTTAGGTCGGCCATGAATTCCGCGTGCCACTCCTCCTTGAACCAAGCCATGGTGACCATGGGGAACCTTCCTACAAAGGGACGGTCGATGATAAAGCTGTAAAAACCCAGTTCCGGAAAAATAAAAACGGTCTCTCCCAGTTGAGTATTATTATCAAAGAATTCGGCCAATTTTTCAATCTCTTGTGCCTGTTCGGCCGGCGCGGCCATCCCATCAGCCCGTTCAGCCTTTATCGGACGGTAATCTTTTCCGTAAAGCGGATGCAGGCTGGCGGTCCCTTTTCCGGAAAGAAAATGCGTCAAATATTTGAAAGCCACGAATCGTTTTCCATAACGCGCCAAAGAATAACCAAGGGAAGAACCGACCAAACCAAGGATCAGGAAGTTGACCAGGCCGATCTTGAGCCATCGACGGGTGTATTTCCCCATATCAGCGCCGCTCGAAGGAACGCCGACAACGCTGAATTCGATACGCTTTTCACGCAGCTTTAAATATACCTGCTCAAGGATAAAAAACAGAAGGACTTTTTCCGGCTGCAAGGCCATTTCGAACTGATAGGCCCAAATATGGCGAAAGGCGGTGACATACAAAAGAAAACCGTATGCTCCCAGACACACGACCGCCAGGTCCGTGCTGTCGAGCTTCTTTTGGCGGATTTTCCAGACGATATAGACAAATAAAACGATGTAAAAATAGGCCGGGGTCATTTGCTTGAAGTTCGTGCTGACCGGATTGAGCATGGCCGCTAGGGCTTCGGGGAACGTGTTGGGGATCTCCATCGTAAAGTTAAGATTAAAGGTATCTTCCATGCGCGTTACGACGGTCCAAACATTATCAAGGTACGGAATGAACGCCTGGTTCACGATCAAATAGAGCGCGAACGGCCCGGCCACCAGAAGTCCTCCACCTAAAAATACAAGAAATGCTTTTTTTGCCGACGGGAAATCCAGCATGTGAAAAATCAAGGCAAAGACTACGGCGGCAATCACTCCGAAACCGGCGCACACCCCTATCTCAACGCTGGTTAACAGCGCGCATGCGGCCAGGATGCCTGACAAGAATAACCAGCCAAATTTTCGTCCTTGAAAAAAACGGACGGCACAGGCGATGGCCAGCAGTCCCAACGCAAAACGCATACCGCCCCAAAATGTAAAGGCAACCCGCGGGAAAGTACGCGCGACCAAAACCGGCACCATTAAATAAAGGAGAAAACGCGTT
>CAZCLW010000072.1:4939-6043 GCA_964499685.1 uncultured Planctomycetales bacterium
TAAAGCTGCGCGCCCAAAAGGACACAGGCGATCAAGCCCAAGACCGTTCCGGCATAAAAGTAAGTGGATAAAACCGAAACATTTGCGCCGAACCACTCCATCATAAAAGCTGGCATATACAGCTCAAAAGGGCCGCGTAAGTGAAAGCAATCACGGAAAGGCATTTGGCCGCGTAAAATCGTGTCGATACCGGGAAGATATAACCCTAATTCATAAAGATTGATCTCGGTTTGTAGATAATATGGATGCAGGGTGATCAGAAAGCTGAAAATGCTTAAGACAAACACATCCAGCCAATGGGGCTTACGAGGTGAGGGCAGCGAAAATATTCGGTTATTCATATGGGATTTTGACCCTCATTATATCTGCGGAAAAGTGAAAATCAAAATTAAATGTTGGCAAAAAGCAAGACCCTCCTGTGTGAGACAGGAGGGTCTTTTATAGCAAGAACACGCTGCTATTAAAGCGTGCCTTTAACGGCAATGAATACGGCCCCGACTACGATGATAAATACCAAGAGTCCAAGGCCGATCAGGAAGTATTTCAGACCCTTCATATTTACCACCTCCTTAATATTAAAGTATAAAATATTTTTCCTCTTTTACCAACTTTATTGCTGTAAGTCATTTATTTTCAATAAGAAAGGGGATTTCCGGCTATGCCGGAAATCCCCTTTAAAGAGCGCTGTTGAACTAAGTTTACTTAAGACTGCTGAGCAGCTGCTTTTCTTCTTTTTCCGCAATGCCCAAAAGCGGCACAATGTTGGTCATGGGCACGATATTGATGATGACCGGGATGAACCCGTCAATATTGATATTTTGAATAGGTTGCAGATTCATCGGCAATGGAATGCCGTTGGGATCACGCTTGATCTGCAGGTCAAGGTTAGCCGCGTTGAAGTCGATACCACCGAGGGGCGTTCCTCCCTGCCTGTTGGCCAACATGGCCGCATTGGAACCATGCCTGTTTTGAAATTCAATCATGAATTGGGCAAGCTTTTGAACTCCTTCCAGAGGCATGCCGTTATAGATGCTCGCCCGCAGCGTCTTGCCTGCCGGACCACCCTTCTCTTGCGGAAAACCTTTTAGATCCAGAAGCCCTTCT
>CAZCLW010000073.1:0-956 GCA_964499685.1 uncultured Planctomycetales bacterium
CAAGAGCGCTGGATCATCTGCGCAATGGCCTGCGGATCCTCAAAAGCTTTGATCAACAGACCGTTTTGCTCATGCGTTATGGCTTCCCGTATTTCCGGAATATCCGAGGCGACCACGATGGCGCCGGAGGCCAAAGCTTCGACGATCGCGATGCTAAAACCTTCCCATCGGCTGGGCATGCACATACAGTCGGCCCAAGAAAAATAACGCGGCAGCGCGTCGTTGGAAATGGACTCGATAAAGAAACACTGATCCACAACCCCTTCCTCTTGGGCTATTTTAAGGTATTCACTGATATCGCCTTTACCGACAGCCAACAGACAATAATCTTTCCCAAGATAACGCAAGGCTTTGATGAGATTATCCAGATTTTTCTGCGCGGCCTTACGTCCCACATGAAAGATCTTATATTTAAAGGGATACTTTTCATCCAATTCGCTGCCCAGCTCTTCTTTGCTGTAGGGACGCATAGAATCAAAATTGATCCGATTAGGCAGGATCCACACCCGTTCGGGTTTGACATACTTTGTCAGCACGGTCTTCCGGACAGCCTCGGACATGCAAAAAACGACATCGGCCTTGGTAATCGAGTTCCAGAGCATCTTTGGGCTTGTATCATGGACAGAAACCGCGACCGGAATGCCGTTGACCTTGTTCATGCAGGCCATCTCGCAGGCCCAAAATCCGCCATAAGCCCTGACCAGGTCGATCTTTAGTTCCTTCAAACGCGCTGGCAGCTGGTGCGGCTGAGTATGGATCACCTTCATCCCTAAGAAATTAGGATTGTCTTTTTCCCGTGGAGACAAAAGATAGACCTCCTCGAAATACCCCGAAGGATTAAAGTAGTCCGTAAGCCACTTTTCACTGTAACCACTCGCTAAATACAGCTCCATTGGATCTGTGGGAATAACCGCTAATCTCTTTATATTCTTGGCCTCTTTTATCATATTTACCGC
>CAZCLW010000073.1:966-5245 GCA_964499685.1 uncultured Planctomycetales bacterium
TCCGGAATTTTCCCTGGGCATTCATCGCTAAAACCTTTTTGTAATATTCCACCTCCAGAGCATCCACGCGGGCTTGGTCAAAACACTCAACACTTTGACGGGCGTGACTTTTGATAAATTTGCGTAACGGCTCATCGGTGCAAGCTGTTTTGATCATATCCGCGATGGCCTTGGGATTTTCATAATCCTCGATCAACAATCCATTTTTCCGGTGTTCGATGTATTCGGTCATCGGCGCAATGGCGGACGTCACGACCACGGCTTCACATGCCAGGGCTTCCGTAAAGACCATGCCGAACCCCTCACTGCGGCTGGGGGTGCACATGCAATCGACGAAAGAATAGTATCTGGCCAGCTCTTTTTGTTCCAGAGCATCCACAAAAAAACACTGATCGAACACGTCTTCTCCTTGGGCCAGCTTAATATATTCATCAGTCTTCCCTTTCCCAACGGCGATCAGACAATAGTCTTTTCCTAATATCTTAAGGGCCTTTATGGTGTTGTCTAAATTCTTTTGTCTGACTTTGCGGCCTACATGAAGGATCCTGTATTTGAAGGGATATTGCCCTTCAAGGTCCGTCAAATTTACAGGAGCATACGAATGCATAGTGTCAAAATGTATGCGGTTCGGAAGGATCCACACGCGCTTCTCATCGGTGAATTTGGTCAGGACCAGGCGCTTGACCGCTTCCGACATACATAAGACCACATCGGCCTTGGTTATGGAATTCCACAGCAAATTCGGGTTTGTGTCATGAACGGAGACGATGACCGGGATCCCCGGCACTTTATTGCGGCAGGCCATTTCGCACGGATCAAACCCGCCGTAGGCGCGGACGACATCAATATCGAACTCTTTTAACCGCGAACGCAGTTGATCCGGTTTTGTATAAAATGCTTTCATGCCCAGAACATCCGGATCGTCGTCTTCTTTCGGAGAGAGAATATACACTTCATCGAATAAATTCCCCGGATTAAAATACTCCTTCAGCCACTTGGCATCATAGCCCGTGGCCAGATAGAATTTAACGGGATCTGTCGGTATCACCGCCAATCGTCGCATTGGTTTATCCTTTTTCCAGGCTCCACTGTGTGGGCAACTTGATCGAACCGCGCGCGTTACGGGCCCTCCCGACAATGAACCGGTAAGCCATATTGTGCCAATCGATCAGATTGTCCGGGCTTTCCTCGGCAAGGACCGTGGAGCAAAGATAGTTATTGGCCGGCAAATGGAATTCCGGGATCCGGATGTTGATCTTGACCCGGCCTTTAAGCTCACCGTTAAACTTCTGGTTCTCGTAATCGCTGTTGACGCAATACATAAATCCGGAATTGTCATAAAAATTCACCCCAAAAATCGGATTATTCAGCGGCTCGTGAAAGATGCCCTCCAGCTGTATATTCAATTCCTGTCCCGACTCCAGAAAATGCACTTCCTTGCCGCGGGCATCCAAAAATTTGACCGGCAGCAACTCCGCCCTTTTGCTTTCCCCGTCGGATCCCTGGGCGGCGAGCGGCTGCTTTGACTGGGAACGGCGCTCAAGAATGTCCTTTATATAGATGCTTATGCCTTCCTCGCTGGAGCCGAGGAAGCGCTCTTTGCCGTTCTGTAAATATAAACAGCGCGATGTATATTCCCTGATCGTGTATTCATTGTGCGCCACCAGGACGATCGTCGTTCCTTTTTTGCGGATCTCGTTCATCTTCTGATAACATTTCATCTGGAAATTCCTGTCCCCCACCGCCAGGACCTCATCGACCAGCAGAATTTCCGGCTCACAGTGAATGGCGACCGAGAATCCCAGTCGGACATACATGCCGCTGGAGTAATGTTTGACGGGCGTATCCAAAAAATCGCCAATGTCCGCGAACTCAATGATGGAATCGAATTTTCTGTCGACCTCCCGCCTGTCCATACCCAGAATGGCGGCATTGATGTAAATATTTTCCCGGCCGGTCAGCATGGGATGGAAACCTGCGCCGACGGCGATAAGAGCCCCCACCCGGCCGTTTATGGTGATCTTCCCTTTGTCCGGCCAGAAGATCCCATTCATCATTTTAAGCAAGGTGGTCTTACCCGAACCGTTGGGCCCGATCAAACCGAACGACTCCCCCCGTTTGATCTCAAGGCAAATGTTGTCCACGGCCCAAAATTCGTCACGCCGCAGCCGGTCGGATTCCGCCCTGAATCCCACGACATTATGGGCAATGTCCGTTAAGCCGTACATCATGGAGCGCTTAAGGGACTTGCAATATTTTTTGGATACATTTTCTAAACGGATCGCTACATCGCTGTCCATATTAAACCCTCTCGGCAATACGCGTTTCGGTTAAGTGAAAAACGATCAAGGCCAGGAAAAACAAGACGACCCCCAGAAGAGCTGACGCTAAAAAGCCTTGCCATTCAACGATCGTGCCTCTTAAAAAGAGGTCTCTTCCTGCGGAAACAAAATAGTACATCGGATTGTATTTGGTAATGGCGACCAGGATTCCCCACTTGGGCTTGGCATACAAAACAGGGGTAAGATACATCAGAAGGGTAAGTCCTATATATAACAAATTCCCCGTATCCCGTATGATCGCGTTAAGTATGGCCAACAAAAGGCCCAGCCCCAGCGTAAAGAACATGACCGGCAAGATGGCCAAGGGGATCAAGATGGCCCCCGGTGCGGGCATGATCCTGTAAATAATACACAAAATACCGACCAAAAGCATCTGAATAAGGAAAGAAACCAAGGGCCGGCCCATGGTCGCAAAGACCAGTGATTTCTTGGAGAAATTGATACGCGTGACCATTTCGCCGGCATTGCTCAAGGAACTTCCGGCCGTTACCACTCCGCTTGAAAAGATCTGCCAGAACGACATCCCCAAAATGGCATAGAGCGGATAAGGAACGGTTATCTCGCCCACCTGAAATATTCCCGACTGACTGAGCATGACAAAAGTCGCCACATTGATAAGCGGCAGGATAAATACCCAGACCACACCGATCATAGACTGTTTATAGGTCGCAAAAAAATCCCGCTTGAACAGCTGGTAGGTAAGCCAGCGGTTTTCTTTGATCTCAACAAAGATCTGCTGTATAAGCGACCAATATCCTCTTTTTACGGAGTTATTGGGTTCATAAGTTACGATGCGGTTCGACATTTAGGCCTCCCCTTCAATGCAGCTTTTAATAAGTAAAAAGCGAAGAAATAATAGATCTTTAAGATCCTGTACGGCATGGACGATTTTATCTTATGCGGCCTGTAGGGTACATAATAATAACCGACAAATGGATAAGTTAAAATGGCCTTCAGGCAGCAGATACCTGCATTAAAATAATCCTTCTGCTTCAAGAAATCCGGCACAAAATCATAATATTCGCGTGCGATCTTTATCCTTTTTCCCCTGCTGTCCAAATGACCAACGTTGTCTTCTTTTGAAAAAATATACAAATGGTCCTTTAACTTCTGCTTGGCATTTTTATGCAAATTCTGTGCGTGCAAACGGTACTTCACCAGGGGGATGTTCAAATAACGGAATTTATATTTCCGGCTCAAACGCAGCCAAAGGTCCAGGTCCTGAGTGGTGCGCAGTTTTTCGTCAAATCCTCCGACAGTCAAAAAACAATCTTTGCGGATGAGGACCGTGGCATTGATGATGAAGTTTCCTTCAAAAATGCTTTGAAAACTCTCCGTCTTCCCTTCCGGTTTTTTCCAATGGTATAGTTTTTTTCCATTCTCATAAGCAAACGTCTCGGTACAGACGAACCCCAGATCTGGATTTTGATCCAGGACGGGCACCTGTTTTTCTAATTTTTCAGGAAACCAAACATCGTCGGCATCCAGCAGCGCCAGGTACTCGCCCTTCGCCTGGCGCGCGGCAAAATTCTGGGCCGCGGCCTGACCGCGGTTTTCCTGATAAAAATACCTGACCTTGTTGCCATAATGCTCGACCGCTTCTTTGGTATTATCCGTAGAACCGTCATCGACGACAATAATTTCATAGTCTTGGTAGGTTTGGGCCAGAGCGCTATCAATTGTTTCGGCGATAAAATGACCTCTGTTGTATGCCGGGATAATGACACTGACCTTTACCATATTGCACCTTCTATCGTCTCTGAGAAAGCTTGACCATTCTTCCCCAATTAAAAAATGCCCAACAACGGTAATAAATACGGTTCCCTGATGTGCGGCTCACGCAAGACTTCAGGAAAAAATCCCCTGTCTGCTTAATGAGCCAGAGCGGGACCCCGAAAGGATGATAGAATTTACGCTTGTAATGCTCTTCGTTCTCC
>CAZCLW010000074.1:0-4812 GCA_964499685.1 uncultured Planctomycetales bacterium
TCTGGGTGATGAAGAGCCGGCAGCCGCTTTTGATCCAGGACATCAAGCGCGATTTCCGGTTCGACAGTGACAATATCATCACCGAAGATAAACGCGAGATCCGTTCGCTGATGAGCGTGCCCCTGACCAGCGGCGAGAGCACGCTGGGCATCCTGCGCGTGGACTGCCCGCAGGACAACGCGTTCACGACGGAAGATTTAAGGCTGCTGGTCACGTTGGGCGATGTGGGCGCGGTCGCCATCGACAACGCGCTTCTGTATGAACGCGTCGAGGACCTGGCCATACACGACGGCCTGACCGGGCTTTATCTGCGGCGGTATCTCCTGGAGCGCATTTCGCAGGAATTGAGCCGCGTCCTGCACCTTAAAAAAGAGCTTTCGTTCCTGATGATCGACCTGGACCATTTCAAGAAATATAACGACAAATACGGCCACGTGGCCGGCGACATCCTCTTGCGCACGATCGGCATGCTGTTGTCCGATTATTTCAAGGAACCCGGCAATCTGGTCTGCCGTTACGGCGGGGAAGAGTTCGCCGTCCTGCTGCCCGAATGCCCCAAGGAAAAAGCCATGGAGGCCGCGGAATTCATCCGCAAGCAGATCGCCTCCCAGGAGATCCTCTTGCGCCGTATGAAGACCTCGACCACGGTCTCCATCGGTGTCGCCGCGTTCCCGACGGACGCGCAGTCGCGCGATGACCTCATTCAAAAGGCGGACAAGGCCCTGTACGAGGCCAAGGCCAAAGGAAGGAACCGCGTATGGCCCCAATGACAACACAGATGTTCTTGGCGGCCCTCGTTTTCCTGGCGCTGTTGTTCTACGTGGTCAGGTCTACGATCAGCGCTTTGCACCAGGACCAGCTGGATGAACTTGACCGGATCAAGGAATCGCACAATCAGTCGCTGCGCCGCCTGGAGGACCTGCGCCTGGAAAAAAAGAAGCTGCAGAAACAGGCCGAAGACATTTTTACGCTGTATGAAATAACCAAAGAGATCACCAAGAATTTTAATTTCGAGGAGGCCTTTGACCGTTTCCGGCAGAAATTGAACGCCAGTGTGTATTTTGAGGATTGCCAGTTCTTTGAACCGCTCGCCCTCGAATCGTCCCAGCAGACCATTTCGGCGGACCATCAGCTGTTCTCCCTTCACAGTAAAGAGCGGAAACTGGGATTGCTTGCTATCAAGGGGTTGTTGCCCCAGGACCAGGAAAAGGTCATCATCCTCACGCACCAGTTCGCGCTCGCCCTGCGGCGCATCAAGCTCTATGAGCAGGTGGAGAACCTGGCCCTGACCGACAGCCTGACCCAGGTGCATACCCGCCGTTATTTCATGGAGCGTTTCGAAGAAGAATTGAAGCGGGCCCACAAACGCAAAATGCAGCTTTCTTATCTTCTGATCGACGTGGACCATTTCAAGTCCTTCAACGATCAATACGGACATCTCACCGGTGACCAGATCCTGCAGCAGATCGGCGTGCGGATCAAAGAAAATATCCGCGAGATCGACATCGCGGGCCGCTACGGCGGAGAGGAGTTCTGCGTTGTCCTGCCCGATACAGGGAGCGACGGCGCGCAATTCGTGGCCGAGCGTATCCGGAGCGCGACCGCCGACAGACCGATCCGGGCCTATGATAATGACTTGACCATCACGATCAGTATCGGGGTTGCCACCTTCCCCAAGGACGCGAAAGAGCCGCAGGAGCTCACCGAAAAGGCCGATGCCGCCCTTTACCGCGCCAAGGAAGCCGGCCGCAATAAAGTCGTTGCGTACTAGGCACAATGGCGGCGGGGTGATATAATGCTTCATCATTAATCGATGATTGACTCCTACGTCAGTAGGAGTTTTTTATTTATGTCCGTTAACATTCCCACAACCAGTTTACCCAGGATCGTCATCATCGGCGGGGGATTTGCCGGCATTGAGCTGGTCAAAAGCCTCCGCTCCATCGATGCACAGATCGTCCTCATCGATAAGAATAATTATCATACTTTTCAGCCGCTTTTATATCAGGTGGCCACCGCCGCGCTTGAGCCGGATTCGATCGCGTATCCTTTCCGCGAAATTTTTAAGAACCAAAGCAATTTTATTTTCCGCATGGCGGATGTTGCCAGTATAAAGACCGAAGAGAAACGCCTCGAAACTTCCATCGGCACCATAGATTACGATTATCTTGTCATTGCCGTGGGATCAGAGACCAATTATTTGGGAAAGGAAGAGTTCGAGAAGAATGCTGTGCCCATGAAAAGCGTCCCGCAAGCCATGGCACTAAGGAATTTGATCCTGGAAAATCTAGAAAAGGCGCTTCTGACCAATGATCTGATGGAAAGAGAAGCTTTGATGAATTTTGTGATCGTAGGAGGAGGCCCGACAGGAGTGGAGATGGCCGGTGCCCTGGGAGAATTAAAGAAAATCGTCCTGCCTCACGATTATCCGGAGCTGGACATAAACCGCATGCAGATCCATGTCATTGAGATGGCGGACCGTTTATTAAGTTCTATGTCGCCGCAGTCTTCGGAAAGTGCCGAAAGATTTTTAAAGCGCTTTGACATCAATATCTGGCCGAGGACAAAGGTCGACGCCTATGACGGAAAGACCCTGCTTCTTTCTAACGGGAAGAAATTGGGCTCCTATACCGTCATCTGGTCCGCCGGGGTCAAAGGGAGCCTGATTCCCGGCCTGAAACCTGAATCCATAGTGTTCGGCCGACTTAAAGTCGATGAGCACAACAAGGTCTTGGGTTATGAAAATGTTTTTGCGTTGGGCGATATCGCTGCCATGATCTCAAAGGATTATCCGAGAGGGCATCCGATGTTGGCGCCGGTCGCCATTAAGCAGGCCAGGACCCTGGCCAAGAATCTCAGGCGTCTTTTTAAGAAGGCGCCTTTAAAGCCGTTTGTCTATCGTGATTGGGGTGTAATGGCCACCATCGGCCGCAATCATGCGGTCGTCGAATTACCATTCGTCAAATTTCGCGGTCTTCTGGCGTGGTTTGTTTGGTTATTTGTCCATTTAATGGCGCTCGTGGGCTTTAGGAACAAGATCGTTGCCTTTGTCAATTGGGCCTGGAATTATTTCAGTTATGACCGCGGATTACGGCTTATTTTGCGGCCCTTTTTACGGAAATAGATACTTTTGCTCCTCGATACCTTGCCAGGGCAAAGACCTGCCGAAGTTCTAAAATCTCGTTGAATACCGACCGCGTTTCGTGTAGAATTAAACATCTTTTAATACAAATATAATTATCTGTAATACAATAAGATACAAATAAATCATGAAGCGATTGGTTATTGGAATTGACGTAGGCGGAACGAACGTTAAATTAGGGCTGGTCAGCGCGCAGGGCAAAGTCATTTCCAAAGCTGTTCTGAGTACAAAAGATTTCCGGCGCCGGAAGGCAGAGCTTGTCGACGCCATCGTTACGCTTATTCGGGTCACTTTAAAAAATAATAATCTTAAAAAGACGGATATTGCCGGGATCGGTATCGGCCTGCCGGGCCTGATCGATCCTGTTCGGGGTATGGTTCATTTTTTACCGAACATTCCCGGCTGGAAAAACGTGCCGCTCAGGCGCATCTTTGAACGTCAACTGGGCATCCCCACATTTCTGGAAAACGACGTCAATCTCATCGCCCTCGGAGAATGGAAGTTCGGGGCGGGGCGCGGCGCCAGGAACATGGTCTGCATCACTTTAGGAACCGGTGTGGGCGGAGGTTTGATCTTTAATAATCAGCTGTACCGCGGCGAAGGATTTGTGGCCGGAGAAGTGGGTCACATACCGCTCAATGAAGAAGGGCCGGCCTGCGGCTGCGGCGGATACGGATGCTTCGAGCGTTATGTGGGCAACCGCTATGTGCTCAAAGAGGCTGAAAAGATCTTCGGCATCAAGGGCATCGATTTTCCGGACATCCGTCGCCTGACCCGTCAAAACCCGAAAAAAGCCATGCCGTTCTGGGAAACAATGGCCACACATATCGGCAACGGCCTAGTGGGCATTATCAATCTTCTTAATCCGACCCTGATCGTTATCGGGGGCGGGGTTTCAAATAATCATCGTTTCTTATTTCCAACGATCCGGAAGGTGATCAAGCGGAGGGCTTTGCCGGTTTCCGGCTCCATGGCCAAGTTGGTCCGGGCCCAATTGGGGGATGAAGCCGGTATCATCGGAGCAAATGTTTTAGTTTATCATGCGGTATAATTTTATTCATTCTCCCTGGCTACCACATGTGAAAATCTTCCCGCTGATCGCGGGGATGATGTGTATTTTTATCGGGCAGGACCTTGCCTGGGCAAGACAGAACACGGTCCCCGACCGGTACTTTGACGGTTCGGAAGAGCCCGGAGTTCTTTCTAATACGGTAACGACGACCAATACGACGGTGAACGCCGTGAAAGGGACATCTTCCCAAGAAGAGCCGGAAGAGCCGGCCCAGCCGGTCCCGGTCGAGCTCAATGCCGACAATGTGGAATTTTCCGTCGACACCGACGAAATGATCGCGACGGGCAATGTGTTTATCGTGCGTGAAGGAAGCACCCTGACCTGTGACCGCCTGATCTATTCGCGCAAAGACCAGACGGCCGTGGCCATCGGCAATGTCGTGCTCGACATGGGCAGCGAGCAGGGCAGCGTGACGGGGGATAAGTTCACCTTTGATTTTCAGTCCATGAAAGGGAAGTTCGAGGAGGTTATCATCAATTCGGTTCCCTTTTACGGGCAGGGTGAACACATCGCCAAATTGGGTCCGAATCATATTCAGATGGTTAATGGTTTTTTAACGACCTGCGATCATGACAAGCCGCATTTCCGGCTGTTATCG
>CAZCLW010000075.1:0-4809 GCA_964499685.1 uncultured Planctomycetales bacterium
GTAGAACGCGCACGGGGAAAGACGCCATCCAGTGGGCCAAGGAAGCCGAAAAACTGGGTGCGGGAGAGATCCTTTTGACGAGCATGGATGCCGACGGGACCAAGAACGGTTACGATATCCCCTTAACAAAAGCGATCTGCAAAGCAGTCAAGATCCCGGTCATCGCCTCGGGCGGCGCCGGGAACTTAAAGGATTTTTATACCGTATTTAAAGATACGGGGGCGGATGCGGCCCTGGCGGCATCGGTTTTTCATTATGCCGAATTCACCATCAACGAGGTCAAACACTACTTAAAGAAAAGATCAATCAAGGTGAGGTTATGAGCAAGAAATTAGAAGAGATCGCAATAAACCGACGGACGCTGAATAAATTGCGCTTCGATGAGAAGGGCCTGATCCCGGCCGTTATCCAGGATTACAAAACAAAAGAAGTCCTGATGATGGCATTCATGAACCTGGAATCCATCAAGCGCACGATCAAGCTGGGCAAGACCTGTTTTTGGTCGCGTTCGCGCAAAGAATACTGGGTAAAAGGGATGACGTCAGGGCATTTTCAATTCGTGAAAAAAATCCTCTATGATTGCGACTGCGATTGTATTCTGATCCAGGTCCGCCAAGTCGGTGCCGCCTGCCATACCTACAAAAAAAGCTGTTTCTACCGGGCCATCAGATAAATATGTATTCCCCATCACCGGAAGAATTCATAGCGCTGTCAAAGCAAGGGAACCTTATCCCCGTGTATCGCGAGATCTTAGGGGACCTGGATACGCCCGTGTCGGCCTATTTCAAGGTCGCCCAGAGCGCGAAGTATTCGTTTTTACTCGAATCCGTCGAAGGGGAAGAAAAGGTGGCGCGCTTTTCCTTTATCGCCAAGGACCCGGAACTGGTCCTGGAGACAAAAGGAAAGAGCGCTACCATTACGCGCTTCAAGAACGGCCGGGCCGTCAAACAAAAAAAGACGGTCAAAGATACACCTTTGAGTTTCCTGCGCCAGGTCATGCAGCAGTACAAATTCGTGTCCACGCCCAACCTGCCGCGGTTTTGCGGAGGCCTGGTGGGATATATGGCGTATGACATCGTGCGGTTCTTTGAAAAGATCCCCTCCAAGACCAAAGATGACCTCAAGCTGCCAGACACGGTCTTCATCCTGGCCAAGGAACTGATCATTTTCGATCATCGCAATCATAAACTCCAGGTCGTATCTTGCGCCTCCGTTGATCCCAAAAGCTCTGACAAGGCCAAGATGAAACAATATCAGCAAGCCACCGAGAGGATCGACAAGCTGATCCAAAAAATCGTGCAAAAGCCTTCCAAAATAAAAAAGCAGGCCATAAAACCAAAAAAAATAAAACTGGACCTGCGTTCCAACGTCACCGAAAGCAAATTTAAAGAGAATGTGATGAAAGCCAAGCAGCATATCACCGACGGAGATATCATCCAAGTCGTCCTTTCCCAGCGCTTTGAGACAAAGATAGGCACCGATCCCTTCAACATCTACCGCGCGCTACGCGCCCTGAACCCATCACCTTATATGTACTATCTTAATTTGAACGGGGTTAAGATCGTTGGCTCCTCACCTGAACTTCTGGTCAGATGTGAGAACGGTCTGGTGGAAACCCGGCCCATTGCCGGCACGCGCCCGCGCGGAAAAACAGAAGAGGAAGACCGGCACCTCATGGGCGAACTGCTGCATGATCCCAAAGAAAAGGCAGAACACATCATGCTGGTCGATCTGGGGCGGAACGACCTCGGTCGCGTGTGCGAACAGGGCACGGTCAAGGTCTCGGAGTTCATGATCATCGAGCGATACTCCCATGTCATGCATATCGTGAGCAATGTCCAGGGAAAATTGCGTTCCGACAAGGATGATCTGGACGTCCTGCAGGCGGCGTTCCCGGCCGGGACGGTTACAGGGGCGCCCAAGATCCGCGCCATGGAGATCATCGAAGATTTAGAGGACGTCTCCCGGGGGCCGTATGCCGGCTGTATCGGATATTTTAGTTTTTCAGGAAACCTTGACACCTGCATAACTATCCGTACAATAGTGGTTAAAAATAAAACGGCTTATACCCAGGCCGGGGCGGGGATCGTGGCCGATTCGGACCCGCAAAAGGAATTTCAGGAAACGGTCAATAAAGCCAAGGCCCAAATCAGGGCTGTGGAACTGGCGCATCAATTATAAAAGCAGACGACAACACAAAAGGAGAGAAGAACACAATGGAAGTTATGATTCGATTGCAAAGAATTGGAAAAAGAGCGAACAAGCGCTCTAATTACCGCATCGTCGCCATTAGTAAGGCATCGACCCGCGAAGGACACCATTTGGAGATCCTAGGACATTATGATCCCTCCAAAAAACCGGCCGTCCTTTCCGTCAATAAGGAAAAGGTCAATCAATGGCTCAATAAAGGCGCGGTTTTAAGCGATACGGTCAAATCGCTTATCAAAAAAGTCAAATCTTAATCCGGTATACCTGTTTCTACATATCACGAAAGGACCGCTATGCCCCCAGAACAAGCCAGTCCGCTCATCCAGATGATCCCAATGCTGATCATCTTCATGATCTTTTACTTTCTTTTGATCAAACCACAGAAAGACCGGCAAAAGGAAGTCAAAAAAATGATCGAGAATCTCAAGAAGAACGATCAGGTCGTCACCAATTCCGGTATCCATGGGACCATCGTGAACGTGAAAGACACGACCGTCGTTGTCCGTGTCGATGACAATACAAAGATAGAAATGGACAAAGAAGCTGTCAGCAGCATCAAAAAATCCGCAAGCTAAAGGACCATCCATGAATAATCTCATCAGGCGTTTCGCGCTCATCCTTGCCGTGGTAGGGGTTTCGCTCTTCTGCGCTTTCCCCTTGGAAAAAAAGATCAATCTCGGCCTGGACCTTAAAGGCGGCATGCACCTTATTTTGGAGGTGGACACCTCCAAGCTGGAGGCCGGCAAGCAGGAAGACGCTGTTTTGCGCGCCATTGAGATCCTGCGTAACCGTATTGACAGCCTGGGCGTAGGCGAGACCGTTATACAACGCCAAGGGGAAAACCAAATCCTGGTCCAGCTTCCCGGCATAACCGACCGCGAAGCGGCCTTGGCCATGGTGGGAAAGGTCGCCTTGCTTGAGTTCAGGCTGGTCAACTCCAATCCGGCCCTTTTGCGCGATGCCCTTGCCGGGAATCTTCCGGAAGGTTACGAATTAAAGGCCGTCAAGGACGACAAGGAGCCGATCCTTTTGTCAAAGGACGTCGCCCTTAAAGGCGAATATATTTCCGATGCCATCGTCAATTTCGACCAGTTCAACCAGCCCAATATTTCCCTGACGCTGAGCAACGAAGGGACCAAGCAGTTCGGAGAACTGACCTCCAAGCATGTCAACGAACGCCTGGCCATTGTCGTCGATGATGTGGTCTTGTCCGCGCCTAATATCCGCGAGCCGATCCTTTCGGGCACCGCCGAGATCACCGGACAATTCACCTTTGATGAAGCTTCCCAGCTGGCCCTGCAACTGCGTTCCGGCGCTTTGCCCGCGCCCATGAGCATCGCGGAAGAGCGTACCATCGGGCCGCTCCTCGGGAAAGACTCCATCGAATCAGGCATCAACGCCACGATCCTAGGCGGCATCCTCATATTCATCTTCATGCTGGTCATTTATTTCGGCTCAGGTCTTATCGCCAATATCGCCCTGCTCCTCAATGTCATCATCATTTTTGGGACGATGGGGCTGCTCAAATACCTTTTGCCCGAAGCGCCGGTCACGCTGACCCTGCCCGGCATAGCCGGTATCATTTTGACGATCGGCATGGCGGTAGATGCGAACATCCTGATCAATGAACGCATCAGAGAGGAGCTTGCCAACGGCCGACCCCTACAGGCGTCCATCAACGCCGGTTACCACAAAGCTTTCAGCGCGATCTTTGATTCCAATGTCACGACATTGATCGCCGCTTTCATGCTGTTCCAATTCGGCTCAGGACCGATCAAAGGTTTTGCGGTGACTCTGAGCATGGGCCTTTTGGCCAGCCTTTTTACCGCGCTTTTTGTCACCCGGACGATCTTTAATCTTCTTCTGCAGAACCGCTGGATCAAGTCGCTCCCCATGCTGCCGCTGTTCCCGCAGACCAAGATCGATTTTCTCTCGAAAGGCTACATCGTCCTGGCCTTTTCGTTCATTCTGGTAGCAATGAGCATCTATGCGGTCATCGCCAAAGGCGAGAAGGCCTACGGCATTGATTTTGCCGGCGGACAGATACAGGAATTCCGCTTCAGCCAGCCGGTCGAGGCCGAAAACTTACGCAATATCCTTAAGGGGGTCGCGCCCGAGGATATCCTGATCCAGCAGTTCGACGAAAATCCTGAAAATGTCATCCTTAAGACGTCCAGTTCGGAAGACACCAACAGCAAAATCGTGGCCGCGTTAAAAGAAAAAATACCGGAAAACACATTCGAGATCCTGCGCGTTGAGAAAGTTGGTCCCGTAGTCGGGCAACATTTAAGGATGCGCGCCTTATGGGCGATCATTCTGGCTCTGGGCGGCATCCTTATTTACGTAGGATTCCGTTTCAAGCACTTTGATTTCGCCACCGCCGGTGTCGTTGCCCTTCTCCATGACGTTGTGGTCAGCATGGGGCTTTTGGTCATGCTGGGGCATCAGATAGACCTTTTGGTCGTGACCGCGCTCCTGACAACGGCCGGCTATTCGATCAACGACACGATCGTCATCTATGACCGCGTGCGGGAAAATATGCTTAAAGGACGCAAACAAGGCATTAAAGATGTCATTAATCTGAGCGTCAATCAGACGCTC
>CAZCLW010000076.1:0-4725 GCA_964499685.1 uncultured Planctomycetales bacterium
CCCTTCGTGCGGATATCATCCTTCAAATGATCGGAAAATTCCGTAGGGAAAGGCCCTTCCCCGACACGGGTGGTATAGGCCTTGACTGCGGCGATCGCCTTGTCGATCTTTGTCGGCGAAACCCCTGCCCCCGCGCAAGCCCCGCCCACGATCGAATTGGATGAGGTAACGAACGGGTACGTGCCAAAATCAATGTCTAAAAATGTCCCTTGGGCGCCTTCGAAAAGGACCGACTTCCCCTTATCGATGGCCTCATTCAGGTACAGGGCCGTGTCAAAAATATACGGCCCCAACTTCTTTCCGTAACCGAGATACTCCTTATAGACATCACCGAAGGAAAAATCCCGCTGTCCGTAGACCTTCTGGAAAATCTCGTTCTTTTCATTGATATTGTCTTCAAGCTTGCTTTTGAGGATCCTTGGATTAAGCAGGTCGACCATGCGGATACCGCAGCGCGTCACTTTATCGGCGTAACACGGTCCTATTCCCCGGCCGGTTGTCCCGATTTTATTGGCCCGTTTCCCTTCGCGCAGACCGTCCAGAATCCTGTGATAAGGAAAAATGACATGCGACAATCCCGAGATCTTCAGCTGGTGCGGCGTGACTTTGATCCCCCTTTTGGCCAGGCCTTCCAGCTCCTCCAGGAGGACTTTGGGGTCGACAACGGCGCCGTTGCCGATCACGCAGACCTTCTTATGGTGCAGAATAGCCGAGGGAATAAGATGAAAAATATATTCTTCATCCTCGACGACGACCGTATGTCCCGCGTTATTGCCGCCCTGATAGCGGACAGTGATATCGACATTCCTTGAAAGGATATCGATCAGCTTCCCTTTTCCTTCATCGCCCCATTGGGCGCCAACCACGACAATGTTCATGAGAATCCTTTATTCACCAGAATAAATAAATGAGTGCCAGACCCCAACCCAGCAGCATGCCCGCGCAGATTATTTTTACCGTTCCGGGGGACCTCCTGATCTTCACCAAAATCTTGGTGTTGGAAACTGCGTAAAAAATAAGGCCGAAGACCAGCAACAACGGGAGCGTAAAGAAAACGTCGTAAGTCAGGAATCCAATGAAAGAAACCGCCACATCGGCACCAGAGAAGAAGCCGGAATGAAACGTTGATAAAAGATAATTCGGTGGCCAAAGAGAGCCGAAAATGCTCATCAAGAAACCGGCTGCGTTTGCGTATAATGACGGACGCCGCCAAAAAACCTTGGGCTCTGCATCTTCCTCTTCATCGGAAGAATACAGAATGGCGGGATATTTAAGGAACGGCACGGTACTTTCACCGCTCTTCAAATAACGCCACCAATCGAGCAGATTAAAAACGCCCAAAAGAACCGCCGCAACGGCCATGACAAATAAGGAATAACGTAAAAGCGTCTGTGCCCATAACCGTCCGACCGCCAGGTCCAACAGTCCTAAAATGATCAGGAAGTTAGTCAAAAAATAGGCCAGAACAAAATACGACCCCAAGACCGCGATTCGGCGCCCGGTCTTACCGAAGACCGACAGGAAAAAACACAAAAAAACAATGGCCGTGAGGGCGCAGGGATTAAATCCGTCGATGAATCCTGCTTTGATGATAGAAGCGGTATCAGGGGTGGGTGGAGGCTCAGGGATTGTTTCGCTCGGCCACAACATTAATTTTCAGACGTCTCGGGTTAAACTTTTATCAATTTGACAAAAAGGATGTTTTGGGTCTGCCGCAGTTTTTCCAGGGTCTTTTCGGGAACCTGAGCGTCGACATTGACGACACTGACCGCAACGCCTCCCTCGTCTTCACGCCCCAGTGTGATCCCGGCGATATTGATATGGCTTTCGCCCAGGATGGTGCCGATCGCTCCGACGATGCCCGGCTTATCCTTATTGGTGATGAAAAGCATGTATCCGTGAGGGACGGTTTCCACATACACATTATTGATCTTAACGATGCGCGGCTGGTTATTACTGGACAACGTTCCCAAAAGATGGAAGGTTTCCTGGTCGGTCTTGACCGTCAGATGGATCAAATTAACGAACTCCCCTTCTTTGCTGGATTGGATCTCCTGGACATTGATGCCGCGTTCACGGGCCAGATCAAAAGCATTGATCGGGTTGACCGTTTCACCCAGGATCGGCGCCAAAAGTCCGTGCACCAACGACATGGTCACCGGCGCTGTTTTCTGCTGGGTCATTGCGCCGCTGTAGGTCGTCTTGATCTCGCTCATGCGGCCTTTGATCAATTGTCCGGCAAATTTCCCCATGCGGCCGGCGAGATCGATATACGGCTCAAGGATCTTATAAGCTTCCGCTGTTACCGACGGGAAATTGGCGGCATTGACGATACCCTTGCCCAACAAGGCATCCCGCACGGTCTTGGCGATCTCGATGGCTACGTTGACCTGGGCTTCGGAGGTGGAAGCGCCCAAATGCGGCGTACACACACAGTTGTCGAACTTAAAAAGCGGTGAATTAAAGTCCGGCGGTTCCTGTTCATAAACGTCGAGCGCGCATCCGGCGATCTCTTTTTTCTCGAGCGCGGCGATCAGGGCCTTCTCATCAATGATCCCGCCGCGGGCGCAATTGATGAGCCGCACGGTCTTTTTCATTTTAGAAAATTCTTTGGCGGAGATAAGCGGACCGCCTTCATTGCTTTTGGGGATATGAATGGTGATAAAGTCCGATTTTTTTAAGATATCGTCGAATTCCACCATTTCGACACCGTGCTGGGAGGCCACTTCCATGGAAAGGAATGGGTCATAGGCGATGATCTTCATGCCGAAACTCTTGGCCATTTTAGCGACCGTTGAACCGATCCTTCCGAGCCCGACGACACCCAGCGTCTTGTCAAACAGCTCGACACCGCTGAATTTGGTCCGCTCCCACTTGCCCGCTTTAAGGGAAGCGCAGGCCTGAGGGATATTACGGGCCAAGGCCAGGATCAGGCTCATGGTATGCTCGGCGGTCGAAGTGGTATTGCCGCCGGGGGTGTTCATAGCCACGATCCCCTTCTTAGTAGCGGCCTTCAGGTCGACGTTATCGAGCCCTACGCCGGCGCGGCCGATCACTTTAAGTTTTTGGGCGGCTTCGAGAATATCAGCGGTAACGGTCGTTCCGCTGCGCACGATCAACGCCTCATAATCCTTGATGATGGACTTCAGCTCTTCCGGCTTGAGATTGTATTTACAGTCGACATGAAAATCCTTGATCTCCTTAAGAATGGAAATCCCTTCTTCGGCCAATTTATCGCTGATGAGTATCTTGGTCATGATGAACTCCGTCGGGCTTAACTTAACTATTGAAAACCTTCTGAGCGGCGGCCAAACCGGCCCCCATGGTGAATTTATAGCCTAACTCTTTAAGGACTTTCTCCAGACAGGCGATGCCAGCGAGCATATCATACTCATCCAGGCATCCCATATGGGAAATGCGGATGATCTTTCCTTTTAACTGTTCCTGTCCCCCGGCCACCGTAATCCCGTAGGTGTCCCGCATGATCTTGGCCAGCTTTTCGCCGTCGATGCCATTCGGTAGACTGATCGGTGTCACGACATTGGATATCGATTTTTCATCGGCAAAAAGCGACAAACCCAAAGCCTTGGCGGCCTCCCGTGTCCCCTTGGCCAGACGGGCATAATGGGCAAAAAGGCTGCCCAATCCAGCGGTCTTCATGAGCTTGAGCGCTTCGATCAAAGCAATGATAAGCCCGATCGCCGGCGTGTACGGCGTATCGGTCTTCTCGGCCGCTTTCTTGGCGGCTTTGAGGTCAAAATAATATTT
Source organism: uncultured Planctomycetales bacterium (assembly GCA_964499685.1). GTDB lineage: Bacteria > Omnitrophota > Gorgyraeia > Zapsychrales > GWA2-47-8 > CAZCLW01. Next base: position 3,769 of record CAZCLW010000076.1, read on the forward strand.
GGGACTATTGGATTTCTCGACCATGGCCCAAGCTTTCGGACTAACGCTGACAAAGGCCAATCCCGGCGGGAGCATTAACCCTTTTTGTGAACCAGACACAACAACATCCACGCCCCAATTGTCCGTCTGCAGATCGGTCGCGCCTAGACCGCTGATCGCATCGACGACCAACACGGCGTTCGTCTTTTTGACGACCTCGGCGATCGACTTAATATCGGTGGTAACACCGGTTGAGGTCTCAACCAGCGTGACAAAGACGGCCTTGATGTCTTTTTCCGCAAACAAGATCTTTTGGATCTCTTCGGCCTGGACCGCATGGCCCCATTTGACCTGCATGACCTTGGCGTCGACACCGTAGATTTTGCAAAGCTCGGTCCAACGTTCACCGAACTTTCCGCCCTCGACGGTGATGGCCTTGTCGCCCCGGGACAAAAGATTACTGACCGCGGCTTCCATGCCGCCCGTTCCCGAAGAGGTCAGGATCAAGACGTCGTTCTTCGTCTGAAAAAGATATTTCAATCCTTCGGCGGCTTCCTTGAGATTGGCCTGGAATTGCGGGGTGCGGTGATGAATGATCGGACGTCCCAATGCCTCGCAGACCTGCTGGGGCAATTGCGTGGGCCCGGGCGTCAGTAATAAATTGCGCTTCATGGTTTTCCCTTCTATGAATTATGGACTGTTGGAAAGAGTGTCATTATAGCAAATTTAAAAAAATGGAAATAAAAATTTTATTTTTTTCCCTTGATGGTATGGATGACCTCATCGACCAGGCCATAATCCTTGGCCTCCATGGCGGTCATGAAAAAATCACGGTCGGAATCAGCCACGATCCTCTCCAAAGGCTGACCCGTGTGTTTGGCCAGTACGCGGTTGAGTTCTTCTTTAATACGCAGGATCTCTTTGGCCTGGATGGAAATATCGCTTGCTGTCCCTTGCGTTCCGCCCCACGGCTGATGG
>CAZCLW010000077.1:0-4064 GCA_964499685.1 uncultured Planctomycetales bacterium
GGGAACACGACAGGGCGAGCTTTCCCGTCTTGGTGTGGAAAAGATAAAGGATCGTGGTGATGTCCAGATGGCCGAAAAATCGGTTGATCTCCAGACAGAGCGTTTTGGAGGTATCGGTCAGGGTAAGGCACAAACAGATCTTTTCGACGACGTCTTTGAGATAGGAAAAATTGATGATCTTCTGCTGCCAGGAACTGATGGTCTCGGATTCCCTTTTGATCTCGGCCTCACAAAGGTTGATGCGCTCAAGGTATTCCTGGCGCTCGAGCCGGACAAAGGAAGATTCTTTCTTGAATTTATAGCGCAGGATGAGCAGGATGGCGAGGCTGTAGAGAAGGACGGTGACAATGAAGGGGAAATATTTTCCGTCTTTGAGGGAAGCGTATACAAAAATACTTAGGAGGACAAGGACGAGAAGGAAAAGTGAGAGATAATACTTAAATGATAGTTTGTTCGGTATCCTTATCAAAAAAGTGTACCTTACTCATATCAAAAACCAGATCCATGTCACGATTGACCTGCGGCCGGTTATGGGCGCCCACGCGGGCGATGAACAAATGCTTCCCCGAATTAAGGTATAAATACACTTCCGCGCCCATCGGCTCGATCACGTCGCAAACGGCCTGGACGATATTCTCGGGAGGGGCGACGGAAACAAACAGTTTGTCATAAATGTCTTCGGGCCGTATGCCGAAGAAGACTTCTTTCCCTTCATAGGGAGCGACAGCATTATACATCTCTTCCACTATTTTTACCTGGAATTTTCCTTCATCGAAGTAATAGCGCCGTTCCTTCTTGATGACGCGGCCCTGCATGACGTTGATGGGCGGAGAACCGATGAAGCTGGCCACGAACTTGTTGGCCGGCTTATCATAGATGGTCATCGGGTCAGCGCATTGCTGGACTTTTCCGTCTTTCATGACCACAATGCGGTCGCCCAGGGTCATCGCCTCGGTCTGGTCGTGGGTGACATAAATAAAGGTGGTCTGCAGGCGCAGGCGCAGCTTGTGGATCTCGGTGCGCATCTGCACGCGCATCTTGGCGTCTAAGTTGCTTAAAGGTTCGTCGAACAAAAAAGCTAAGGGTTTACGGACGATCGCCCGTCCGAGGGCGACACGCTGGCGCTCGCCGCCGGAGAGCTGTTTGGGTTTGCGGTCGAGGAACTTCTTTATGCCTAAGATTTCCGCCGCTTCATTGACCCGGCGGTGGATCTCATGTTTGGGGTATTTACGCAGCCGCAGGCCGAAGGCCATGTTCTCAAAAACGCTCATGTGCGGATATAGCGCGTAATTCTGGAAGACCATCGCGTTATTGCGGTCCTTGGCGGGAATGTCATTGACGAGGCGGTCGCCGATCCATATTTTGCCTTCGGAGACCTCTTCCAGGCCGGCGATCATGCGCAAGGTGGTCGACTTGCCGCATCCGGAAGGCCCGACCAGCACCATGAACTCTTTGTTCTCGATGCCGAGGTTGACGTTGTCAACCGCCTTCACATCACCTTTATAGATCTTGGAAACGCTTCTTAAGCTTATTTGGGCCATAGAAAGTACCCTATTCTATTAAAAATCGCATCTTTATGCAACATACTAATTTTATTCATCAGCGCCTTGTTCTTTACGGAAGATCAGGACTTGTTTTGGGTATAATCGATCAGCTGGGTGATGGTCCTTTTCAAATTTTTACGGGAAACGATCTTGTCGATAAGCCCATGCGCCAAAAGGAATTCGGAACGCTGGAAACCAGGCGGCAATTTTTGATGAATGGTCTGCTCGATGACCCGCGGGCCTGTAAAACCGATCAGGGCCTTGGGTTCGGCGATGATGATGTCGCCCACGCCGGCAAAAGAGGCCATGATCCCCGCCATGGTCGGGTCTGTCAGGACCGAAATATAGAGCAACCCCGCTTTATGGAGTTTTTCCAGGGCCCCGCAGGTCTTGGCCATCTGCATCAGGGAAAAAACACCTTCATACATGCGCGCGCCGCCGCCTGATCCCGAGACGATCACGACCGGCACTTTCTGCTTGATCGCCTGTTCGATGAGCCGGGTGATCTTTTCCCCGACGACCGAGCCCATGGACCCCATAATGAAGCGCGAATCCGTGACCGCGAGGGCCACCTTCTTCTTCTCCATCTGCCCGATACCGGTGATGACCGCGTCGGTCAATCCGGTACGCTTTTGGTCGCTTTCCAATTTCTCTTTATAGGTCTTAGGGCCTTTGAAGCCAAGAGGGTCGACGGCCGACATATTCTCATCGAGTTCTTCGAAAGTACCCGGATCGATCAACAACTCGACGCGTTCCGGCGCGGTAAGGGAAAAATGGTATTCGCAATGGGGGCAGACGTTGGAATTGCTCTTAAGCTCTTTGGTATAGGTGGGGTTTTCGCATCCCGGGCACTTCGACCAGACCCCTTCCGGGATGTCCTTTTTTTTGACTTTGACCAACGTGTATTTCGGTTTGCCGAACAATGCCATAGAAGTTCCTATCCGCCTATTCCATTTTGTAAACGGTCAAGCCAGAAAGAACCTTGGGGTAAAAGTATGTTGTTTTGGGCGGCATGCGCTCGCCGTTCAAGGCGATGGCCCGGATCTGCTGCATCTGGACAGGATTAAGAATGAACGAAGCGGCGGCCTCGTGATTGTCCACCATATTCAAGGCCTGCGGCAGGTCTTTGGTATAGATGATATCCTCGGAAGCGATACCGATACGGTCCAGAATGAAATACTTCAAAATGGTCGCGTCCAGCTGCCGGTATTCTTTCGATCCTTCGTGGATATGCTCGTCGATCAGCAGCTTGTTCTTCAAGCGCAGCAACTTGATGCTGTCGCGGGTATAGATCCCGATGGCGCTTTCATTGCGGCCGGCCTTGGCCAGCAGCACCGGAAGATCGTCCCTGTTCTTGATCTTGTCGATGCGGAAAAATTCTTCCAGGAAGTCAATATTCTTGGGAAGTTTGCGGATGACCCGGTGTATCGGAAAGACCTTCAGGTCGCGCGATTCCATATTGGTAAAATAGGTCATGATGTAATCGAACGGCGCCTGGCCGTTGGATTTGGACTTGCCTTTCAAGTGCATTTTACGGTACTGCTGGGCGACTTCATAGCGATGATGCCCGTCGGCAATGAACATGGCCTGGTCTTGCAGTGCCGCCTGGATCTCCTTGATCGCGTGCTCATCGGTGAGTTTCCAGACCGAATGGCGCACCCCTTCCTCATCGGTCACGTCGATAAAGGGTTTTTGTGCGGAAAGCTTGCGCTGAAAAATGCTCTCGACCTTGCGGGTCTTGTCGCTGAAGGAAACAAAAATGGAGCTTAAATGCGCTTTGAGCGCCGAACAAAGCTGGAAGCGGTCCTCTTTGGCGGCGGAATGGGTGTTTTCATGCGGAAAGATACGATTTTCGCCGTCGTCCTCGAGCTTCATCAGGGCGATGAACCCCAGGCGGGAATGGCGCTGCCCCATGACCTTATAATCCTGCTTATAGAAGTAGATACCCGGCTTTTCGTCCTCGACCAGAACGCCGGTCGCCAGCCATTCTTCAAAGGTCTTTTGAGAACGGGTATACTTATTGTTCGCGGCATCGTCCTTGGGCGTTTCTTTGGCCAAGTCGATGTGGACAAAATTATACGGGCTTAAATTATGGAGCCGGGTCTGCTGCTCCTTGGAAATGACGTCATACGGCGGACAGACCACTTTGGAAAAATCCTTGATGGTCTCCGGATTATAGTGGATCGCTTTAAACGGTCTTAGTACTGTCATGTTGAACAGCCTCTTTCTTCTTGATACGGATAAATCGCGGCCTCAAGTTCCAGGAAAAGATCCATGCCCCCAAGGTCCCACCTACCGTGTCGGCCGCAACGTCCAGCAGCTCCGCGGAGCGCCCCAGAACAAAGACTTGATGCAGCTCATCGCTGAGACCATAGGCGAGCGACAGCGCGGCAATGCCGGCCAGCACTTTCCTTGAAAAACGCAGCGCGTTACCTTCTAAAACAGCCGAGGCCCAAAGATAACCGAATGGCAAAAATTCGATAATGTGAACTATTTTGTCAATATGCTGCGCGCCGGCAG
>CAZCLW010000078.1:0-3979 GCA_964499685.1 uncultured Planctomycetales bacterium
ACGGCGGAAAGCAGTGATTCGATTCCTGCCAGCGAAGCAATGGTAAGGGCCGGGGAAGATAGTTTCAATAATAACTCGCGGTTGATCGTAGGGACCTGGGGCGCAGGAAGGGTATTGGGGACCGAGGTAAAACGGGTTGCGATTGTTTCCACATTTAAATCAAGGATGTGGACTAGGGCGGTCGTTAAAAGGATGGCAATGAGGGCTCCCGGGACTTTTTGGTTGACCCTGGGCCAAAGCACAATTACACCGATGGTCAAAAGGCCGATGAACAAAGCAGCTGGATTAAACGTTGCAAAATATTTCAGGTAAACGAGGATTTTTTCGACAAAATCAGCCGGAACCGAAGCAATATCAAGTCCTAAAAAATCGCGTATTTGGGCAGTAAAAATGATCAAGGCGATGCCGCTGGTAAATCCAACGGTGACCGGATAGGGAATGAACTTGATGGCGTCGCCAAGTCGGGCGATCCCCATCAGGATAAGCAGGATCCCTGCCATGATCGTTGCTAGCGCCAAGCCCTCGTAGCCGTATTTTTGGACAATAGAATAGACGATAACAATAAAGGCACCCGTGGGCCCTCCGATCTGGACGCGGCTGCCGCTCAGGGCAGAAATAAGAAACCCGGCAATGACGGCCGTGTAAAGGCCCTGCTCCGGTTTTACGCCAGATGCGATCGCAAAGGCGATGGAAAGAGGGAGGGCCACGATCCCTACGATGACCCCTGCCGTGAGATCCTTTAAGAAGAGAGGTAACGAATATCCTTCCCGCAGGACAGTAATTAATTTCGGTTCGAGTTTATGTTGACCCATGGATTAGTTTGTTATATCACCCGCATAGAAGAATTCAACATATTTCATGAGAAAGTTGCGCGAAAAATCACTTCAAAATTATGTGTTCCGGTGCCATAATAGCCGTGCCTTGGCAGCGACAAATCATTCACAGCAACAGGAGGGTATATGAAAAAAGTGAACAACAAGGCCTTGCGTATTGTCTTCATTGTTTTTGCCGTTCTTTTTGTTTTAGCCATCCTCAAGGACCAGGTCATCAAGACGACCGTGGCGGCCGCGGCCAGTTCCGTCTTGGGCACAAAGGTGAGCATAGACGGCTTCTCGCTGGGCATTGTTAAACAATCCGTCCGCATCAAGGGCTTCAAAATATATAACCCTTCCGGTTTTCCTTCCGGCCTGCTTCTGAATATGGAAGAAGTCAGCGTTAATTATGACCTTCCCGCCTTACTGGGTGGGAAGCTGCACATTCCCATGGCGGTCATTGATCTTCAGGAAATGGTGGTCGTGAAGAACAAGGAAGGGAAATTGAACGTCGATGCCCTCAAGGTCACGGAAAAAGCGGCCGAAAAACCGTCCCCCGCCCAGCCTGAAAAACCTGCCAAGCAAATGCCCATGCAGATCGATGTCATCACGTTAAATATTGGGAGAGTTATTTTCAAGGACTATTCCAAAGGTGAGCCACCGGTCATTCAGGCCTATGATGTGCAGATCAAGGATAAAACATATAAGAACATCAGCAGCGCCCAACAGTTTGCAGTGTTGGTATTGGTCGAAGCGATGAAGCCGACCGCCATCAAGAGCGCTCAAGCCTATGCCGCCGCCACGATCTTGGGTGTCGGTTTCCTGCCGGCCGGTGTGGCCGGGGCGATCTTAGGGAAAGACCATGCGGCGGCTGAATTCTCAATCAACTCCGCACGGCTTTATGATATCGCCCTGCAGGTCTTAAAGAAATCCGGTGAGATTATCAAGGAGGATCAGGCCCAAAAGACGATCAAGGCCAAGGTGGATGGTAGCGATGTCAATGTGTCTATCGATCAAAAAACAGGGGGCCAGGCGGCCATCACGATTTCTGCCCGGAAATTCATGCTTCCTAAACAGGAGATCGCGGAAGGCATTTTGTATCAAATTCAGGAGAAGGCAAAATAAAGGGAGGGTCTATGAAGTTTTTTCATCATACAGGGTTGATTTTCGCATGTGTGCTTATGTTGAGTCCTGCCGTGTTCGCGCAAGGAACTGTTGAGAAAGGTAAAAAGATCAAATTTGATTATACCCTCACCGTAGATGGCAATGTCATTGATAGCAGTCAGGGAAAGCAACCCATCGAGTTTGTTTTGGGTGACGGAATGATCATCCCCGGGCTGGCGAAGCAATTAGAAGGAATGAAAACGGGTGAAGAAAAGCATATTACGGTTTCCCCGCAAGAAGGCTATGGTATGCCTGATCCCAACGCCTACCGAGAAGTAGAAAAATCCGTTCTATCGACCGGAGGAAGGGAATTTGAAGTAGGACAGATCTACGAATTCCACTCCGCCGAAGGTGATGTTTTCCCCGGTATTATTTCCGAAATCAAGGACAATACGGTGGTCGTTAATTTCAATCATCCCTTGGCCGGCAAAGAACTCGTTTTTGACATCAAGATCGTTAGCGTGGAATAACGCTCTTTAGGGGCGGCTGACCACAATGCGCATTTTCCGGCTGCCCCATTTTTGTGCGGTCTTATGCCCGCCCAGGCGTTGAGGGATGAAGATGTCCAGACGATTGCCGCGGATGAGGAATCCGCGGTCCTCGACCAAATAATATTCTCGCCCTTCCAGGTATTTATCCATTGCTTCGCGGTCCTTTTCTTTAAGCGGAATGAGCCTGATCTGTGTACCGAAGCGGAACTCTCGTGGTGCCGCGATCCCGCCGAAATAGGTCGGCCGGTAGCTAGCAAAGCGTTTGTCCTGAAACTCGTGCTTGTTGATGCAGATGGGGCAATTGCAATAGGCGGTCACCGTGTAAATATCCGTGGGTCGGGAGAGAAGATAGGCGATGATGAACAAAAGAAGATAGAGTGCGATCAGAAATTGTCGGTTTAGTTTTGGCATATTTTTCTCTATGTTATAATTTAACCGTCAGAAATTCAAGTATAGGAAAATATCATGAAGGATTATTCCAAAGATTTCGGTCCTTTTGAAGGGAAGGTCTGGCTGAATTGTGCCAGCGAAGGCGCTATACCGCATGTGGCCGTCAAAGCGGCGCACGAGGCCGTCGAATGGAAAGTGAAGCCTTTTCATTTGACCCATCAGCGTTTTGCGGAGGTCCCGCAGCAGCTTAAAGTGGTCATTGGCCGATTGATAAATGTTTCTCCCGAAGATGTCATTTTGGGCAACAGCGCTACGTACGGGATCCATTTGTTGGCCTATGGCCTGCCTTTTAAAAAAGGTGATGAGATCATCGTGATGCAAAATGACTTCCCGACCGACATCCTGCCTTGGCTGTGGCTGGAAAAGAAGGGTGTTGCCGTCCACCAGATGAAACCCGCCGGACTTGTGCTTACACCGCCGGAAATAGAGTCGGCATTAACGGATACGACCAAAGCCGTATGCCTTCCGCATGTGCATACATTCAGCGGCCATAAACTTTTGATCGAAGAGATCGGGCAGATCTGTCGAAAAAGAAATATCATTTTCATTGTTAATTTTTCCCAGTCACTTGGCACCATGCCCATTGATCTTTCGTCGCTTCCCGTGGATGCGATGACTACGGCCGGTTTTAAGTGGCTACTAGGACCGTATGGAACGGGCTTTTGCTGGATGCGGCCGGAAATCCGTAAGTCTTTGGAATATTTTCCGGCTTTTTGGGTGAATACCGTCGTACGCAAGGAATTGGAGGCGGAAGGGCCGTTGTCGTTTCCTTCTTCCGGCGATTCTTCCCGTTATGATGTTTTTGGGACCGCTAATTTTTTTAACTTCCGGCCGTTCACCGCTTCCATCCAATATCTTTTGGACATCGGATTGGCGGAGGTCCATGCGCACAACGACGCGTTGGTCGAACAGGCGATCAACGGTTTGAGAAAAAAAGGTTACACGCTCATCAGTCCGGCGGAAAAATCAAGGCGGTCCAACCTGGTCGTGTTTTCACACAAGAACAGGGAGAAGAACAAGGGTGTCTTTCAGGGTCTGGCCCGCCAAGGGATCTATCTGGCC
>CAZCLW010000079.1:0-3436 GCA_964499685.1 uncultured Planctomycetales bacterium
TCTTGAACAAGCCTCATGTCCACCTGCCCGTTGAAGTTGGCTTTGAAATGTTTCATCACATTTGGCACACTTTTGTCGTCAAGTGAAAGGATGATGTCCTTAATTTCTGCCGCTGAAAGCATTTTTGGCAAATAGAAAGTTGCAATTTCAAGCTGACGAGAAATTGTTTCAACCTCGGCAGAGTTTCCAACTTTTTCATAGTTTGCCTTTTCATCATTCAATTCCTTGATGACTTTTTGAATGATGTTGATATCGTGATTCTTCTCGCGGAACAACCCTTCCCCGCGGCCGTTGCAAGAAAAGACCAGGGCGCCCTTGGGTTTGTTGCTTGAGGCCTTGCTTTGCTGGGCGGTCAAAAGTTCGTGCAGATCTTCCGTTGCCGCCTGGGCATCGCGGACATGGAATTGGACTGTCTGTCCGTTTTTGACATATTCGGCGATCGCCCCGGCGCCGGTCTCTTCATCTATTCCGACGACATTGCGGATCAAAAAGTCCCCGCGCTTGAATTTATGCGTGTATTCGTCGATGGCTATCCCGATAAAGATCGCTTCCTGGGCGAGAAGTTTGTCACGTGCGGAAATTTTGTTCAAGACTTCTTCTAAAACATGCACAAACGGCCGCCCGGCCAGCGTGTAAATTATATTATCCTCGGCACGGGTGATGATGAAACTTTCCCCAATAGGACGGCATCCCTGCGAAACGATCGCTTTGACGTCAAAGTCTCCGGTCATGATCGCCCCAACGATCCCTTCTTCAAATTGTTGTTCATTGATAAAAAGCAGATTTTCCCGTGGCTGGGTTGCGCCGCTGGCCATACCGCCGATGACCGGACAGCCCGGATAGGTCTGATTGAGACCGTCCAGTAAACGGTTCATGTCGAACAGGAATGGATCAGGTAAAATCAAGAATTTCGGGTTTTCGTTGGGAAAAACATTAAAAAAGTTATACCAATCTTCGGTGTGTGAAAGGCTCTCCAGCTGCGCCTGATTAAGCGAAAACGGGACGATCTTGACGTTGGGCAGCTTTCCCAGGATTAAAACTGTCGCCGGGACCTGCTCAATTTCCGTGTTGGTGCCGATAATCCCCGCGCATGTGCAACCCAGCAGGTTTTTGACCTTGATACGCTGGCGGATGAATTTGACCAAATTGGTCATGAGGCTGTTGTTTAAAGAAGAAACGAAGAGAAAGCCGACATCATACTCGTCGGTCTTGTCCTGCGTCAGGTCGCTTGTGATCTTGAAGATATCGGTTTCGGTCGTTATTTGGCTCGTGAATTCCATAATTTAAAAATACCATCTTTTTCAGCCTTTCGAAATAGAAATTTTCGCTTTTTCCCGGCCATAGGGGGTCAACATCAGTTTGCTGCCCTGTTTTTGGACAAGACCGTCTTGAAGGCATTGGGCGATCACCTCTGAGGTAAACTCATCGCTCCAAAGCATATGCTTGTGCATGTGACTGACGACCGATTCGGCATCGTCCGCCCGCGTCATTTCGGCCTGAAGAAGATGCACGGCCAGGGTTTCCGAAGCAAAATCCCATCGCTGCCAGCGTTTCACAAAAAGACGGGCCAGGAAACCGCGTTCGGGCGCAAAAACATAGGAAAAAAAGAACAAAATTCCGCTCATCATGGCCATGGAGCCGGCGATGTTGGCATCCAGCCGGTGCGCTATCCAATATCCGCCGAGAGCTGAACCCATACCAAATAGGGCGCTGATAATCAGCATATGTGATAACCGGTCCGTCAAAAGATAGGCAGCTGCCGGCGGAGTGATCATCAGCGCAACGACCAGGATGGAGCCGACATGCTCAAAGGCGCCCACCGCCGTAACACTGACCAGCGTCATCAGCGAGTAATGGACCAGCATCGGAATAAACCCCAGGGCCGCGGCCAATTCCGCATCGAACGTGACGATCTTCAATTCTTTGTAAAATAGGGAAATAAACATCAGGTTAAGGATCAAAATACCTCCCATGACCCAAAATCCCTGCGGGCCGAAATCCATGTCGTTGATGATCAGGCGGTTAAACGGCGCGAACGCGATCTCGCCGAATAAAATACAGTCCGCATCCAGGTGGATGTCTGCCGTATAGCGGTTGATGAGGATGACACCCAAGGAAAAAAGCACTGGAAAGACCAGGCCGATTGCCGCGTCCTCTTTTAATTTCTGCGTTTTAATGATCAATTCGGTCAAGGTGACGGTCAGTACCCCTGTCAGCGTTGCTCCGACCAGTAAAAGCGGTGAAGCGAGGCTTTTTGTAAAAAAGAATGCAATCACGATCCCCAACAGGATCGCATGGCTGATGGCATCGCTCATCAGTGATACCCGCCGCAGGACCAGAAATACACCGGGAAGCGAACATGCCACGGCTGTTAAGCAGGCCAAGATAATGATCTCGCTTTGATGAATGGACATGTCAGTCTTTTACCTTCTCATATTCGTGTACCACACGCTGCGCCTCCTTGAAACCTTCGGGTGTCAGGGCCCAGCGTTTATCCGGCAACTGCGTGACCCATCCTTTTTTGAAAAGCTGCTGCATGGTCTGTTTGACCGCGCCACGACCGATCGCTTCGAGAGCTGCCAGGTCATGCGCATGGTACGGATCGGTCTTGATCTCGGAAAACAGCAAAAGATTCCTTAGCATCGCGGACATTTGAATTTGATGCCGATGCCGAAAATGCCGGATGTAATCCCAGAGCAGCCCGCGCGAGGGCGCGAAGAATAACGAAATGACAACGATCAAACTAAGAAACAGAACGATGGTGGGCCCTGTCGGCAAATGCGAAACCAGGCTGCTGGTCATGGCCCCCAAAACTCCGGCTACGGCGCCGAACAAGGAAGCAAAGAATATCATCCTCCCTAGCCTGTTCGTCCATTGCCGGGCCGCCGCCGCCGGAGCGACAAGCATCGCGCTCATCAGGACGACACCGACGGATTGCAAGCCGATCACGATCGTCGTGACCATCAGCGTGGTAAGAAGGATATCGATCGCGTGGACACGTAATCCTAAGCTTTTGGCAAAGTCCTGGTCAAAGGTCAGGACCTTAAATTCTTTCCAGAAGACAATAAGCAGAAACCACACAATAGCGCTTAAGAGGAGCATAAATTCGACGTCTGAGCGTAAGAGTGTCGCGGCATTGCCGAACAAAAATTTGTCTAAACCGGCCTTGGTCGCGGTCGGCAGTTTCTGAACGATCGTGATGATCATTAGTCCGATGCCGAAAAAGACCGAAAGGACCATCCCCAAGGCTGCATCTTTCTCGATGCGGGTCGTTTGGGTGATCCCCTTGACGATCAGGCTGCCGAGCCATCCGGCCAATCCTGCACCCAAAAGCAGGATAAACGGGCTTTTTTCCTGGGTAATCAAAAACGCCAACCCCACGCCGGGCAAGGTCGCATGAGCGATCGCATCACCTAAAAGACTCTGTTGCCGCAAG
>CAZCLW010000080.1:0-3078 GCA_964499685.1 uncultured Planctomycetales bacterium
CTTTGACCTTATCCGTTACCTTTTGGGTGAAATTCAGAGAACCTCGGTGCACGTGACCAATTCGCAAAATCTCAGCGTGGAAGATACCGCCCACATCAGCTGCACGCTCAAAAAAGGGGTCAAGGGCGTTGTGGATCTAAGCTGGACAACGGCTGTTCCGGCCAAGACCTATTTGGAGATCTACGGCGAAGACGGATGTCTCCTTTTGGATTTCAAGGGACTATCGTATAAGTTCAAGACCTGGGATGATTTCAAGCGGATCCCCAATGTCGGCGACACCAAGTCAGCATTTGCCCGGCAGATCGACCATTTTGTTTCAGCGGTCAAGACCTCACGGACGTCTGTCCTTCGAAATGAAGATGGGCTTGAAACGCAAAGGATCGTTGAGTCGGCTTACGATTCTTTGGTGAAGGAAGGCGTGGCGTGAGTCTTAAATATCCAAGAGCCGTATTATTGAACTTTATTTTTTGTCTGGCAATCGCGGCAGGCGTGCTTTGGATACATTATTTTGCGCCCGTCGCCTACACGCATCTTATCATGGAGGATTCCTGGGGAGAGTACGGCACCTTTGTTTGCTATATCTTTGCATTTGCGTTGGTTTTTTGGGCCGTTAAGCTCAACAAGAGGCTCCGCAAACCAGGATATACCCTATTTGCCTTATTTTTATTTTTCATAGGCATGGAGGAAATCAGCTGGGGGCAGAGGTTAATAGGTATTACGACTCCCCAATTTTTTGTCCAGCTTAGCAGTCAATCGGAATTAAATTTTCACAATAGCCTTAAGTTCATTACCGTATCGCTATTTTGCGGTGCGATTATAATTTGGTCGCTGGTCTTGCCGCAGGGAGTGAAGTATTCCGCGGCTGTGCGAAGATTGATGGATCTTTTTGGGATACCGCTGGTCAAATCCCACCATGCCGTATATTTCCTGTTGGCGGTGTCTTTCCTGCTTTTATTCCCTATCGTTAAGAGGGATGAGGTGGGAGAATTTCTTTTAAGCTTTGCCTTTTTGATCGTGGCCTTGGATATTTTGTGCAGCACTCTGGATATAGATCGCCTGGTTTTCAAAAAAGTTCCTTTGCGGACCGTTGCTGCGGGCGGACTCTTTATTCTGGGTGTTTCGATGACGGCCGGACTGGTCTTTTCCCGTCCGGATATCGCGGGTTTCAGCTGGCGGTTTCATGCCATGGCATCACGGTCTTATCCGGCTCATGGCCTGCACGCCCAGGCCGAAAAGATTTTTCTTCATTTGCTGAATGAACCGCAGCTAAGGACGCTGGGCACCCGCTTTGAATACGGTGTTTTCCTGCAAGGCATAAAAAGCGATAAAGCTACAGCGGTGCTTGAGGAATCGCTTTCGGAGCAATATGAGGCCATGGATTCTTCTTCAGAGAGCGCCGATCTTAACCGGAGAGCGGGCCTTATCCTGAAAATGCTCAACCGTCATGCGGAGGCAAAAATAGAATTTGAAAAGGCTCTGGTAAAAGATAAAGTGCGCCTGGACAGAGCAACCCTGGATTGGGAAAGGTCCCTGTTCTTAGCGTCCATGGGAAAGACTTATTTTGAGATGGGAGAGAACATGGCTGCCCTCGAACATTTTCGCCAGGCATTTGAAATGACCACGGTGAGAAGGGATAGGATGAATCTTCAGGAGTGGCTTGGCGTTATTGAACAGAAAATAGCTTCAAAATAGAGAGAAAACAATGATGAAAGTTTTACTCGTTTTTGGGACAAGGCCGGAAGTCATCAAAATGGCACCGGTCGTTAAAGAGATGGAAAAACACGCGGACCGTATTGACCTCAAGGTTTGTGTGACGGGTCAGCACCGGCAGATGATCGACAGTCTGCTCCAGCTTTTTGGGATCGTGCCGGATTATGACTTGAATATCATGCAGGAAAACCAGGGCCTGGAGCATATCACGGTTGCGGTCCTGAAAGAGATACAAAAGATCCTCGACAGCGAGAAGATCGATTATTTATTTGTCCAGGGGGACACAACGACCGCTATGGCAGCCAGTCTGGCAGCCTTTTATAAAAAGGTCAAGGTGGCGCACATTGAAGCGGGTTTGCGGACCTGGGACAAAGAGCATCCTTTCCCTGAAGAAGTCAACCGCCGGATCATCGACAGCTTGGGCGATCTTTATTTTGCACACACACCTGCCGCGCGGAGCAATTTGCTGCGGGAGGGAGTATCCAAAGAAAATATCGAGGTCACGGGAAATACGGTCATCGATGCCTTGCTGGACGTTTCCCGCAAGAAATTCTATTTTAAGGGCACTGCCTTAGAGAACATCTTTGAGGATAAACGTAAACTTGTTCTGATCACCGCCCATCGACGGGAGAATTTCGGAAAACCGATCCGCAACATTTGCGAGGCCATCAAAGCGGTTGCCAGACAGTTCAGTTCGCAGTTCCATTTTATTTATCCGGTCCACCTAAACCCCAATATCCGCCGGCCGGTCTATGAGATCCTGGAAGGAATTGAGAACGTTCATTTGACCGAACCTTTGGAGTATTTGCCGTTGGTCCACTTGATGAAAAAGTCATATTTTGTCCTGACGGATTCCGGAGGCTTGCAGGAAGAAGCCCCCAGTTTGGGGAAGCCCGTTCTTGTGATGCGCCAGACCACCGAACGGCCTGAAGGCGTGAAGGCAGGTTGTGTCGAGGTGATCGGCACGGACAAGAACGCGATCATCAAAAAAGCGATTGAGCTTATTAAGAACAAAAAGAAATATCGGCGCATGGCCAGGGCCAAGAACCCTTACGGCGATGGGAAGGCCAGCCAAAGAATCGTAAAAAGGATACTTAAGGAAACACGATGACTCCAACCGTTTCGATCGTCTTGCCAACTTACAACGGCTCAAAATATATCCGGCAGTCCATCGAAAGCTGTTTAAATCAGACCTATCGGGATTTTGAACTGATCATCGTCGATGATTGCTCCACGGATGATGCCCCGGCCATTATCCACTCGTTTAAAGATCCGCGAATACGCTATATCCGCAATGAGCATAATCAGCGTTTACCGCGTTCTTTGAATATCGGCTTTGAACAGGCGAGAGGGAAATATCTGACGTGG
>CAZCLW010000081.1:0-2883 GCA_964499685.1 uncultured Planctomycetales bacterium
CAAAAGATCACTGGCCCTTGCGATTTCCTCGGCGTTCTTATAGCTGTCGGGATCGCTCAACAAGACCTCCATCCGAATGGTCTTTTCCGGAACAAGCTTGCCTGATTTCGGGTCCCGTGCAAGCTCTTTTAACCGGTCGGAAATAGCCCTTACGTCTTCAGCGTTTTTTGCCCGTGAAAAGATCTTATTGATCTTAGTCGGGACAAATTTGATCAATTGATCGAAGTCATCGACTAAGTCCTGACCGCCGTCATTGACCCGAATCGTGACCAACTTATCCTCAAAATTGTATTCACGCAAGACCCACAACACGATCTGCCGCGCCAAAGGCCTCAGCAGAGGATGAACGGGATCCGAAAGGTCAAAGACATATTCATCGGCTTTGTTGCCGTCTAAGAAATCCATGATGCGGTTGGCCGCCTTATAAATGATTTCATCCTTGAGTTGACGATTCTCTAAAAGCTTGTCCAGAAGGGCCAGGGATGTACCTTCGGGAAGGCCCACGACATCTCTAAGGTCCTTGGTGATGTTAAGAGGAACGACATTGAGTGGATTTCTGGCCTTTCTGATATCCTTTTCCTGCCCGTAACTTCTTTTCTGCAAACGGAATCCCTTTTCCGGTGCATACTCCATCACGACCTCACGCTTCCCGAGCTCGATGCCCGAACCACCCTCTGATGTTCTCTGGGCTGTTGTATGGGCCAGCCACGCCTCATTGTCGACAGCGGGATAATCTTCGCGGAAGTGCCCTCCGCGCGATTCGGTACGGGCCAAAGCACCCAGAGCCATGACCTCAGCAACATCGATCATGTTCTGCAAGATCATCGCATCCACCAATTTTTCCGGTGAGGCTGTTTTCAGCGCAGTCAATTCTCCTTTGATCCGGCTGATCGTTGCCAAAGCCTCTTGAAGCCCCTCCGCTGTTCTAAAGACGCTTACTTTCTGCTGCATGAGGTCGCGAAGCTCGTCTAAAAGGTCTTCGATATTTTTTGTCTTTTCTTCCTCGGGAACACTCAGAAAAGAATCGACACGCTGACGCAAGCCCTGCAACATCGCTTCAGGGACCGCCCCGTAATCCTTATTCACGATATCTCGGGCGACAGCATTGGCAGTCCTTCGGCCAAAAACAAAAAGCTCTAATAGTGAATTCGTCCCTAGACGATTGGCACCGTGGACAGAAACATTGGCCACTTCACCGACGGCATAAAGGCCATCGAGTGTTTTGGGTTGGAAGCCGGCTTTACGCTGGTCTTTATCAACGGTGACCCGTCCGCCCAAATCGGTCGGGATACCGCCCATAGTGTAATGCGCCGTTGGAGCAACCGGAACAAGGTCCTTGCGCGGATCCAAATTTAATTCCCCGGTAATGGTCGTAAACGCCTGGTCAAGGATCTCTCTTACCTGGAGCTCACTTTTACCGCCCAGAACATGACGAAGATCAAGATAGACATAACGATTCCGCTTATCATTGGGGGCTGGAACGCCGCGCCCTTCGACGATAGCGCGCATCATGGCCCTGGAAACTACATCGCGCGGGGCTTTTTCCATTTTTTCAGGTGCGTATTTGCGCATGATCCGGGCCCGCTCGATCGTTTCGGGATCGTTCGGGTTCTCCAGGACGGTTGCATCCAGCACATAGGCCCCTTCGGCTCTGGCCTTTTCAGACAGCAACGCCCCTGTCGGAGGGACACCGGTCGGATGGAACTGAACAAATTCCATATCCTGAATCGCAATGCCGGAATTGAGGGCCAAGGCATATCCATCGCCTGTGTTATCCGGTGTATTCGAAGTATAAGCAAACAATCGCCCGGCGCCGCCCATGGCCAACACTGTAGCCTTGGACTGGAAGACATGCACTTGACCGGTTTGGATGTCCACGGCGACAACACCGACGACCCTGTCGCCATCGCGGATGATATCCGTCACAAAAAATTTCTCGAAAAACTGTATCGACTTCTGCTGTTCGTTTTTCAAACGAAGCAGTTTTCTATAAATAGTATCGTGCAGCGCCAGTCCAGTCTTATCCGAGACGGATTGCGCCCTCGCCACCTCATGGCCGCCGAACGGCGTTAAACGTAACGATCCATCGGGCTGGGTATCGAAATTCACACCGATCTCGCGTAATTCATCCAGAACTTCCGGCGCCTCTTCGGTAAGGATCTTGGCCGCATCCTGATCGACCAGGAATTCCCCGCCCATGACCGTATCCCGGGCATGGAGCAAAGGACTATCTTCCGGCCGCCGGGAAACAGCAATGCCGCCTTGCGCCAAACGTGTATGGGCCTCCTCGATCGGCACCTTAGCGATGACGGCAACAGGGATATCCTGTTCGGCCAATTTGACAGCGGTCTGAAGCCCGGCCCCGCCGCCGCCGATAACGATCGTATCCACTTGATGAAATTCTGGCTCAATATTCCTCAGCCTCGCAAACGGATCAGGACGAGGCTCCGTCGGTTCGGCCAAACGCACCGTTACGTTGGTCAAAGCCGCTTTACCGCTGATAATGCGGCCGACTTCTCCCTGCTCAGACGAGGAAAGCATGGCTGGATTGCTGCGCACCTCCAGTTTATCCCCGAGGCCGAGGGTACTGGCCCCAAAAAATACGCCGCCTGAAACATAATTCCGGCTGACAACCGTCTGCGCGGCAGCATCATAATCTTCCCTAATATAGTTATAGGCACCCTTACGATAGGCCTCGAGGTATTGCTGATATATCTTTTCCTTAATATCCTTTTCGGCAAGATCGACCCCTAGAATTTTGTTTTTATCTACATAAACCTGTCCAAGCAAACTTTCCTTCAAGGCTTTTTTGAACCATGTTGCCAGGATAACAGCATTATAGATCTGACGCAGGCGCGCGAAGTTCTCTCCCTCATTAACCTC
>CAZCLW010000082.1:0-2647 GCA_964499685.1 uncultured Planctomycetales bacterium
GCGTTTCTCCGCTCAATGTTCTTCATGGGCAAGGAGGGAGTCGAACCCTCACAGCCTTGCGGCCACAGGATTTTAAGTCCTGCGTGTATGCCATTCCACCACTTGCCCGACAACCAACATGGAGGCGTGGAGCGGAATCGAACCGCTGGATAGGAGTTTTGCAGACTCCTGCCTTACCACTTGGCTACCACGCCGTTTATTTCAAGGATCGCAGGACCGCTTTGACAATTGACTGTTCATCGGCAATATGGCCTTCTCCCGTCGTGCCGCAAGCCAGCTTGCCTTCTCCGGGCTCAATAATCCCGATACCGGCCTGTTTGAGGGTATCACAATTCTGACGGACAAATCTGTTTTGATACATCCGGGTGTTCATGGCCGGCGCGATCAAAATGGGGGCTTGTGTACAAAGGGCGATACAGCTTAAAAGATCATCGGCGAGGCCATGGGCAATTTTAGCGATAATATTCGCTGTTGCGGGGGCTACCAAAAGAAGATCCGCGTCCTCCGCCAATCGGATGTGCGGCATCTTCCAGGCGTCCCCACGCTGATGGCCGAACATCTCGCTGTACACTTCCTCGCCGATAAGAGCCGATAATGTTAAAGGGGTTATAAAGTGCCCGGCTTCCTTTGTCATAACGACCGACACTTTTAACCCCTTCTCCAGCAAAGCCCTTGCTATATCCGCCGATTTATATGCCGCAATGCTTCCCGTGACGCCAAGAATGATCTTTTTATTGTTGACCACTGTTAGCCGTTTCTTTGATTTTTAACCCCGCCCCTTCATCCTGGCGGGCCAAATGGTCCTTGGCCTCTTTAAAAACCACGCGCCCGGCATGAATTTCCTCAAGGGCCATCGTCGTGACTTTATCGTTCGGCGGGTTTTCAATCAAACATTTTCTTCCCTCGGAAAGTTCCAGAGCGCGATTGGCCGCCATACGCACCAGCCGATAAATGCTGTCGCCTGCTTTGGGAAGAAGATTTTCTATGGGCTGAATGTTCGCCATGAATTTATTGTCCTTTCTTAAAATTTGAGAAAAATATATATATCATATAGCCTGGGCTTTGTCAAAAAGAACACTCATCCGGGTCCCGCTTCCCGCTCAAACATTACGGATGTCAGCCCTATGATTCGATCTCAGCAAGGAGAATATCCTCAAGCCGCTTCAAGGCCTGGGGGATTTTATCGTTAATAACCGAATATTTATACCGTTTTCCCTGTTTTAGTTCTTTTTTCGCCGTTTCAAGGCGCATCTTAAGTCTGGCCTTGTCCTCTGAGCCGCGATCAAGAAGCCTGGCTTTGAGCTCAGACAATGTCCGCGTTTTAATAAAAATCGTCACGGCATCGGGAATCCGCCGACAAATGACCCGGGCCCCCTTTACATCAATACACAAAAGAACGCTCTTGCCCTTTCTCAACCCGGCATCAACGGATTTCCGGGGAGTGCCGTAATGGTTGTTGAAAACCTTCTGGCTTTCCAGAAAATAATCGGCCTTGCTTTTACGATCAAATGCTTCGCGGTCGATAAAGAAATAATCTTTGCCGTGACGTTCGCCGGGGCGTTTGGGGCGCGTCGTAACAGAAACGACCTTGACGATCTTTTTTTTCAGACGACGGCTCTTCAAGAGCCGCCGATAGAGCGTCGTCTTGCCGGATCCGGACGGTCCGGACAAAATAAAAACTTTTCCCCTCTTCTTTTTCATTGATTATTCGATATTTTGCGCCTGTTCCCTGATCTTCTCGATCTTGGACTTAAGGGAAATAACCGCGCTGGAGACAACATTGTCCTGGAGTTTGGAACCAATGGTGTTGGTTTCCCGCTGCATTTCCTGGGCAATAAAATCGACCTTTTTGCCGACGGAAGCCTTGATGCTCAGCAGTGATTTCATTTCCTGGATATGATGTTTAAGCCGCGACGTCTCTTCGTTAATATCGTTGCTGCGCAGATAGGCCTGAAACTCTTCCCGGGGATATCAATTTCTCGGCGATGTCTTTCTTCAGGCTTTGCCCTTCGCGCATACGCATTTTATCCAGCGAAACCAGCGCCTTTTTGAGGCCGGCTTCTATCGCCGGCCATAGTTCATCCACTGAAAGCGAAGTTTCTTTTAATTCAAAAGCGCCGGGGAGCTTCATGATGTCTGATAAGGATAAATCATTCTTGAGCCTGAACTCTCTGGCCAGCAATCGCGCATGATGAATATAAGCCTTGACAACGTCCCTGTTTAAGACGATCTCATCTTTTTTCTTTTGAGTTATTTTTAAAGAAACGGTGACGCGGCCCCGCTCCAAATATTTTTGGCAGAGTTGACGAATTTTGTCTTCCAAAGAAGCGTAACCAACTGGCATATAACATGTTAAATCGAGATAGCGGCCGTTTAAACTCTTAACCTCAATAAAACCTTTTAACCCCTTGTTTAATAACGGCGCGCTCCCGTAGCCGGTCATTCCCTTGATCATGCCCAAACCCTTCTTTTGAATGTCCCACTATCGACCTGTTTTACCGGATAAATTTCCCTTATTAACTCTCCCGGGTTAAACCATAACCTGATTTCACGCCGGGCTTCTTTCTTGCTGGAAGAAACGTGAACCGCGTTCTCATAAATTCGATTCGTCGTGACGCGTCCGAACGCGCCCCGGATCGAACGCCAG
>CAZCLW010000083.1:0-2455 GCA_964499685.1 uncultured Planctomycetales bacterium
ACAGAACAAAGTAAATATTTTTTGTTCTGAGTATTAACAAATGATTAATATAATATTAATAAATAATTAATTTGTTATTTTATAATAAAAATCGTTTGTATGCTTATTTTTTGCTTGAAAATGGTGGACAGATCATGTAGTATTGGAATTGTAGGAGTAGATTTTTTTAGTGCGATAGGATCATAGGAAATGATTGGAGCTGTCAGCACATTATTGGTTCAAAGCGCGTCACTGGGGCCCGTATCCCAGGTGGCGGCTGCTATATCGGAAGCGCCGGCGCCTTCTGCCCCCGGGGACTATGTTTCCTCTGCGGTGCGTATGGATAACCTCCAGAACAAGGCAATTTTAGAGTATCGCTCGTCCAAGACGGGCGAGGTCGTGCGCCAG
This sequence comes from uncultured Planctomycetales bacterium, assembly GCA_964499685.1. GTDB lineage: Bacteria > Omnitrophota > Gorgyraeia > Zapsychrales > GWA2-47-8 > CAZCLW01. Next base: position 388 of record CAZCLW010000083.1, read on the forward strand.
TACCCGACGCAAGCCCAGATTCAGGCATTCAAGCGGGCTCAGGCCTCGGCTGAATCCAGCCGTGAAGCCGTTGAGCAGGTTGCCCTGCAACTGGCTTCGCAAGGGGTGGATGGCGGCGCGGCTCAGGCAGTTTCAACACCGGCGGCGGCGCCAGCGCCCGCCGAAGTTTCAGCGCCAGCACCAGCTCCGACAGCCGCGCCTGCGGGTGATGCAGGGGCAGGGGCTCCCGCACCTCAATCCGTTATCGTCTAAGGTTCAGACTCATCTATTTTCCGTGATGCCGGAACAAGTCCCGTATTCAGGGGCATGTCCCATGTATCACGTGAAAGGATGCGTGAAAGGATGATTGTGTGTGGGGTCAGATAACCTGATCCGTCGCCTTTTCGCTGATTTTTGCAGGCGCAGAGGGCTTTGCGGCCTTGATCGTATTTTTCTGCTGTTTCATCAGGCCGGAAGCGATGTTGCGGTTGATGTCGATCAGGATTTTGAACTTTTCCGGCGTTGTATCAATCAGAATATCCATGGTGCGCTTGAAAATATAAACGCCGAGCGAGGCGATGTTATTCTTGATTTCCTTGGGCAGGGGGTGTTCCGGATTCATCGTGTCGCTGACAAAGAGCGTCCAGAGCTTGCGGTTGAATTCCAGCGCGTCGTTCAGTTCTTCCCGCTTCACTTTTTCGCCGTTTTTGTAGCGATTGGCGATCATTTCCAGCTGGGTGGCGGATTTCAGCAATATCTGCGCTTCGAGGGAGCGCTGGTCGCCCGTTTCCGCCATTTTTGCGGCACCGTAAGCGCCGCTGGCCTGAAAAAATTTGTTCTGCTCAGACATTCGCCATCAACTCCTTTTCATGCTCTATCAGTGCGCGCGCTTCTTTCATGGCCTTGTAATAGTGGTTTTTAAGGATGTAATCGTTGATTTTCATGAAGAAGAGGGTTGTGCTGGGTGCGGCGTTTTGCACATCCTTCATTTGCTTGAAGAAGGTTTCATGCAGTTTTTCCGGCGTGGCGGAGAGATACATGAGCTGGACGAGAAAATAAACCTTTTTGCAGGGGCTATCGGCTTCTTCTTCGCGCATGATGTCTTTTTCGCGCAAGATGGGCGCGTCGCCTTCGATGTGCAGGCGCGTGCGGTTTTCATCATTGGTGATGAGGGCGTTGCCGATGATGACTCTTTCTGCTGGTTTGAGGTCGATAACGAGGGCCATGAGATTCTCTCCGGGCTAAATGTTGACGTGGATTTCTTCCACCATTCCTACTCTTCCAGTATCGCACAAGAAGGTTAAAAAATGAATAAGATTGAGAAGGGGGGTGCATGGAATCCCGCAAAAAAAGAACCGGCGGCCCTTTCGGCGCCGCCGGAACTTTTTTGTCTGGTTGTAACCTGTCTTCGCTTACGAGAAGAGACGCAAGACGGACTGGTTGGCCTGAGATGCCAAGGACAAAGAGGTAATACCAAGCTGTTGCGTGGTTTGCAGTGCAAGCAGGTTGGCGCCCTCCTCGTTCTTGTCGGCAACGGTCAGCTGTTGCGCACCATCTTGCAACAGGTTGATCAGGTTCTCGGTAAACTCCTGACGCGCCTCAACGATCGCGAGGTTGTTACCGAAGGTACGTGCCTGAGAACGCAGTGTTGTCAGAGCTGTTTCGATAGCGGTCAGTTCGGCACTGATCGTAGTGTCATCGGCGAAATCTACCCCGTTGGTGAGGCCAAGTCCGGCAGAATCATAGGTCACGCCAGTGATCGTCAGTGTAGCCAATGTGTTGTTCGCGTCTTCACTGAAGTCGATGATCAGCGTGCTACCGTTCAGGAGGTTCGTACCACGATATCCTGTATCCGTGATCAGCTGGTCGATCTGGTTCATGATCTCGTCATATTCAGCCTCAAGAGCTACCTCATCCGTCGGAGCAACCGTGCCCTGAGCTTGATCCGCCGCCGTCTGGGCGATGGCTTTTGCCTGCTGGACAAGACCTTCGAGAGCCTCAATACCTTCGCCGGCGGCTTTCAGGACGTTAATGCCCTGTGCCATACCATCCAGAAGGGTAGAGAGATCACCCGCGCGGTTGTTCAGGG
>CAZCLW010000084.1:0-2416 GCA_964499685.1 uncultured Planctomycetales bacterium
GTTAACGCCCACTATCTCCCTTTCACCACTGTCGATGGCTTCCTGCTCCAGCTTGGCTTTAGCTTCGATATCCGTGACCATGTAATTAAGAACATCCTTGTAGGTCGGCATATCGGCCATCTTGGCCAATTCTTGCCATACAGCCGCCTCGATACGGTCGGTCTCCGCTTCCAGTAAATATGAGCCGCCCATGTGATCTGTGATCTCAGGAAGTCCGGTCTCTTCCATGCCCACAAAGAACTGATCGATAACTAAGCCCTGGCTAAAGGCTGTTGGAATTCCCACAGATTCATCAAAAGCAGCACCGTCAACGCCCTGCGGCCCTGCGGCAATGGCGTTAAAAGCGCGAATAGCGTTCCGCGTTAAATTATTTTGGACCTTTCCGGGGAAACGCACATCGCTTCCGCCGGCCCAAGACTGCACGCGGACGGTGGATGCCTTCTTATAAAGAGAAGCGATCCCCGCCGGCTGGTCCGGCTGCGGGACCAGGCCGAAGGCATCACGCACCAATGTTGACCAGACACGTCGAAGTGCCCGGTATTTGGCAACCTCTTCAAAGGTACGTAATTTCAAATTCATGAAAAAGGAAACCTGGCTCATAATGGTCGCAAGGTCATCGGATGTGAGCCCGCGTTTTTTGGCCTCGGTCATATATTGCAAGGCATTAGAAATAACAAAAGCGACCTCCTGGACCTCATCGGCACCTTTTTCTCGCGCATGGTAACCGGAAATACTGATCGTATTGTAATTAGGCGCATTGGCCTTGGCCCATTCAAAAACATCCGTGGTCAGACGTATGGTCGCCGCATACGGAAAAACATAGGTACCGCGGGCCTGATATTCCTTGAGCACATCGTTCTGGATCGTTCCGCGGATCTGATCATCACTCAATCCCTTTTCTTTGGCGACCAGATAATACATGGCCAAAAGGATCGGCGATGTCGCATTGATCGTCATGGAGACCGAAAGACCGCCCTTATCATTCAACAATTTAATGTCCTTAAACAGCGTGCGCATGTCTTCCAAAGAACTGATGGCCACGCCCACCTTCCCCACTTCCCCGCGGGACATGGTGTGATCGGGATCATAGCCGTTTTGCGTCGGAAGATCGAAAGCGATGCTTAAACCGGTTGCCCCTTGCTTTAACTGGTCCTGGATCAGCTTATTGGATTCTTCAGCTGTTCCGAAAGAGGCATACTTTCTCACCGTTGGCACGCGGCCGCCTTTGCGTCCGGCCACCGATGGGAAAATACCACGCGTAAAAGGAGCTGTCCCAGGAAGCCCCAGGCTTTCGGCGAACTTAGCTATGTCGATCTCCGCAATGGAAGGATCATTGATCGGACCGAAATAACCCCACTGATAGGCTAATTCAAAAAGGAATACTGCCACTTCTTCGGAGCTTATTTGTCCCTGAACGATTTGCTCAACTTCCTGACGGGAAATAGCACCTTTGGTCTGGATAAACCGGTCGCGCAGCTGATCCTTAATCTCGTTCGCAAGCATTGCCGAGTTGGATAATCTGGCCTTTTCCTGCACCTCACTTGCTAAATCCTGAGTAAAGGTCTTTCCATCCGCCAAAGAAGGAGCAACGCTGGCCAGCAGGGACAGCGCCCCGGCAATTTCATCTTTCCGGCCAAGACTTCGTTTATCCGTCTTGGTTTCCAGATCAAAAAATTCTCTCTTGAGCGCTTCAATATGCTGCGGAAGCTGTGCCAAATCCTCGCCGGCCTTTTCCAGAACACGCTTTAAAGGAACCTGAAGAAGCCGCTCCTGACGCCAATTGGTTCCGTATAAAGCTTCGATCTCGGCAAAACGTCGGATTTGCGGCACGGTCAGCTTACCCTGTTCCCGGGCTTTATCCAAGGCGCGCATAAAATGACGCGCCGAATAAGGATCAATCCATTCGGCCGCGCCTTTGGGATCATAGACAATTCCACCGTCTCCCTTTAATTGGGCCCGTTGAAAATCCGCAAGAATCTGTAAAAACATATCGGTCTCAGCGGGAGTTAGATCATGCTGTGCTACCTCTGGAGGGATAAGCCTTCCCGCGGATTCAAACTCTTCAATAATTTCGCGTGCTTGTCTTAATATTTCATCCTTTGATTTTTGTGCAGGCTCGGAAAAAATATCGCCGAATAATTTTGCCTGAGCTGGAGTTAATGCCCGGATACCGGAAGCGCCCGATTCTCTGGCCTTGGTGGCGGCCTCCGTCAAGACCTCAGCATTGCTCATCTTCATGGTGATGACATGGTCGATAAGCTGGATACCGGCTGCTTCGGCGGCAACAAAGGCCTTGGCCCGCTGATAGCGCAAGGCGTCTTTGGACCACAAACTTTCGCCAAGGTTGCGGTATATCTCGAGATCACCGGCCACGGTATGGCTCATAACTAGGGCAATCAAAAGATCACTGGCCCTT
>CAZCLW010000085.1:0-2134 GCA_964499685.1 uncultured Planctomycetales bacterium
GGACTGCGACTTGCGCCAAACGATCAAGGACAACGCGCGTAAAAGTGTTGAACGGCTTGAAAAGAGCCGGATCGATGCCCTGGAGATCGAATATTATAAGAAAGCTTTGGAAATGAACGCCCGCGGTGACTTTAATATGCCATTATGGGAGCAGTTATCATTAACGCCGTGGGGCAAAAGGATCAGGAATTTGATGCCGGTAAACTTACGCAAGACTATTTTGTCGGCGATAAAGCATTAATGGTGAAGGAGGAAGTCCATGTTAAGCGGTTTAGCCAAAATTAAATCACAGGTCAAACAGTCCATCTTGAGTTCCGTATTTAACGTCCTGATGTCCCCGGCCAGGAATTTTCCGGGTCGTAGACTATTTGATGCTTCCGAGCTGCGCATGCTGCATAAGGCCCTTTTGTCGCAGAACCTTTTCGGCATTGACGGCAAGCTCGTGCCGGCCTTTGAAAAAGAATTTTCCCAGTTTTACGGCGCTCCCTATGCCGTTGCCTCAACCTCTGGCACGGCCGCCATCCATACGGCTTTAGGGGCCCTGGACTTGAACCCCGGCGATGAGATCATCACGGCCCCTATCACCGATCTTGGAACGATTATCCCTATTCTCTATCAGCAATGTATCCCTGTTTTTGCGGATGTCGACCACACCTATAATATGGATCCTGCCGATGTCGAACGCAAGATCACGCCCAGGACAAAGGCCATTGTGGTCGTTCATCTTTTCGGCAATCCCTGTGATATGGAGGCGATGACGACGATTGCCCGCAAACACAATATCCCTCTGGTGGAAGACTGTTCCCAGGCCCATGCCACTATATATAAGGGAAGATACGTGGGGACTTGGGGTGATATCGGCTGTTTCAGTTTTCAGCAGGCGAAACATATGACGACCGGTGACGGTGGGATGACCATAACCTCCAATAAAGCTTATTACGAACGGATGAAGCTTTTTGTGGATAAGGGTTATGCCCGCAAAGGCTGGGGTTCGCGGGCCTACTTGTTTTTAGGTTTGAATTACCGGATGAACGAATTGACGGCGGCCGTAGGCCTTGCGCAGTTAAAGAAAGTCAAAGGTGTGGTTGAGAGGAGGCAGGCATTGGGCCAATACATGACCGAGCTCCTCAAAAATATTCCGGAAGTTTTGCCGGCGCCGGTTACGCCCGGAGGAGAATCGTCTTATTGGCAGTATCCGGTCTTTATCAAGAATCATGATATCCAGACCTTGGCGCAAAAAATGGTCGTCCAAAAGGTTTGGGCGTTGGCGGGCTATACGGGCAAGCCGATCTATTTATGCAGTGAATCCCTTACCAACAAAAAGACCTTCGGGAGTTCTCAATTTCCTTTTAGCCCTAAAGTGACCGGCCAGGTTTATGAATACAAGGAAGGCCTCTGTCCCAAGGCGGAAGATATCCTGCAGCACATGATTTCGATCCCGATCAACGAATCCTGGGACAAGGCGCGGATCGAAAAGGCTGTTTCGGTACTGAAGCAATGCCTGACGGAAACATCGGCCTCAGCTTCTGAGGCTAAGCAAGAAGCGGTCGTGGAACAGGCAACCCAAATAATAAAAAAGACAGATAAACTGCGTATCGCGATTATCGGCTGCGGCCAAATGGGGCGCTGGCATCTTAATGCCTACAAGCAAAATTCGCAGACCGAACTGACGGCTTTTGTCGATTCTGACCTTTCCAAGGCGCAGAAGTTCGCCAAAGAAACAGGAGGAAGGGCTTACACGACTCACCAGGAAATGCTTAAGAACGAAAAGCTAGACGGCATCAGTCTCTGCACTGTTCCCATGAGCCATTACCCGATCGTTATGGACCTGTTGGAGGCTGAGCTTAACGTCCTGTGCGAAAAACCGTTGGCTGTCTCCGTCGCGGAAGCCGAAGCCATGATCGCCAAGGCTAATCAGAAAAATAAACTTCTTTTAACGGCCTTTAAATTCCGGTTTTTTGAAGAGGTTCAAAAGGCCAAAGAGCTGCTGGACAAAAACAGCCTGGGCCGTATTTTGAATTTCCGTCTGATGTTCGGTGGTTATATCAATATGGAAGGCACATGGTATGCCAACCGGGAGATTTCCGGCGGTGGCGTGTTGATGGACAACGGTCCGCATGCCTTTGACCTTATC
>CAZCLW010000086.1:0-2040 GCA_964499685.1 uncultured Planctomycetales bacterium
AGCTCATATTCTTTCCAGCCGACGATCGATTCCTCAATGATGACCTCATTGATCATGCTGCTTTCGATGCCGCGCTCGGCGACTTCTTCCAACTCCTGCATGTTGTTCGCGAACCCGCCTCCGGTCCCGCCCAAGGTGTAACTGGGCCGGATGATGACCGGAAACCCTATCTTTTGCGCCGCTTCCCTGGCTTCTTGAAGGTCATGAGCAAACTCGCTTCGCGGCACCTCATGGCCGGCCTTGATGACGGCCTTCTTGAAACATTCCCGGTCTTCGGCTTTTTTGATGACCTCGTAATCAGCGCCAAGCATCCTGACGTTGTATTTCTCCAGCGTCCCGTTTTCCCAGAGTTTCATGGCGATATTAAGCGCGGTCTGTCCGCCCAACGTCGGCAAAATAGCATCCGGCCGTTCCTTTTCAATCACGTAACGGACAAACTGCGGCGTCAAAGGCTCCACATAGGTGTGGTCCGCAAAATCGGGGTCCGTCATGATCGTCGCCGGATTGGAATTAATGAGGACGATCTCATAGCCTTCTTCCCGAAGCGCCTTGCAGGCCTGCGTGCCGGAATAGTCGAATTCACACGCCTGGCCGATCACGATCGGGCCGGAGCCGAGGAGGAGGATTTTCTTTATGTCAGTTCTTTTAGGCATAGCTTTTTGAGCTTGTAGCTTGTGGCGGGTAGCTGAAGCTACTGGCTACCAGCTACAAGCTTGTCTTTCTCCATCATCTCGATAAAATACCTGAACAAATACTGCGCGTCGTGCGGCCCCGGCGCCGCTTCCGGATGGTGCTGAAAAGAAAGCACCGGAAACTTTTTATGCCGCAGGCCTTCCAACGTGTTGTCATTCAGGTTGATGTCCACCATCTCGACATCACCGGGGTGTAGACTGTCGATATCGACGCAAAAACCGTGGTTTTGCGAAGTGATCCCTATGCGGTTGTCCAGTAAATCTTTCACGGGATGGTTTGCCCCGTGATGGCCGAATTTGAGTTTGAAAGTTTTTCCTCCCAGCGCGAGCCCGATGATCTGGTGCCCCAGGCATATGCCGAACATCGGCTTCTTGCCGAAGAGCTCCCTGACCGTTTCGACCGTATAGCCGACCGCGGCCGGATCGCCGGGACCGTTGGAGATGAAAATGCCGTCCGGATCAATGGCCAGGATTTCCCCGGCAGTCGCTTTTGCCGGAAACACATGGACCTCGCAACCAAGTCCGTTAAGGATGCGCAAGATGTTGAATTTGATGCCGCAATCAATCGCGGCAACTTTATATTTAGACGGCGCCGCCTGTTTTGTGTTGCCGGGTCCCGCCGTATCGTTCCAGATGTATTTTTTCTTTGTCGTGACGTTTCTGACCCAGTCGGCCCCTTCCATGGACGGGATTTTCCGGAGCTTGTTCCTCAGGCTTTCGGGATCAAAGTCCTCGGTGGATATAATGGCCTTCATCGCGCCGGCAGTACGCAGATGGCGGGTCAGCGCGCGTGTGTCGATGCCTTCAACCGCGATGATCCTGTTTTTATCCAGATATTCGATAAGGCTTGCGGTGGCCCGATGGTTGGAATGGGCGCGGCAGAATTCCTTGACGACAAAGCCCTTAAGATGGATGTTCTTTGACTCGACGTCCTCTTCATTGACGCCGTAATTTCCGATCAACGGATAGGTCATGACAACAATTTGACCGGCGTAGGAAGGATCCGTCAGGATCTCCTGGTAGCCGGTCATGGAGGTATTAAAGACGGCCTCACCCGCAGTTTGCCGGTAAAATGCACGCCGTCTTCCAGAAAAAGAATTGCTTTGCTCATCTAAATAATATTTCTATATGTAGGATATAAAGGCGAGACTGCCAGAAAATTCTCTTCTTAAAACAAGTCCGTGCAGCCTGGATCAATATATCACCTGGCTTATTTTTGTCAAGGAAAGAAACGGGACAAAACGGACAAAAAACGGATAAATCAACCGGCGGCCGGATGGAGAGCCGATGACCGCATGACGACCCGGGCCTCGTGACCGACAGACGTTCCCGATCTTTCCTAATCCAC